>NZ_JBIRWQ010000030.1:0-119627 GCF_044388125.1 Actinoplanes sp. NPDC020271
GCGAAGACCGGCATCCTGCCGTTCATGACCCTGGTCGAACAAGTCATGACCCAAGAGCCCTACGCCTCGGCGAAACGCGTGTTCTGGGTGGTCGACAACGGGTCCTCACACCGCGGCCAGGCCGCAGCCGAGCGGCTCGCGCAGCGGTTCCCGAACGCGGTCATGGTTCACACCCCGATCCACGCCTCTTGGACCAACCAGATCGAGATCTACTTCTCGATCGTCCAGCGCAAAGTCCTCACACCCAACGACTTCACCAGCCTTGACCAGGTCGAAGACCGACTCGCCGCCTTCGAGCAGCGTTACAACGCGACCGCCCGGCCCTTCAGATGGAAGTTCACCCCGGCCGACCTCGAGGACCTCTTGGCCCGGATCGAGCGACACGAACAGAAAGAGCAGAACCTCCAGCAACCCGCCGGCTGCGATCACCAGCCTGCCGCACTCGCCCTGGCCGCATAACCCCCGAAGGACTTACGGCTCGGACCACTTAGGCCGTGTCCCGTCGATCACCCGGCGTCAGCTTCGCGGGGCCCGTGACGGCACCCCGCTCGGCTGAGCGTCACCCGGGTGATCGGCCGGTCAGTGCGGTAGCTGCGTCAGGTCGTACGACCAGATGCCGCGACCGTGGGTGGCCGCGTACAGGCGCCGCCCACCGGGATCGGTACGGAGCTGCAGGGTGGTCGTGGTGGGCAGGTTGCGCCCGAGCACGTACCAGGTCCGCTGGTGAGCGGGCCGGTAGAAGACCGCGTTGTCGGTGGCCGCGACCAGGCCACCGCCGCGGATCAGCGTGACCGAGTCGGCCGGGATGTCGGGCAGGTTCCCGGAGATGTCGGTCCAGTGCTCGCCGGCGTCGGTGGATTCGAAGACGTGACCGATCCCGGCGCCGGGGCCCTCGGTCCAGCGGCGGGAGAAGCCGTTGATGGCGACGACCACGTGCCGCGGGTTGCCCGGGTCGACGTCGAAGCCGGCGACGTACCGGTTCGGGAGGGTGCCGTCGACCGGCAGGGTGAGCTGGTGCCAACCGGTGCCGTCGGTGCGGCCGACCGCGATGCCGCGGGTGAAGCCCTGGTTGTTGCAGGGCCCGCACCAGCCGGCGTAGACCAGGCCGCCGCTGGTGACCACGGCGGTGGCGGTGTGTCCCGCGCCCAGGTCGTACAGGTTGATCCAGTCGGCGGACGACCGGATCGCGTACCCCTTGGTGTTGAGCCAGACGTGCCGGCCGCCGGCGACCCAGGTCGCCGGGTTGCGCGGGTCGGCGTTGAGCGGGGCGATGAACCGGGCCTCGCCGGTCTCGTTGTCCGGCGGCGGGACGTGGTAGCTGGTCGCCAGGCTCGGGTCGGTGGTCCATCGGCCGTCGTTGACGGCGCAGTTGTTGGTCACCCAGACGTCGAGGTAGACGTACTCCTGGGCGATGTTGCAGCCGTGGGCCGGGTCGACGATCGTGTCGCCGCCGTCCCCGCCGAAGTTGGAGCCCATCACCCGGTCACCGGGCCGCAGGATCGACTGGCCGTTGTCCTGCAGACCGCCGGAGACGGCGACGCCGCCGCGGTCCCGGCCGACACCGACCGAGTAGTATTGCAGCACGTCGATCGTGCCGTCGTTGAGGGGCGTCCAGTCTGTGGCGTGCCCGGCGGCGTCCGCGGACCCGCGCAACGGCCGCCGGTAGGTGCCCCCGTCGTCGCCGACGACCACGAACCGCTTTCCGTGGTACGAGCCGATCGCGACCGAGTGCTGATCCGGATGGGTGGTCTGGTGACAGTCACCGGTCTGCTTGGCCGGGTCGATGCTCCAGCAGTCGAAACCGAAGTTCCAGTACGGACCCGGCGTCGTCCACGTCGTCCCGCCGTTCCGGGTCTCGAAGACCTCCTCCAGGCCCAGGTACACGTGGTCCGGATCGGTCGGGTCGACCTGCAGGAACTGGTTGTACCAGGCCTGCACGCCCGGCATGTATCCCGGATCGGTCAGCGCCGAACCGGACGCGGCCAGCTTGTGGTAGTCCGCGGCGAGGGTCCACGGGCCGAACGGCGAGCCGGACCGCGACACGTACACGCCCTGCAGGTTGCTGTCCGGGTTGGTGGCCAGCTGCGCCGGGGACTGCTCGATCGCGTAGTAGCGGGAACCGTCGGCCGCGGCGGCGAAGGTCACGGTGCCGACGTTCGCGGCGTCGGAGGCGATGTCACCGGCCAGCGTGACACGCTGCCAGGCACCGCCGACCCGGCTGTAGAAGCCGTTGTACGTGTCGCCGCTGCGCCACCCGGCCGCGACGATCACCCGCGCCGGGTCCTTCGGGTCGGCCGCGAAGTCGTTGATGATGTTCTTGTACGGCGCGTTCGGGTCGGTGGCCTGCGCGCCGCCGGGCAGGAAGTCCGGGTTCGGGACGAACTCCTGCTTCCACGGCCCGGACAGGTCGGTGACCGAGTGGCTGTACGCGCCCCGGTTCGTCGCCACCCACGCGGTCGTGCCCAGGATGCGCAGCTTGCGGATGATCGTGCTCTCCAGCTCGGTGCCGCCCACCCGGTCGCGGGCCGAGAAGCTGCCGGACCGGGGGTTGCGCAGCATGTAGACGCCGCTGCCGACGAACGACGTGGCGCTGGTGTTGCCCTCACCGGTGGCGTACCAGAGCCGCCCGGCCCGGTCCAGGCGCAGGTCACCGGTGGACGGCGACGGCAGGTTCGCGGCGATCGGCTCCCAGCGGCCACCGCCGGTGCGCGAGCGCCAGACCCCGCCGTTCGCGGCGCCGGCCCAGACGTATCCGGCGTCGTCCGCGGCCAGCCCGGTGATGCGCCCGGTGACCAGCCCGGCGCCGCCGGAGGAGTTGCTGTTGATGTCTCGGTAGTGCGGATCGTCCGAGTTGTACGGCCGATCGGTGACATGCTGCCAGCGGCCCGGCGTGCGGGCCATCGCCTGCAACTCGCGCCACGCCGCGGTGTAGGCGCCCGGGGCGACGATTCCCGGGGCGGAACGGGCTTCGGCGTACTGTTCGGCCTGTTCGGCGATCTCCTCGGGATCCTCGCCCTCGTCCTCGTCGGCGGCCCGCAGGCTGGTCTTCGCCTGGCCGGCCTGCGCCACGCGTTCCTGGGCGACCTGCTGGTGGCGCCGGTACGGTCCGGGACGTGGGTCGCCGCCGGGAGTGGCCGCGGCGCCGGCCGGGACGAGCCCGATCACGGCGATCACAGCGGCGCCGGCAGCCAGGAACCGCCGCCGCGTGCTGAGTCTGTGTTGAGGCAACACTGCCTGAACCTCCCCCTGGGACGTCTCGCCGGTCGGCGGGAACGCTCAAGTGGAATCTTCAGGACTGGATCACCCGGCACAATCATCGAGTTCTATTCGTGTGTAGATTGAGGAAACCGGCACAGCGTCCCATGCGTCACATCTGCATGCGTAAGTATCTGCAAGCTCTGGGTGCCCTGCTGATCGTGGCCCTCGCCGGCTGCGGCAACAATCCGAGCCCCGCACCCGCGGTCAGCAGCCGCGCGCCCGCCTCGTCAGGAGCCACCGTGCCCGCCACCACCCCGTCGTCCGGCCATCCGCGGCCTGATCCGTCACCGGGCCCGTCCCGGGGCGACCCGGACAACCCCGTGGACCGGGTCGGCGCGCCGATCGTGCTCACCGGCACGGTCGACACCGCCGGCGGGTGCGTCGTGCTCACCGTGAACGGCCGCCGGTGGGCGCTGACCGGCGACGCAGCCGCTCGGCTCACCGACGGGCAGATTGCCACAGTACGGGGACGGCCCGTCCCGGCGCCGGCGGATTGCGGCGCGACGGAGGCCCTGGAAGTGCGCACGGTCCACTGATCATCGCGCTGATGGACCCGGCCGGTTTCGCGCTGCTGACATGCGCTCTTCCGCGGCTCGTCGGCGGGGCAATCTTTCGCATCGTCTGGGAGTCGGCGTGGCCTTGCCCGGTGATCCCCGCGTACGCCTTCAAGTTCTTGGTCCGTTACGGGTGTGGCGCGACGGCGTCGAAGTGGACGCCGGCCCGCGGCGGCAGGCTTATCTGCTGGCCCTGCTGCTGGCCCGGGCGGGCCGGCCGGTCAGCACGAACGAGCTGATGGATCCGCCGGGATGCCCGACCACGCCGAGGCCGCCCTCGACCGGGCCGGCCAGGCCGTCAAGGCCTACGGCCAGCGCTATGCCGAAGGACTCCTGCTGCTGCTGCGGGCGCGTCTGCTGCACGCCCGCGGCGAGCCCGTCGACGTCGTACGAGCCGCCGCCGACGAAGCCCGGATCCGATCCGCTGAACGAGGGGCCCACCTCTTCGCGCGCCGCGCCGGCGATTTCCTGGCGAGCCTGCTGCCGGAAAACGCTTCGACAGCTCGGTGTCGTGCAGCGACACGGGGAGGCGTAGGCGAACGGCGGCCTGAACTTTACTGACCGGCCGGTTGGACCAGATGGTGACCTTGTCTACGGACGGTCCCGTGGCCGTGCCGTGCCGTCGTTTCCCTCAGCGCGTCGCCGACCGCTTTGAGCTCCGCGTCCGTCGGGCGTGCCGGCGGGGGAGTGGGCGGCGCTTCAGCCGCTGTTCCGGCTCGCGGGCGTGCCGGCGGGGTAGTGGACGGCGCTTCAGCTGCTGTTCCGGCTCGCGGGCGTGCCGGCGGGGTAGTGGACGGCGCTTCAGCCGCTGTTCCGGCTCGCGGGCGTTCCCGAAAAAGATCGCGCCGGGTTGATCCACTCATGGGAGCGCTCCCGTACTGCTGCCTGCAACGAGAAACAGGTTCAGGCTTCCGGCGGAAGGCGCGGGATACAAATGTACAGATCGCGGTGGAGTCGTGCCAGCAGCCGGGTTCGGCGCTGGCAGGTGGTCGCGGTCGGCGCCGTCGCCGTGGTGGCGGCGGGTGTCGGGATCGGGGTGGCGTCGGCCGGGGAGACGGTGCCGACGGTCAACTGTCCTCAAGTGAAGATCAATGTGGCTGTTCCGGCCCAGCAGCAGGCCGACGTGCAGCGCAACCTGCAACTGCTCAACACCCAGATCGCCGAGGCCAACAACCGGCTGAAGAGCACGGTCGGCCAGGGCGGCCAGAACTTCATCCAGAACGCGATCCTCGGTCCCCTCAAGGACAAGCGGATCTCGACCATCGAACGGATCGAGATCGCCATCGGGCGCAACGCGCCGCGGCCGAACCTGAACGCCGCCACATTGGCCCCCTGCACGCTGAACACCGGCGGCGGCGCCTCCGCGCAGCAGCCGACGAGCATGCCGGCCGCCACCAGGACCGCCACGGCGAAGCCGACCACCGCGCCGGTGACCAAGGCCCCGGCCACCGCGCCGGCGACCACCGCGCCCGCCGCCACCGCCACGGTCACCGCGCCGGCCACCAAGGCGCCGACCGGAACCCCGGTTGCGGTCAACGGACAGCTCAGCGTCTGCGGGACCAAGCTGTGCAACCAGAGCGGCACGGCGATCCAGCTGCGCGGCATGAGCAGCCACGGCCTGCAGTTCTTCCCCAACTGCGTGAACGCCGGCTCGCTCGACGCGATTCGCAACGACTGGAACGCGGACTTCATCCGGCTCTCGATGTACGTCCAGGAGGGCGGCCTGGAGACCGACCCGACCGGCTTCACCAACAAGGTCAACGGCCTGGTCGACACCGCCACCAAGCTCGGCCTGTACGTGATCGTGGACTTCCACATCCTCACGCCGGGCGACCCGAACTTCAACCTCGGTCTGGCCAAGACGTTCTTCGCGAACGTGACCGCCAAGCACGCCGGCAACAACAACGTGATCTACGAGGTCGCCAACGAGCCGAACGGGGTCAGCTGGACGGCCATCAAGTCCTACGCGGACCAGGTCATCCCGGTGATCCGGAAGAACTCGCCGAACAGCGTGGTGCTGGTCGGCACCCGCGGCTTCTCCTCGCTCGGCCTGACCGACGGCGCCACCGAGCAGGAGATCATCGACGACCCGGTGACGTTCAAGAACGTGATGTACACGTTCCACTTCTACGCCGCGTCGCACGGCGCGGACCGGCGCGCGGCGGTTGCCCGGGCGGCGAAGAGCCTGCCGCTGTTCGTCAGCGAGTTCGGCACCCAGACGTTCACCGGTGACGGCGCCAACGACTTCGCCGGCACCACCGCGTGGCTGGACCTGCTGAAGAGCCTGAAGATCAGCTACGGCATGTGGAGCCTGTCCGACGGCCGCGAATCGAATTCGGCCTTCAAGCAGGGCACCTGCTCCGGAACGACGTTCAAGGGCACGGGTGTGCTGACCGAATCCGGCCGCTACATCCGCAGCCGCATCCTGACCGGCGTCGGTTCTCCGAACTGACGCCACCGGGCGCGGCCGCATCCCCTCCCCAGTGGATGCGGCCGCGCCCTTCTGTTCCGCGGCTCACGCTCAGTCATCGCGTCCCGCGCGGTTGTGGCAGGGACTGTTCGACCCAGCGGCGCAGGACTGCAGCGGGGGCGGCGCCGGACTGGCGGGCCTTGACCTTCCCGCCGTCGACCATCATCAAGGTCGGGACGGCCTGGATGCTGAAGCGCCGGGACAACCGCGGCGCGTGGTCGACGTTCACCTTGACCAGCTTGACCCGGCCGGCGAGTTCACGGGCGACTTGCTCGAGCGCCGGGCCGACCGTCCGGCAAGGGCCGCACCAGGGTGCCCACATGTCGACGAGGACCGGCAACGGCGACTTCTCGACCACGTCGGCGAACGTGTCGTCGCCCGCGCTGGCGATCCAGGGCAGGGCGTCCTTGCACCTTCCGCACACCGGCTTGCCCTTGGCCGCCGCCTGAACCTTGTTCCGCTGCCCGCACGAGGTGCAGGCCACGATCTCCGCCATGACGCTCACTTTCCCGGTAGGTCCCGTGACCGGCAACGACGACGAGGCCGTCGCCATTCCACCGGGCCGCCGTGGAACTCGTCGCGTGCCGATCACCGGAAGTCCGGCGTCACGAGCAGGCACAATCCCTGTGAGAAGTCGTCGCATGACTTCGCCGGGATACGGTGCCGTCAGAATTCTTGCTCGAGGCGGTCGATCAGGTCGAGTTGCAGGTAGACGCCGTCGCGGCTGTTGACCAGGCGCAGGACGGTCGGTTCGCGGCGCCACCAGAGTGCCGGGTTCTCGCCGGGACGGCGGTCGGTGGCCGGGCCGAGTGCTTCGGCGAGGGTGGCCGCGGCGGCCGCGAACACATCCTGGCGGAACTCCGGCCCGCCGTGGTCGGGGTTGCTGACGTCGACGAGCAGGGCCCGCGGCCGATCCGAGGTGTCCAGGCCGGCGTAGGCGCCGCTCGGACCGATCCCGTAACCGGGGTCGAGTGATATCGACCGTTCAGGCCGATGCCGGGTGACCGGCCAGTCGAGCGCCTGGGCCATCTCCTGAGCGGTGGCCGAGCCCAGCAGCGGTGCCACCGCGAGCAGGGCGTTCGCGGCCTCGACAAGGCTCGCCGCGTCCAGGGCGTCCGTCACGCTCGTCCTCCGCTCACGTCAGGGTTGGGCCTGGTCCGGCCGGTCACAGTATCGCGTCCGGTGCCGGTCACCGGTGCTGGCCGGGCCGGCCCAGGCTTCGCGGGTCCAGCACGTTGAGGTCGCCGGGATGCTGACCGTCCTCGAGCCGGACCCGGAACTCGAAGCGGTAGACCCGGGCGGCCGGTACGGCGCTTCCGCCGGGCAGCATGTGTGGCTGGCCGACCTGGTAGTACTCCACGGGTATGGCACCGGATCGCAGCCCGTCGCCGATGGCGGGATGCTCGGCGAGGAAGGTCAGGAAGACCTTGTCGTGGCTCATGATGTCGCGCAGGTACGGCCCCGTGCCCTGCTGGTTGCCGTCGCGTTTGCCCAGGTTGGCCGTCCCGCCCTTGGCCTCGACGACGACGAGTTCGGTGACGTGGCCGTCCGCGTCGCGCACGACGCCCCACACGTCGAGTTCGCCGCTCTTGGGGTCGGCGGTGACGTCACCGTGCAGGTCGCCCTCGGCCACGCCGAGCGAGGTGGCGTACTCGCGTCCGGCGATCATCCCGGCTCGGTTGGAGGTCATGTTCCGGTCCCGGAGTGCGGTGGAGACACGTTCGCCGGCAGCGAAGACGTCGTCCGCGTGGGATTGCAACTCGGGATGCCGGTCGATCAGCCTGTCGATGGCCTTCTCGGTTTTCTCGCGGTTCTCCGCGTTGAAATCCGATTCGGTACGACGGCGATACGTTTCGTCGGCGTTCGGGTCGTCGGACTCCTGACGCAGGTCGTCGAGGGCCGAGTTGAGCCGGTCCAGCTTGACCAGGCGGTCCGCCTGGACGGGGGCGAGGTCGACGCCCTGCTGGTGGAAGAGGGTGCTTTCGGCCGCGAGCCGGGTGGCCTGGTCGGAGCCGGGCGGGTGCGGCAGGTCGGCGAGTTTGTCGCGCTCGGCCGGGACTTTGACGTCACGGCCGAGGCCGTAGTCCTCGTGCGCGTACTCGACCTTGCCGGTGTGGGTGTAGCGGAACCGGGTCCCGTTCTCGATCCGGAAGGTGTTCCGTGGGTCGCCGACCGCGTGGTAGCGGGGCGTGATCCCCTTGCCGGTCTGCTGATGGGCCTCCGGGTAGATCGGGCGGGTCAGCTTGCCGGGTTCCCGGCCCTCGTGCTGCTGCAGGTCGTCCAGGCGGTACCGGGTGCGCTCGGGCGCCTGCGGGAGGTCTTCGTGCGGTCGTTTGAGCAGGTCGCTCAGCTGCCCGGCCGGCTTGTCGGCGAAGTGGTGGGCGGCACTGTCGTCGAGCAGGCCGGTGACCGTTTCGCGGCGGGCCGCGGCGCCCGGCCCGTCCCGAAGGTCGAGGTGGTCGAGGAGTTCGCCGAGCCGGTCGCCGGCCACGTGATCACCGGCCAGGGCACGTTGGTGCAGGTCGAGCATCTCGCCGATGCGACCCAGATCGTCGGGGCTGAGCTTGAGTTCACCGGTTCCGTCGTGGTCGGGCGTCAGCACGTCTTTCGTACTGCCGGGGCGGCTGTCCGTGGTGTGCAGGATCTCGGCTATCTCGTGGCTGGTCACGGTCGTGACGTGCTCGCGTGCCGTGCCGGCGTTGATCTCCACCTGCCAGCGTCCGCCGCCGCGCCGGAAGTGCTGGGACTCACCGACGTGCGTGCGGTCCATGTGCCGGGCGTCGAACGACACCCGGATGTCACGTTCGCCGCCGATCCGCAGCACCTCCTGGTCCCCGCGCACGAACTCGACGTCCTTGAAGAGCCGGTCCAGGACTTTCGGAACGGCGTCGTGTACTTCGTGCCGGACCAGGGCGGGGTCGGCCTCGCGTCCGAAGCCGTGGTACTCGCCTCCGATGACGTGATCGGAGTGGATCGGTGCGCCGTCCGGACCCCGCAGCGCGCTGATGTTCAGCAGGTGGCGGCCCGGACTCGGCGGCCGTGACCGGGCCAGCTCGTCGAGCTTGCGAGCGATGTCCGCTTCCGAGGCCGGGTGCCGGGCCGGTTCGCCGTTGTCGGACCGCACCTCGCTGAAGTAGTCACGGACCATTTCCCGGAACCGGCGGCCGGTCGCGTCGAGCTGCTGAGCGGGCCGGTCCAGGATCCGCTGCACGGTTTCCGGCGTCAGCCGCGGCTCGCCGCTCCGATCGGGCTCGAACCGGCGCGCCAGAGCCCGTTCCATCGCGGCCCGGTCACCGGCGCGGCTCTCCGCCCAGCGCTGGATCCGCTGCGTGTAGTCCCGCCAGCGCTTGTGGCCCTGTTCCGGCGAGCGTCGCCGCGCACTGTCCGGCTGATCCGCCCGATCCTGATCCGCCCGGTCGCTGCGGGTGTCACGTCCGGGCTCCCGGCCGGTCGGGTCACTCCCGGGCGCCTCGGCGGCCGACGGACCACGACCCGGTCCTTCCGTCCGAGGCTCCCCGGCGCGGGCTTCGCCGCGCGCGATCTCCGCCGGGTGCGAGCTCTGCGGTTCGGCCCGGCCAGGCTCGGCGACATGAGAAAAACCGGTTTCCCGTACGCCGGAACGCGCGGGCTCCATCCCGGAGGACAACCCGCTCTCGACGACGCCGGAGCGCACCGCGACCGGCTCGCGGGCCGTCGAGTGGACGGGTGCCGGCTGCTCGACTCCCGTCGATCCGCGCGCGCCGTTCATCTCCGCGTGCGGCCCGCTCTCCGGCACCCCGGTCTCGCCCGGTGCACGGCCGGAGACGGTGCTCTCGGTCCGCGATCCGCCCCCCACCTCGCGCCCGGCGTGTTCCGAACCGTTGGAAACGTTTTCCTGACCACGGGAAACGTTGCCGCGCCCGGCCTCGGTGGTCTCAACCGGCCGATCCGGGTGCGAGATCTGTCCGCGCGGGGTCTCACTGCCGGCGGCGGGCTCGGCTGCGCGCTGCTGACTGCCGTGTTCCGACGCCTTGACCGGCTCCGGCCCGGACGAGCGGTGCTCTCGCGCCCGACGGTGCCGGCTCGGCCCGGCGCTCCGTCCCGGAGATGTGTTCGGTGCTCGTCCGCTGGTCACCGTGCGCCCGCTGATCGGCTGCCGTCGTATCCGTCGACCGCTCGGATCCGTGCCTGCTGCCCGCCGACCGCTCGGATCCGTGGCTGCCCGCCGACCGCTGGGTCGCCGCGCCCTGGTCCGACCCGGGACTGCCCGAGGAACGTCCGGTCGCACTGCTCTCACCGGAGGCGGCGCGCGAGCCGGTCTCGGCCCCGGCCCGCGTGCCGGTTTCCCCTGCGGTGCGCGGCGCCGGCTCCGCCGTACCGAATCGGGAATTCTCGGTGCCCAGAGTGTTCTTCTCGCCGAGCTTCAGCCGGAGATCAGCACCGGCGTCACGCAACCCTTCGCGCATGCCCTTGGCGCCCAGGACCGCGCCGAACAGGCCGGCCGTGGCGACGCCGTCGAGGGGGTCGAAGTGGTCGCGGTCGACGTAGAGGTTGTGGTCCTTGGCCCAGTCGGTCAGGTTCAGGGCGTCGAACAGGTCGTCGCGGTAGAGGCGCAGGTAGTTGTCGCCGAGCTGGCCCAGCGCCATCGCGGTGCCTTCGCTGAGCGGGTTGTGCGCGCCGACGGCCAGGGGCCCGCCGAGGAAACCGGCGACGAACGAGTCGGCGATCTCGCCGGCGAACTCGATCGGGTCGAAATCGGTCATCGGGTCGTGGCCCTCGGCGGCCTGGATGCCCAGGATCCCGAGCTTGGTGGCGACGGTGAACTTGACGAACTGCAGGCCACGCTGCAACCCGGCCTTCATGATCGCCTTGACTGCGCCCTTGAAGCCCTGGCCGATCAGCTTTTCGACCAGTTCCTTGAGCGCGGTCTTGATCGCCTGCCGGCAGGTCGCGATCGCCAGGCCCTCACCGATCGCCGACAACCCGACCGTCTCGATGATCGTCGCGATCACCTCGACGGTGGCCATCGCGAGCATGACCAGGTTGACGACGTCCATCATCTTGGCGGCCTCGACACCGAGCGCCGCGCTGTGCACCATCTGCTGCATCTGCGCGAACGACTCCGCGTCCGCGTTCAGCTGCTCCAGATACTGCTGTACTTTCTCGTGCGTCGCCTGGGCCCCGCCGTCGCCCTGCCAGGTCTGGCGCAGGTCACCCAGCAGCGTCTGCACCTGCTCGGCGTGCTGGCGGTGCAGGTCGACGGCCTGCCCGTAGTAGTCGGCCAGGTCGTAGAGCTCCTGCTCACGGCCCTCGGGGATCTCGACGAGCATCTCCAGGACCGGGCCGACGATCGGCACCCACTGCTCGCACTCGCGGAAGAACTCCAGCAGCTCGTCGAGAGCGGTGTCGATGAAGGAGCCGAGGCCGTTACTGCCGGCCATCAGGCTCGCGGGCCCAGCAGCGTCACACCGCGCCCCGGATGTCGGTCGCGCCGGTGACGTCGGCACTGTCGTACCGCGTCATGGCCTGCACCACGCCGGAACCGAGCTCGTCGAGCCGGTGGCCGGCGGTGTTCAGCCGGTCCTGCAGGGCCTGCGCCAGCGAACCGGCCTCACCCATCGGCTTGTGGTACTGCGTCTCGAACGCCTGCCCGGCCTCGTCCGCACCCCACGGTTTCCCGCCGTCGAGGTGCTGGATGTGCCCGAGCAGCCGCTGCGCCTTCTGCTTGAAGTCCTGCGCCTCGGCCTGCAGCTTGACGCCGACCTGCGCGGCGGCGCCCGGACCGTCCGGCAGATTCAGGAACTCAGCCACCGGTACGCCTCCTCCCCGTCGCCCCGAACCCACATCCTGACCACATCGGCAGCCGCGCCGCCCACGACGAATGTCATGGCGCCTCACCGCGCAGCACGGTGAGCAGCGACGGCCGCCAGTAGCCCACCTCGACGTCCAGGGTTCCGACCACCACCTCCTGGCCGGCGAGCAGCCGCACCAGTTGCGCGCCGTGCGGCAGCGGCAACTCGGTGGCCAGCCGCCCGGCCGCGCCCGTCGCCTCGTCCTCGTGCCAGCGCACCAGGTAGCCGTCGCCGGCGTCCACCGGCCCGGCCGGGCACACCAGGCCGCTGATCAGAGCACCACCGGAGGTCACGTAGCGATCGGCGACGTCCGCGGCGATCTGCGTCTGCACCCGCCGCATCCTCGACTCAGCCGCGACCGGCTCGTGAGTGCGGCGTAGCACCAGCTCCTGGGCCCAGCGCAGCAGATCCGGCACCTGGGCTCCGGTGAACTGCGCGGCCGTCGCCGATCCGGGATTCACCGCCAGTCGGTAGCGGTCGCCGGGCCAGGCCCGCACCACCGCCATGAACGGCACGGTGATCACTTCCGGCTGCGGCCGCACGTCGTGCAGCCGGTGCGCCGAGGTGAACACCGGGATCGTCACCTCGGCGCCCGGCCGTTGGGTCAGCCAGGGAAAACCCGGCTGCCCGAGATCCTGTGGCGTGGCCGGGCCGGTCACCGGCAGCAGCACGTCCGCGATCACCAGCAGGTCGAGATACACCTCGGCGTCGCCGGCCTGCTGCGCGGCGTGCATCGCCCGTTCCCGCTCGTCGGCCGGCGTGAACGGCGGCTCGGCGGCCACCTCCTCGAACAGCTCACCCAACTGCTCCGGGCTCAGGTACGCGCCGATCGGGGTGTGCGGGCTGACCGCCAGACCCCACCGATCGTCCGGCCACGCCCCGGCCAGCTCGGCGAACGTCACCCGCCGCCAGCCGCCGCCGATCAGCTGCGTCGCCTCCCGCAGCGCCTCCACCGACGTGTAGACCAGCAGGAACGTCAGGCCGTCCCGCTCGCGGGTCAGCAGCCGCTGCCCGTCCCCGTCGCTCTCCGCGAAGCCCGGCAGGAACAGATCGCAGGCCAGCAGCACGTCGGCGAAGGCGTCGGCATCACCGTCGGCCCACGCCCGGGCCATCCGCCGTTCGGCGTCGTTCGCCGCCGCCCACGCTGCCGTTCGCACGCCGACAATCTAGCCCAAGCCCAACCGGCCAAGATCAAATTGTGTACGGCCGCAGCTTCGCCGGGAGCGCCTCCCCGGCGAACTCCGGGCGCACCACCCGGGCCTGCCCGTCCGTGACCAGGTCGTCGGCCACCTCCAGCAGCACCGCGGCCGACCGGTGCAACCCCGTCCAGAACCCGTCCCAGTCGTCGGCGCAGCGACGCAGCAGCCGGGCACAGATCTCGGCCGGACCGAACCGGTCGTCGTCGCGCGGATCGTCGTCGTCGAGCCACCACACACTGCCGGCGTCCTGACCGGCCACGCGCAGCGCCAGGAGGCCGCCCTGCACGAAACCGACCGGCAGGAACTCGGGCGTGAACCGGTCGGCCAGCCACTGCGGGGCGAACCCGACGTCCTGCAACGCGTCGTCGCGGGCCAGCCCGAACAACGGCTGATCGGCGACCAGACCCGCGACGGCGAGCACACCCGGTTCGGCCGGGCCCGCTCCGTTGCACTCCAGCAGATACCGCCGGTAGGCGCCCGGAAGCTCGTACCCGAG
The DNA here is from genome assembly GCF_044388125.1 of Actinoplanes sp. NPDC020271. Lineage (NCBI taxonomy): Bacteria > Bacillati > Actinomycetota > Actinomycetes > Micromonosporales > Micromonosporaceae > Actinoplanes > Actinoplanes sp. NPDC020271. The sequence goes on from NZ_JBIRWQ010000030.1 coordinate 13,809, forward strand.
CAGGTCTTCGATCTGAGAAAGGACCTGCCCCGGAACCGGAACGCCCGGCCGCGGCGGCACCGGAACGGCACCGGGATCGGTGCGCACGCCGGGCCCGGGACGGCCCGTCGGCAGCGTCCGCGTGGCGCCACCGTGCCGGAACGCGGCGTGCAACTCGATCGGGACCAGGACCGTTCGCCGTGGCTCGCCGTCGGCGGTGACCGGCAGGCGTGCCCAGCACCAGCCGGGCGGCGTCGGCGTCGCCCCGCCGGCCTGCGCCGCGGGCCACAGTGGATCGGCGCCGCGCGTCACCCGGTTGGCGGTCAGCACGTCGAAGACCCGCTGCTCGTCGGCGGTCAGCTCGGCGATCGGCGGCGGCAACTCGACGACGGCGCGCGCGTAGAGCAGCCACTCCGGGAAACCGTACGGGCCGATCAGCACCCCCTGCCGGAAACGGACACGCAGCGCGGCCGGGCCGGGATGGATCACGCTCATCGCGTGCCCGGCCCCGGGCATCACCTGCAGGTCAGGGTTCACCCGCAGCCTCCGCGGCCCGCTTCAGCTCACTGTCGTGCCGGCGCAGCAGACCGCGTACGCCGAAAGGCTTTTCCGCATCCGGTGGCAGGAATCCGTCGACCGCCGGCATCCGCTCGTCCACGATTTCCCGGGTCCGCTCCGCGGCCTGCTCGACAGCGGCCCGCGACGTGGCCAGAATCGTCGCCGCGAGCGCACCCGCGTTCGGCTGACGGTAGACCCGCGGATCGATGCGCAGATCGATCAGCTGGCCACGCGGCCCGACCGTCACCGTGATCAAACCGTCCGGCGAGTTCGCGGTCCCGGTCACGGCCAGCACCCGGCGCTGGGTCTCGCCCGCTTCGCCGACCGTCTGCCGCAGCTCGCGGATCACGCTCAGCAGCGCCGACGGATCCACCCCGCTCATCCGGCCACCCGCTCGAGGCCCAGCCGGGGCAGGTCGATGTCACCCTCACCGCCGAAGTTCGACCACGCCTCGTAGCCCAACCGGTCCGGCGTGGGGACCTCGAACACGTCCCGCAACGCGATCACCATCATGTCGGCCAGCTCCCGGTACCCGGCCGACGGCGCCGGCCAGTCCAGCAACCGGACGTAGTTCAGCCCCGGATCCCCGGTGTCCTGCCACCCCGCGGCACGCAGCGCCGACAGCTCCTGCTCGGTGCGCGGCCGGCGCCCCATCTGATCCACCGCCGTGCTCACCTCGACCCGGAAATGATCACTATCCATGAGGAACTGCACGAACCGTCCCGGCGAGGCCCGATCCCGGATGATCACCACACCGAGTTCCGGCAGGGTCGCCAGCGTCTCCGCCAGCGCGTCGCGGAAATCCACCCAACTGTCAGCCACCACCTGACCGTAGGCGACCGCCGCGGGCGGCTCCTCGGTAGCCCACCTGGTCGACGGCAGGATGGCGCTGTGGTCACAGATGCCGGGGTGGCGATCGGCTGGGCCGAGTCGATCCGGCAACGCCGGATCGTCGACGTGCGACCTCTCACCGGAGTCTCCGCATCCGCACGCCTGGTCCGACGAGACCGTGGGCGGAGCGGGCGTGCTGCTGTGTGGCCTGCACGACGCCACCGCGACGTTCACGCCACCCGCCGATGCCGTGTGGCAGGCCGACTGGCTGCGCCGAACTCGGCGGGTGACGACATGGTGATCTTGGGGCGTGCCAACTGGTGGGCTCCTCGCCGGCGCCGCCCCCCGGCCGGCGCCGATGGGGAGTAGAAGTCCGGCAGCCGGCAGTCCCGGCGCGCTGGGCCGGCGTCGCAGCATCACGAGAGTCAGTCCGGTGCGGGAACCGTCGTCGCGGTGACGATTTCCTGGAGCGCGGCGACATGCCCCTGGTACGCCTTCCGCCCCTGTCGTGTCATCGACAGCCACACCCTCCGGGTGTCCGATCCGAGCCGTTCCTGCTTCACGTAACCGGCGTCGACGAGGGCAGCGACCTGTTTGCTCAGGGCCGACGGGCTCAGGTCCAGATTCTCCTTGATCACCGACAGTTCCAGCGTGTTGGCGGCGACCAGCATCGCGCAGATCCGCAGGCGGTGGGTCGGGTGGATGATCGGGTCGAGTTCCGCGGTCATCGGGGTGCCCCGGTCGAGCGCCGGTGCACCACACCGGCGGCCAGGTAGAGGGCGGTCGCCGCGACGGCGAGCACGATGATCGGCCACCGCTGGGCGGTGAGTTCGGCGACGGTGAACGCGGCGAGCAGGCACCCGATCGCGGTGAGACACAAACTGAGGAAGACGCGGCTGGTGGGCAGCGTGAACGGTGTCCCCATCCGGTAACCGGCCAGCATGTTGACCGCGATCAGCACCGCACCGCCGGCGAGCAGGAAGACGAAGCCGTCGTCGCCGAACGCGAACGTCAGCGTCATCGCGCCCAGCAGCAGGGCGTTGACCGGGTAGATCCACGCGGGCCACGGGGTGTCCCGCACGGCGCGCTGGACGGTCTCGATGTTCGCCAGTGCCTCGCGGGCCTCGGCCGGGCTCGGGACGTGCGCGTTGTTTTCCATGGAGGAAACTATCGCAGATGCTTTCCACTATGGCAACTATCAACCACTCGGAAACTATCCGGCGATCAACGGCTGACGCGTCAGGCCCGGGCGGCCGGCTGCAGTCCGGCGTCGGCGGCGGGCTCGCGCGACTGCTGTCCAGCGAGGGCTCGATCGCGATCAACAAGCGGCCGGCCGGCTGCGTGTGCGGTCGGAGGGCTACTGGTCTCAGGCGCCCAGGTGGACGAACGGCGCCCAACGGCCCGGCTGGTAGGGATGCCGCCGGCGCAGCTCGCGGATCGCGGCGTGCACGGCGTGGGCCGGCGCTAGGTCGCGATAGAGCCGGTCGGTGACCTCGACCGCGGTGTCGTCGCCGATCGCCCACAGGGTGGACACCACCTGCCGGAAGCCGGCCACCTGCAGCGCCGCGGCCAGGTGACCGGCCTCGTCGGGCCGGTCGGTGTCGCCGATCGCGGTGTGGCACGCGGTCAGCACGGCCAGCCGCGCGTCGCGCAGGTCGAGCCCGGCCAGATCGGTGACGGTCAGCGGTGCGTCGGCCAGGTACAGCGCGGCCTCGCCGGTGCGGCTGCCGGGCTCGCCGTGGCAGGCCAGATGCACCCGGTCGTGGTCGGCCAAGAGCTCGATCACCCGGGTACGGGTGGCCGCCGGCCCGATCAGCACGGTGGCGTCCGAGAACCGGGCCCGCACCAGTTCCGCCTCGCGGACCGTCGCCGGCAGGCCGGACAGTCCAGCGACGTACGACGGCTTCTCCGGGACGGCCACGACCAGCCGCCGTCCCGTGGTCCGGGGTTGCGTCCGCCTCGCATGCCGCAGCGCCCGCAGGGTCGGGGTGGTCGAGGACACCACCCGGTCGAGGACGCTGCGCCCGGCCGGCTCGTCCTCGGGGTCGTGGTAGCCGGCCGCGTGCAGTGGCGCCAGCGCCAGCGGCCCGGTCGGGCACCACCACAGCCGGGACCCGCCCGGCACCGGCACCGCGTCGAGGATCGGTCCCGCGACGACGTCCCACAGCCACTCGAGGTAGGCCAGCAGCACCTGCTCCCGCGGCCCGGCCGAGGTGCCGCCGACGCCGGCCCGGCCGGCCGCGTCGAGGTAGCGGCGGGTGCGCCGGTCCGCGTCGTCGGCGGTCAGGCCGGGCAGAGGCACCACCCGTACGCCGTCGCCGGTCAGCACGAGCGCGTCGCAGCGATGGCGGCTGACGTTGACCATCACCACCGGACCGTCCGCCGCGACGTCCGCCAGATCGGCGAACGCGGTGGCGGGAACGGGGTCGGCCCGCGCGTCGAGCACCTGCCCCCACCACAGTGACCGGCCGTTGTCGAGCAGTTCGACGGCCCGCTCGGGCGTCCCGGCCGCGATGGCCGACGCGGCGGCGTCGCAGGCGAGATCCCACCAGCGGGAGATGAGCCGGTTCCGGTCGCCGGCGGGCAGGCCGCCGGCCACGGTCACCGGCAATTGGGCGACCGCCCGGGCGTACGCGGCGGCGGCCCGCGACCAGTCACCCGAACCGTCCGTGGCCAGCCGGGCGTGCAGCCGCCCGAGCAGTTCCAGCGCGTCCAGCCGCTCGACGGGCTGGACGGGCAGCTGCCCGTCCAGTGTGGTGACGGCCTCGCCGACCCGGCCCAGGGCGGCCAGCGCCTCGGCCAGACCGAGCCTGGCCGTCTCCTGCAGGATCGACTGTGCCCCGGTCGTGGCCAGCACCGACCGGAGCAGCTCGACCGCCTCGGTCAGATCGTCGCCGCCCCGGTCGCCGAGCGCCAGCCCGAGATTCACCCGCGACCACGGGTCACCGGACCCGATCGCCTCGCGCAGCAGGCCGATGGCCGCATCGAGGTCGGCGCGTTCGCCGGTGACGAGGAACCTGATGCGTAGCCGGTTGCCCAGGTTGGCCCGGGCGTGCTGTTCGGCCTCCGGGGCGCGGGCGGCGGCCAGGACGCTGCGGCCGATCTCGATCGACTCGTCCAGGTCGAATCGGCGCCCGGTGTGCTGGAAACGGTCCACCAGCAGACTTCCGAGGGTGGCGGCATACCGGGCCCACTCGGGACGGTGCGGCGGCTCGGCCTCGACCGCCCGCCGGGCCAGCGCGATCGCCTCGTCCAGGTCGGCGCCGTGGTGGTCGCGCCGGAACCGGTGGCCCAGAGCACTGGCCAGGTTCGCCACGTCGCCCGCGACATGATCCGGGTCCCAGGCCGGGCGGGCCGCCGCCGCCCGCAGCAGGTCGACCGCCTCGTCGAGATCCTCGGGCCGCCCGCGCTCCTCGTACCGGAGGATCAACGCCGAACCGAGCCCCGAGCCGACCATCCACCGGTTCTCCTCCGGCAACCCGGCCAGCAGCGTGCGACCGTACTCGCAGGCCTGGTCGAGCTTGTTGAGATCACCGGTCCTCTGATACGCCAGCATCCGATCCTGCACCACACCGCTGTGCCGCAGGATCTCGACCGGGTCGTCGCCGGCCGGATCTAACGGACCCCGCGGAGCATCGGCGGAGGTCCCGACGAAGGTCAGCCCCGGCGGGACTTCCGGCGCGGGGCCACGCATCCGGTTCACCTCGGCCAGGGTGGTGCGGGCGGCATCGCGGACCGCCGGGTCGCGGGTCTGGGCGGCGACCAGCCGCAGGTGGTGGGCGGCGCTGTCCAGGTCGGCCCGGTCGCCGGTCATCCGGAAACGTTCCTGGTGGACGAGGCCGAGGTTGTGGAGCAGGCTGTCGCGGCCCGGGTGGCCCGCCGGGCTGTGGTCGAGCGCCTGCCGGACGCTGTCCCGGAGGGCGTCCAGGGTGTCGAGGGCCGGCTCGCTGGAGTAGCGCAGCCGCTGCACGTCGGCGTGCAGCATGAGGTAGGACATCAGGTTCGGGTCGCCTGGCGGGCACAGCCGGACGGCGCGCCCCGCCTCCTCGGCGGCCTCGCCGAGCTGCGACAGGTCGCCCGTCGCGAGGATTACCTGGACGAGGGCGGCGGCCCGCACGCCGGCCAGCGCGTCCCGGTTCGGGTGGTCGGCCGGGAGCAGCGGCACGCCGCGGCGCAGGACGTCCGCGGCGGCGGCGTGCAGGTTGGGGGCGCGGTGGTCGGTTCCGAGGTCGTGCAGTTCCTGGGCGCCGGCCAGCGCCAGCTCGACCGAGCGCTGGTCGCCGGTGCGCAGGCCGAGCTCCAGGGACGCGTACGTGAAAGCGAAGACCAGGTTCGGCACCAGCTCGGGACGCCGGCTGCGGGCGAGGGTGAGCAGGTCGCCCCGCATCTCGACGCAGACGGCCAGGTCGGCCGGGTGGCCGGCGGCTTCGTACCGCAGGCCTCGGATGTCGGCGTTCAGGACCAGCGCCTCGAAATGCTCCTGGGTGCCGGCCGCACACGCGTGCACCGCTCGGTCACCGGCGAGGACCGCCTGGTCGATGTCGGCGACGCGGCGGCTGCGCTCGGCCCGGGAGAGCCGGGCCCGTGCCTCGTGCAGCGCGGTGGCAGCGGCCTGACTCCCCACGGCGGTCCTCCCCGGTGATGGCCCGAGCACCCACAGTAGAACATCCATCGATACGATCGTGGTTCCGCGATTCGAGGAGGCAGAACCGGTGGAATCCGAGGCCGACGCCCTGGCCGCCTGGTGCGCGATGCTGCCCGCGCTGCGCGAGCGGGCCCGTCAGGAGGGCGTGCTGGACCGGCTGAACCGCGACGCCGACCGGGTCAGCGGTGGCGGTTCGGCCCGCCCGGCCCTGCGCAAGTGGCAGCCCGAGGATCAGGACCAGGCCCAGCGCACCTGGTCGGACCGGCCTACGGCGGGCCTCCCGCGACTACCCGGGTGGGGTGCCGCGGCCGGCCTCGGCGCGGGTGCCTACGTCTGTCCGCAGGACCGCTGCAACCGGCGGGCGGCCCGCGACGACGACGGTCACCCGCCGAACTGCGCGGCGTTCGGCACGCCGATGCGACCGGCATGATCAGCGTCCTGACCGAGGTCGGCAAGCGGGTCAGCGGCCGCTGGGTGACCGCGATCCTGCTGCCCGGCCTGGTGTTCGTCGCGGTGCTGACCGTCGCCCTGGTGGTCCGGCACGGCCACGCCCTGGATGAGGGCCGGCTGGTCGGGTGGGGCGGGCGCACCGGCCGCAGTCTGGTCAAGGAACCGGCCCGGCTGGTGCTCGTGGTGATGCTGATCGTCGGGGCTGCCGGGGTGGCCGGGACCGCCGCGGCCGGGCTGGGCCGGCTGGCGCAACGTGTGTGGATGCGCCACCGGTTCCTGACCGGCGATCGGATCACGCGGACCCGGTTCTCCCGGCGTTCGCGCGCCCGGGCCGCCGCCCACCGGGCCGGTCAGTCTCCGGTCGCGGCCTACCTGCCGCAGCGGCCGACCTGGATGGCCGACCGGGTGCGGCTGGTCGAGGTCAGGGTCCGTGCCCAGTACCACGTGACCGCCGCGCTGGTCTGGCCACGGCTCTGGCTGTTGCTCACCGAGGACACGCGCCGCCCGGTCACCGACGCCCGCATCCGCTACGCCGAGGCGGTCACGCTGGTCGGCTGGGGCACCCTCTACCTGCTGCCCGGCCTGCTCTGGTGGCCCGCGCTGATCATCGCCGGCTGCGTGCTGCTGACCGCGTGGCGGCGCGCCCGGGAAACGCTGGCCGAGTGGACCGAACTCGTCGAGGCCGTCATCGACCTGCGCCTGCGCGACCTCGCCGACGCGCTCGGCACGCCGATCGGTGGTCCCGCGATCACCGCCGCCGAGGGTCGCGCTCTCGACGACCGCCTCGGCAAGGCGGGGGCCTGACGGGTCACGCCCGGGCCGGCCGGGTGCTGCGCCACCGGGGGAGCGCGCCGTCGCCGACCGCCTCGTGCTGCGGCCGGCCCGGCGCTGCCGGAGTAGCCGGGCACACCTTCCTCCGGCAGCGTCACCCCGCGCCCCTGCCGGTAGGCCTGCAGTTCGGACAGCTCGGCCAGGCGCGACCCATGACGCTGCCGGCGCTGCGGCGCATCACCCGTTCCGGCGGCAGAGCCGGCGACGGCGGACCGGGGCTGTTCGGCTCCCGGCCCGCCGTGGTGGGTCAGCTGCAGGTGGCGCCGTTGAGCCGGAACCCGGTGGGGGCGGCGGCGTTGCCGGTGTGGGTGGCCTGGTACCCGATGGTGGTCGAGGCCCCGGCCGCGAGCGTGCCGTTGTAGCTGACGTTGGTCGCGGTGACGTTGCCGCTGGCCGGGCTGTACGTGGCGCTCCAGCCGGACGTGATGGTCTGTCCGGTGGCCAGGGTGAAGGCCAGACTCCAGCCGTTGACGGCAGTGGTGCCGGTATTGGTGATCGTGATGCTGTTGGTCAGCCCGGTGTTCCAGGCGCTGACCGTGCTGGTGACCTTGCAGGCGCCGGCCGGGTTGCTCGTCGACGGCGAGGCGGACGGCGAGGCGGACGGCGAGACCGACGGACTCGTCGACGGCGTGGTGCTACCGCCGGCCGCGCTGATGATGGCGTCGATGATGCCCTGCTGGGTCACGGTGGCCGAGCTGCGGTTGAACAGTCCGAAGCCGTACGCCCCGTTGTAGCCGTTGTCCCAGTAGGCGGTGGCGGCGCCGTACTTCTTGGCCGCTGCTACCAGAGTGCGGGCGTAGTCGGCGCGGTAGGTGTTGTTCGCGGAGTCGGCGGCGGTCTTGTCGATCGACCCGTACTCGCCGACCAGCACCGGATAGCCGTTCGCGACGAAGGTGTCGTGCACCTTCTTCAACTGTCCGTCGAGGTAGTCCGCCTGACCCCAGGTGGAGGTCTTCGCCGGGTTGGTCGCTTTCGGACCCCACTGCGTGATGTTGCCGTCCTCCTGACCGGTGAAGTCCCACGGGTCGTAGTAGTGGACGGAAATCATGATCCGCTTCTCGGTGCTGGGGATCGACGACGACCGGTACTGGTCGGTGGGCAGCGTGAACCCGTAGTTGCCGACCGTGTAGTCGATGTTGGTGTTCCAGCCCGGAACCAGCAGCCAGCGCGAGGCGTTGGTGCCGCCGGTCCGGCGGACGGTGTCGACGAAGCTCTGGTTGTAGGCGTTGATGTTCGAGTAGCACGGCTGGGTCGGATTGCCGTACTGGCCGTCGAACTCCTCGTTCATCGACTCGAAGATCAGGTGGTCGTTGTAGCTCGCGAACTTCGTCGCGACCTGCTGCCACACCTTCTGATACTTGGCCTTGATCGTGGTCTGGTCGGCGGTGTCGCAGATCAGCCAGGAGCCGGCGACGGACTTGTAGCCGTCGCCGTGCATGTTGATCACGACGTACAGGCCCTGGTTGTAGGCGTAGTTGACGACCTCCTGGATCCGGGTCAGCCAGGCGGCGTCGACCGTATAGTTCGGCCCGGCCCCGATGTTGTTCAGGTATGAGACGGGGATGCGGATGGTCTTGAACCCGGACGCCTTCACCCGGTTGATCAGGGTCTGGGTGATGACCGGGTTGCCCCACGCCGTCTCGCTGGGTACGCCGTTGTTGCTGGCCTCCAGCTGGTTGCCGAGGTTCCACCCGGCGCCCATGTCGGCGACCAGCTGAGGAGCGGTCAGCTGGGCTGTGACCTCGGCCGAGGCGGAGGTCACGCCGTACACGGCGCCGGCGAGGGCCAGGGTGGCGGCGGCGAACGCGAGCCCGGTCCTCCTTGCCATCGAACTCATAAGGGGTTCCTCTCGTGCGGTCCGCGGCGGGGAACCGGCGGTGAATCCGGTCCGCGCACCTGGCGAGAAGTGTCGAATGGGAACGCTCCCATGTCAATCGAACCGCTTCGATCGGGGGCGGGGTGGCGAATCTGCCGCGGCGGGTCAGGGGGTGTGGCCGGCAACGGCCGGGAGGCGCTGATCGCCAACGCCCGCGCCGCCGGTGTCGCCGACCGGGTCGAAGCGTCGTCCGCCGTCGGCCAGGCCCTGCAACGCCTGCAGACCCGGGACGAGCAGCGGCAGGTGGCCGAGCAGCCGCGGTCGGCAGCGGCCGACGCCACAGAACAGGCGCGTGCCTGGCTGGTCGAGGCGACCGCGCGGGCCGAGCGGATCCGCGCCGAACGCCGGTTCCGTTCCCCGGTGGCGGCGGCCAACACGCTGACCTGGTCGCGCGTCCCGGTCCTCGCGGTCTTCGGCGGCGTCGGCGAGGCGATCATGGAGGCCGGCGACGCGTTCCTGGTCGCGGCCTGGAGGCATCCTTGATCATGTTCCTCGACCCGGCTTGAGCGGGCGCGTACCGATCGTCACATCGCTTGCCGTGGCCGGATGCTCGCGTCTAGGTTTTGTTGCATACGTTGAAAGAAAGCGTGTGCAAGTAATCGTCGGATCGGGGCCGTCACCATGTCAGTGCTGTTCACGCCGCTCACCCTGCCCGCGCTTGAGGGCCCGGGCCTCGTCCTGCGCAACCGGGCCATCGTCGCGCCCATGTGTCAGTACGTCATCGACGCCGAGGACGGTGTGCCCCGGGACTGGCACCTGCAGCACCTGGGCGCCTTCGCCGCGGGCGGGTTCGGCCTGGTCACCACCGAGGCGACCGGTGTCGAGGCACGCGGCCGGATCAGCCCTCGCGACGTCGGCCTCTACGACGACGAGCAGCAGCGGGCGCACGAGCGTGTGGTCACGTTCCTGCACTCCCAGGGCGCCGCGGCGGCGGTGCAGCTCGCCCACGCGGGCGGTAAGGCCTCCACGTACCCGTGGCTTCCCGGTCAGCCGGAAGGCACGGTGCCCGCGGCCGAGGGCGGTTGGAGCACGGTCAGTGCCGTTGACGGGCCCGTACTGCCGGGTCTGAAGCCCGCAGTCGGGCTGAGCCGGGAAGGGATCGCCGAGGTGGTCGCGGCCTTCGCCGCCGCGGCCCGCCGGGCGGACGCCGCGGGCTATGACGCGATCCAGCTGCACGCGGCCCACGGCTACCTGATCCACCAGTTCCTGTCGCCGCTGACCAACACCCGCACCGACGAGTACGGCGGGGACGAGGAGGGCCGCACCCGCCTCGTCCGCGAAGTGGCCGCCGCGGTCCGTGCCGTCTGGCCCGCCCACAAGCCGCTCGGTGTCCGGATCAGTGCCACCGACTGGGTGGACGGCGGCTGGGACGTGACCGCGTCCGCACGGCTGGTGCGCCGGCTTGCCGCGGAGAACGGCGTGACCTGGGTGGACGTCTCCTCGGGCGGCCTCGGCCGGGGCGCGACGATCCCGGTCGGTCCCGGATATCAGGTGCCCCTGGCCGCGGAACTGACCCGGCAGCTCGCCGGCACCCCCGTCGTGGTGAGCGCGGTCGGCCTGGTCGAGGAGGCGTTGCAGGCGGAGACGGTCGTGGCCACCGGCCAGGCGCACGCCGTCTCCATCGGTCGTGCGGCCCTGCGTGACCCGCACTGGGCCACCTCCGCCGCCGCCCGCCTCGGCGTCGACCGCACCGACCTCCCGAACCCGCCCCAGTACTGGCGCGCCAGCTGGTGATCACCGCGGCTGAGCGCCGCGAGATCTGACCAGGACCAGGCACCGGACCGTCATCGGAACCGGTGCCTGGTCCTTGTGTTTGTGCCATTCTGGTCGGCGCGTGCCGGCGTCAGTATTTTCTAAGGAAACGCATAGCTTTCACAGCTCAGTGATAGTCGAATGCTGGGTTGATGATCCCTCCAGCATTCCGACCAGCGACAATGTTCTGGAACAGAGCTGCATCGCGAATCCTGTGAATGATTCACAGCTATGATCGCCTTTTTCAGCTTGCTATCAGGGTGGAATTGCTGTTCTTATTCCTCGGGAACGGCGCCGCCGATGACGAGCGCGCCGTCATCCACTTTCTTCCTCATCATTCCTAGGAGTTTCTTGTGAAAGAGGAGACCGCTGTGCACGCCAAGCCCGCGTCGCGGCGCTGGCGTGGCTTCGCGCTCGCCACGACCGCAGTCGTCCTGCTCGGCGCCGGTGTCGCCACCGCCAACGCGGCCACCGTCGGCGACAAGAAGGGCGCCGGGCAGAACCAGACCAAGGCGGCCCCGAAGGACCCGACGCGGGGTGCGGCCGGCGTCACCGGCGTGGTGAACGCGGCCGACGCCTTCGTGGACACTCTCACCGACGACCAGAAAGCCCAGGTCCTGCTGGACTTCAGCCAGGACGACGCAACCGCCTGGTCGAACCTTCCCTGTGGCTCGTCGTGCCGGGTCGGCATTCAGTTCAGCACGCTGACCGACGACCAGCTGACCGCCGCCAAGGCGGTGCTGAAGGCGGCCACCGGTACCGGTACGGGCACCGGCTTCGACCAGATCAGCGACATCCTCGCGGCCGACGACAACCTGGCCGCGCAGGGCAGCAGCGGGGGTGGCGGTGGCACCCCGCCGTCGTCCGACCCGTCCGTGACCCCCTCGGACCAGCCCACCGGCATCCCGTCGGGTACCCCGCCCTCCGGCGGTCCCGGTGGCGACGGTGGCGGCGGTGGCGGCGGTGGTTACGGCTCCGGCATCTATTTCCTGGCGTTCCTGGGCACCCCGTCGGCTACCGGCACGTGGCAGCTGCACTTCGGCGGCCATCATCTGGCCGTCAACCTGACCTACAAGAACGGCAAGGTCGCCGGTACCACCCCGTTCTTCCTCGGTGTCGAGCCGACCAGCTTCACCGACGACGACGGCAACACCGTCGAGGCGCTCGCCCGGCAGTCCGACGCGATCGCCGCGCTGGCCGACAGCCTCACCACCAAGCAGAAGACCGCGGCGACCCTGACCGAGTCGTTCAGCGACGTGCTGCTCGGCCCGGACTCCGACGGCGCGTTCCCGGCCACGAAGGAGGGTGTCTCGGTCAAGACGCTCTCGGCCAGGCAGAAGCAGCTCGTGGTCAACGCGATCAAGCCGTGGGTCTCGGTCGCCGACAACGCCACCGCGCAGCAGCTGTTGAAGGAGTACCAGCGGGACCTCGACAAGACGTTCGTCGGTATCTCCGGCACCACCGGCTACCACACGCAGGGCGACTACCTGCGCATCGACGGCCCGGGCGTCTGGATCGAGTTCGTCTGCCAGGACGGCGTGGTCTACCAGGGCCAGATCCACTACCACACGGTCTACCGTGACCACACCCGTGACTACGGTGGCGAGTTCTCCTTCTGATGCCCAAGGCGCTCATCATCGCGCTGGTGGTGACGGCGGCGCTCCTGTTCGGGGCGTCGCCGGCCTCGGCGCATCCCATGCCGCACTCGGTGGTCCTGCTCGACGTGCACGAGACGTCGGTGACCGCACACCTGCAGATCCCGCTCGGCGACCTCACCGTGGCCGGCCACCTCGACCTGACCGCCGCGACCCTCCCGGCCCGGAGCGACACGATCCGGGACTACCTGAGCGACCACATCAGACCCGCCACGACCGACGGCCGGGCGTGGACCGTCGGGGTCGGCGACCTCGCGCTCACCGAGGCCGAGCAGACCTCGACCGGGCCCTACCAGGAGCTCGACGCGACAGTCACGCTCACGCCGCCGTCCGGCGCCGACATCAGGAACTTCATTTTCGCGTACGACGTGGTCGTGCATCAGGTAGTGACACACACCGTGCTGGTCTCGGTCCGGCAGGACTGGGCCGCCGGCCGCATCTCCGACGGCGCTGCCGTCCAGGTCGGGACGATCGGCATCGACGTTCGGTCGATGACCGTGCCCCCGCTCGAGGTGAACCTGGCGAACGGCAGCTCCTGGTCCGGTCTCGTGGCCATGGTCCGGCTCGGCGGCAGCCACATCCTGGAAGGCACCGACCACCTGCTCTTCCTCCTGATCCTGCTGCTGCCCGCGCCCCTGCCGGCCCGGTCCGGCCGCTGGCGGGAACCGGCCGGTGCGCGGACGGCGGCGGCCCGGATCGGCCGGACCACCGTGGCGTTCACGATCGGTCACTCGGCCGCCCTGGCGGTCAGCGCCTTCGCCCACCTGGACATCCCGGCCTGGCCGGTCGAGTCGTTCATCGCGGCCAGCATCCTGGTCGGCGCCATCCACGCCGTCCGGCCGCTGTTCCCGGGTCGCGAGGCCGCGGTCGCCGGGTTCTTCGGCCTCGGGCACGGCATGGCGTTCTCGTTCGTGCTGGCCGAGATGCAACTGTCGACCGGCCGGCTCGCGCTGAGCCTGTTCGGGTTCAACCTCGGCATCGAGCTGGTGCAGCTGCTCCTGGTGGCTCTCGCCCTGCCGGTGATCGTGGTGATCGCCCGGACCCGGTTCGGCCCCGCCTTCCGCATCGCCGGGGCCACCGTCACCGGGATCGCCGCGGCCGGTTGGCTGTTCGCCCGCCTCGGCGCCGGCAACCCGGTCGCGACCGCCGCCGACAGCGTGGGCACGCACACCACCGCGATGCTGATCCTGCTGACCGTCGCCGCTGGGGCCGCTCTGACCCGGACCGTCGTCGGACACGCCCGGCAGGGGCCGGCCGCCGGGTAACGCCGGCCTTGCCCAAACTATCTTAGTGGCTAAGATAAACGGATGGGCATATCGAGCGACTTCTCGGTAGCGATCGCCGGCGCCGGCCTCTCCGGGCTCTGCCTCGCCCAATACCTGACGCGCGCCGGCGTCGACGTGCACGTCTACGAACGAGATCCGAGCCCCTTCGTCCGGCAGCAGGGCTACCGGATCATCCTCGACCGCGACGGGCTTCAGGCGCTGCGCACGAGCCTGCCCCGCCCGCTGTACCGGCTCGCGCTGGCCACCGGCGACGAACCCGGCGGGCACCTGCGCTTCACCGACAGCCGGCTGCGGGACGCCTTCACCATCACGTTCAAGGACGAGCCGCACGCGACCCGCCAGGTCGACCGGGCCACCCTGCGGTCGATCCTGATGTCCGGGCTGGACGGGCGCATCCACTACGGCCGGGCCGCGGTCGCCGTCGACCGGGACGGCCCGGCCGGGCTGCGGCTGCGTTTCTCCGACGGCGGGTCGGTCGCGGCGAACGTCGTCGTCGGTGCGGACGGTGTCGGCTCGGCCCTGCGCGCGCAGCTGATGCCCGGCGCCGACCCGGAGAACACGCCGATGGCCGGCATCTACAGCCGCTCGCCCCTGTGGCGCAACGGGCACAGCGTCATCCCGGACGCGCTGCGCACCAGCGGCGTCCTGGCCATCGCCGACCAGCCGGGCCGCGCCTTCTTCTTCACCTCCATGCGGTTCGGCGAGAACCCGCAGGAGGCGTTCGCGCGCCTGGCCCCGGGCAGCTACGCACCCACCGGCGACGACTACGTCATGTGGGGACTGCTGCTGCGACAGCCGGAAATCCCCGTTGCCGCCCGCGGTGACCTGCTGGCCCTCCGCGACCTGGCGGTCCGGATGAGCGCCGGCTTCCACCCGCTCGTCCGCCGGCTGGTCGACACCGCCGAGCTGGACACCACGGTGCTCAACCTCTATGCCACCGGCCGCCGCCCCCGCGAGTGGGCGGTGCCCGGCGCGACCCTGATGGGCGACGCGGTCCACGTGATGCCGCCGTTCGGCGCGCACGGCGGCAACACCGCGCTGCGCGACGCCGCCCTGCTCGGGTACCGAATCTGCGAAGCCCTCGCCGACGGTGTGCCGATGCCCGAGGCGATCGCCGGCTACCAGGACGAGATGGTGTCCTACGCATTCCGCGCCGTCGACACCGCCGCCGGTCTGATGCGCCGCCTCACCGGAACCGCGGCCGCCCCGCACTGGGTGCTGACCCGGCTCCTACCTCGCCTGCACCGGGTCACCGTCCCGGAGGCATGATTGCGGGCATGTCCCAGGAGGCGGAGCGTGTGTCCGCGATCGCCGGCCTCATGCGCGCCGGGCGCGAGAACTCGCGCCTGTCCACGGTCTTCCGCTACGCCGTCGCCGACCGGCTCGGCCTGACCGTCAGCGACCTGGAATGCCTGGACTTCCTGGCCGACGCCGGGCCGGCCACCGCGGGGCAGATCGCCGAACGGACCAACCTCACCACCGGGGCCGTCACCGGCATGGTGCGCCGCCTCCAGCAGGGCGGCTGGGTGACCGCCGACCGCGACCCGGCCGACCGGCGGCGGGTGATCGTCACACTGCGGCCGGAGCGGGGCGCCGAGCTCGAGCGGCCGTACGAACGGTTCGCACGGCAGGCGCGGCAGCTCGTCGAGGGCTACCGCGTCGACGAGCTTCTGCTGCTGGCCCGTCACTTCGAGCGCATGCAGGCCATGTACCGGGCCGAACTGGACCATCTCCGCGACGACGCCCCGCCACGCTGAGCCAGACCTGGTCCCGGTGCGGCCGGCCGCGAAGGGCTTGCCGGCTGCCACCGCAGGTGCGCTGGTGGCTCAGCCGCAGTCGGCGGTCGTGCTCGGGTGGCGCCCGAACGTTCTCGGTGCGACAGCCGCGGCCTGCTCGTCCCCGGTGACCGGGAAGGACGTGGTCGCAGTTCTTACCGAACGATGACGCATCGCCTCGGAGCCCGTCCGCGCACCGGCCGGCCCCGTAGTCCCGTGCGCCCGGCGCCGGAACGGCCGGAGTCGCGATGGGCATCGAGGAGGCACAGGGTGCGAAGGCAAGGCAGGCGTAGCGGATCTGGCAACACCAGGGTGGTTCGGGCCGTGGCGGCAGCCGTGGCGCTGGCGGCGGCCGGGGTTCTGACCGTCACGTTCGTCTCCGGCGGCGGTAAGGGCACCGCGGACGCGGCGACCAGCTTGAACCAGTACGTGCGGATCGAGCAGGTGCGTCCGAACGTCCGGGAGCCCAAGGTGTCGGCGAGCGGCTCGGCCGGTGTGTTCCGGGTCAACTGCGGGACGAACGGCAACCGCAAGTTCAGCCCCGACAATCCGGTGGCTCAGCCCGGTATCCGTAACGGGGCCGAGCACGTGCACGACTTCGTCGGCAACCTGGCCATCACCGCGAATTCGTCCGACGCCGACCTCGACGCGTCGGGCACGACATGCCGCAACGGTGACAAGTCGTCATATTTCTGGCCGGTGGTGCGCATCGACCGGTCGGTCCGCGACAACAGCGCGGTGCAGCAGGCCCTGGCGGGGACGTCACCGACGGTGGCCTGTCCGTCCGTGCGTGACCGGCTCCCGGCCGTCCCCGCCGGCGCCAAGGCCGCGGTGGACCGGCAACTGGCCGAACTGGATCGCCTGGCCGCCGCCGCCGATCGCCAGGTGCTGGCCAGCCGGGGCGTGAACGTCGAGCTCAACAGCGCTGTCCTGGAGTCGCTGCGGTCGCGGCGCGCGGCTGTTCTCACCGCGATCGGTGCCGCGATCCAGGCCGGTGGTGGACGACGCCCGGCCGGGATGATCTCCCTGGCCGACTGCGACGTCAGCTACGACGGGATCCACGCGGCGCTGCACGGCGCCCACACCACCGGCGTGCCGGCCGGGTCGGTGGCCACGCCGGCCGTACGTTGCCCGAGCGTGCGGGACCGGCTGCCGGGCGTGCCGGCGACGGCGCTGGACGAGGTGAACCGGGCGCTGGACGAGTTGGACCGGCAGATCTCCGAGGCGAATCAGCGACTGGTGACGACCCGTGGCCAGGGCGGGGCGGGATTCGTCGACAACGCGATTCTCGGTCCGCTCAAGGCCAAGCGAGTCGCGGTCCTGGATCGGATCGGGATCGCCATCGGCCGTACCGGTGCTCGTCCCGGCGATCTCGCGGGCCTGGCCGACTGCAGTCTGAACCAGCCCGGTGGCGCCTCGGCCACGCCGGCTCCTACCGGCAGCGCGCTGCCGGATCCGCAGGGCCCGAACCTGGAACTGCCCAACAACACCGGTGGCATCGTCCGCCCGGCCGAGGTGCGGATCGAGTACCGCGGCAACGCGGCCGGCAAAGTGGTGCCGATGCCCAAATTCCTGCGGGCGCTCACCGGTGACGCCAAGCCGACCAGCCGCGGACCGGCCAACGCCCGTGCCGCCTGGACCTGCTCCGGTTTCGGTGACCGGCTCACCGACAAGTACTCGATCTGCCCCGACGGCAGCCGGGTCCAGCGGGTGCACGACTTCCCGGGCTGCTGGGACGGCAAGAACCTGGACAGCGCCAACCATCGCAGCCATGTCGCCTTCGCGGATCGGACCACCGGCGCCTGCCCGTCGGGCTTTGTCGCCATTCCGCAGCTGCGGGTCACCATCTCGTACGACATTCCGCGTGACGTTCAACTCCAGGGCCAGTACGCGCTCGACTCGTTCCCGGAGGAGAACCACAACCCGTTCTCCGACCACGACGACTTCGTCAACGTCAACGCGGCGCGCACCATGCAACGCATCGCCACCTGCATCAACCAGGGTAAGAAGTGCAGCTGAGAGGCTGAGCGGCGCCGCCCGCCCCGGGCGGCGCCGGCATTTTCACGCCGCGAAGCCCGGGCCCTCGGCCGCCGTCGCCAGCAGGCCGCAGGCCTGCAGCAACGGCAGGAAGCCGTCCGGGCAGCGCGTGATGCGAAGTTCGCCGCCGCGCTGGTGCAGGACGGAGCGCGCGTGGAGCAGCATGGCGGCAGTCGAGGCGTCCGGAGCGCGGACCCCGGTGAGGTCGACGTCGACGTCGTGCGGATGTGGTGCCGTGCAGGTCTGGAACAGCCGGCGCTCGAAACCGGCGAACGACGCGTCTTTCCCCCAGCGCTTGTTCGCCTGTACCACCTTGCGGCGCGTCGAGGCCACCAGGATCACCTCGCCTTCCTCGTTTGACCAGCCGACCGTAAATCGACGCAACAATCGACGCAATGGCTACCGGTCGGTGTCCTTCTCCCGGGTGGACCGTCTTCCCCCGCCCGATGAACCGGACCAGGTCGTTGCGGTGCTGGACGCGCCGTACCGTCCGTCCCTCCCGAGTCGGGCCGGGGGAGCGGGTGGCACGTCGATCCGCGCCAGCCGGGTCCGGTCGGTCAACGACGCGATCCGCGTCATCCGGCCGTTCTCCACCGTGCACGCCATCAGGCTCACCGGTCGCCCGTCCGGACCCCAGGCGAGAAGGCCCGGCTGCCCGTCGATGCTGACCCGCCGCACCCGCACGTCGGCGGACCGTCCACGGCTGATCGCCCGCAGCACGTCCGCCCGGCCGGACCGGACGGTGATCGCCCGCGCCCCGTGGATCTCCCACACCACCTCCGGGTCGAGGATCTCCAGCAGTGCCTCGAAGTCGCCGTCACGGGCCGCGGCCAGGAACGCGTCGACCACGTCGCGGTGTTGCGGCCGGCCGGTGACCTGGCCGGTGGCGGCTCCGTGAACTTTGCGGCGGGCGCGACTGGCGGTCATCTTCGCCGCGTCCGCGGTACGGCCGATGATCGGCCCGATCTCGGCGAACGGCATCGCGAACAGGTCGTGCAGGACGAACGCGAGACGTTCCTCCGGCTGCAGTGATCCGAGCACGGTCAGCAGCGCCAGCCCGAGCGCCTCCGCTCGGATCACGCTGTCCTCCGGCCCGTCCGGGGCGGGGTCGTCGAGCTCGACGTGGGGCTCCAGGAACCGTACGTCGTAAGCGATCTCTGTCTGGTTCGTGCGGCTGCGCAGCAGGTCGATGCTGAGCCGCCCGACGACGGTGGTGAGCCAGCCGGCCACGTTGCGGATCGAGCCCGGTTCCTGCCGGGCGAACCGCAGCCACGCCTCCTGGACCACGTCCTCGGCGTCGGCCCGGTTCCCCAGCACCCGGGCGGCGACGGCCACCAGCCGGTCGCGGTGCGCCTCGAAATCGTCGGCCGGCCCGGGCGTCTCGGTCATGGTGTTACCTCTCCTCGGCGGTGTCCGTCATCACCACGACGAGCCCGTAGGGGCGAAGGTAACCATCGAGGAGGACCCATGAACATCGTTCTCTGGATCGTCGCAGGCGTGCTGGCCGTGGCGTTCACCGTGGGCGGCTTGAGTCAGCTGCTGATGGCCAAGGACCGGTACCGCGCGTTCGGGCCGAGCCAGCGCTGGGTCGACGATTTCAGCGCCGCGCACCTCAAGGCGATCGGCACGATCAAGACCATCGGCGCCGTGGCACTTCTGGTGCCGGTGCTGACCCCGCTGGCCGCCTGCGGCCTGGCCCTGTTCATGGCCGGCGCGGTGACCACGCGCCTGCGCCGCAGCGAGTGGTCCTACCTGCTCGGGGACCTGTGCTACCTCGGCCTGTTCGTCTTCCTGGCCTGGGGGCGTTTCGACCTGCAGCCCTTGACGTGATCCCGGCCGCAGCGTGACGCAACAGCGACCTGAGCGGATCATGCTGGCTCGATGGAACGGATTTCGGCTGATCAGGGCCGCGGGCGACCAGGGGCGGCCGGGGTCCGGCTGGCCCTGGTCTACCTGATCGGCAGTGTGGCGCTGCCGGTCGGGGCGTTCGCTTTCGTGAGCCTGCTCTTCGGCGGCGCCGTTGTCGCAGGGTTCGTCGTCCTCGTGTTGCTGGCCGCGACGGTCACCTGTCTCTACGTGGTGGCGACGGCGACCAAGGACGGCTCCGCGGCCACCGCCACGCCGGCCGGGCGGCTCGGGTGGGCGGTGGTCGTCACGCTCGGTGGTGCGCTGGGTCTCGCCGGCGCGGCCGGGCTGACCGCGATGCTGCACGTGAGATACGGACGCCCCGAGCCGTGGTTCCTGCTCGGCGGCCTGCCGTTCCTGCTGGTCGCGGCGCTGTTCATCGGCCGCTGGATCCGCGTGGTCGCGTTCGTGCTGGTGGTCGCGCTGGCCGGTGGCGCGGTCTACGCGGTGCAGCGTCAGCACGCCGAGACCGAGCAGAACCGCGTGCTCGGCATGCTGCAGGATCCTCTCGATCTGATCTACACCACGGACATCCCCGGTTATCAGCGCCGGACTCCGCCGCTGAGCGCCCGAACGCCGTACGAGCCGATCGACCAGTCCACGGTGGCGTACTGGCTGGAGAAGGACATCGTCGTCACCGTCTCGCACACCGCGGTCACCGTCACCGACTGCGGGCCCGAGCCGCTGTTCGTGCCGGAGCCGCCGCCGGTCCTGCGCCAGTCGGACGGCTCGTTCCCGTCCCCGTCGCCGCGCCCGTCCGCACCGCCCGGGCCGATCAGCTGCGAGGCGGACGGCGGCGCGCTGTTCTACCGGCACGGCGCCGCCGCCCACGAGTACATCCGCACCGACGGCACCACCGTCATCCGGGCGGCGGCCGGCACCGTGGTCGACAAGGAACTGCTCAGGGCCGCGGTGCTGGCCGCTCACGCGGTCAACGTCGACGAGCTCGAGGACGAGGTGTTCAACCGCTGACCGAGCGCCGCGCGACCGGGAAGTCGAAGTACGTGTCCGGGTACGGCTCGCCGGCGAGCGTGTAGTGCCACCACTCCAGGTCGTAGTTGACGAATCCGGCGTCGGTCATCAGCCGCTTGAGCAGCAGCCGGTTGCTCAGCGGCCGCCCGGTGACCCGCGGGTCGAGTGTGTTGGCAAGCGTGTCGAAGCAGTCGTAGCCCGTACCCATGTCAATGGTGTTGTCGGGGAAGCGTGCACCGACCGGTGCCTTGCAGGAGACCAGCGGCTGCCCCGGCCGATAGGCCGGCTGCCACCGCGGCGGCAGTTCGACCAGGGTGAGGTCGAGCGTGCTGCCCCGGCTGTGCCCGGATTTCGCCGCGATGTAGCCCTGGTCGAACAGCACCGACTTGTCCAGATCCGGGTAGAACTCGGCCTTCATCCTCGTGTCGTCGAGATCCTCGGCCCAGGCCACGAAGTCGTCGACCGCGCGCTGCGGCCGGTAACAGTCGTAGACCTTCAGCGAGTACCCGAGCCGCAGGGCCGCACGCTGCGCCTTCTTGAGCGCGGACGCCGCCTGCGTGGTGAGGATGCACAGCGGTTCCTGGTATCCGTCGATCGGCCGGCCGATGAAGTTGTGGCTGGTCGCGTACCGGATGTCGGACAGGATCGACGGGTCGGCCCGGG
The DNA here is from genome assembly GCF_044388125.1 of Actinoplanes sp. NPDC020271. Classification (NCBI taxonomy): domain Bacteria; kingdom Bacillati; phylum Actinomycetota; class Actinomycetes; order Micromonosporales; family Micromonosporaceae; genus Actinoplanes; species Actinoplanes sp. NPDC020271. Next base: position 35,024 of record NZ_JBIRWQ010000030.1, read on the forward strand.
CGACCGCCACGAACCCGGGCACCCGTCCCGCAGCGGCCTCGGCGGGCGCCGGTGACACCACCGGCGCGACGACTACCAGCGACAACGCGGCGGCTCCGGCCACCAGGCGAGAGAAGAAGGTCATGAAAAGATTTATAACCCCCGATTTTCCCGTACGCTTGCACGGCGCGCCCGGGTGGTGACAATCGTGCCCCTCCCATGTAAAGCTACCCACCGGTAACTTCTGTGCTGGAGGGCGGCGCCATGACTGACCTGCACCATCTGACCGAGCCACGCGATGCGATCGACCACGCCGTGGTGCGTCAGACGTGGCGCCTCGCCGAGCCCCTGCACGGCATGATCTATTTCGTTCCCGAGGCGCACGAGCGCTACGCGGCGCTCGGCCTCACCGGACGCGACGGCTACTTCGCCTCCCGGGCCGCGGCCATGGGAGCCGTCGGCGCCGAGCCGGTCGTCGCCGCGTTCTACAACTTCAACCCGCGCCTGGTCACCGCCGCCCTGCCCGCCGCCTGGGAGAAGACGACCCCGGCCGCGGTCCTGGCCGCTCGGCTGGACGCCGCCGGTGCCGCCCTGACCCGTGGCCTCGGCGACGCGGTGCACAGCCCGGAGGTCGCCGAGGCCGCCGGCCTGGCCCGCCGCGCCGCCGAGTCGGTGACCGGCCGGTCGGAGGGCCGGGTCCTGTTCGCGGCCCACGCCGCCCTGCCCTGGCCCGACCAGCCGCACCTGATCCTGTGGCAGGCGCAGACGATCCTCCGCGAGTTCCGCGGGGACGGGCACGTGGCCGCCCTGCTGCTCGCCGGCCTGACCGGCCTGCAGGCGCTGGTGCTGCACGCCGCCTCCGGTGAAGTGCCGGAACGGTTCCTGCGCCGCAGCCGTGGCTGGAGCGAGGAGCAGTGGGCCGGGGCCGTCGACGACCTGCGGCACCGCGGCGTGCTCGAAGGCGACGAACCGACCCTGAGCGACGCCGGCCGCGCCCTGCGTGCCTCGATCGAGGCCGCCACCGACCGGCTCGCCGCGCCCGCCTACACGGTGCTGGGCGCCGACGGCTGCCGGCGACTGGCCGAGCTGGCCCGCCCGCTGAGTCGCACGATCGTCGCCGCCGGCCTGCTCGACGTGGCCAACGGTATCGCGTCGCGCGGCTGACCGGCGCTCCGGCTGATCGTCACCGCGGATGTCCACCGTGTCCCGTCGCGGCGGCTGGAACCGGCTGGGCCCGGGGCGGCGTGCGTACGGCGCCGATGTCGGCGGCGACGACCAGCGCGATGGCCAGCCCCTCGACCGGGGTGAGCCGCTGATGCAGGACGAGGTAGCCGGCAAGCGCGGCGACGGCCGGCCCGAGGCTCGTCAGCACGGCGAAGGTCGTGGTCGGCATGCGGCGCAGTGCCAGCAACTCCAGGCTGTAGGGCAGCGCCGACGACAGCAGCGCCACCGCGGCGCCCATGGCCAGGATGTGCGGCTTCAGCAGCGCGGTTCCCGCGCCGAGGGGGAGCGTGATGACCGCGGCCGCGGTCATGGCCAGGGCCAGTCCGTCGGTCCGGGGAAAGCGCTGCCCGACCCGCGCACTGGCCACGATGTATCCGGCCCAGACGACCCCGGCCGCGACCGCGAACCCGATCCCGGCCGGGGTGAGCCGGTCGAATCCGGTGCTGCTCAGCAACGCCACCCCGGCGGCGGCCAGCCCGGCCCAGAGCCAGCTCGCCGCGCGACGAGCGGTCACCACCGACAGCACGAGCGGTCCGAGCACTTCCAGCATCACCACGGGTCCGAGCGGGATCAGCGAGATCGCGTGGTAGGCGAGCGTGTTCATGCCGGCGAGTGCCGCCCCGAAACCGCCGATCAGCAACCAGTCCGCACGCCGATAGCCCCGCACACGGGGCCGGCTCACCGCCAGCAGCACGATCGCCGCGATCGTCAGCCGCAGGGTCACGACGCCGTCCACCCCGACCTGCGGGAACAGCAGCGCCGCGACCGCACCACCGAACGGGCCCGACAGCAGGGCTCCCAGGACCAGCCCTAACGCGTTGATCATGCGGTCGACGGTAGGAGGCACGCTTCGGCCGCGGAAATGCCGAAAACGCTGCGGTTATGCTCTGTCGTCATGACCGTGGAGCTGCGGCATCTGCGAGCCTTCCTCGCCATCGCCGCCGAGGGCACCATCACCCGGGCGGCGGCCCGGTTGCACGTGACCCAACCCGCGCTCTCCCGCACGCTGCGCCAACTGGAAACCCACCTCGGAATCCGGCTGATCGACCGGTCCACCCATCACCTGCGGCTCACGGCGGCCGGGCACGCGTTCCAGCCGCGTGCCGCCGCCGCGGTCACGGCCGTCGACGAGGCCCTCGACCCGGCCCGTGCCGGAGCCTGGCCGCTGCGTGTCGGTCACGCCTGGTCGGCGCTGGGCGAACACACCACGCCCCTGCTGCGACGCTGGAAGCGGGAACACCCGGACACGCCGCTGCAACTGCTGCGCGTCGACGATCGCAGCGCCGGGCTCGACCAGGGCACCGTCGACGTCGCCGTCATCCGGGGCGAGGCCGGCCTGCCCGCCGAGGTGGACACCGTGGTCCTGCTGCACGAGCCGCGCGTCGCCGCCGTCGCCGCCGACAGTCCGCTCATCCGGAGAACAGGGCTCACCCTGCACGATCTCGTCGCCGAGCCGATCGCCGTCAACACCATCGCCGGGACCGCGAGCCTCGCCCTCTGGTCCGCGGTCGACGCCCCGAGCGACATCGTCGAGGTCGCCAACACCGACGACTGGATCGCTGCCATCGCCGCCGGTCACGCCGTCGGCGTCACCACCATCGCCACCGCGGCCACCTACCCGAACCCGGCCGTCGCCTACCTCCCGCTCGCCGGCGTGCCGGCCGTCACGGTCTACCTGGCCTGGAAGCAACCGGCGAGCCATCCCGCCGTACCGGAATTCGTCGACCTCGCCCGGCGACTCGTCCCACAGGAGGAAACACGCCGGGGTTGAACGCTGTTACACATCACGTGGTTATCAACTTTGCCGTGCTCGGGGACTCGATCGCGTACGGCCTGGGCGCGTCCCGCGAGGCCGACACCGTCACCGCCCGCCTCTCCGCCGACCTGGCCGCGGGCGGTGTGCCGCACCGCACCCGGGTCCTCGCCGTGCCGGGCGCCCGCAGCTCCGGCCTGTCCACCCAGGTCGCCACGGCCCTGACCTGGCCACCGCACCTGGCGCTGATCATCATCGGCGCCAACGACCTGACCCGTTTCGTTCCCCCGGCCGAGGCCGCCGCCCAGCTGGAATCCGCAGTCCGGGCGCTACGGGCGGTGAACGCCGAGGTGGTCGTCGCACCCGCTCCGGACCTGAGCGTGGTCCCCTGGGTGCCGGCCGGGATGCGCGCCACGGTCCGGGCCGCCAGCACGCTGATGCACGACGCGCAGGCCGGGGCCGCCCTCACCGCCGGCGCCCACGTGGCCGACATCGGGATGAGCTCGGCCGCCGGGTTCGCCCGCAACCGCGGCCTGTTCAGCGCGGACAGCTTCCACCCGTCGAGCGCCGGCTACGCCGTGATCGCCGAGGCCCTCACCCCGGCCGTACGAGCGGTCGCGGGCCGGCTGGCCAGGTAGAAGCCGCCACTTCGGGGTATCTGGCGGGAGGTGACGACCGACTCGATCGACGTGAGCACGCCACTGGCCCCGGCCGCGCCCGCCGCCCCGCACAGCGCCAGCGGTGAGGCCATCGCCGTCCACGATCTCGACACGGTCGCACCGCCCCCGCGACCGGCCCGCCGCTGGATCCCCAAGCGGGTGGTCGCGACCCCGGCCGCGTACGACCACGCACACGGCCACCGCATCATGGCCCTCGTCGAAGCGCAGGGGATCGAGGTGGAGCGGCTGCGCGGGAACCGGCTCACCGGGCTGCGCGGCGACACCGACCGGGAGACCTACGCGCGGGCGAAGTCGACGATGGCGATCGTGGTCAGCCCACCCGCACGGCGCACACTGCAGCCGATCGCACCCAGTGCCGACTGGCGTTTCGACCTGGCCGAGGGCTGTCCCGCGCACTGCCAGTACTGCTACCTCGCCGGTTCACTGTCCGGGCCGCCGGTGACCCGGGTCTACGCCGACCTCGACGACATCCTCGCCGGGCTCGCCGGCTACGCGGGCCGCGGCACGATCACCAGCCGCCGTGAACACCGCCGCGACGAAGGCACCACGTTCGAGGCATCCTGCTACACCGACCCGCTCGCCCTCGACCACCTGACCGGCAGCTGGCGGCGCGCGGTCGATCACTTCGGCGCCTGGGACGCACCGGTGCAGCTGCGCTGGACGACGAAATTCGACGACGTCGGCCCGTTCCTCGGACTCGCGCACCGGGGCCGGACCCGGGTGCGGCTCAGCGTCAACTGCCGCCCGGTCACCACCCGCGTCGAAGGCGGCACCAGCCGCGTCGAGGACCGGATCATCGCCCTGCGGCGGCTCGCGCTCGCCGGCTACCCGATCGGGTTGACCATCGCGCCGATCATCGCGGTTCCGGACTGGCGGACCCACTACGGGGAGTTGCTGAACGACGTGGCGGGCGCGCTTCACGACGTACCGAATCTGGATCTGACCGCGGAATTGATCACCCATCGATTCACGCCGGGCAGCAAAGAGATACTGCTCGGCTGGTATCCACGGACGCGGCTGGAGATGGACGAGGAGTCACGCAGCCGCAAACACGGCAAATTCGGAGCCATCAAGTACGTCTATCCGCCCGCGACAATGGCCGAACTGCGCACCTGGTTCCACGACGAAATCGCCGCGCGGCTGCCGGCCTGCCGCATCCTTTACTGGACGTGACGGAATGCGAGAATCGCGCCCGGATGGTCGAGCCGCGGGGTGGGCGGCCCCGTCCCGTCCGAGAGGAACCCCCGGACGGGACGGTGGCGACGAGAACGGTACGCCCGTCCGCGCGTCAGGCCAGGTTGATGTAGTCCAGTTCGGCGTAGCCGGTGCCACCGGCGAAGCCGGGGGAACCCTTGGCGAGCCGGATGACGTTGTAGCCGGCGTTGAGCGTCACCGTGGTGCTGACGGTGGATCCGAAGGAGCCCCACGCCCCGGTCGCCGGGTAGCTGACCGTCTTCCAGGCGCTGCCGTTGTAGGCCAGCCCCTGGGTCGAGGTGGCGCCGGTGCCGTTGGCGTACCCGATGGTCATCGTGTACGACCGGGCCGTCGGCACGTTGACGACGAAGTCGACGAACGACTGGTTGCGGGAGTTGGTGGTGCCGTCGATCTGGCCGACGTAGCCGCCGTTGGAGGCCGACGCCGAGGTGAAACGGTTGGCGTTGACCGCGGTGGCGTTCTCCGCCTCGTAACGCTGCTGCCAGCTGGCGACACCCTGGGCCGGGGTGATCAGCAGCTGGTAGGCGGCCAGTGCGTCCATCCCGGACACGGGGACGGTGATGCTGCCGTTGGACACCGTGTAGGTGCTGGTGGAGACGGTGGTGGGCGCGGACTGGTTGGTGGTGCGGCCGGTCGTGCCGGTACGCGACAGCTTTACGCTGACCGAGGAGCCGAGCGCGGCGAGGCCGTTGACCTTGACGGTGTTCGCGCCGCTGTCGCCGCCGAACACCACGTTGACGATCTTGCGGGTGCTGTCGTAGCCGGCCACGCCGTCGAGCCACGAGGACGGAACGGTCTGCACGACGTTGCCGGCCATGTCGCCGTACCACTTGTAGGCCCAGTAGGACGCGGTCGGCGCGTTGTTGTAGAGCAGGCCGTTGAGGGTGCCGGCCTCGTACCAGTAGGCGCGTTCGGCGTCGCGGATGCCGGCGCGTTCGAAGGCGGCCATGTAGTGCACGCCGACGCTGGGGATGTCGACCTGGGCCGGGGCGGCGTACTCGTTGATCGAGATCGGCCGGGCGGAGATGCCCAGCGACCGCTCGATCGCCCGGTAGTCGTCGACGTGCGCCTGGACGTTGAGGTAGTCGTCGGTGCCGAGTTCGTGCCAGACCGTCACGCCGGGCAGCGTGCCGGTGTCACGGGCGTTGGTCATGAAGGCCAGCATCGCGTTGTGGTTGTAGTACGAGTAGCTGGGCCCGACGATCGGGGTGACCGTGTCCAGCGTGCGGATCAGCTGGTAGGTGCGCGTCCAGCCGGCGTTGAAGGTGCCGGCCGAGCTGGTGTTCCAGGTCCAGTCCGGCTCGTTCCACAGTTCGTAGCCGTCGACGTTGGTGGTGCCGGTCGCCGCGACCCGTGCGTTGACCATGGTGCGGACCTTGGACTCCCAGTCGGTCCAGCTGACCCACTTGTACGGGAAGTCGGGGTAGACGTCCGGCAGCCGCCAGAACTGCTGGGCGCCGGCGCTGGTGACCTTCCCGGCCACGGCCAGGCCGTCGCAGCACGGGGTGGTCGCGCCGTTGCCGAGTTGCTGCACGCCGTACGGCGGCTGGGTCAGGTGGTTCAGGTGCAGCGGGTACATCTGCGCCAGCGGCGGCTTGGTGCCGGTGTCGACGGCGTAGAGGCCGCCGGCGGCGACGTGGGTGACCGGGCGGACAGTGGTGCCGACGTTGACGGTGAGCGTGTTGCCGGCCGCTTGCGCGGGCAGGCCGGGAGCGAGGATGCCCAGGACGGTGAGGGCGGTTACGGCTGCGGCGGTTCTTCGGATGTGCACGGTCGTCACTCCAGGGGGAAGGGGTGGTGAGCGGGCGGCGGTGGAACCGCCCGCTCGGTTACGCCTCCGGTGCGGCCACGGGGATCCAGACCCGCATGGGTCCGGGCTTCCGGTTGGCCCACAGGAAGTAGGGGATGGCGGCGGCGACACCGCCGGCGGCCGGCGGGGTGGGGCCGGGCCGGTCGTGGTAGAGCGTTTCGGTCACGCCCTCGGAGGCCCGCAGGTGCACCCGCAGGGTGACCGGGGCGAGCCCGGTGGTGTGGTAGGCGGCCGCCGGCTCGGTGGCCGGGTCCAGTTCCAGGTCCTCGAAAGGAAGAGCGGCCAGTGCGGTGGGCAGGTCGGCGTGCTCCAGGCAGTAGACCAGCGGCCCGCGGGCCAGGGCGACGGTGCCGCGTACGGCGTCGACCCGGCGGTGCGCGATCACGGTGCGCGCCGGCATGGCGAGGGTGAGCTCCACCCGGTCGCCGGGCTGCCATTCACGCCGCAGCCGGACGTATCCGTCGGACGCGTCCACCGGCTCGGCCCGGCCGTTGATCACCAGGCGGGCGTCGGCGCACCAGCCCGGGATGCGCAGCGACAGCGTCCAGGCCGGCGCCGAGGTGGACACCACGGTGAGGGCGACCTGCTCGTCCCAGGGGTAGCTGGTCTCCACCTCGACGGTGTGCCCGCCGGCGGTGACCGTGCCGGCCCCGTAAAGGTGCAGTTGCAGACCGTCGGCGTCGCCGGTGGCGACATAGGTGTGCAGCGACGCCATCAACCGGGCCAGGTTCGGTGGGCAGCAGGCGCAGGAGAACCACGGCAGGCGCTGCGAGGGGGCGTCCTCGTGCGAGCCGTCGTGCCCGGTGCGCAGTTGCAACGGGTTGGAGTAGAAGAAGCTGGCGCCGTCGACGCCCGTACTCCCGGCGATGCCGTTGTAGATCAGCCGCTCCATCTCGTCGGCGTACTTGCGTTCACCGGTGGCCAGCAGCAGGCGCCACGCGAGCTGGAAGCTGCCGATCGCGGCGCAGGACTCGGCGTACGCGCGGTCCGGCGGCAGCTCGTACGGGTCGCCGTAGGCCTCGTCGCGGTGCCGTGAACCCTGCCCGCCGGTGATGTACGTGCGGCTGTCCAGAGCCGAGTCCCACAGCCGCACCGCCGCGGCGAGCAGCTGCTCGTCGCCGGTCTCGACCGCCACGTCGACCGCGCCGGCCAGCAGGTACAGCTGACGCACGACATGCCCGGTGACCTCGGTGGCCTGCCGCAGCGGCTCATGGTCCTGGAAGTACGGCGACCCGAACCGGCCTTCACCGAGCACGCCGTGGCCGCGGTTGTCGACGAACCGGGCGGCCAGGTCCAGGTACGGCCGGTGGCCGGTGACCCGGTAGAGCTCCACCAGCGCCGTCTCGACCTCGGGGTGCCCGTCCACCTCGGCGGAGTCGGCGTAACGCCGTACCAGCAGGTCGGCGAACTTGCGAGCGACCTGGACCACCTGCTGCGCCGCGGCGTCCGCGGGTGCCGACCGGGCCGCGGCGACCGCCGCCTGGATGAGATGCCCGGCGGTGTACATCTCGTGGCTGAAGTGCAGCTCCGCCCACTGCTTGTCGCGGTTGGCCGGGTCCTGGTAGTAGGAGTCCAGGTACCCGTCGGCGTCCTGGGCTTTCTCCAGCAACTCGGCCGCCTCGGTGACGAACCCGGTGGCGGTTCCTGACCAGAACGCGGCTTCGAGAGTCTTGTGCACGTCGGTGTCGGCGAACCAGAAACCGTTGAAGTCACCGTCGGCATCCCCGGTGACCCGGCGCAGGTTGGCCAGGTTGCCGGCGGCGTCGAGCTGGGTCACGCAGTGCGGCAGCGTGGCGGTCTCGTTGCGGGCCTGCCAGCCGCCGAGCAGACCGGCCGGCGCGAGCCGGACCGCCTCCGCGGACAGTGGCCGCAGCGTACTGATGGCCTGGGCGGTGGGCACGACGGGGCCAAGTGGTGCAGTCATGTCGGTGTTCCTCAGTCTTTTACAGCGCCGGCGGTGACGCCGGCCGCGACGTAACGCTGGGCCAGGATGAGCAGCAGCGTTGCGGGAATGGACGCGATCACGGCGGTGGCCATGATGGCGTTCCACTGCTGGTTGTTGTTGCCGATGTAGTGGTAGATGCCGAGCGTGATCGGCTGGTGCGTGCCGCCGCCGTCGAGCGTGGTGGCGAAGACGAAGTCCGACCAGGCCCAGAGGAAGGCGAAGAGGCTGACCGTGACGATCGCGTTGCGCGAGACCGGCAGGATCACCGAGCGGAACGTGCGCCACCGGGAGGCGCCGTCGATCATCGCGGCGCTCATCAGCTCGTCCGGGATGCCGGACATGAATGCCGTGAAGATCAGCACGCCGAACGGTACGGCGATGGTCGAGTCGGCCAGGATCAGGCCGGGCACGCTGTTGAGCACGCCGAGGCGCAGGTAGATGGCGTAGAAGCCCATCGCCATGATGACCCCGGGGATCATCTGCGCGATCAGCAGCACGAAGTTGAGCACTCCGGTGCCGCGTGGGCGCAGCTTGGCCAGGGCGAATCCGGCCGGCGCGGCGAGTGCCAGGGTCAGTGCGACAGTGCCCAGACCCACGATCAGACTCGTTCCCAGGTACGGCATCTGCTGCTCGAAGACAGCCCGGTAGCCCTCCAGGGTGCCGTGCAGCGGGAACAAGTGCGGGGGGTCGGCGCGCATGTCGGTGTCCTTGGTGAAGGACACGTTGATCATCCAGTAGATCGGGAACAGCATGATCGCGGTGAGCACCACCCCGATCCCGGTTTTCAGCGGTCTGCTCATGACGCCTGCCTCCGCTGGATCCGGATGTAGAACAGCCCGAACACCAGCGCCATCACGATCAGCAGGTTGCCGACCGCGGCGCCGGGACCGAACTCGGGCAGCAGGTTGCCGAAGGACAGCCGGTAGGACCAGGTGGCGAGGGTGGTCGACGCGTCGGTCGGCCCTCCCTTGGTCATGATCCAGATCAGGTCGAAGACCTTGAGCGTGTAGACCAGCCCGAGCAGCAGCGTGATCGCCGAGACCGGCCGCAGCAGCGGGAACGTCACCTGCCAGAACCGTTGCCAGCCGGTGGCGCCGTCGATCGCGGCGGCCTCGTGCACCTCGGCCGGGACGGCCTGCAACCCGCTGTAGAGGATGACCAGGTTGAACGGGATGCCGATCCAGATGTTGGCGATGATCACGCTGGTCAGCGCCCAGTCCGGCGAGGTCAGCCAGTTCACCGGGTCGACGCCGAGCAGCCCGAGACTCCAGTTGACGATGCCGGAGTCGCTGTTGAGCATCCACGACCAGGTCGACGCGCTGACGATCAGCGGCAGCAGCCACGGTACGAGGAACAACGCCCGCAGCGTGGTCGACAGCGGGAAGTGCTGCTTGAAGAAGACCGCGAGCGCGAGCCCGGCCGCGAACTGCACCGCGATGCTGGCGAAGGTGAACACCAGCGTGTGCAGCAGAGCCGGCCCGAACGTCGGGTCGCCGAACACCGTCGTGTAGTTGTCGATGCCGCTGAACGGGGCGTCGCCCTGCACGAAACTGCGGACCGTGTAGTGGCGCAGGCTCAGGTCGAGGTTGCGGTAGAGCGGGTAGGCGTAGAACGCGACCAGGTAGATGATCACCGGGGCGAGGAACGCCCATGCCGCCCAGCGGCTGCCCCGGTTCCGGGACCGTTCGTGCTGGGGAGGGCGCCCCTCCACCCGCGGCCGGGCCGCGGGGGAGGGACGAGCCGTGACGTCGTGAACCATGGGCTACTTGGTAGCCGAGGCGGCGGTCTGCTGGGCCGCGCTCAGCGCGTCCTGCGGCGACTTCGAACCCGACAGCGCGGCCTGGAACGCGCCCCACATCGGCTGGGAGATCTTCGGGTACTTGGTGCCGAGGTTGTCACTGGTCCGGCCCTTGGCTGCCTGCACCGCCTCGACCCAGACCTTCAGCTCCGGATTCGCGGCGACCTGCTTTTCCTGTACGGCGGTGGTGGCCGCCACGTAGGAGAGCGTGGTGTCCGTGGTCAGCGCGTTGTCTGCGCTGGTCAGGCACGTGATGATCTTCTGGGTGGTGGCGTACTTGCCGGTGTCCGACTGGACCGGGGCGGTGACGAACTCACCGCCGGTCGGTGCCGGGGCAGTACCTCCGGCCTGGGACGGGATGGGGATGATGCCGTACTCGAATCCGGTCTTCTTGGCATTGGCCAGCTGCCAGGTGCCGTTCTCGGAGAAGGCGAAGTCCCCGGCGGCGAACTCCTGCCAGCTGGTGGTCTGCGTGTTGTTGAGCACCGAGTTCGGCGCGTAGCCGTTCTTCAGCCAGTCGGTCCAGAGGGTCAGCGACGCGACGCCCTGCGGCGAGTCGAGCTGGGTCAGGTTCGCACCGGAGCCCCAGAACCAGGGCAGGAACTGGAACGAGCCCTCTTCGGTGCCGATCGCCGAGAACGTGATGCCCTTCTTGCCGGCCGCCTTGACCTTCTCCAGCGCGGCGGTCAGCGACGCCCAGTCCTTGATCGTGGCCGGGTCGACCTTGGCCGCGTCCAGCACCTTCTTGTTGTAGTAGAGCGCCAGGGTGTTGGCGCCGATCGGGATCCCGTACGTCTTCCCACCCTGCTGCCCGGCGGCGAGCAGGTTCGGCGACACGGCCGCGGTGTCGATCTTGACCTCGTCCGTGGTGGTGAGCACGCCGGCCTCGGCCAGGGTGGAGACGACCGGGTTGTCGACGATCAGCACGTCCGGGGAGTTGCCCTGCTGAGCGGCGAGCAGGGCCTTGTTGGTCAGGTCGGTGGTGTCGTAGCCGGTGCGCTTGACCGTGACGCCGGCGTCGGTGCCGCACTTGGTCAGCAGCTTCACCCAGTCCGAGCTGTCGTCGAACTGCGGGTACGGATCCCAGACGGCGTACTCGGTGTCGGCGGATCCTGAGCTGGAGTCGCCGGAGCCGGAGGAGGAGCAGCCGGTCACGAGGCAGGCGGTCACGGCCAGAGCCGCGGCGGCGCGCAGCCGAGCGGTCCGCTTGGAGACGGTCATGATGGTTCCCTTTGAACGGTGGTGTGTAAGGGAGGAAACGCTGCACGGAAACAGAAGGAAAACGATTGCCTCGAAGCTAGGAGCCGCTTGCCCGCATGTCAAGAGCAAGTTACGGTCACATTGCGCGCCCTTGCCGGGAGCGGCGGAAACCGGGGAGGAAACACTGAACACCGTTGAACGAGCCGTCACGATCAGCCAGGTGGCGGCGCTCGCAGGAGTTTCCACCGGCACCGCCTCCAAAGCGCTCAACGGCCGGGGAGCGCTGCGGCCGGAGACCCGGATGCGGGTCCAGCAGGCCGCTGACCAGCTCGGATTCGTGGTCAACGCGGCCGCACGGGCCCTGCAGACCGGGCGTACCTACACGGTCGGCATGATCACCACGGACACTATCGGCCGGTTCAGCATCCCGCTGCTGATCGGTGCCGAAGACGCGCTCGGCGCGGGCCGGATGTCGGTGTTCCTCTGCGACGCCCGCGACGACCCGATCCGCGAGCAGTACTACCTGCGTACGCTGCTCGGCCGCAAAGTCGACGGCATCATCGTCACCGGCCGCCGCACCCAGGCGCGCGCCTCCCTCGGAACGGGCCTGCCGGTCCCGGTGGTGTACGCCTTCATCAGCTCCAGCGACCCGGATGACTGCTCGGTGGTGCCCGACGAAGCCGACGGTGCCCGCCGGGCCGTACGCCATCTGCTGGAAACCGGCCGGCGGCGAATCGCCCACGTCACCGGCCCGGAACACCACCATTCGGCCCAGGTTCGAGCCGCCTCCGCGATCCACACGCTGGCCACCGAGGGCCTGCAGCCGGCCGCCCCGGTCCTGCACGGCGAGTGGACCGAGGCGTGGGGCCGCCAGGCGGCCGGAATGCTGCTGTCCGCCGGAGCCGACTTCGACGCCGTGTTCTGCGGCAACGATCAGATCGCCCGCGGCGTCGCCGAAGGCCTCCGCGAAGCCGGCCGCGACGTGCCCGGCGACGTCGCGCTGGTCGGCTTCGACAACTGGGACGTCATGGTCGACGCCAGCCGACCCGCTCTCACCAGCATCGACATGGACCTGGAAGGTATCGGCCGGACCGCGGCCGAACTGCTGCTGGCCGCCATCAACGGCGAGCCGGCACACGGCAAGCGGGCCCAGCCGTGCCGTCTGGTACCTCGCGCCTCGACGGCCGTCTGAGAAAGCAGCCGGCATCCGAGGCGACTACGGGTCGCGAGGTCAGCACGGCCTCAACTTTTTCGTATTCCATGATGTGGCAGTGCTCGACCGGGTGGGGTCGGTACGGGATCGCCTTGCGCGTCGTCCGGAAGCCGATTCGCTGGCAGAACGCCAACGCTCGGGCATTGCTCTCGCGCCGGACGCAGCCGATGGAGAGCCGGCCCGTCCAGCAGCTCGGCGACACCCGCGGCGGCCGCAGGCCGGTCTGCTCGGCCCGTTCGCGGCACCACTGCGGAGTTCGCGTGTGGAAGGCGATCTTCTCCGGCGGGTGGTCCGCGACGTCCATGGCCCGGCCCTTGTCCTTACAAACGTGTGTCTTGACCAGCTCGCCGTGCTGGAAGATCTGCACCATCGTTGCGGTCGCGCGGATGTCGACCAGTTGCCTGATCAGGCGCCAGGGCACCGAGTAGAGCGTCTTGCCGCACTTGACGTGGACGTCCGGGGCGACCTTGGACCGAGACCACTCGGCCAGGGTGAACGCCGTGACCGGCAGCGGGGGCGCCGACGGATCGTTCTCGTCGGGTATCGGTATCACTGGGGCACAGTGCTGACTGAAGCCACCGGAGATCACGCGTTGCCCGGCAGCGGGGAAGTGTCGTACCCCCGCTCTACTCTCCGTCTCATGGAGCCGAGGCAGGAGTCGTTGATCGATCTTCACCCGGAACTGGCGAAGGAAGCCGACGGCTGGGACCCGAGCACTGTCCATCCTGGTGCGTCCAGAAAACTGCCGTGGCGTTGTCCATCTTGCGGGCATCGTTGGTCAGCCAGAGTGGAAAACCGCACTCGGCTAGGCGTGGGGTGCCCGCCGTGCGGGCGGGAGCGCGCTGCCGCTAAGCGCCTGATGCTGCCAACGGGCGCTAGCCTGGCAGAGCTGCGTCCCGAGTTGGCCGCGGAGGCTATTGGCTGGAATCCGGCTCACTATCGGCTCGGCTCCGGAAAACGTATGCCATGGCGCTGCGTCTCCTGCTCGCACGAATGGCAGACGCGCATCGTCCACCGAACCAACGGTGCGGGTTGTCCCCGATGCAGTGCGCGCAGCCGCGGGGCGGCCCTAGCCGTACCAGGCGAAGGGGAAAGCTTGCTTGACAAGTACCCAGCGCTTGCCGCCGAGGCGGACGGCTGGGATCCGTCGAAGTTCAAGCCGAAGTCGAATCGCAAGATGCCGTGGCGCTGCGCTGAGTGCGGGCATCAGTGGCTGGCGCCACTCAGCAACCGCGTCGGAGGTAGCGGCTGCTCGAAATGTGGGTACAAAAGGACTGCCGAATTCCATAGTAAGCCACAGGCCGGCCGGAGCTTGGCTGAGATGTTCCCCGAGTTGGCCGCGCAGGCTGCGGGCTGGGACCCCTTCCAGTACTCCTATGGTTCCGAGACCAAGCTCCTGTGGCGCTGTTCTCGCGGGCATCAATGGACAGCCACCCCCAACAACCGTACGAACGCTCTTACCGGCTGCCCGTTCTGCGCCGGCCAGCGTATTCAGGCCGGTTACAACGACCTTACGACGACTCATCCAAAACTGGCCACGCAGGCGGACGGCTGGGATGCGAGTGCCGTCGGATTTGGATGGAACGCCAAGCTTCCGTGGTTGTGCCCAGAAGGACATCGATGGCATGCGACGGTCGTGAACCGAGCAGTGCGCGGCCGGGGTTGCCCGTCGTGCGCTCGAAGTGGTTACGACCAGAGCCAGCCTGGCTTCTTCTACATCAAGACCGTACGCGATTCTACTGATGGCACCCTTTTAGCTTGGAAGCTCGGCGTGACCAACGATCTAGTTCAGCGGTCGGCGACCCTGAGATACAGCAATCGTGGCCTCGTCAAGCTGGGTCATGTTCTGAAAATGCATTCGCCCGACGGCCGACGCATCAAAGACTTGGAAAATGCAGTGTTGACCGATTTGAGGCGCCTTGGGGCTTGCCCAGGGCTCTCCAAGGTTCAAATGCCTGTCGGCTACTCAGAGACCATTAATCCTGAAGTCATCACCTTGGTCGAGGTCCGACGTCTCGTCACCGGCCACTGGGCAAGCCTAGCGAAGTTGTAGGCCTCGTCATTCGCCAAGCGTTTGCTGTGCAGCAGGCCGGCGCGACTCCAATTGAGCGGCAGGGCCGGAGTAGGAACTTGGCTGCCGCGCCGCTGTGCGCCGCTGTGCGCCGCTGTGCGGCTGCCAATGATAAGGCCAGTGAATAAGGCCAGTGAATACGATGGCCAGGGTAGTGTCGCGGGTTGCCGAATGCCGGTATCAGCGGCGTTGAGTCCGAGGTCGCGCAGTCCGACGAGGTGCCCGGAATGCACTGGCAGGGCCGGATCGGTTCGCTGCCCCACCATGCTGATCAGTTCAGAAGAACGCACCCTGACCTGCGGGCTCTTGCGCACTGATCGATTGATGGGTTACCGCTTCAGTTTGTTGAGGATGGCGAGGATGCGGTCGCGGGTGCGTGGTCGCGGAGGTGCCGGCGGCCGGGTCACGGCGTTGATCGCGGGCCAGGCACTGGTGACGCGGCCGAGTTCCGTGTCGACGCTGCCGGCCGGCCCGGGGGTGACGACGCCGGTCTGGCGCCAGGTCCGGGTTTCGGCGACGGCGGCTCGCAAGCGCTGGTAGAACGGCGACGTGGTGGCGATGTCGTCCTGGTCGGACCAGGTCAGCAGGTGGCTGAGGACCGCGTCGAACTCGAACATCGGCTTCGTCGCGGTGTGACCGCTGAGTTTCTGCGCGACCTCGGAGACGCGGGCCGGGGCGAACCCGGCGCCCGGCAGCAGGTGCAGCAGGTCGGCGGCGGTGCTGGTGACGTAGGCCTCGAACTGCCGGAGCTGCTCCGGGTCGGTGGCCGCGATCCGCTCCGACTGCCGTTGGCTTTCCGTGGTCGCGGCCGAGCCGGCCGGGAGCGGGGCCACCGGATAGTTGAGCATGTCGGAGTCGTAGGACTCGTTGATGAGGACGTGGGTCAGCTCGTGTACCAGGATGGCGACCTGCTGCGGGACCGTGCCGTTGCCCGCGTAGTTGATGGCGTACCGGTTGCTGCCGGCGGCGGCGGTGGCGTCCTGATCGATCTGGGTGTGGCCGCCACCGGTCCCGTTCTGCCGGTTCCAGGCGGAGATCCGGTCCAGGTGCGGGATCAGCTGGTCGAGCAGATCCTGCACGTCCGCGTTGGGGGTGTCGGCCCGGTACCGCCGGATCTCCTCGACTTCGTTGATCGTGATCGGTGCGGGCAGCGCCGCGGCTTGATTCTGCTGCACGCGCTGGATCGTGAGCAGGCGGCCGACGGCGGCATTGCCCACGGTGCGCTGGAGGGCGAGCACCGAAGCCGCATCGTTCGGGGCGTGACCGCCGGTGGTGCGCGGGGGCCGGGACGGGCGCGCGGACCTGGCCTCCTGGTGCACGTGCTCTGGCATCCGGCCACTATGCCCGACCAACGCGAGACGTCCGGGCGGTGAACGGAGAGGTCTGCCCCGACGGCTCATAAGTCTGCCCTCGGGCGCCGGAGACTCCGGCCCGGCCTATGCTCCAACGATCATCGTTGCAGCGGGGGCGGGCATGGGTCGGGGTAAGCGGGCCGCCGGCCGCCCGGCTCGCCGATCGGATGCTGGTCGGCCACGGTCTGGACATCGAGGACAACTGCCCCTGATGGTGGGCTGGTGGACTACGACGCCGAGCTGATCCGCTTCGCGCAGGTGCTGCGCGGGGCCTGGGCGATCCGGCCCGGGGACCGGGTGCTGGACGTCGGCTGCGGTGCGGGCGGGACGACCCGGGAGGCGGGCCGGCTGGCGGGCAGCGCGGTCGGGATCGACGTGCGCGCGGTGCCCGCGGCCGGCGGGAACGTGACGTTCGTGCAGGGCGACGCGCAGACCCACCCGTTCGCGGCGGGCGCGTTCGACGTGGTGGTCAGCCGGTTCGGGACGATGTTCTTCGACGATCCGGTGGCCGCGTTCCGCAACCTGGGGCGGGCGCTGCGGCCCGGCGGCCGGCTCGTCATGCTCGTGTGGCGGGAGGCCGAGCTCAACGAGTGGGACGTGACGATCCGGGCGGCGATCGGAGCACCGCCGGCTCCGGAGGCGTTCTCGCTGGCCGGGCGGGGGAGCACCGCGGCGATCCTGGCGAGCGCGGGGTTCGTCGAGGTGGACTTTCACGACGTACGGGAAAAGGTCTTCCATGGTCCTGACGCCGATGCCGCGGTGGCGTGGATCAGTGGTTTCACCTGCACGAAAGGGTTTCTGGACGAGCGTTCGCGGCCGCGGTTGCGCCAGGTCCTGCAGGAGCGGGCCAGTGCGGACGGCGTGTGGTTCGACGCCCGAGCCTGGCTGATCACGGCAACCGCGGGCCGGATTGGGAGCGCGGATTCCGGGTAGGCCAACCAGGTGGCTGAGATTACATCTGAGGTTCTCGTCGAGCGGCTCGCCGCCTGGGGTGTCGACACCGTGTTCGGCCTGCCCGGCGACGGGATCAACGGGATCATGGAGGGCCTGCGGCGGCACTCGGACAAGGTGAGATTCGTGCTCGTGCACCACGAGGAGGCGGCCGCGTTCATGGCCGTCGCGCACGCCAAGGCGACCGGGAGGATCGGGGTGTGCCTGGCGACGTCCGGGCCCGGCGGGGTGCACCTGGCCAACGGGTTGTACGACGCGAAACTCGACCACGTGCCCGTCCTCGCGATCACCGGGCTGCAGGAGAGCAGTGTGCTCGGCACCTCTTACCAGCAGGAGGTGGCCCTCGACCGGCTCTTCGAGGACGTGACCGAATACAACCAGGTGGTCATGAACCCGGCTCAGCTGCCGACACTCGTGGACCTGGCGATCCGGACCGCCTACGCGCGGCGCGGCGTCGCCCACCTGACCATCCCCAACGACATCCAGATCGCGCCGGCGCACGACGACCCGTACCAGTCGGTGGCGCCGGTGCGCCCGCCCGCGACGTCGCCGGTCTTCCTGTCCCCGCAGGTCCGGCCGCACGACGACGACCTGCGACGGGCGGCCGAGGTGCTCAACGCCGGCGAGAAGGTGGCGATTCTCGCCGGGGTCGGCGCCCGGGGCGCGGGCGCGCTCGTCGAGGAGGTCGCGGCCAAGCTCGACGCCCCGATCGTCAAGTCGCTGATGGGCAAGATGGTGGTGCCGGACGATTCGCCGTACGTCATCGGGGGTCTCGGTCTGCTCGGCACCAAACCCAGCGAGGAGTTGATGGAGGAGGCCGACACGCTGCTCATGCTCGGCACGAACTTCCCCTACACGAAGTTCCTGCCGGAGCCCGGCAGCGCGAAGGTCGTTCAGATCGAGATCGACCCGATCCGCGCCGGCGCCCGCATCCCGACCGACGTGCCGCTGGTCGGCGACGTCGCGACGACGCTGCGGGCGTTGCTGCCGCTGCTCGAGACGAAACAGGGGTCGCTGCTGCGGTCGTACCGAGAGAAGTTCGCCGACTGGCAGCACGCGATGGCCACGCTGGAATCGGCCGAACGGGACCCGATCGCGCCGCAGTTCCTCGCCCACCAGCTGGACGTGCAGGCCGCCGACGACGCGGTGATGACCTGCGACTCCGGCACCATCGCGACCTGGGCGGCCCGGCACTGGCAGATCCGGGGCGGACGCGAGTTCTACCTGTCGGGGACGCTGGCCACGATGGCGCCGGGGCTGCCCTACGCGCTGGCGATCCAGCACGCGTACCCGGGCCGGCAGGTCATCGCCTACGTCGGGGACGGCGGGTTCGCGATGCTGATGGCCGAGTTCCACACCGCGGTCCGCTACAACCTGCCGGTCAAGGTGGTCATCAACAACAACAACTCGCTCGGGCAGATCCTGTGGGAGCAGATGGTGCTGGGCTACCCCGAACACGGTGTCCGTTTCGGGTCACCCCTGCCGGACTACGCCGGGTGGGCTTCGGGCTGCGGAGCCTTCGGCCTGCGCGTCGACAAGCCCGGCGACCTGGCCGGTGCGCTCGGCGAGGCGCTCGCGTACCCGGGGCCGGCCCTGCTCGACGTCGCGGTCAACCCGGACGAGCCGCCGCTGCCCGGCAAGGTCTCCTACGACCAGGCCAAGAAGTTCGCCACGGCGTGGCTGAAGGGTCAGCCCCACAAGGCAGCCATCGCCACCACGTTGTTCAAGGACAAGATTCAGCAGTTCCGCGACTAGATCTTGAGCAGCAGGGACGCGAGGGCGGCGGGCTCGGAGAACATCGGCCAGTGGCCGGTCGGCAGGTCGTGGTAGGTCCAGCCGTCGCCGGCCATCAGGCCGAAGGCCGGCACGGTCGCCGCCAACTCGCGGACCTGCGCCGCCGAGAAAGAGCAGAGGATTCCGGTACGGGGCAGAGCCCGCCACGCGTCCCCGTGCCGCACCGGGTCGGTGGCGGTCGCGACCGGCTGCGGGCAGCCGCGTTCCCGCACGACCGCCCAGTCGAAGCCGATCGCCGCCGGGGGCGCCTCGACGGGCACGGGCAGCATGCCGCCGACCGCTACGGGCGGGGTTCCGTCGAAGTCGGCCTGGGACATGCCGTCCGGCAGCGGCCCGGTGTCGACGTAGACCAGGTGTCGCACTCGTGACGGATTGCGATCAGCGGCCGCGGTGATCACCAGGCCGCCGTAGCTGTGCCCGACCAGCACCACGTCGTCGAGCGTGTCCAGGACGTCGGTGAGCTGCTGGACGTGCTCCTCGACGCCGGTTCCGGGATCGAGGCGGGGCGAGACCGGCCGTACGTCGTGACCCTCGTCCTTGATCGTGGAAGCCACCGCGTCCCACGCCCATCCGCCGAGATGGAACCCCGGAACCAGCACATATGTCGTCATGCCGCTGACGCTAGGCCGAATACCGGGCAACTTCCGCCCGGTATAATGTGTGGTCCATGCCACAGCCGCTGGGAAAGGTGCTCGGTCTGCTGGAGTTGCTCCAGGCCGCGCCCGCAGGGGTCACCGTCGGTCACCTCGCGGAGCGGCTGGAGGTCGACGAGCGGACCGTGCGACGCTATGCCACGCACCTGGCCGAACTGGGAATTCCGGTGACCGGCAAGCGCGGGCGGTACGGCGGGTACACGCTCGCCCCCGGTTACCGCCTGCCACCGCTGATGCTCTCCGACGAAGAGACACTCGCCGTCCTGCTCGGCCTGGTCGCCGGTCGCCGCATCGGCCTGTCGACGACCGCGGCGGCGACCGAGACCGCGCTCGCCAAGATCCAGCGCGTGCTGCCGGCCGGGCTGCGGGCCCGCACCGACGCGCTGCTGGCGACGCTCGACTTCGCCGCCAACCGGCCGGTGGCCGGTGCCAACCCCGACACCAGCACGCTGCTCACGCTGGCCGCGGCGGCCCGTGGGCACCGTCCGGTGACGTTCACCTACGCCAAGCCGGGTGCCGAGCCGGGTGTGCGCGGGCTGGATCCGTACGGGCTGGTGTTCCATGCCGGGAAATGGTTCGTGACCGGTCGTGATCACACGCGCGGCGCGGTCCGCACGTTCCGGCTCGACCGCGTCCGCGACCCGGCGGTCCAGGACGGCACGTTCGAGGTCCCGGCCGGTTTCGACCCGGCCGCGCACGTCGCCGGCGGTCTGGCCACGGGCGCGTGGCGGCACGAGGTGTCCGTGCTCCTGCACGCCGACCTCGACGACGTACGCCGTCAGATCCCGCCGACCGCGGCCACGCTCACCCGGGCCGGCCGTGACGTCCGGCTGACCGCCCGCGCGGAACGGCTCGACGGGATGGCCCGCATGCTCGCCGGGCTGGGCCACGACTTCACCGTGGAGAAGCCGGCCGAGCTGCGGGCGGAGATCGCCGTCCTCGCCGCCCGCTTGCAGGCGGCCGCCGCCTCGG
The DNA here is from genome assembly GCF_044388125.1 of Actinoplanes sp. NPDC020271. Lineage (NCBI taxonomy): Bacteria > Bacillati > Actinomycetota > Actinomycetes > Micromonosporales > Micromonosporaceae > Actinoplanes > Actinoplanes sp. NPDC020271. The sequence continues at coordinate 55,634 of NZ_JBIRWQ010000030.1, forward strand.
GGTGACCGGATCAGGCCGAGTGCGGATCCGCGGGACCGCGGAGAACGACGCCAACCTCGGCGCCCTGGGGGAAACGGTCTTCGAGGCGCGGCGAGTGGTCCGTTTCTGGCCGGTGTGCGCGAGATGCTCGACCGGTCCACCCCGCCGATACTGGCCAGGGCGATCCGGCTGGTCGCCGGCGGGCTGGGCGACGGCGCGGAGAAACTCGGCGCGGTCGCCCCGGCCCGGTCGGAGCCCGCCGGGCCATGGGCCGGCTCAGGCGAGCGGATCCAGTTTCTGCAGTCGTCGCCGGGCCTGCTCGTGCATCCCGGTCAGGAGCGTTCGCGCGGCCGACTCCAGGCGATCGATGTCCTGCAGCGCGGCGGCGCGGTCGGCGGTGATGGCGCTCATCGCCTGGGCGTGCCGATGCCGGGCGTCGCTCTCGATGGTCGACGCCTTGATCGCCGCCTCGCTGGTCAGCTGGTCAGCCTTGGTGCGGGCGGCGGTCAGCAGGGCATCAGCCGTGTGTTCGGCGTCGCGCAGGTAGTTGTCCGCGGTGCGTTGCGCCATGGCGACCATTCCCGAGACGTCGGCGCGAGCCTCGTCCAGTTCGAGCTGGAGCCGGCGTGCCCGCTGCTCGGCCATCGCCTGCTCGTCCCGCAGCTGCCGCAAGTGTGCGGTGAGAAAGGCCGCCTCCTGCTCCGGGGCCTCGTGCAGTTGTTCTCTCAGCTCCCGGTTCTGTGCGGTCAGCTCGGTGAACCGGTGGTGCAACGCGTCCAGGAAGTCGTCGACCTGGTTCTCGTCGTAGCCGGGCCGGCCCGTCGGAGGCCTCCGGAACGCCACCTCGTTGAGGTCCGGCGGGGTCAGCGACACCCTTCGTCCCGCTGTCACAGCGGTGCGAGGGCCTGGAAGCCGGTCGCCCACTGCGCCGGAACCTGGGTGAGCTGGATGCCGCCCATGGTCACCACGAGGTGACGGTCGGGGTAGTTGGCCGAGCGCAGCGCCGTCGCGCCGCCGGTGGTGACCGGGCAGAAGGTGGCGTCCTGGTCGAACAGGGCGGTGCCGGCGGACTGCTCCCAGCGCAGCACGAAGTCGCGGTGCCGGAGGAAGGCGCCGGGGTGGTCGGCCGACTCGAACGACAGGCAGCCGGCGTCGGCTCGTCCCGCCCGCACCACGAACCGGGCGTCGGCGCGATCGGCCGCGGTGCTCACCGCCGTCAGGACGTCGAGGCTGACCCCGGGACCCCGGTGCCGCACGCGGTATCCGGGCAGGGCCGCCACGCCCAGCCCGATCGTGGTGCCGGGGGTCAGGCTGACGGGCGCCCCGGTCGCCGCGATGCTGCGGCTGGCCGGTGCGCTGTGCGGGGTGCTCGCGCTGGGCTTCGGAACGGAACCGGCCCGGGGTGGCCGGGCGCCGGTCGGTTGTGGAGCCCCGCCGACCGGCAGCGCCTGCGGGCCGCTCGGCGGGAGGCCACCGGGCAGCGCCGGAAGGATCGAGACCGGCGGTGACGGCACGGGCATCACCCAGTTCGGCGGTCCGGCCGGGTCGTGCGGCACCGACGGCGAGCCGAGCTGCACCAGGGTGGCCGCCGTGGCGAAACTCAGCACGGCGAGCACGGTGGCCACGGTGAGCACCAGCAGCGCTCGGTTCGACGACACGGAACCGGCTTTCTCCGGCATCTCAGACGACTCCTGACGGATGATGCAGCACGCGTCGCCGCTGACACGACGCGGATCGGTGTGGGAACGGGGCGGTGCGGGGGTGCGCGAATGCGCAAGATCACGTTGCCAGGGGGAGTGAACGTGCCCCAAAAGAATTTGTCAACTCAAGTATCTCGTAGGTTTGTTGCCGATACTTCGTGAGCGAAGCAAACGGCGCCGATGGATCGTCAGTGGCCGTCCGCCGGTGTGCGGGGGGTCCGGCCGCCGGACCACCTGTCTTGGCCTGCCCGGGCCCCTCCCGCACCCTCGCCGCGTGACTTCCACTGCACGAGTAGGTGCTCAGCGCCGCCAAGTAGCCGGACCGGCCGGCCCTGCGCTGGTCAGGGGTGGCACCGACGGGATCGGCCTCGCGGTCGCCGCGGCGATGGCCCGCCCGGGGTGGCCCGTGACCGGGATCGGCCTCGCGGTCGCCGAGGCGATGGCCCGCCCGGGGTGGCCCGTGACCGGGACCGCCCGCCGAGCCGGAGGTGACCCTGGTCCTGCATCGGTGTTGCTTGTCATCCCGGAGGTATACCGAGGCGACGGGGCCGGACCAACGTTCCCGGTCTACTCGGCGAACCCGGCGACCGGCGGAAACACGCCCGCCACACCCGGGTTGCCCGTACCCGGCCCGGCGGGTGGGACGGCGTGCCGCCCCACCCGGTGGTGCCCGGTCAGCCGTGCTGGCCGGGGACGTAGGCCCCGGCCGGGCTCTGCAGGATGACGTTCAGCCGGTTCCAGGAGTTGATCACGGCGATCAGCGAGATCAGCGCGGCCAGCTGCTCGTCGTCGTAGTGCTTGGCCGCGTTCGCCCACACCTCGTCCGGGACACCGCCGGCCGCGTCGGCGATCCGGGTGCCCTGCTCGGCCAGCTCCAGCGCGGCCCGCTCGGCCTCGGTGAAGACGGTGGCCTCCCGCCAGCCGGCGATCAGGTGCAGACGCTGGTGACTCTCGCCCGCGTGCACCGCGTCCTTGGTGTGCATGTCGATGCAGAACGCGCAGCCGTTGATCTGGCTCGCCCGGATCTCCACCAGGTGCGCCGTCGACTGCGGCAGCGACGACGAGGCCACGGCGCGGGTGACTGCCAGGAAGCCCTTGTAGGCCTTGACGCCGACCTCGGTGTTCGGGAAGTTCAGTCGAGTGCTCATGATGTTCTCCTTCGCCGTGGTGGCCTTGCTCGACACCATTCAGACCGCCCCGGCCGCCGGATTGTGACGTGACCTGGGTCTCATAGACTGCGGCGATGGGACAGCGCGTCGCGTGGGCGGATTCGCCGGCTGGTGGGCGCGTCGCCTATGCGGTCAGTGGGAGCGGGCCGCCGCTGGTCTACGTCAACGGATGGCTCAGCCACCTGGAGCTCAGCTGGGCGCTGCCCGCCGAGCGCGGTTTCTTCGAAGCGCTCTCCGAGGGGCGAGAACTTGTCCGGTACGACAAACCGGGCTGCGGCCTGTCCACGCCGGCGTCCCCGGATCACACGCTCGGGCACGAGTTCGACGCGCTGCAAGCCGTGCTCGACGCGACCGGAAGTGATCAGTTCGACCTGATGGGTGTGTCCAGTGGGGCGGCAGTCGCGGCGGCGTGGGCGGCCGAGCATCCGTCGTCGGTGTCGCGGCTGGTGCTCTACGGCGGCTGGGCGTACGGGCCGGACGTGGCCGCGCCGGAGATCCAGACCCACGTGCTGGGGCTGGTGCGGCAGCACTGGGGGTTGGCGTCCGGGCTGCTCGGGGACGTGTTCGCGCCGGACGCTGACGGGCCGACGCGGGCCGCGTTCACCCGGTACCAGCGGGAGGCGGCGAGCGCGGAGACGGCCTGCGCGATGCTGCTCATGGCGTACAGAATCGATGTCGTCGATCTTTTGAAGCGGGTCACGGCGCCGACTCTGGTGGTGCATCGCGAGCGCGACCGGGCGGCGCCGATCGAGCTGGGGCGGCGGCTCGCGGACGGGATCGCGCAGGCCCGGTTCGTGGTGATCCCGGGAAGATCCCATTTGCCGTACGTCGGTGACGCCGAACCGTTGATCCGGGAGATCCGGCGCTTCCTCGGGCTGCCGGTGCGGCGCCGCGCGGCTCTCCCGGCGCTGACCGTGCGGCAGCGGGAGGTCGCCGGGCTGATCGCGCAGGGCTGCACGAACCGGGAGATCGGCGAGCGGCTCGGCATCGCGGAACGGTCCGCGGAGGCGCACGTCGAACGGATCCGGTTGCGGATGGACTTCCGGTCGCGCTCGCAGATCGCCGCCTGGTACGTGGCGACCGGCGGCGCGAACTGAGGTATTTCCCGGCCTGTGCCACCGCTTCGCCGGGCCGAGAATGGGGTGATGATTGTTCTCGGCTACGCCGTTGTCGCCTATGCGGCGTTTCTGTCCAGCACCGTCTGGGCGATCATTTTCCTCGCCGGCCCGATCGACGACCCGGCCACTCGATCGACGCCGGTCGCTCTCGCGATCGACGGCGCGCTGCTGTTCGCGTTCGCCCTGCAGCACACGATCATGGCTCGCGCCGGCTTCAAGAAACGATTGACGCGACTGATTCCCGAGGCCGCCGAGCGGTCCACGTTCGTGATGGCGGCCGGTCTGCTGATGGTGGCGCTGCTCTTCTGGTGGCAGCCGGTTCCGCAGGTGATCTGGCAGGTCAGTGGGCTGATGTGGATCGTCTACGCGGCCGGGTGGGCACTGGCGATCTGGTCGACCTACATGGTCGACCACTGGGACCTGTTCGGGTTGAAGCAGGCGTGGACGCGGTGGCGCGGCCAGGAATACCACCCGCCGGAATTCAAGGAACGCTTCCTCTATCGCTGGCTGCGGCACCCGCTGATGCTGGGCATGGTCATCGCGTTCTGGGCGACACCGCGGATGAGCGTGGGACACCTTTTCTTCGCAATTTCCGGAACGGCGTACATCCTGATCGGAATCCGATTCGAGGAACGGGACCTGCGGGCCCGGTTCGGTGCCGAGTATCAGGGGTACGCCCAGCGAGTCCCGTCGATCGTGCCGGGAGCGATTCGGCGCTACGATCGTGCGCGTGTCCGCTCCCCTCGACAGACACCGTGACCAGCGTCAGCGACTGCTCGCCGGCGTCGTCGAACGACTGCGCCGGCTCGGCATCCCGGTGTCGTTCGGCCAGCTCACGCCGTACCGGGATTTCTACGGCCAAGTTCCGGACGGGCTGACCGGCCTGGTCGTCGACGAGCCGTCCGGGCCCGGCAGCATGCAGGTCACCGTCGTGGCCGCGCACCGCACGGGTGAATCGTCGACCGACCCGCATCTGTGGGTGCGCGACGTCGACCTGGAGTACGACCTGGTCGGTGACGTCTACTTCGAGGTGACCACGCTCGACGAGTCGGGTGACGGCGACGCGGTGTGGGCGCCGCGGCAACTGGTCGGCACCGAGGAGGGCGTGGTCGACGCCATCCGCCTCTGGCACAGCTACCGGGACACGCTGCGTGCCACCCCGCCGCCGCCGGACCCGCGACTGGCCGCCCGGCGCGCGAAACTGCACGCCGCCCGCGTCGCCGCGGCCGAGACGGGCCGGGTGCGGTTCGCGGTCGACGAGTCCGCGGTCCCGGCAGTGCACCGTCCCGGGCTGGCCGTCGATCTGACCGATCTCGATCACGCACAGGTCGGCTTCCACTTCCCGCGTGACCGTAACGGGCGGTTCTCCCGCAGCGCCGTCGTCGCGCTGACCGGTTACGGGACCGTGCTCGGCCGGCGCGGTCCGTGGCTGGTCGTGCGCAACGACGGCGGGGAACTGGTCGCCCGGGTCGAGGCCCTGATCGACGTCAACCAGGACCATCGGTGGGACCGGCTGCCGTGGCTGTGGCGATCGTCCGGGCAGGCGGCGACCCCGGAACAGCGCTGGCAGGCACCCTCGGCCGAGCAGGTGCGTCCGATCACCGACCTGCTCGACCAGCACGCGATCGCCGACGCGCTCACCCTCTCCGGCGTCGAGGTCGACCCGGATCTGGGCGCGCTCCTGGACGGGTTCCCGATCAGTTACACGTCGGCGCGGTACACCGAGACCTGGGTGCGCAGCCTCTACGCCCAGCTGGCCGGGAGTGCGCCGTGGCGGTTCGCCGACGGGTTCCGGGCCTGGCAGGACGAGCGCCGCGAGGCCGGGCGGTCACCGCAGTACGAGGTGGCGCTCTTCGGCCTGAAAGGGCTCAACCAGCAGTCACGGCCGATGGTCGCGCTCTCCGCGCCGCACGGCGTGTGCCGGCTGACGATGATCTGGAGCGCGAGCAACGCCCGGCTGCCGCGCGCGCTGTGGGAACGCCCGGCCGACCTCCTCGGTTGACCGCCGTCACACCGCGGTCTTCCGGGCGCGGAAGGCGACCATGTTCATCCGGTTGCCGCAGCGGACGGTGCAGAAGCGTTTCGAGCCGTTGCGGGACAGGTCGATGAAGATGCCGGTGCAGTCGTCGGCGGCGCAGACCCGCAGGCGGCCCGTCTCGTTCATCCGGATCACGTCGATCAGGGCGAGCGCGGCCTCGGCCCGGATCCGTTCGGCCAGCGGCGCGTCCGGGTCGGTCGCATGGAGGTGCCAGTCGGAGCCGTCGTGCCGGGTCAGGTACGGCAACGCCCGCGACTCGCGCAGCATCCGGTTGACCGCCTCGACGGCCTCGTCGCGGCCGAGGGTCCACGCCGCGCGGATCTGCGCCCGGGCCTCGCGGACCTCGTCCAGCTCGGCCCGGTCGTAGTCGACCCGCCCGGTGAAGACGTTGCGGGAGAGCAGTTTGCGCAGGTGATCCACGGTGGCGAGCTCGTCGGTGCCGGATCGGGACGCGCCGGCCTCGGTGTTGACGAGCACCACCGCGAACTCCAGCGCCTCCTCCGTGTCAGGGGCAAAAAGCAATTTGACTCCTCACTGGGGCGAGCCTAGCGTCAGGGGCGTAACAAACTTAGTCCATGACCGAGGAGTCGTCATGAAACCGCAGTCCACCGGTCTGGCCGCCGCGGTGATCTCGGCCGCCTCGTTCGGGACGTCCGGGGCGTTCATCAAACCGCTCCTCGAGGCAGGCTGGTCACCGGCTGCCGCGGTCACCGCCCGCGCGCTGACCGCCGGCCTCCTGCTGCTGCCGTTCGTGCTGCTCTTCCTGCGCGGCGACTGGGGCGCGCTGTGGCGCGGGCGCTGGCGGCTGTTCGGGATGGGCATCATCGCGGTCGCGTTCACCCAGCTCACCTACTTCGCGGCGATCAGCCGGGTGCCGGTGTCGACCGCGCTGCTCGTCGAATACCTGGCGCCGCTGCTGCTCGTGCTCTGGACCTGGGTGGTCACCCGGCACCTGCCCCGCCCGGCGGTGCTGCTCGGCTCGGTGCTCGCGATCGGCGGCCTGGTCCTCGTGATCGGGCCCGGCGCGTTGCAGGCGGTCGACCCGCTCGGGCTGGCCCTGGCGTTCGCGGCCGCGGTCGGCTGCGCCGTCTACTTCGTGGTCGCGGCCAGGCCCGCCGACGGGTTGCCGCCCGTCGCGCTGGCCGGTGTCGGCCTGCTGCTCGGCGGCGTGGTGCTCGGGCTCAGCGGGCTCGTCGGGGCGGTGCCGATGACGGCGACGTCCGGGGAGGTGCCACTGCTCGGAGCGATCGTGCCCTGGTGGGTGCCCCTGGGGGTGGTCGCCGTTTTCGGGACTGCCATCGCGTACGCCTCGGGGATCTTCGGCAGTGGGCGGCTCGGCTCGCGCCTCGCGTCCTTCGTGGGCCTGCTCGAAGTCGTCTTCGCCTCGATCCTCGCCTGGATCGTGGTGGGGGAGCGGCTCAGCCCGCTGCAGATGCTCGGCGGTGCGCTGATCCTGGCCGGGATCGCGGCCGTGCCCGCCGAGCAGCCGGCCGTCGCCCCCGCCTCCGCCCCCGCCGTCGCCGACGACGAGGCACAACCACTGATCGCGCACTGAGATCCTCCTGCCGTGGCGGTGTCCGGTCGTGTCCGCGCTGATGGCCGCGACCCGGCGCCCGGTCGCCGGGCAGGCCCCCGCCGCCGGGCTCGACGGCGAGCCGGCCTGGCGCACGCTGCCCGGCTGGTTCGTCCGGGGCGACGCCGACCGCAACATCCCGGCGGCCGCGCTGCGCTTCATGGCTGAGCGCGCCCGGGTCCTGAGCCGCGGGAACTCCCTGGCGCTGGGCACGCGCTGACGGTCTCGGAGCCGGCCGCGGTCGCCGGGACGATCCTGAAGGCCGTGTCAGGGCAGGGGCCGGCCCTAGGTTTTCGCGCAGCGTCGCGCCGCGGCAGTCGTCCTTCACGGTCCCGCGTTTGCGCAGCTCGTGCAGCAGCCCGTCGACCACGAAGTCCCGCAGTGCGCCCGGCCCGGAGTTCTCCTTCCCGATCGGCGACGTGACCAGGTTCCACGCCGCACGCCCGTTGCTGACGTGGTCCAGGGTGCCGAAGAGACGGGCGAGGTCGAACGGGTGGTGGAACGTCGTGGAGACGGTGGAACCTATAGGCATTAGGGGTCAGCGGCGAGTCCGGTGGCTCCTGGCCCAGGGTGAGCGCCGGTCCGCTACTGTGCGCCCGGGGACTGCCGATTGACGGTGAAGGGGCCACCGGACGTACCGAGGAGAAGAGATCGTGACCACCGAGCATCCCGAGCCGGAAATCCTCGGCGTCGGTGACCGGCAGGTCGCCCGGCTGCACCCGCTGATCTTCACCACGCCCGAGCCGGAGATGCCGCACCACGTGCGCTCGGAACTCAACACCTTCCTCATGGTGTACAAGTTCGGTCTCGCCGAGATCGGCACGAAGATCAACATCCTGGCCGAGGAACTCGCCCACCGCGGGCGCGGCAACCCGATCGAGCACATCAGCCCCCGCCTCAAGAGCCTCGCCAGCATCACCGCCAAGGCCCGCCGCATCGGCTGCCCGATGACCATGGACGACCTGCGCTCCCGGATCCGCGACATCGCCGGCATCCGCATCGTCTGCGGCTTCGTGCCCGACGTCTACACCGTCGCGCGGATGCTCACCCAGCAGCCCGACATCCACCTGGTCACGACCAAGGACTACATCGCCCAGCCCAAGGAGAACGGGTACCGCAGCCTGCACCTGATCGTCGAGATCCCGGTCTTCCTCTCCGACCAGGTGGTGGCCGTGCCCGTCGAGGTCCAGCTGCGCACCGTCGCGATGGACTTCTGGGCCAGCCTCGAACACAAGATCTACTACAAGCACGACGCCGACGTGCCCGCCCCGCTGCGCGACGAACTGGCCGCCGCCGCCGAGGACGCCGCCCGCCTCGACGAACGCATGGAACGCCTCCACCAGGAAATCCACGGCCCACGCCACTGAGTAAGGTCATGACCATGTCTGCCAAGCCTCTGCCCGAGAACGTCCTCGCACTGCTCCGCCGGCCCAACCCCGCCGTGATGGCCACCGTCGCCGCCGACGGCCGCCCCGTCACCGTGGCCACGTGGTACCTGCTGGAGGACGACGGCCGGGTGCTGCTCGGGCTGGACGCCACCCGCGCCCGCATCAAACACCTGCGCGCCGACCCGCGGGTGTCGCTGACCGTCCTCGCCGACGACGACTGGTACACCCACGTCAGCCTGCAGGGCCGGGTCGGCCCGATCACCGACGACACCGGCCTGGCCCAGATCGACCGGTTGTCCCGGCACTACACCGGCCGTGACTACCCCAACCGGGAGAGCCCGCGGGTCGCCACACACCTGACGATCGAGAGCTGGCACGTGTGGGGGAAGCTGCGCGCTTGACGTTCATCCCCAAGCCGGTCTGGCGCGGCCGGCTGCACCTCATCTGGTTCCCGCTCTCGCTGCTCGCCGGCGCGTTCCTGATCCGGGCCGCGCCCGGCACCGCCGTCTACGCGATCAGCGTCAGCGCGATGTTCGGCACCAGCGCCCTGTACCACCGCGTCGACCGGCCCCTCGGCCTCCGCCGTGTCCTGCAGCGAGCCGACCACCTGATGATCTTCGTCCTGATCGCCGGGACCGCGACCCCGATGTACCGGTACGCCGCCCCCCACGGCCGTGCCGGCGTGATTCTGACGTGGGCGGTCGCGGCCGTGGCGGCTGGCCTGCACGTGTCCCGGATGCGGGCACCCGAGCGGGTGGTCGGCGGCACGTACCTCGCCCTCGCGGCGGTGGCGGTGCCGGCCTTCCCGCTGGTCTGGCTCCACGCCGGCCCGCTCGTGGGAGCGCTCGCCGCTGCCGCCGGCCTGCTGTACGTCGCCGGCGCGCTCACCTACCACTACCGCCGGCCCAACCCGTCCCCGGCGGTGTTCGGCTACCACGAGGTGTTCCACGCCCTCATCTGCGCCGCCGCCACCTGCCACTACACGGCCGTCTTCCTCCTCACGACCTGACCGGGCAGCCTTCGCCGGCCGCTGAGGTTCCGCCTTACGCGCTCGAAGAGGAAGCTGGACCCGGCGAGCGGGTCAACCGTCCCGGCGAGCTGCGCCGCGCGCGAGGCAGCCTCAAGATGCTCGATGCCCTGGCTCCCTGGCCGGTCGGCCGGAATGGGCGCGTGTGCGGGCGCCGGCCGCGACGGCACCACATCTCGTGCCCTGAGTTACGCAACGCTGTCGGCACGCTGGCATTGTGGGACAGGCGGCCGAGGGCGTCGAGGCGGCGCGGGGTGGCACTTCCCGCCCGCTGGTGCCGTGAGGAGAAGCTTGATGCAGGACGACTCGATGGTGCCCGGGTTGCATCCGTTGCTTGCGGCACGGTGGAGTCCCACGACGTTCGACCCGACGTTCGACCTGGACACGGCCCACGCCGAACTGCTCGTGGAGGCAGCGCGGTGGGCCCCGTCCGCCGGCAACTCCCAGCCGTGGGCGTTCGTCATGGGCCGTCGCGGTGACGACACGCACCAGCGACTGGTGCGTCACCTCGCCGCCAGTTCCCGCCGCTGGGCTCCGTCGGCCAGTGTCCTCGTCGCGAACCTCGCCCACCGGTTCGTCGACGGCACCGACTGGGAGTATTCGGAGTTCGCGCACTACGACCTGGGCCAGGCGGTGGCCCACATGACGGTCCAGGCCCAGGCTCTCGGCTTGTTCGCCCGGCAGTTCCGCGCTTTCGACCGCGATGCTCTGGCCGCCGAGTTCGGTGTGCCCACCCACTGGGAGGTCACCACCATGTCGGCGTTCGGCCGGGTGCCGCCCACCGCGGACACGTCGGCCCGCGAGCGGCGAGCGGTCGGCGAGTTGCTGTGGAAGGGCCCCTGACCTCAGGTGCCGAAGGGAGTGCCGGCCGGCGGCTGCTCCGGTTCGTTCGTCTCGAGCCCCTCGCCCCACGTCACGCCGCACCCTATCGCCGGTAATCGGGTCGCCCGGGTGACGGGGGCGGCCTACGATCGACGACCATGATCGGGAGTTGGGTCGACGGGGTGGAGCGGGTCGCCGTGCTCACCGGCGCCGGTGTTTCGACGGATTCCGGGATTCCGGACTACCGGGGGCCGTCCGGGGTGTGGACGCGCGATCCGAGCCTGGTCAAAGCGTTCACCTATCAGTCCTTCATGGCCGATCCGGGCGTACGGGCGGCGTTCTGGCAGTCCCACCGGCAGAGCCCGGCCTGGCGGGCGCAGCCGAACGCGGCTCACCGTGCGCTCGCGGACCTGGAACGTTCCGGTGTCGCGGTGCGGGTCCTGACGCAGAACGTCGACGGCTTGCACCAGAGCGCGGGTTCCAGCCCGCGCAAGGTGCTGGAGTTGCACGGCACGATGCGCGAGGTCGTCTGCACCGGTTGCGGGGAACGAACCCCGAGCGAGCAGACGATGGCCCGGGTCGAGGCCGGTGACAGCGATCCACGTTGTGTGGACTGCGGGGCGATCCTGAAGCTGGCTGTCGTGCTGTTCGGCGAGCATCTGGACCCGGCGACCGCCGGTCTGGCCGAGCGGATCGCCGCCAATGCCCAGCTGATGATCGCCGTCGGTTCTTCGTTGCAGGTGGAGCCGGTGGCCTCGCTGTGCGCGGTGGCGGTCAACGCCGGCCACCGGTTGGTGATCGTCAACCGCGATCCGACCCCCTACGACGAGCTGGCCGTCGCGGTGATCCGGGAACCGATCGGTGAGGCGCTTCCGGGGATCTGCGCCGCCCTCGCCGGGACGAAGCCCGGCCCGGTCCGCGGCTGAGAGCCCCGCGGTGGGAGGTAATGACAGGCCCCCGCACCGGCCCGCGGAAGCTCCTAGAGTCGAAGGCATGATCCAGGAACTCGTGTTGAACAACGAACGGCAGGTCGGCGAGGGCATCCGGCGGTCCGGGCTGGACCGCGACGAGGTGTTCATCGAGACGAAGGTGTGGGTCAGCGATTACGGGTACGACGAGACGCTGCACGCTTTCGAGAAGGCGACCCGCAAGCTCGGTGATCCTCGCGCTCGCCGCCGAGTTGGGGAGGACCCCGGCGCAGGTGTTGCTGCGCTGGCACCTGCAGCAGGGCCGCTCGGCGATCCCGAAGTCGACGAATCAGGGCCGGATCGCGGAGAATTTCGACGTGTTCGGTTTCGAGCTGACCGGCGAGCAACTGGCGAGCATCGACGCGCTCGACGCCGGCGTGCGTAACGGGCCGGATCCGGACGAGGCCCGCCCGATCTTCGAGCGGGTCATCCCCGAGGACTGAGGAGTCCGGTGTCCGATCACGAGGCGTTCTACCTGCCGGTGGGCGACGACGAGTTCGAGTCCACCCCGGCCACTGCCAGCCCGTGGGACGTCAGCCTGCAGCACGGCGGCCCACCGACCGCGCTGCTGGCCCGGGCGATCGAGCACTGCGACCCGGGCGAAGGCATGCCGATCGCCCGGATCAGTGTGGACTTCCTCGGCGGGATCCCGCAGGGGCGGATCCGCACGCAGGCGCGCGTGGTGCGTCCGGGCAAACGGGTCGAGTTGGTCGAGGCCGAGTTGTGGGCGAACGGCAAGCTCGCCGTCCGGGCGTCGGCCTGGCGGATCCGCCAGGAGCCCGGCGCGACCGCGCACGTGGCGACGCCGGCTGTCCTGCCACCGCCGTTGCCGGGTCCGGGACCGCAACCGGAGATCTACTTCGAGGGCGTCGGCGACGGATGGGGGTACGGCGAGGCGATCGAGTGGCGGTTCGTCGAGAGCGGCTTCGACCGGCTCGGCCCTGCGAAGGTGTGGACCCGGGTGCGGATCCCGCTGGTCGGTGGGGAGGAGCCGGGTGCCCTGCAGCGGATGCTGATCGTCGCCGACTCCTGCAACGGGCTTTCCGGTGAGGTGCCGCTCACCGAGTGGCTGTTCATCCCGCCGACACTGACCGTGATCGTGCAGCGCGTGCCCGGCTCGCCGTGGATGTTCTTCGACGCGGCGACCACGATCGGGCCGGACGGCGCCGGGATCGCCCACGGCACGCTCAGCGACGACCGCGGCCTGCTGTGCCGGATCGCACAACCGCTGCTGGTGGCGCCGCGCAGTTAGGCACGGCCCCTCCCGGTGAGATACTAATTGACGTATCAACTTGTGGAGGGACCGCGATGACACATCCCGTACGCTTCGGCGCCCTGGTCACCTCGGTGGCCGAGGCACGCCGGGCCGAGGAACTGGGCTACGACCTGGTCGCGGTGCCGCACGCCCCGGACGACGGCGACGACTGGACGCTGCTGACCTGGATCGCCGCCCACACCGAGCGCGTCGGGCTGGTCGCCACCGCCCTCGACCTCACCCGCCGCGAGCCGGCCGTGCTGGGCCGGTCCGCCGCCAGCCTCGACCTGCTCTCCGGCGGCCGCCTCGAGCTGGCGCTGACCGGCACGCACGTCGACGAGATCACCGGGATCGTGCGCGGGATCCTCGACGCGGGGGAGGCCGGGCCGCTGCGCTTCCTCGGCGAGCACCATCGCGTCCCGAAGGCGCAGCGCGGGCCCCTCCCGGCCCACCGCATCCCGATCTGGCTGACCGGGAACGACCAGCAGTCACTGCGCCTCGCCGGGCGGCTGGCGGACGCCTGGGTGGCCGACCTCGAGCAGGTGAGTGCGGATGAGCTGGCCACGGCGTACCAGCAAATCGAAGCGGCCGCGATCGAAGCGGACCGTGACCCTGAAGAGATCCGCCGAGTTCTGATCATCGGTCCGGGCTTCGGCCCGGCCGAGTTGAGCGCGCTCGGTGCCGACACGTTCCTGGTGCGCGCCGGCGACCTGCCCGACCTGTCCGCCTGGGAGACCGTGCGGTCCTCTTCCGCTCAGATCATTTTCAGACCTTCTTCGGTACGGGCGAAGCGGCGCCCCGGCATCGACTACGACGGCGTGCCGGCAAGCTTGGCGGGGACCGCGGTCGAGCCCGGTGACCTGGATTACGCCCGGGTCCGCTCCACCTACATGCGTGGCGGCGCACCCGGCCTGGTCCTGCGACCGCGCACGACCAGCGAGGTCGTCGACGCCCTGGCGTTCGTGCGCCGGCACCCGGACCTGCCGTTCGGTCTGCGCAGCGCCGGGCACGGGATGAGCGGCCGCTCCACCAACGACGGCGGCATCGTGGTCAGCGTCGCCGCGATGAACACCATCGAGGTGCTCGACGAGTCGCGGCGGCTGATCAAAGTCGGTCCGGGCGCGCGCTGGATGGACGTTGCCCAGGCCATCCACCCGTACGGCTGGGCCCTGAGCTCCGGTGACTACGGCGGCGTCGGCGTCGGCGGGCTGGCGACCGCCGGCGGCGTCGGCTGGCTGGCCCGCAAACACGGGTTGACCATCGACCACCTGGTCGCGGCCGAGATGGTGCTCGCCGACGGCCGCGTCGTGCGCGCCTCGGCGACCGAGAACCCCGACCTGTTCTGGGCGGTCCGCGGCGCCGGTGCCAACTTCGGTGTCGTGACGTCGTTCGAGTTCGAGGCGTACGACGTCGGCAACGTCGGATTCGCCCAGCTCGTGATGGCCGCCGACGATCCGGCCGACCTGCTCGTCAAATGGGGCCGCGCGATCGAGGAGGCACCCCGCGACGTCAGCGGCCAGCTGATCATGGGTCCGCCCCGGCCCGGGCAGCCCGCGTTCGCCCAGGTCATGGCCGTGGTCGACAACGACGACCCGGAGACCATCATCGAGGCGTTGCAGCCGATCGCCGCGATCGCGCCGCTCTACCAGCAGAACGTGGTGCTCACGCCGTACACCGGAGTGATCTCCAACGCGGCCGAGGGCGGTTACCACCAGGGGGCGGGCGAGCCGGTGTCCCGCTCCGGGCTGATCGAGCACCTCACCCCCGAGTTCGCCCGGGCCGCGGCGAAGTTGCTGGCCAGCGGCGTGGTGCACTGGTTCCAGATCCGGACGGTCGGCGGGGCGGTCGCCGACGTGCCCGAGTCCGCGACCGCATACGCCCACCGCTCGGCGAACTTCTCGGTGATCGTGATGGGCTCCTCGAAGCAGCGCGTGGACGCCGGCTGGGCGGCATTGGCCGAGCACTTCGACGGGCTCTACCTGAGCTTCGAGACCGATCAGAGCCCCGAGCGCATCGGCGACGCCTTCCCGCCGGAAACCCTCGCGAGGCTGCGCGAGCTCAAACACCGCTACGACCCGGACAACCTGTTCCGCGACAACTTCAACATCAAGGCGGCGACGCGATGACCGACTACGGACACGATCTGCTCTTCGGGACGTTCATCACGCCCACCGCCCAGCCGGTGCACCAGGCAGTCGAGCTGGCCGTCGTCGCCGACCGGGCCGGACTCGACCTGGCCACGTTCCAGGACCACCCGTACCTGCCGAAGTTCCACGACACGTGGACGCTGATCACCTACGCCGCGGCGCGCACCTCCCGGATCCGGCTCAGCGGCAACGTGCTCAGCCTTCCGCTGCGCCAACCGGCCGTCCTCGCCCGCAGCCACGCGAGCCTGGACCGGCTCACCGGCGGCCGCATCGAACTGGGCCTGGGCGCGGGCGCGTTCTGGGACGGCATCGAGGCGATGGGTGCCCGCCGGCTCAGCCCCGGCCAGGCCGTCTCCGCGCTCGGCGAGGCAATCAAGGTGATCCGCGCCGTCTGGGACGCCGACCGGCCCGGCCCGGTCCACGTCCACGGCGAGTTCTACCAGGTGGAAGGCTTGAAGCGTGGTCCCGCACCGGCCCACGACATGAACATCTGGGTGGGCGCCTACAAGCCCCGCATGCTGCGCCTCATCGGCCGGGCGGCCGACGGGGTGCTGCCGTCGCTGTCCTACCTCGAGGGCGGCCCGGCCGACTACGCCACCATCAACGAACACATCGACGACAGCGCGGGCGAGGCCGGCCGCGACCCGGCCCGGGTGCGGCGCCTGCTCAACATCAACGGGACGTTCAGCCAGTTCGGCCGCTCGTTCCTGAACGGCCCGGCCGAGCAGTGGGCCGAAGACCTGGCCGGCCTGACCCTGGAACACGGCATCAGCACCTTCATCCTCGCCACCGACGACCCGTCGGCCATCGAGGAGTTCGCCGCCGAGGTCGCCCCCGCCGTCCGTGAACTGGTCGCCGCCGAGCGAGCCTGATCGATAGGCTGCGCGGATGGACGAGGCGGTGGCGTCGGAGCTCCGGATCTGGGTGGACGACTGGCAGATGCAGTGCTGCGGTGAGCCGTTCGCCGTGGGTGACGAGGTGTCCTGGACACTACGGGCCCCGGACACCGAATGGCTGGAACCGGTGCTCGGCAAGGATCTCGCCGCCGGCATCGACCTGGCCGAGGAACACCATGGGGGCGTGGAGGAGACCCCGCCCACCGTGGGGACCGTTGTCGCCATCCGTGCCGTGCACTGCCGATACGGCCCGCTCGCCGGCGGAGCCGGGCTGGGCCCGGTGGCCGGTTCCGGCGTCATCAGCACCGTCCGGTCAGCGGACGGCTGGACACCCGACCGCGGCGACCTCAAGTTCGCCGGCTACGTGGTCGAGGTGACTTGCGCATAGAGTTGCCCGGCACGCAGCTCGCCGCCGACTTCGCGGCACCGGCACCGGGCCTGCCCGGAGCGTCTGCCGCGGGCGCTCCAACGGCTGCGCGACAACCTCGAGCAAGGAGGCCCGGACACGTGACAGGCGAGGTCCGCGCGGCGGCGTTGCGCATGTACCAGGCTTTCAACAGTCATGACCACGCTGCGGCGCTGGAGATCTTCACCGACGATTTCTACAGCCATCCGCTGGAGGCGGCAGGGCCGCAAAGCGTCGTCGAGGCATGGCAACGATTTCATGACGCGTTTCCGGAGGCCCGCGTCGAGGTCGAGGACATCATCGTCGACGGTGACAGCGTGGCGACGCGGTTGAGTGTGCACGGAATCCCGGACCAGACGCCGACGATGCTGGAGATGTACCGCGTCCGCGACGGCCGGATCGCCGAACTGTGGGCGTTGACCTCCATGCGCCGCGACGCCTGAGCGGTCGGTTGGGGGGTCATATGCTCGGCGGGTGATCACCTGTGTTGTGCACTACACGATTGATCCTGGTCAGATCGAGGCGTTCGAGCGCTTCGCCCGCGAGTGGATGCGTCTGGTCGCGAAGCACGGCGGTGTCCATCACGGATATTTCCTGCCGGCTGAGGGCGCCAGTGACCGGGCCGAGGCGTTGTTCAGTTTCGAGAGTCTGGCCGCCTACGAGTGTTATCGCGCCCGGTTCGGCGACGACCCGGAGTTCGTCGCCGCGGACCGGATCCGGGACGAGTCGGGTTGTGTGCTGTGGTACGAGCGTACGTTCATGCGCCCGCTGCTGCCCGAATAGCCGACGCCACCCGGGGTGGTGGCGCCGGCCGGGGTGGTCAGTAGGCCGGCACCAGCCAGCGCAGGCTGTAGTAGACGCTGGAGCTGGCCGCCGCCGCCTTGACCAGGCTCGTACCCGACACGAAGTTGATCACTGAACCGTTGGATTCACCGGGAAGATCACCCCAGACGTACGTGACGGTGCCGCTGACCGGGTCGTCGTCGATGTTCTTGACCATCCGGTTGGCGTTGATCAGCCCCACCCCGGGATAGTCGCCGCACCAGTGCACGCCGACGCCGGGGCTGGCCGGGTCGGGCCAGTGGGTGGCCGTGTCGGTCACCGTGCACGTGGTCCCGGACTTGGAGAACTGCGTGACGCCGCCGTTGGCGGTCACCCACAGCCGGTCCGGGTTGCCGCGCACGGTGGTGAGGTCGTGCCCCCATGCCTTGGCGGTGGCCGAGACCTTGGTCTGGCCCGGGATCGGGAATTCCTGGTCGACGGCGATCGTGCCGGCGTCCGGCGTGTACCGGTAGCGGACCAGCTTGTCGCTGCCGACGGCCCACAGCCACGGCCCGGCCGGGTCGTAGAGCACCTGGTGCGCGGCTTCGAGGCTGACCTCGGCGACCGGCTTCGTGCCCGGCGTCCAGTTCTGACCGGCGGTGGCCGACCAGATCTGCACCTTGCCGGGCAGTGGCAGGGCGACTGCGACGTTGCCGTCCGGCATCAGTTCGGCGCCGTGCACGTTGGACACGCCGGTGCCGCCCACGTTGACGGCCCATTTGCGGCCGGAGAGCGCGGGGTAGCCGACGACGCCGACGAACCCGCTGGAGTTGTCGGCGACCACCAGCACCTGACCGGGGCCGTACCGGCCGGCCGGGCGCAGCTTCACGTCGACCCCGCCGCCCCACGTGCCGGCGGGGACCAGCGTCGTGTCGGTGAGCGAGTGGTACGCGTCGGGCGCCCACCACAGGAACGGCCCGGTCGTCTTCCACGCCGCCGGGGCGGACCCGTCGTAGAACTCGATGCGCTTGGTGGCGCCGTTGGTCGCGGCGAGCACCGGCCGCCCCGGATTGATCTTGATCTCCAGGGTCGGGATGTCGTACGTGATCGCGCACGGCCCGGCGGTCGAGGCCGGGTTCATCGCGCAGAAGTCCTTGTACGCCTTGGTCTCCTGCTCCCCGGCCGACAACCGCAGCCCGTTGTTGGCCAGCGCGCCCGACGCCCACGCCCGGACCATGGCGGTCACGTCGAGCCGGAAGATGCCGTCGGTGTTCTCCGGGTCGGTGGCGTTCGGGTGGTCCTGGCAGCCGAGCGCGTCGTTGCCGATGCCGAAGGTGGCCGCCGCGCCGTACCCGGAGACGGTGCCGGGCTGGTTCGCCCAGGTGACCGTCGACGCGGTCCACGACTTGCCGACCGCGTCGGCGTACATCCACCAGCCGTCGCAGGATCCGGTGTACGAGTTGTACAGCCGCAGCGAGGCGCTCTCGATGCTGGCGCCGCTGAGCTTCGAGACGTCGAACTGCAGGAGGCTGCGGTATTTGGTCACCCCGTTGTCGGGGGTGCCGATGTGCAGGAACGCGCCGAGGCTGTGGTCGGCGGTGTCCGCGGTGGTGATGTAGGTGTCCTGCGTCCGGGTCACCAGGTTTCCCGGGCCGCTGAGCACCAGCGGCGACAGGCTCGGTGTGCTTGCCGCGGCGGCCGCGGCGGCGGTGGGCGGCACGGCCGCCGGGGTGATGACCGCGGGCAGGGCCAGGGCGAGGAGCAGATGGGCCACCGGAAATCGTCGGCGCACGCGAACCCCTGTTCGTCGATGGTTGTCGTTGCGTCGGAAAGCTTAGGACCTGTCCGGCGCGCGGGCCGAGGGCGATAGGGTGCGAGGCGGCACGAACTTGTTGCGAGGTGCCCCGCCCTCGGCGGGGAGAATCTGGGAAGCCGGTGGGAGTCCGGCACGGGCCCGCCGCGGTGACCGGGGAGCTGCCGCCCACACGCGTTCGCGCGTAGCCACTGGCCGGGAAACGGGCTGGGAAGGCGGGCGGTGAGGTGACGATCCGGGAGTCCGAAGACCGGCCTCGCGTCCGACCGCAACGGGAGCCTGCCCATGATGCACGATTTGTACGAGATCATCCACCGTCGCCGTGACGTCCGCGCCGAGTTCACCGGCGACGCGGTCGACGACGCGGTGCTGGACCGGATCCTGACCGCCGCGCATGCCGCGCCGAGTGTGGGCATGTCCCAGCCGTGGGACTTCATCGTCGTACGGGAGGAGGGGTTGAAAAAAGCATTCCACGAGCACGTCCGTCACGAGCGGGACGTGTTCGCCGCGACGCTGGAGGGGGAGGCCGCCGGCCGGTTCGCCCGCATCAAGATCGACGGCGTGCTGGAGTCGACGCTGTCGATCGTCGTCACCTACGACCCGGAGCGGGGCGGCCCGGCGATCCTGGGGCGGCACGCGATCGCCGACGCCGGTCTGTACTCGGTGTGCCTGGCGATCCAGAACCTGTGGCTGGCCGCCACCGCCGAGGAGCTGGGTGTCGGCTGGGTGTCGTTCTACCGCGAGGAGTTCCTGCAGGAGCTGCTCGGGATTCCGGCCGGCATCCGCCCGGTCGCGTGGCTCTGCGTCGGCCCCGTCAGCCGGCTCCAGGAGATTCCCGACCTGGAACGCCACGGCTGGCGCCGTCGCCGGCCGCCGGCGCTCGCCCGTCACGACGACCGGTGGTAACGATGCCCTGCCCTGACGCGGCCAGCGAGGCGAGCAGGTGCAGCTTCTCCGCGTTCTCACCGGCCTCGTCGGGGTAGTAGAGCACCAGCAGCAGGCCGTCGACCGGCAACTTGTCCCGGTGCAGGGTGAGCTCGCCGACCACCGGATGCCGCACGGTGGTCGTGCCACCCTGGAGCTGCCGCACGTCGTGACGCGCCCACAACGAACGGAATCTCGCACTGGACAGCGACAACTCGCCGACCAGCTCGACGACCCGGGCGTCGTCGGGCGCGTCACCGATGGTCTGGCGGAACGCCGCGACGAGGCCGGCCGCGGAGCGTTCCCAGTCGGCGTGGAACTCGCGTTCCTCCGGGTCGAGCAGCATCGACCGCAGCCGGTTCTGGCCCGGGCGCAGCCGGGGTGACAGCGCCGTGGCCAGGGTGTTGGCCGCCAGCACGTCGAATGCCCGGCCCTCGACGAAGGCCGGGACCCCGATGGCGGCCAGCAGGTGATGCAGCCGTGCGGGCACGTGCTCGGGCCGGGTCCGGGGGCGTGTCCGCGGCCTGGGCGCGATCAGATCGAGCAGGTAGCGGCTCTCGACGTCGTCCAGGTGCAGGACCTTGGCGAGCGCTTCCAGCACCTGAGGTGACGGGTTCTTGTCGCGGCCCCGTTCCAGCCGCAGGTAGTAGTCGGCGCTGATCCCGGCGAGCAGCGCCACCTCCTCCCGGCGCAGACCCCGGACCCGGCGGCGGGTCCCGGGCAGGATGCCGGCCTGCTCGGGCGTGACCAGTTCGCGCCGCGCACGCAGGTATTCGCCCAGCCGATTGGTGCTGTCGCCGCTCATGAGGCCGAGGCTAGTCCCGGCGCGAGCGCGGACAGGGGGTCCTGCCACTACCTGGATCAGCAGAGCACTTCCTGGGCTCTCGCGGGGCTGCGACCTTGGTGTTCATGGACATCAACCACCGCACGGTCTTCATCGCCGGGGGCACCTCGGGCATCGGCCTGGGCCTGGCCCGCCGTTTCGCCGCCGCGGGCGGCACCGTCATCGTCGGCGGGCGCCGCCCGGTCTCCCTCGCCGGTCTGAGCACCGTCGAGATCGACGTCACCGATGCCGGCTCGGTGCGGCGGGCCCGCGACACCGTACTGGACAGCCACCCCGGCCTCGACGTCGTGGTCACCATGTCGGGGATCCAGCCGACCGAGGACCTGCGCGACCCGGAGCACTTCACCGTGGCCGAGGCGGCCGTGCAGACCAACCTGCTCGGCACCATCCGGGTGCTCGACGCTTTCACCCCGCACCTGGTCGCCCGGGGCACCGGCACCTTCGTGACGGTCGGCTCGGGCATCGGGTTCCTGCCGTTTCCCCTGATGGCCACGTACGCCGCGACGAAGGCGGGCGTGCACGCGTACACGGAGGCGTTACGTGCGCAGCTCGCCGGCACCGGCGTCGAGGTCACCGAACTGGTGCCGCCGGGGGTGGCGACCACGCCGGAGCACAAGCGGCTGAACCCGCGCGCGCTGGACCTCGACGACTACCTCGACGAGGTGATGGGACTTCTCGCGCAGGACCCGACCCCGGACGAGATCCTCGTGCAGGCCGTGTTGCAGCACCGCTGGGCCGAACGCGACGGCACCTACGCCGAGCTGGTGGCGGCACGATCGCAGGCGCTCAAGACGTTGCCGGGGCGCTGAGCCGCCTCAGCCGTGACCCGGGCGGGGTCCCCGGGGAAAGCGGAGACGGCCTACTGTTCCGGACTGTGACCGAGGAGTTGTGGCGCCTGAGTGCGACCCGCCAAGCCGCCGCCGTCCGCGCCGGCGACCTGTCCGCCGTCGAGCTCACCGAGCAGCACTTGAGCCGGATCGCCCAGGTCAACCCCGCGATCAACGCGATCACCCAGCTCCTGGCCGACCAAGCGCTGGAGGACGCCGCCGCGATCGACCGGAACCCTGCGGGACCGCTCGCCGGGGTCCCGTTCACGGTCAAGGAGAACCTCGCGGTCGCCGGGGTGCCCACCACGCACGGCGCGTCCCGGCTGCGGAACCTGGTCGCGGCCGCGGACGCCCCGCCGGTGGCCCGGCTGCGCGCGGCCGGCGCGATCGTCATCGGTCACAGCAACATGCCCACGCTCACCCTGGCCGGCATGCACTCCCGCAGCGAACTGTTCGGTGACACGGTCAACCCGTGGGATCCGGCGCGGACCCCGGGCGGATCCAGCGGCGGCGACGGCGCCGCGGTGGCGACCGGGATGGCCGCGCTCGGGCTGGGCAACGACTCCGGTGGCTCGGTCCGGATCCCGGCGGCGTTCTGCGGGGTGGCGGGGCTGAAACCGTCGTACGGGCGATTCCCGGCCGACCATCGTCTCGGCGCCGACGATCCGGGGTGGTGCTCCCAGATGTTCGTCGTCGACGGCCCCTTGGCACGCACCGTCGAGGATCTGCGCACCGCGTACGAGGTTCTGGCCGGCACCGATCCCCGTGACCCGCGCGCCGTGGCGATGCCCGTGGACGGCGACGCGGTGCCCGGCCCGGTGCGGGTCGCCGTGGTGACCGACCCGGGCGACCTGGGCGTGCACCCCACG
This sequence comes from Actinoplanes sp. NPDC020271, assembly GCF_044388125.1. Lineage (NCBI taxonomy): Bacteria > Bacillati > Actinomycetota > Actinomycetes > Micromonosporales > Micromonosporaceae > Actinoplanes > Actinoplanes sp. NPDC020271. Next base: position 78,159 of record NZ_JBIRWQ010000030.1, read on the forward strand.
GTGGCCCGCGCGATCGCCGGCGCGGCCGAAGCCCTGCATGACGCCGGTTACGTCGTCGAGCCCGTGGCCGACGTGCCCCGGCTGCACGACGCGCTCCGGGCGTACCAGTCGATGGTCATGACCGAGTTCGCGCCGGCCTGGCCGGCGATCCGCCCGCTGCTGGGCGAGGACGCGCACCGGTACATCGAGCTGGGGATGGCCGAGCACCCGCCGGTCGACGCCGCCGAGTTCCTGCGCCTGACCGGGGTCCGGCTCGGCATCCAGCGCGCCTGGGGCGAGTTCCTGCAGCGCTTCCCGTTGCTGCTCGGGCCGGTCTTCACGCAGCCGCCGGTCGAGCCGGGCCTGGAGAGCCGCAACCGGGCCGGCCGGATCGCGGTCACCGAGGCGATGCGGCTCTGCACGGCGACCAGTTTTCTGGGTTTGCCCGCGGTCGCGGTCCCGGCCGGCGTCCAGGACGGATTGCCGGCCGGGGTCCAGATCGTCGGCCGCCCCTACCGGGAGGACATGTGCCTCACGGCAGCGGCGGCCATCGAGCGACGACTCGGGACCCTGGCCCCGATCGACCCGCGTCAGACCTGGCTGGCGCCGCCGTCGACGTAGATCTCGGCGCCGGTCATGTAGGCGCTCGCGTCGGACGCCAGGAAGGCGACGACCTCGGCGATCTCCGACGGCTTGCCCAGGCGGTTCATCGGCACACCGCTGGCCAGCCCCTTGAGTAGCTGCTCGGCGGCGGCCGGGTCGGGCGCGAGGCCGCTGAGGCCGGGCGTCTCGATCGGGCCGGGCGCGATGCTGTTGACCCGGATCTCCCGGCCGACCAGCTCGGCCGCCCAGCTGCGGGTGAAGGACCGCAGTGCGGCCTTGCTGGCCGCGTAGACGCTGAACGACGCGGCCCCCTTCACGTCGATGTTGGAGCTGGTCAGGATGATCGACGCGCCGCGGTTGAGCAGCGGCAGGACGGTCTGGACGGTGAACAGCGTCCCGCCGACGTTGGTGTTGAACGTGCTGGCGTAGTGCTCCCACGTGATGTCGCCGAGCGCCGCGAACTCACCGCCGCCGGCGTTGGCGAACAGCACGTCGAGGCCGTCACCGCGACGACGGATCTCGTCGGCGACCAGGGAGAGGTCGTCGAGGCTGGCGACGTCGGCGCGGATGCCGGTGGCGTTGAGCCCGATCGAGGCGACGGCCTCGTCGAGCGCGTCCTGGCGCCGGCCGGTGATGAAGACGTGCAGGCCGTCGGCGGCGAGCTTACGGGCGGCGGCCAGGCCGATGCCGGAGGTGGCGCCGGTGACGAGTGCGGTCTTGCTCATGATCAGTTCTCCTTCGAAAGGAACGCGAGTTCACGCCACTGCGTGCGGGGGAGGGACGGGGACAGGACGTGAAGCGCGACGTGATCCGCGCCCGCGTCGAGGTGTTCCTGGACGCGCCGCGCGATGTCGTCGGCGGTCCCGTGGGCGACCAGCGCGTCGATGAGCCGGTCGCTGCCGCCGGGCGCCAGGTCGTCGTCGGTGAAGCCGAGGCGCTTCAGGTTGTTGCGGTAGGTCGGGAAGCCGAGGAACATCCCGACCCCGGCCCGGGCCGCCGCCCGCGCCGCGGCGACGTCGGTGCCCAGGTAGACGGCCTGGTGCGGCGCGATCAGCGGGTCCGGTCCGACCCTCTGTCGGTACGACGACACGTAGTCCGGCGTGACGAGGAACGGGTGCCACCCGGCGGTCCGCCGCACGGCCAGGTCGACCATCCTCGGCCCGAGCGCGCCGAGCAGCTGCCGTCCCGGCCCGAGTTCGTCCAGGTAGTGGCTCATCGACGCGACCGGGTTGCCGTAGTCGAGGCCGTGGGCCGCCGCTCCGGCCGGGCTGCCGATGCCGAGCCCCAGCAGAACCCGGTCCTGACGGGCCGCAGCCCAGGGCTTCAGCGTCGCGGCCGGCTGTCCCCAGATGTTGAGGACCCCGGTGGCCACCTGCGCGTTCGGTGCCGCCACCAGCAGCTTGTCGACCGCGTCGAGGACACCGGTGCCGTCCAGGCCGGGCAGCCAGATCGTGCGCCACCCGAGCTCGTCGAGCTCGGCTGCCGCGTCCCGGATCTCGGGCCGCCCGGCGTTGCGTAACTCCATGCTCCAGACGCCTACGCGTCCCAGCTGGTTCATCACCCTCACCGAATTTCTGTACCGCTCGATACGTAGTTACGGAACGCTAACATGCCCCGGGCTATTTCTGTACCGATCGGTTAAGATGAGCTGCGTCACGACATCAGGAGGAACCGGGATGACAGTGAAGACGCGGGAGCGCGGCCGGCCCCGGGGCTTCGACGCGGACGCCGCTCTGGATCGGGCCGTCGAGGTCTTCTGGCGCCACGGCTACGAGGGGGCGTCGCTGAGCGACCTCACCGAGGCCATGGGCATCAACCGCACCAGCATGTACGCGGCCTACGGCAACAAGGACGAGTTGTTCCGCCGCGCGGTCGCGCGCTACGCCGAGTTCGACATGGCCTACGCGCGTGACGCCCTCGCGCAGCCCACGGCGTACGCGGTGATCGAAGCCTTTCTTCGCGCGAACGCCGACGCGCTGACCCGGACCGATCGGCCCGCCGGATGCCTGTCGATCCAGGGCGGGCTCGCCTGTGGCAGCGACAACGGCCACATCGCCCAATTCCTGGCGGCGAGCCGCCTCGCCGGGGAGGCGGCCCTGGCCGACCGCCTCACGCAGGCCGTGACCGAGAAGGATCTGCCCGCCGGAACGGATCCGGTGGCCCTGGCCCGCTACGTGATGGTGGTCAGCGAGGGCAACGCCGTGCACGCCGCGGGCGGCGCCGGCCGGGCCGCGCTGCACGCCACGGTCGACATCGCCCTGCGCGCCATCCCGCGCCGGACCAGCGCGTCGTCGAGGCCCGCCACGGCCGTCCACACCGCGAACGGCTCCTGAACGGCCGGCTCCAGCGCGATCGTCAAAGTTCCAGAACGAATTTGGTACGGACTGAGCCGTTATCCAGCCGCGCATGAACGTCCGCGGCCTCACCCAGCGGCGCCACAGTGCGCGACTGCAGCGTCAACCCGGCCCCGGCCACCGTCGCCAGGGCCACCTTGACCTGGGACGGAACGACCTCGGACAGCGTCACCCCGAGCGCCGGCCCCCGCGGGTCGGACAGCGTGATCACCCGTTGCGGCCCACCGGCCAGCGCGACCATCGCGCGCAGATCACTACGCCCGGACGCGTCGAACACCGCGTCGACCCGGTCACCCGGCCCGGGAACCGCGCGCCCAGCCGCCCCGACCGGATCGCCAGGTCGGTCGGCCCGACCCCGGCGAACCGCACGGCGACTCGGATCTGCCCGTCCCCGGGCGCGCCCACCTCGACCTCGCCGAGGCGCAGCACGTCGGGAGGTCCGTAACCGTTGAGAACAATCGCCTGGTCATGCTCCCGACCCTATGTCGATCCCGAGCGACATCCGGTATCGCACCGCCGCCGGCGACGCCCCCACACCTTCGCGGCCGGACAGACAAGTGCCTCGGATCATCACTCTGCGGACCCTGGGTCGGCCGCCGGGAGAAGCCGATTCGGGTCGCCACCAGGTGGGAAGAAAGCGAGCGAGCTCGGCTCATTGTCTTGGCCGTCGTCCTCGCGCCAGCCCACGGCTCCGGCAACGACGTAGTCGAGCTCGGCTGCCGTTCCGACCATGAGTACGTGGAGGTCTTTTCCGGCCAGCCCGGTCGACGCGAGGATGCGATCACGTTCGGCGGTCGTCCCGCACCGGATGACCAGGCCGTCGAATTCGGTACGCATTTTCATGACCCGGACCGGCTTGAACAAGACGTCGATACGCGATTGGCCGCCAGTAGGCCGGGAGCGGAGCAGGAGCTGCCTATGACTCACGGTGTACGCCCACACGGAGAAGTCACGCTCGGACCGGAAGATCTCCTGCCCGGGGATGAACTGGCTGACCCGGTTGAGCCACGCTTCGATCTGCACGTCGACATGATCCAACCGCGACCGATGTCTCGCATCCCCGTTGCAGGTCACCTGCCGCCCGAGTTCGGCGGGGGAGGCAAGCACGATCGGCGGCATGACAGCAAGCCTGTGAAGCCACGCGTGGAACTGCGGCGGTGCCGAGTGCTCTCCTGCTCGCGCCGGGCGAAAGCCGATGGGAAAGTGCGCCGTGCTCCCGCTGAGCAACCGGGCAGTCCGGGGTGAGCCGGTTCGAGTCCGGTGGAGCGGCAGCAAAGGACGTTCCGGGATCTGCAGGGGACCGACCCGGCCGGCCCTGCCTGCGAGAATGCGGGGCATGGAGGCTCAGGACCTGCAGCGTGCCGTTCGTATGATGGGCGAGGTTCTCGAACCGCTTTCGGCCCAGGACTGGTCGGCCGCCGCCGGCACCCTCGATTGGACCTGCCGAGAGACGCCCGCCCATATCGGCCATCAACTGCTCGCCTACGCGGCTCAGGTCGCAGGCCAGGCGAAGGACGCATACCTGCCGTTGGATCTGGTGATCCACGACGGCGTTCCGGTGCAGGACGCGTTGGCGGCCGTCGAGGCCTGCGGTGGACTGCTTGTCGCGGCGCTGCGGGCCGCAGGTCCGGACATGCGGGCCTGGCATCTCGGGCCCTGCGATGTCAGCGGGTTCGCGGCGCTCGGCGCCGCCGAGGTGGTGCTCCACACGCACGACATCACCCAGGGTCTGAAGGCGAACTGGCGGCTACCCGCGAGGTTCAGCACCCGCATCCTGGATCGGCTGGCTCCGGACGCGACCGCTGAGCGACGACGGAGGACGGGAAGGCGGGAGCACCCCACACAGATCCTGCTCCGGTACACCGGACGCCTGGACGCTGCGGGTCCGTGGCAATGGCGCATCACGCCGCTGGCGCAAAACGAAACCACAGGAGACGTTCCGGAGAGTACCGGTCTCTCCCCATCGTCAGCGATGCGAACGGGCCAGGACGGCCTCCATGGAACGGGGCAGCCATCCGAGAGCGTCCCCCGGCGACGCGATCCTGTACCGCGCGTTCCGGGGGGACCAGGCGATGACGGCCTGGCTCCCAGCCGCGCCGCCTGGCTAGACCGATATGTCTCGATGAGGAACGTCATTGCCGATGCCCGGGACGAGCCCTACACCTGTCCCTGCTGTGGCCACGCCACGCTGTCGGGACGGGGAAGGTTCGAGATCTGCGATGAGTGCGACTGGGAGGACGACGGCCGGGACAATCACGACAGCGCAGTCGTCAGAGGCGGACCGAACGGTAGTTTGAGCCTCGACGAGGCCCGCATCCAGTACGTCAGAAAAGGTCGGGGAAGGAGACTGAAGCCCCATTTCCCACCGAGCGAGCCCGTGTAATTCCTGGTGAAGCGTGCACGGCGGGATCCGTCTGACCTGACCGATGAGCAGTGGGAACTGCTTCGCGCCGCGTTGCTCAGAGCCGGGTGACGCGGGCGACGAAGCCGTTGCAGGCCACGTCCTCGACGCGCGGGCGGGGAGCCGGCGCATCCTCGGCCCACCACTCGGAGACCGACTGCACCCCCGGCCCGACCGGCGTCAGATCCGGCCGGGCGAAGAGCTCGGCCAGCTCGACCCCGGTGCGCGACTGCGACTGCGCCTCGGCGACCGCCCGCACCGCCTTGTACTCCTCCGGCGTCATGTATTCCAGGGTCACGTGCGAGGCCACCACGTAACTGCCGTCCGGCAGCGCGTCGATCAGCGTGTCCAGGATCGCGCGCGGGTTTTCCGCGTCGCGGATGAAGTGCAGGATCGCGATCAGCATCAGCGCGACCGGCTGGGTCAGGTCGAGCGTGTCCCGCAGTTCCTGATGGCCGAGGATCCGGGCCGGGTCGCGCAGGTCCGCGTCGAGGTAGGTGGTCTTGCCGCGCGGGTCGCCGGTCAGCAGCGCGCGGGCGTGCGCGAGTACCAGCGGGTCAATAGATGTTGGGTAGTATGCACACATGGTCGATTCTCGGATGGGGGTACATGTGGCACTCGGCGCAGGGTTCGTGCGGGTCAGCACTGGCAGTCAGGACGAGGCGTCTCAGATAAAGGTGATCGAGGCTGACGCCGTGGAGCGTGGTGTCACGATCGTCAAGTGGTTCCGCCTGCATGGCTACTCGGCGAGCCATGGGACGCAGGAGCCGGCGTTGCGCGAGGCGATCGAAGACATCGCGCGTGGTGACTACTCGACCTTGCACGTCACCGAGTCGTCTCGGCTCGATCGGCGGGAGGATTTGGACGCTCAGGCTGAGATTCTGTTGGCTATCCGATCCGCCGGTGGCGACATTGTCTCCATCAGTGAGCCGCAGTTCGGGCGGACCGATTTTGCAGGTCGTCTCGTAACGCTCGTGGCCCAGTACGGCAATGCCGAGAAGTCCAGAAAGGTCAAGGATGACACGTATCGCGGAATTATGATGATCCGTGACAACAGGGCGCATCATGGCCCGCTGCCCGCGTTCTGGACGACGGAGGGCGTCCGTTATGCCAAGCAGGCGCGGTGTAAGGACCCGGCCGCTGTTGTGGACATTTACCAGCGTGTCGCCAGCGACGATTCTCTTGCCAATTTGGGCCGCGCTTACGACCTCTATCCAACTTCGGTCAAAAATCTCATCCGTTTCGCGGCGAACCACACGGGGGTTGTCGAGTGTTCTTATACGTATCGGGGGCAAACGGAGACGTGGGCGCACGAGGTTGAACCGGTTGTTGAGTCCGCGCTGTGGTGGCGGGCGAATAAGGTGTTGGACGCGAACATGAGCGAGAGCCGCGTGAACAAGGGTGGTCGGCCGGTCGCCAGTCCGTCCAATTGGATCTCGGGCATTCTCGATTGTCCCGCATGTGGGGGGAAGTTGTTCGTTCATGCTGGCATGACACCGGCGAGGGACGCGCGCTCGGGCAAACCACGCGTGCCGAAGCCGCGCCCGCCAAAGCTTCGCTGTGGTGGACACACCAAGCGACGTCTGTCCTGCGGCGAATTCAAAGGCATTGAAGCGAAACCCATTATCGACGTTGTTGCCGGAATTTTTGCCAGCGACTCGACGGACATTCTTGCTTTTCAGCGGGTGACGGGAAACGCTCACGAGCTGGACGAGCTGCATGCCGAGCTCCGGAAGATACAGGCTCGGCTGTCCGCCACCGAAGATGATGACGAATTGGACAATATGATCGCGGAACGCAAGGCGATTAAGGCCCGCATGGAGGGATTCCTGATCGTTCCTGATCGGTTCGACTACGCACCTACGGGGCAGACGGTAGCTGACATGTGGAATGCGGGTGATGACACTGTCAAGCGCGGCATGCTTCTCGCTGTCAAGCGATCATGGGGAATGGCTCTCGTGGAGCGAGAGGGACTGTGGGGGGTTGCTATCGGGGTGGCGGCAGAAAAGCGTCCGGTCGACGAGATCGGGATTGTCGACCTTGGCAATGGCTTGTGTTTCCGGCGCTAGCAGGGGAAGCAGCAGAGGATCACCCGGGGGTTTTGCCGGGTGATCCTCTGCATTTTGCTGCTCTGGCGTCTAGTCAGGGTTGCTGGGTTGCGGAATGATGAGCACGATTTTTCCCGACTCGATGTACTTGAGCGCGTTAGGAAACCTGAAGTCCGAAGGTTGGATGATCACAATTGACCTTTCCGAGTCATCCGCTGCGTTGGCGTTCGCCCCTTCCTGCTCGGGCCGCTCGTTAGGGCTTTTCGCCGTGAGGGCTTCACTGTCCCTGGCCTTGTTGACGTCGGCTGTCGTACGTCGGTCCTCGATGGCAAGGCGCCGCCGCGGCGGTCCTGGTTCCTCCGGAACGGGCGGAGTAGAGGGTCGCGAGTCGTCAGCCATAGGCGGCCGGAGCCGATGATCTGGGCCGTTGCATCGTCGTGGAGTTGTCCATTTCGTACCTCCTCGGTCGGTGGATCTAGTGAAATGGCCCGCAAAGCGTGAAGCTCTGCAGGCCATCGGTTGTGTAACGAGGTGTTACATGAGCAAGGCCGCCGGAAATGGGCTTCCGGTGGGACCTTCGTTCGTGGGATGCCTCGTTCGTCGTGTCAACGGGCAGGACAAAAATCACGCGGCCCGGCTAGCGGCAGGGTCAGCGCGACCGAGCGCGAACCGGGGCAGTATCAATCGCGCTCGGAGCAGGTAGTGCACACCGTCCGTCAGCAAGTATTCAACTCGGCGTTGTGCACTAACCGGCCTCGACTACGGGGTTAAGGTGTCGGCTCCCTGTCCCCGGACACACCGGACAGGCGAGCGTTCGGTTCAGCGGCGCCGACATGGTTCTCCGACGTACGGTCCGGCGGAGCCCTTTGCCGCAAAGTAACGACCGCGCCAGCTGTGCCATGACCGATGGACCTGGACAAGGACGCTTTCGTGGACATACCCGCAACAGCGGTGGTTATCCGGTTGGAGGGAGCAGCCGTCTGAAAAGTGCGCCGATTGAGGTGCTCGCTGTGATCGTGGTCGCGGTGGTGGTGACCGCCCACCAGACGAGGACGACAATGTAAGCGATCGTCAGGTACCGAGCGGTGAAGAAGCCGGTGACGAGGGCGTATCCGCCGCCGAGGATTACGCCGGCGATACCTCGAAGTAATGGCTGGCGAGTCGCGGTAAAGGCGGTGGCAGCTCCGAGCATGGCGGCGCCAGCCGTTTGGAAGAGACCGGCCATGTTGAACAAATATGTGGGAGAGGTCGAGAACGCCAGCTGTTCGATGAAGACACCGGCTGCGGCCAGAGCGATAGCCGACACAGGTGGATTCGCGCGGCGGAGCCACGCCGGGAGTGCTGGTGCGGGGATGCGCGGTGCAACGACGGCGATGATGGCCGCGGCGGCGGCGAAGGGGGCTGCGGCGATCAGGGCGGCTTTGAGGTATGAATTGACGGTGTAGTGGACGCCGATGCCGGTGCCCATGCCCCACAGCCCGGCGATGGCGAGGCTAAGCGACGCCGCGCTGAGGTAGCCACGGCGCAGGAGTACGCCGGTTGTGACGTCGTCATCGACGGGTGCGGAGACGATCCAGGTGGTGGGTGCCAGCTGAGCTGCTGCCCAGCCGGTGAGCGCCGCGAGTGACGCTGCTAAGGCGAGATTCTCTTGCGGGAGGTATACAGCAGTGACCGTCCCGCCGGTCTTCCACGTCAGCGCTGTCTTGATCGTTTGCAGCAGCAAGGCGACGGAACAGGCAGCGAGGACCGCGACCCGAGCGAGATTGGCCAGCGTCAGCCGGGTCCGTGGTAGCCGCACCGTGGCTGCGGTGCCCGGATTTCCTGTGTGCAGCGGCTGGGTGAGCTGTAGCGCGCCCCGAGGGATCGCATGAGGGTCCCGGAGGATAGCCGCCGGCGCCAGCTCCGTGGCGGCAAGGGCTGCCTGCAGCTCCAGGGTGACGGCATCTTCGCCTATGAGCGCTACGGCGCCAACTTCCGAGGTCTCCAGTTCGACCTCGGCCACTAGCTGTTTGACACATTCCTCAAATCGATCTAGGTGCGGCGCGACTGCATACTGAATATCCGCACGGCCCAGCGGTGCAGGCGGGTAGGGCTCGGGAAGCAACAACGACGCACGAGGCTGAGTGGCAAGAGTGGCGCGGGCCTGCTGAATCTCACGCATCATTCGCCAGTCAGACGGCGAAATTGCGGAGTCGCCAGCGGCGCGCTCGGTGGCAATCTGGACAAGCACCTGATCGACGCTAGCGGCGGTTGAGTCCTGGACAGGAAGGTAAGCGAGCTGCTGGTAACCAGCCGCGCAATCTAAGATCGCCAGCTCCATGCTGGGCGTGCCGACCAACACGTATTGGACCGGTCCGTCCGTGCCTGGCTGGTTGACGACGCTCGCGGCCGCCGCAGCCGAAGTGACGATGTGCGGGTCAGGCAGCCCAGCGCTGATCGCCGCCTGCTGGAGACGTTGCCGGGCGCGGGGACCCCATGCACGGCCAGTGACGATGGTGAGCGCCATGACGGGACTCGCTGTTTGCCCGGCAGCAAGGTTGGCCACGTGGGCAAGGACCGCCGCGACCGCCGCAGTGCCATTGTCGGTGGGTGCAGCGGCGTGGAGCAACGCCATAGGGTCTGGCCGATATCGGTCAGGGTCATCGATGCCTGCTGCGAGCGCTGTAACTCCGGTGAGTAGGGCACCGCTGTCTAGTGGCTGGTAGACACCGGTGGGCAGGCGTGCTTGTCCGTCGAAGTAGAGGGGCTGCGCGGTGGTGCCCTGCGTGTAGACCGCTGTGGTCCACCAGGCGCCGATATGTACAGCCAGATGAAGATCGTTCACGGCCATGCCGGGCAGTGTCCCAAAGAGACTTACTCTAGGTGATCCCGTGCTGACATTCTTCGGATGGCGATAGATGCAGACAAATCCGGTGGCTGGAGCGGTGAGTGCGCCGGTAAAGATCTAGTCTCGGCGAGATCTTTTGAGGCAGGCTGATGAGCGAAGGCAACGAACTCGACGAGGTAAAGCGCAAGGCCGCCGCCTTCGCCCGCCAGCCCTCCGTGTGGGCCGCAACGCCGGCCAGCCCGAGCGAGAAGAAGGTCAACGGCTGGCGTGTCCTCGCGGTCGGTCGGGTCCTGGTCGGTGTGCTTGCTCTGAGCGTGATTCCGCCGACGCTATTAGTGCTGGTCTTTGGAGATCCCCGAGGACTCGTACCGTCCCGGGAACTCCTGACGGCGTTTCTGGGTAGCCAGCACTCGCAGAGCACGCCTGAACTTGCCGTCGCGGTAGTCGCGATCGGGTTGTGGCTGCTCTGGGCGATCATGATGATCCTGCTCGTCGGCAGCCTGGTCACGGTCGTGATGGGCTGGCGTTTCCCACGATGGCGTCTCCCGGCCCCGCTGCACCGGCTGCTGTTCGGCCTTGCGGGAACGGCCGTCGTAGCTTTCGTCACCGTTCCTCATGTCGGCGCGACAGCTGGTCAGTCTCCAGCCGTGGGCACGACGGCGCTCGACGGCGGGCAGCCGGGCGCGAGCACGTTGCGGCAAGGCGGAACGGTCACGGTGATGGTCGGTGACACCCGGTTCGAGTACGAGGTGAAACGCGGTGACACTCTCTCGAAGATCTCCCGGCGGTGGCTTGGGGACGCAGACCGCTGGCCCGAGATCTGCCGTCTAAATCGGCATCAGCACCAGATCGGCGGAGCTGAGCTGACCGACTGCGACCTCATTTACCCCGGCTGGAAGATCCGGCTCCCGCTCGATGCCCGCCCACCCGCCGGTGCTGCGACCAAGCCCCCGAGGGTATCCGCTTCGCCACGCGAGGACGATTTACCGTCGGCGAGACCGGCGGCCCCACGGGAACCCGGCATCCCGCGACCGTCGCCTGCCGCTCCTACCGCCGACACGTCCCCGTCGGCATCGTCAACCGCCGACCGGGCCTCGTCGTCGCCGACGACTGGCGACGCGCCTTCGGCCGGGGTCAACGACGAGCACGGCGTGCAGCTTTCAACCAGTAGTTGGATATCGTGGACTCTCGCGGCCACAATCAGTGCAGCCGCCGCCATGGTCTGGCTCCAGCGCCGCCGTCGCTACACCGGCGAACCAGAGACCGACACGCCGACGGAGCTTCCATCGTCCGTGGCCGAAGTACGCCGTAAGGTTCACCTCAATCCCAACCTGCCGAACTTCGATAGCGAGCCGCCCGGCCTTCCGGACCTGGTGCCACTACCGGCTGGCGGAACCGGCCTCGTCGGCGACGGCGCGACCTCAGCAGCCCGCGCGGCGCTCGTCGCGGTCCTGGCATCCGGCAATCCGCGCCACCCGGACGCCCAGGCGGAGATCGTCATCGACATGGCAACGTTAACCAGATTGTTCGGTCCAGCCGCACCTAAGTTGGACCAGTGGCCACGTATGAACGTCACGGCCAACCTCGACGGCGCGCTCGCCGTGATCGAAGCCCGGATACTGCACCGCAGCCGCGTCCTCGACGAGCACGAACTGGCCGATCTCGATGAACTTCGTCAGGTAGCTCCCGATGAGGAGGCGCTGCCGCCGGTCATGCTCGTCACCGAAGCCCCGGCCGCCGGTAACCGCATGCGGGCCAAAGCAACCCTCGCGCTGGGTGAGGGACTGCGCGTGTCGGCAATCCTGCTCGGCGAGTGGGCCCACGGTGCCACCGCCGACGTCGCCTCAGACGGAACCACCACAGTCGTGTCGGGGCAACCCACCAAGCCGCTGCCGCCCCGCCTGCCCGTCCTCGATCCAGATGCCACGCTCGACATCCTCGCGGTACTCCGAGAGGCACACACCGGCGAACCCCCGACCGTCACCACACCGGCCACACCCCTCCCCCTGCAAGATAGCCAAACCAAAACCGAACCAGCCGACACTGCCTCCAGCACACCAACAACGCCCACGTCGGCTCGGGCGCGGCTACGCGTACTCGGTCCGCCCCGCATCGAAGGCATCACCGGGGAGGGCCGGCCGCTGCGCGCCAAAGCTCTGGAGCTCGCGGTCTTTCTCGCTGTCCACCCCGACGGGGTCGCCACCCGCGACATCGGCGAACACCTCGAGCCAGATGCCCGCATCAGCCAGGCCGACCAACGGGTGCACACCAACGCCTCGAACCTGCGCCACGTACTCAGCCGCGCCGGCGCCGCCGAGCCCAAAAACTCCTACGTCATCAAAACCGCCGGACGTTACCGCCTCGACCCAGCAACGGTCGATGTCGACGTCTGGACCCTCCGCGACCTGGTACGCAGCGCAACCATCGCAACCGCGCCACACCGCCGTGAGCTCCTCACCGCAGCATGCGACCTATACACCGCCCCACTAGCGGAAGGCCGCGACTACGAATGGCTTGCGCCCCACCGAGAAGCCGTACGCCGTTGGGGAAACGACGCCCACCTCATGCTGGCCGACGACCTAATCACCGACAGCCCCCAAGCCGCATCCGACCTTCTCGACAAAGCCATCAACCTGGACATCTACAACGAAGCCCTCTACACCAAAGCCATGCAGGCCAGGCACGCACTCGGCGACGCCGACGGCATCCGCACACTGCTACGCGCCCTGACCAAAGCACTGGCTGACCTCGACGCAGAACCCAAAGAGGAAACGATCGCGCTGGCAAACGACCTCCGTAACAGGACGCTAGGCAAAAGCTGATCAACTGCCAGCGACCCCACTTCAGCTCCGGCCATACCGGCGAATGCCGCTACGGCCTCAACCGGCGGCACGACGGGCACCAGGGCTGCAGACGACGGTGCGCGTCTATAGCTAGAAGGCAGTAGACATATCCGGCGACCGCGACCAGCCCGGCCGCCCCCCGGACAAGCCACCACCGCTCTGACTGTGCTAGGTCCGCCACAATGACCACGGGAGCCACAAGACCGATCAAGGCTCGCAGCCAGTCCCGATGGAACAGACTCAAACGATGCCGATGCCTGCGGACGGCGGCTTGCGGATCCGCCAGGACCGCCAGGTCGAGGCAGGTAAGGCACAGACTGCGTTGATGAATGAGCAGTTTCCCGGAATACGCCACGATCCCGACAGCAGCAATCGCCGCCGCGACAGGCCGCAAGACCGAGGCACCGGCGGGCAGCCAGGAGGCGCCGACCCATGCTGCCATGGCTGCGCCAAGTAGACCGGGTCCCGCACGGTCACCGTAATGAAAGGTCCAAGTCAAACGACGACGCCAGGATGACTCCATGCCGGACCAGCGGACGGGAGCATTCACCACAGCATGCTGTCAGCACAACAGCACCGTACGAAAGACCGAACCCAATTCGCGCCCCCGCGACCCAGCAGAATCATCGCTCGGCCGGGAACATGGCCGTTTCAGCGGTAGCTGCATTCAACGCATGATGGTCGGACCGAAGACCGCATCAGCCAGAAACGCCCGGTCTTCGGCCCGCCGGCGCGGGCCGAGGACGGTCCAACTCGGCAAAACGCAAGTCCGGGAATGAAGGCCCCGCGCGTCACGCCGCAGGGCAGGCTCAGCGTCGGCCACCGTCAAACGCTGACCACCGGAGGTTCGCCGATGTGCCCGAGGTGGATGGCCGATCGCAGCCGTGGGCTTCCGCACCGCGCGATCCCTATAGCGACCCCGACGGCGACGATGACGAACACGAGAGTGACGAGGAGCCGACCGTTCGGCCGTCGCTGCCATGCGCCGGTTCTGGGACAGCGAGACCGCCCAGGGCCGTGTCCCCACCGGGATCGATCTCTCCCGGGCCGCCCGAGTGCCGCCCAGCACCGGCCTCGGACGGCGCAAACGCCACGAGTGGGAGGGCGACCTCCCCCGTGTACATCAGGATCACCCCGGCAGGCGGGCGCTGAACATCGTCGGCCCGGTGCGGGTTCTGACGGCATCACGTGGCCCCCACCCGGACGGCCTCAGGTGGCCCCACCGAGGCGTCCGGCTCGGCGCACTGCTTAATAGCGGAGAGTTGCAGCGCGGGCGTCACGTCGCATTCCCGACGCCGCGCTTACATGCCGATGAGAGTGCGTTGAGTTTCGCCGCCTCAGACCTAATCTTGTGTCAGTGGGTAGCGCTAGGGTCCGGCCATGACAGAGATCGACTGGTCAGACGTCCGGCCCCGCATCGCCGCTTTGGCGGGACTCACCGGTGCCGCCGAGGTCTTTGGCGCGACCTCGCACGGCTGGCGGCTGGCGGAACCGTTGACCGTCGATGAGCTTGCCGAGTTGGAGGGCCAGCTGAGTGTCGAGCTTCCGGTTGAGTACCGTTCGTTCCTGCTGGAGGTGAGCCGCGGCGGCGCCGGCCCGGCATACGGCCTCTTTCCTGTGCACCGGTTGGATGAGCGTTGGACATGGGAGGGCGGCGCTGCCACTCTCAACGACCGCGAAGCACTTGTCCGACCGTTTGCTCACATCCGAGCCTTTAATCCGGCCGACGACTTGCCTCCTCGGCCGGAGTTCGGGCGAGAGGAGGACGCCTGGTGGGAAATGCGCAGCGAAACTCTCTTCGATCCGGCCCACTCGACCGGCTTGCTCTACCTCTGTCACCTTGGCTGCGCCCTACATGAAGCGCTGGTGGTAAGCGGCCCGTCCCGTGGTCAGATGTGGGCCGATGACACGGCGGATGAGGAGGGCTTCCGTCCGCTGCAGAACCCCGACGGCAGCCGCATGACCTTCGCCGACTGGTACCGCACCTGGCTCTGCCAGTCGGAACGGGCAGCGGCCGAAAGGTGAATGCACTCGTGCCGCCGATCGTGCGCGCCGACCACCAGCGAGGCGTTTCGCCCGGTGGATACTTGGCGATTCCGCATCCGCTCATGCCGAGAAGAGTGCGACGGCTCGCCGTTTTCCAACCGGTTCAGCAACAATTTCCAGAAGCCTCAACATCAATCTTAGCAAATGGGCGGTGTGGCGTACTCGGTACTCTATTAGGGCATGCCGGGTTAGGAGTAGAGTCGCTCCACCTCGTACGGCGTCCGGCCCGTGGTAGCTGGCGGTGGCTGCTGAGGGTTAGGCAGGTCGCGGTCGCCGGTGCATCAATGCGTCTTGTACGGCGTTTCGCAGTTCTGAGGGCTGGAACGGTTTGCGCACGATGCGGTCGCCGTCCTGGAGTGTTTCGGCGGCTTGTTCGGGCGTGACGGAGCCGGTGGCCATGACGACGGGAATGTGTGCCGTATCCGGCGTCGTGAGTAGCTCGGCGCGTGCTTGCAGGCCGGTCATCCCTGGCATTTCGTTGTCGGTCACGACGGCGTCCGGATGCTGGGCCCGGACTTCAGTGACCAGCTCGCGGCCGTCGCTGCACAAGTCGACCGTATGGCCGGCGCGTGTCAAGACTCTTTCCACCACGCTGCGGGCGCTGGGGTCATCGTCTGCCGCCACAACGTGACTCATGGTGCGCCTGCCTTCTGCGTTGTTCTGTTCCGGGTGCCGTGAGGTACCGCTGGGTGCTTGTCATGAGGTGTTGCGTGGGCCGGATCGCGGGCGCCTTGCAAGAAACGCCGGTCATAGCCGAACGTGGGACAAGCTTCTTTCGCGCGTCGCTGCGAGCTCGTGGAGCAGGTCGGCGGCGGTGAAGGGTTTCTCGAGGAATGCGAGGTCCTCGTCGAGGATATGGGTAGTGCCGAGTAGGCCGTTGCTGTAGCCGGACATGTACAGCACTGGAAGTCCTGGCTGGCGTTCGTGCAGCAGCTCGGCCAGACGACGTCCGGAGATCCCCGGCATGATCACGTCGGTGAGCAAGGTGTCGCAGCCGTGTTGTTCGTACAGGCCGAGCGCTTCGGAGGCGTCGGCCGCGGTGAGCACGTGGTATCCGGCGTTGGTCAGAATGCGGGTGACTACGCGGGCGAGCGCTGGTTCGTCCTCGACGACCAGCACCGTGCTGCCGTCTCCGCGCGGCGGCGTCGTACGGGGTGCCGGCGGTGAGGTAGCTGTGTCGGCCGTAGTGGTCGCCAGCGGAAGGTAGATCCGGAAGGTCGTGCCGATGCCCCGCTCCGAGTACACGTTGATACTGCCTTCGGCTTCGGTCACGATGCCGTAGACGGTGGCCAGCCCGAGTCCGGTGCCGCGGCCCTGGGGCTTGGTGGTGTAGAACGGCTCGAAGATCCGTGCTGCGGTCTCCGGTGACATGCCCTCGCCGGTGTCGCTGACCAGCAGGCGGGCGTAAGTGCCGGCGGGCAGGGGTGGTTGCATGTTGACCTCGTCGCCGTCCAGCGCGGCGGTGTTGGCCTCCACGACCAGGGTGCCGCCCTCGGGCATCGCGTCACGGGCATTGATCGCCAGGTTCAGCAGTACTTGCTGGAGTTGACCTGGGTCGGCGTGCACGGTCAGCGGTTGCGGGGAGGGCACGGCGATCAGATTGATGTGCTCGCCAATGGTGCGCTCCAACATCATCTGTACTTCGGTGACTGCCGCGTTGAGGTCCACGTCTTGCGGCTGGGTGGCCTCTGCGCGGGTGAAGGTCAGCAGCTGCCGGGTCAGGTTGGTCGCCCGCTCCACTGCCGTACGTACCTGGGCCAGGTCGGCTTGCACGTCCGGTTGGTCAGCGGTCTCCTCTGCCACGAACTCGGTGTAGTTGGCGATGATCGCCAGGATGTTGTTGAAGTCGTGCGCGACACCGCCGGCCAGTTTGCCGAGACTTTCCAGGCGTTGCGCCTGGTTGCTGCGTTCCTCGATGGCACGCCGACGCTCGGCGGCTTCCTTGGCCGCGGTGATGTCACGGGCGACGGCCGAGGCGCCGATGACGGTGCCGGTCTGGTCCGTGATCGGTGTGATCGTCAGTGAGACGTCGACGACTGTTCCGTCCTTACGCAGCCGGCGCGTCTCGTAGGCCATGCCACGCTCGCCCCGCTTGATGCGAGCGAGCACGCCCGCCTGCTCGTCCGAGCCTGTGTCGTCGGCCAGCATGGTGGCGGGCTGTCCGAGAACTTCCTCGGCGGTGTACGCGAACAGGCGTTCCGCGCCGCCGTTCCACGCTGTGATGATCCCTTCCGGGGTGACTCCGATAACGGCGTCGTCGGTGTGCTCGACCACGGTCGCCAGGGTTGCCCGCTGCGCCTCGGCGACATCGCGGGCGGCGCGTTCGCGAGCATCCGCTTCGTCCAGTCGGTGCTGGCCCCACGGGTCCACGTAGATGGCGCCTTTGCCGAGCAGAACTCCATAGTTGCGGCGTAGCGTCCAGTAGTAGAGGCCCACAGCGGCGGTGAGCAGGTCCCACACTGCCGAGGTCCACCGCCACCCGGAAGCATCCATGTGCAGCTGGTGGCCCGCTGGGACCTGTATGACGGTGCGGTAGGCCATCACCGCGTGCAGGCCGTGACCGACCGCGCAACTGAAGAAGATCATTGCGGTGGCGGTGGCGAGCCGGTTGGTGCGTAGCTGTCCGGCGCGGGCGACCGGTACCACGATCGCCACCGTGATCGCCGCATAGGCAACCATGATCACTAGGTTGCCCATCAAGAAGATCTGGTCCGGCATGCCCCTCCGTTCGGACAACCGTCCTGCAACCTGAGCGAGGCCCAGGTCACACGGGTGCCTGGTCCTCCCGCCAGCCGCTCAGCGGGACCTGGGGCCATGAACACGACCGGGGTGAGATCAGTCAGCCGTGTGGCCAGCAGCGCTTAGCGTAGGCAGTACGCCTGTCATGGCCAGGACACGGTGAACCTGACGGGTGGCGTTGGCGACGGCGAAGTGGGATCCAGCCGCACTGGCGGCCTGGTGGGTCTTGATCAGGGTGTTGATGACCGTGGAGTCGATGAAGGCCACCGCGCTCAGATCGAGCACAACGCTCGAAGCGTGACTGAGCGCGTCCGCCAGCAGCCCATGCAGGTCGGCGACGTCGGCCATATCGAGTTCGCCGTGCAGCGCAACGACGCAGCGGTTCCCATCGTAGAAGCTTCGGTGGCCCCAGCCGGGGGTTTCGCTACTCAGGACGCGCCTCCTCTGGCCGGATCTTCGCTGGATTGACAGTACGGGCGGGCATCGGGAACTGCGTCGCTGGTGGACGGCCCCGTCAGGGCCGCCACCGAGGTCAGGCACATGATCACACTCGCGTTGACGCCCACTGGCCCGGCGCTCACCGTCAGCCCGGCGGTGAGTTGTTGTGCCAGCCACAGCCCTCGCCCGCCGGGCATGTCACCGGCAGGCAGGTGCGGACGCAGCATGCCGCTCATGCCGCCCTCATCTCGCACCTCACAGCAGAGAGTGTCAGCCTGGCGACGCAAACACAGACGCCCACTGCCGCCCCCGTGACGCACGGCATTAGTGACCAACTCGTGCACGGCCAGAACGAAATCGTCGAGATCATCGCCGGTGGCTCCCGCCGCAGCGGCGTGCCGGCGAAGCTGATGCCGCACGCTCGACACGTTCGCGACGGTGAATGAGGCCGACAACAACTCCACCCCGGGTTCACTGCCGGGATCCACCGGTGGTGGCTCAGCACCCGGCTCGCTGGTCATGGCGCGCACGGTACACCCATACCCGAACGGGCTCCCGCGATCACAACCGGGACGCATGCCTCCCTGCCTCCAACAGAGGTCCAGATGGACGAGAGTCAGGGGCATCAACGGCGCTAAGCGTTCGGCGGTCCATGCCGAAAAGAACCGAGGAATGCCCTGACGCCGGACCTTCGAGCCTGCTCGCAGCGCCCCGGCGCCCGCAGTGAAGGAAGCCCGATGACAACCACATCATCCTCAGGCGCAGCCCCTGCCGCGCCACGGCGGGGTTTCACCGACCTCAGCGTCAAGGTCAAGATCCTCGCGGCGGTCGGTCTTGCGGTCGCCGCAACGATCGTTGTCGGGATGATCGGGTTGAGCGCGCTCAGCAGCACCAGTGCCTCCGCGCAATTGATCTACAAGAGCAACGTGGCCAGCATCAAGGGTGTCGGAGAGCTGGAGACGGTGATTCGTCAGGCCCGGCTGGATCTGGCCAGCCATGCGATCTCTCAGGATTCGGCCACGATGGCGAAATACCTCGAGGCCTTTGAAGCCGACAAGGAGGCGTTCGACGCCGGAATGGCTGCCTACCGCGGCAGCATGCCGGCCGGTGACCCGGCGGTGATCGAGGCGTTGCAGACGAACTGGGAAGCCTACGTTCAGCTCGCCCAGGACAAGCTAATCAAGCTGGGTGCCGCCAACGACATAGTCGGGTGGCAGAAGGTCAGAGACGCCGAAGCAATACCGATCCTGACCGAGATCAAGAAAGCCACCGACACCCTCGATGAGACCGAGGTAGCCGACGCGGCTAAGAACGCCGCCTCCGCAGAGTCCGTCTACGACACCGGCCGGCACACCTCTCTGATCGCGATGGGCGTCGGCAGCCTGCTCGCACTGGCGCTGGGCTTCTGGGTAGCACGGATGATCGTCCGGGCACTGACCAAGGTCAAAGACGTCTGTGTCGGTCTGGCCGACGGTGATCTGACCCGCACCACCGGACTGCACACCCGCGATGAACCCGGCCAGATGGGCCAGGCCCTGGACAAAGCCATGAACCAGCTTCGGCGCACCGTGGCCACGATCAACGACTCGGCGACGTCACTGGCCGCTGCCTCCGAAGAACTGTCCGCCACCACCGGCCAGATCGCCGCTTCCGCCGAAGAGACGTCCGTGCAGGCGCAGGCCGTGTCGACCGCTACCGAGGAAATCTCCCGCAGCGTCGACAGCGTCTCGGCCGGCAGCGAAGAAATGGGTGCCGCGATCCGGGAGATCTCCGTCAACGCCAGCGAGGCCGCCCAGGTCGCCAGTCAAGCCGTCACCGTCACCGCCGCCACCTCCCAGACGATGGCGAAACTCGGCCAGTCCTCCGTCGAGATCGGCAACGTCGTCAAAGCCATCACCGCGATCGCCGAGCAGACCAACCTGCTCGCTCTCAATGCCACCATCGAAGCCGCCCGGGCAGGGGAACTCGGCAAGGGCTTCGCGGTCGTCGCCTCCGAGGTCAAGGATCTGGCCCAGGAGACCGCCCGGGCCACCGAGGACATCTCTCGCCGGGTCGAGGTCATCCAAACCGACACCAACGGCGCGGTCGCCGCGATCGAGGAGATCACCCAGGTGATCGCCCGGATCAGCGACTTCCAGACCACCATCGCCTCAGCCGTGGAGGAGCAAACCGCGACCACCGGCGAGATGAACCGCAGCGTCGCCGAAGCAGCGAGCGGAACCGGCGAGATCGCGCAGAACATCACCGGAGTCGCTGAAGCGGCCCGCCTCACCAGCGCGGGCGTCACGCAGGCACAACACGCCACCAGCGAACTCGCGCGCATGTCCACCGAGCTCAACGCCCTGGTCACACAATTCCGTTACTGACCGCCGCAGCCAGTCTGGTTGCCGTTCCAAGGATCGATCCGGCCCGCCATGCCATCAACACCCGCGCCCACCGGCCACTACGACGGTCAAGACCTCATCAACGAGCTGCTCGCCGCCGCCCTGCACACCCGTGCCACCATCGCCGGCGTGCTGCACGCGACGGCCGTCAGCCGCGCTGTCCAGCCTCAAGCAGCCGCCGCCCTCACCGACGCCGCGGCAGCCCTCACCCATATCCACGACAACCTGATCCGCGCCGCCGGCCCCGGCGAAAACGACCGGTCCGGACAAACACGAAACCCTGGTTGAAAACCAGACAGGAAATTGAACAGCGGTCCAGGTAGCAGTGACCCTCCCTGGCTACGAAACAGTCAGCGGCATTCCGATACGATCCGCGCCCAGCACCGAAATGAGGCCCGTCAGAGTCACTCGACCTCGCCGAAGTCTCCTCAAACTTTAGGCAGCAACGCCACTGCCAATAACGCTCATCGCCACTACAGCTACGTACCCCACCCATTTGCGTCGTCGGAATATCCGCACGGCCGGATTAGCAGGTCAGAATTCCAGCCGGGCGCACGGTGAGCAGCAAGTACCGCCGACGCACTGATCTAATAGGTTCCGTCAGCCTGCGGGTGCAGGATGGCTCCAGTAGCGGCCGGCGGGTCGTGCTGGCCCGCTACGCCCGCAACCGCCGCCTCGCCGACGCTGTGCACCAGTGGGCGTTCTGCGCCATGCGCGGCTCACCCGGCGCCCGCGCCTACTACCAGGCACTACGCTCACGCGGCATCGGCCACCAAGCCGCCCTGCGCCAGCTCGGCAACCGCCTCGTCGGCATCCTGCACGGCTGCCTCAAGACCAAGACCGCCTACGACGAAGCCACCGCCTGGGCCCATTTGCAGCTCACCGCTTGACATCGAAAAACATGGGATGTCTGCCGCGAGTCGCGCGGTCGCACCAGTACGCGGTCGCAGGCGGTTACGCCAACTCCAGCACGACCCCGTCTTCGGACTCCCCACCGCCGGCTCCGTGCTCGCGGATGATCTCGACAATCTCGTCGAAGAGCGTCGGCCCTTCCCCCCGTCGCGCAGTCGCGATCCGGTCTCGGATGACGGAACGGTTGGACGGGTGGCATGTCACGAGGATCTGTTCAAGCCTACGGATGGTCGCCTCGTAGCCCAGCGCTGTCCTGGACAACTCGGAGTTCTGCCACTGCAGCACCCAGCCATCTTCGGGCGTTCCGAAGCCTCCTCGAAGAATGTCATTGAACGCGTCCAGGTTTCCGCGCCAGGTGTAGCGACATAGCAACTTGGAGAATTCTCGGGCGAATCCGTCGAAATCAACGAAGCTCGCCCCGTCTACGACGAGCACAGGCAGGTCAATGCCGTCCTTTTCCACGAGCCAAGTATGGAGGGTGGCTGCGTCGGCGCCATGCTCGCTCATCTGCCGCAGATAGCGCGCGGTCCGGACCAGGCGCTGCATAACGCAGTGTCATGACGCCGCAAACCCGACGGCCATCGTGGTGGGGCCACTTGGGGCCGCGTCAGGCCGTCAGGATCACTCGGTGCCCCGCTTAACAGCGAAGACACCAGACCGGCAAGAGCATTCCTCGTCCGCTAGCTGTGTCGGGTCAGGAGGTTGTAAGCACGGACTCCTGACGTCACGCGACCCCCGCACAGTGGGATGTGGGGGTCGCGTCTCGGCGAGGATCCCCGGGCGACTGGCAAAGAAGCCTGGTTCAGGATCTCCGTCGCGGATCGGACGCCTGGATCGACCAGGCTGGCTTTCGCGGCAGCCCCTCGGTCACGGTCTCCCAGTAGACGGAACTGTGGGCGTCACGCTCCTCGGCCGTCAACCGATACGCGTTAAGGCGGGACACGCACGTCCCCCCGTCCGGCCAGCGGCATTTCTCGCCGGGCGTGGCCGAGCACTCCGGACACGCGATGGACTCCTCCGCTGCCTTCGATGGTGCGTTGAACCGGTAGGGCCGGAAGGCCAATCCGGCCGCGCGGTACGACGCCAGGACCGGATCGATCCCCTTGACAGAGGTCTCATCGTCGCAACCGATGCAGGCGCATCCGGCGACGTTGCCACGGCCCAGGTGACCACACTCGGTACACGTGTGTTCGTCAGTCGCGATGTGCTCGACCGGAGGCCCTTCGACGCCATTGCACTGCTGCCGCCAGGTCCCGGGGATCAGGTGCTTCGGGTGCGGCTCGGTGATCGGGCAGATGGGGGTCGGGAACTCGATGTCGTTGATGCCGTCGTCGTACATGGATCGCCGCCCCTATCGGTTCTCGGCGACGCTGGTCGCGATGGCGCGGGCACCGCCCATGAGGTGGAAGGCCGTGATGAGGTGGCGGCGGGTATCGCCCGCGAGATCGGTTGCGCGTTCCAACGCCTCGCCGGTGCCCGGTTCCTCGTCGTCGGCGGGCGGAGCCGATTCCCGCAGCAGAAGCTCGGTGAATTCCCCGGTCGCGGCGGCGGTGTTGAGCATGGCCGTCACCACCTTCCGGTCCGGGTTCCTGATCATCGTGGAACACAGCAGGATGGCGTCCCGGACGGCGGTGAGCGCGTCTATCAGGAGTTCCGGGTGTTGCGTGTGCGGGTGGGTCATGACGGTTTCCCCTCACGGGCCATGATCGGTTCGTGCCGGACTGGCGTGATTCCCGCTCCATCCGCGCGACTCGTCAAGCCCTACCCGGTAGGTGCGGCGTCACCCCAGCCCTTACCAGGGCAGACGGTCAAAGATTGGACGATCATGGTGCCCCGGTGTCGGGGCCCCGCGACCCGCCCGGCATGCGGCACACTGGTCTGGTTCCTCGGGTCTATCCCGCGGACCACACCGCGCAAATCAGGGATCGGCTCAAACGTCAGGTGCTCTACTTCGCCACCGGCGAACTCATGGCGGTGTTCGGTGCGATCACCTTCGCTGTCCTGCTGTCGCTACAGGACTCGGCCCTGCACGCCTTGACCGTCCTCGGGTGGGGACTCGTGATCCTGCTGGCCTCGGTCGCCGGGCTCGGCCTGCTGATTACCGGCGTTCAGTACTGCATCTGCCTTTGCCGAAGCGCCGACCTCGACGCCGAAGGCGCGGAAGGCCATCGGCGAGCTGTACGCCGGGCTGCACAAGCCTCCGTCACGGGGGTAACGCGCCCGAATGTCAGCTCGGCTCTGCGCGGGGTTCGCCGCGCTCGTCCGGTTGCCGGGGAAGGTTCAGGGCTTGCGCGCCATCGCAGCCCAGAAGTTCGTCTCACCCGGGGCCGGGTCGCCGGATTGAGGCTCGCGCATCCAGTTGGTGCCGAGCACGATGCCCGGTTCGACGAGGTCCAGGCCGGCCAGCAGCTCTTCGATCTCGTCTTTGCTGCGAGGCCAGACGTCGCTCTTGCCGGATTCCAACATGGCGGTGTAGGTCTGCCGGTCTTTAGGTGTCATGAAGTCGGTCGTCATGTGGGTGAGCGCCACGTAGCTGCCGGAGACGAGGGGTTCCATGAGCGTGTCGAGCAACGGTTTCGCCGCGCCGGGGCCAGGGATGAAGTGCGCGACGGCGATCAGCATCACCGCGACCGGCTGACCGAAATCGAGAACCTCGCGCAGCTGCGAGTCGGCAAGGATGTCCCGCGATTGACGCAGGTCGGCCTCGATGTAGGCAGTCCGGCCTTCGGGCGAGCTGGTGAGCAGTGCGCGAGCATGACTCATGACCAGCGGATCGTTGTCGACGTAAACGATGCGGCTTTCCGGGGCAATACGCTGGGCGACCTCGTGGGTGTTATCTACTGTAGGAAGACCCGTGCCGATGTCGAGGAACTGCCGTACCGCTGGCTTCGCGTCGCGTGCGAGGTAGGTAACCATCCGGCCTAGCGTTTGCCGGTTGGCTTGAGCCGCGATACGGGCGGTCGGGAAAGCTCGCTCAATCTCGTCGGCAGACGCTCGGTCCGCGGCGAAGTTGTCCTTGCCCCCGAGCCAGTAGTTGTACCGACGTGCCGGGTGTGCAACGTCCATGTTGATCCTGTCAGCTCCCGAGGCCATGGGAGGACGATAGTCGATTCTGGAGGGCCAGGCTCGCGGCGGCCACACCCCGAGACCAGCCTGCTACGACGGTGAGACACGCGAGCGTAGATGGTCCGCCAGTTGCGCGGGTCACGCGACAGGCCCACACGAACGGGTGCGATGTGCGACTTGATTATTGGCGGTCGGCGGCATCGTCTTATCCTTCGTTATGACTGGAACGCGTTTGACGCGCCGGGAAAGGCGTGCGATCGCTGCCGAATGGCATAAGGTCCCGTTCAAGACTCGCCTGGAGGTGGCACGACTCTCCAAGCGAGGTGAGCGGCATCCGGATGACGCCGTTGACGCTCTCGCAGTGAAGGTCTCGCGGATGGCCCTGGAAAAAAGGCCGCCGTGGCTGATCTACACGCCCGCCTTCCAGTGGCTGATGACCTTGACCTTGCTGGTCATCGCCGCGCTGTGGGCCGAGCCGTTTCCTCGGTGGACTGGCGGCGTTGGCGGCGGCCTGTGCCTTCTGCTTCTGATTCTCGACTGGGATCTCAAACGGGATGCCAGACGGATCCTCGCGGTTCCGCGGCGCGATTATTGACCTCATTCTATTGATAGCTTCGCGGGGCCGTCGGCCAACGGTGCGGATTCATCATCAGATGAAACTTTCAATGTTTCTAGTACATGCTGATATGGACGTGGTTGGTATGCCAGCCGGAGGGATCATCGCCTCCGTAGGGATTGTCGTAAGCGTGCCAGCCCCGACCGTCGTTGGTCCAGATCATGCGGAACCAGATGACGTACATGACGCCGAGGCGGTCGGCGTTGGCGACCGCCCAGGCGGCCATCGCATCCCCTCGTGCCTTTTGTGCCCCGGACGCCTCGCCGCCGGAGGTCGTCATGAAGTCGCACGCGCGGCCCTTCGGGTGTTCACCGTGGTCGTCGACGCGGAAGCAGCCGGGCTTCGGCCAGCCGGCGGCGGTGACCTGCTGGACGAGGTGCAGGGTGCGCGGGGTGAGGCAGCCGGTTCCGGTTGTCGGGTCCGGGACGATGGAGCAGGTCTCAGTGGGCCAGGAGCCGTCGGAGTTGCGCGGCGCCGGTTCGGCGCTGCCGAACGGCATCGCCGAGCAGTCGAGGCTTATTTCACCGGTCCCGTATTGATCAACTAGGGTGATGGCGTCGGTGGTCCACTTCGCGTACGCGTCCGGGTAGGCGCTGACCTGGACCGCCTGGGCCGCCTCGGTCAGTGGCATGGTTTGCCATCCGGAGATGGTGTTGAGCTTGTCGTAGAACTTGCCCGCTTGGTAGGCGGGATCGGCCAGTTGCTCGGGGGTGCCCCATCCCTGGCTCGGGCGCTGCTGGAAGACGCCGATGGAGTCGTGGTCGTTGTTGGCCCCGAGGTAGGGCAGGTTGCGTAGCCCGGACTCTTGCATGGCGACGGCCAGGGCGATGGTCTGGCCCCAGCTACCGACGCCTTTGGTGACGCCGACCTGGATGATGGTCAGCGCGATGTTGAGTTGATCGGTGTCCCACTTCGTGGTGGCCGTCGGTCGTCCGGACGCGCTGGTGCTCGGTGCGGTGGCGACGTGGCACGCCCCGGAGCTGCCGCCCATGACGGCGGAGAGCAGCAGCATGGGCACGCCGAGGCAGGCGACGATAACGGCGGTGACGATGCCGAAAACGGCTTTGGTCATGAGCTGGCCTTTCAGTGAAAACGAAAAAGGCCGGGCTGCGCGCGGATGCGCGGCCGGCCAGGGTGAAGCGGAGCGGGTTCGGTCAGAGGTCTTGCTTGTACGCGCGGAGCCACACCTGCGTCTCGGCCAGGAAGCCGCCGATCGTGGTGGTGGTCTCGGCCAGTGGGTGGGCGCCGGTGACGGGGGTTGCGCACCGCCAGTCCCAGTGCCCCGGCTGCAAGGCGGGCACGAACCAGAGTGCGGCGTCGCGGTCGAGGAACAGCGCTCCGTGGATCTGCGGGGCGAGCAGGGTCATGGGCTGGCTGGCGCAGCTGGTGAGGCAGCGGCAGCCCGGCGCGTTGTAGACCGAGCGCAGGTGGCCGCGGTGAATGGGGCAGTCGCAGTCGCAGGCGAGGTCATAGGCGGGGCGAGGTGTCTGGTACATAGCTGTCTCCCAAAGGGTCGTGAAGCACAAAAAGGGCCGTGGGCCGCCCACGCGGGCGGCCCACCTTGGATGTGCGGTCTCAGAGGTTGAAGACCTCGGGGTTCGCGAGCACGTGAACGAGCTCCCGCAACCGGGTCTCGATCACCACGCTCGCGTGGTACAAGTCGTGCCGGGTGTCGATGTTTCCGGCGTTTTCCCAGTTCCAGGTCCCGTCGGGCAGGGCCGGAACCTGCCAGAGGTCGCCGCCCTGGTCGAGGAACAGCGCGCAGCCCCACCGGTCGGCCAGCAGCGTGATGGGCTGGGTGGCGCAGGTGATGGTGCAGGCACAGCTGAACTCGTCATAGGTGAGCCGGGTCCGTCGCGCGTGCAGGGGGCAGCGGCAGTCGCAAGGACGCTGCCAGGGCATCAGGTAGGTCATCGTGGCTCCGAATGAACGTCGATGTGGTGGTGAGGGGTCAGGAGGAGGGGCCGACGAGGCTGGTGCCGCCGGGGCCGAGCAGCTTGTCGTGCTGGACGGCTCGGGTTTCCTCGGCGGTGAGCACGTAGGCCGGCAGGTGCGGTACGCCTTTGCGCCAGGCGTGGTAGAGCCGGTGCACGCCGTCGATCAGCAGCCCGGCAGGCGAACCGTCCCCGACGCGGACGAGGCCGAGGATCACCGGGTCGCTCAGGTCGGTGCTCATCGCATAGACCCGGTCGACGGCATCTCGGGTGGGGCCGATGAGACTGACGGCCAGGCGGTGCGGGTCGTCGAGGTGATGCAGGCTGTAGGCGGTGGCCCACGCCGTGACGTCGAGTTGCTGGGTTTCGTGGTGTGTGGTCGCGATCAGCTTCAGCGCGGCATCGATGTCGAAGACCCACGGCCCGAAGTGGAACCACTGCGGCTGCCGGTCGGCCATCATTGGCCTCCCTCTGTGGTGAGGGAGGCGTAGATGCGGATGCACCGCAGGATCAGCTCGTGCGACGGCAACCTCAGCAGGCGTTGCCGCTTCTCCTCGTACAGCTGGTCCCAGATGGCGACGGTGACACTGGCGGACCAGACGTCGACCAAGACCCCGTCGATCTTGAGGTACTGCTTCTCGGCGACGATGCGCCGCAGCGTGTCGATCAGCGTCGCGTCGCCGATCGGGTGGCTGGCGTCGTCCGGCCTGGCCGCCTCCTCGTACTGGGTGAGGCAGTCCTCGCAGGTGTGGGCGCGGGGCGGGTTGTCGGTCTCCCACCGGCGAACCTCGTCGGCGGGGATCCCGCAGACCGACTGGCGCGGGTCGCGCGGGTGCAACAGGTGAGGGGTTATCGCGGTCATCGGCTCGTGTCCTTTCGGGGTACGAGCCGGGGCATGTTGACCCCGCGCGGGGTCAACATGCCCCGGGCGGGTGGAGGGGTAGCGGTGGTCAGACCTTCAGCAGGTCGAAGGCGACGAGCTTGAGATCGCCGGTGGTGCCGGTCAGCACGCGGTTGGCGCGGGTGGTCTCGTCCTTGGCGGGCTGGTAGTGGTCCAGGTACTCGGTGATGGCCTGGTATCCGGCCCACCGGCTGCCCTTGATGGCCTTCTGCGTGTCGGCCTCGGTGATCAGGTACTTCAATGTGCCGAGCCGCTGCTTGGCGTTGCGCTTGGTGGTCTCCGACGCGTTGTCCTTGACCGGAAACACCTGGCCGACGACCTTCTCGAACTCGCGCATGGTCAGCGCCTCGTTCAGCATCCGCTCGGCGGCCCGCTCGAAGGTGTCCATGTACTTCCACATCAGGCCCAGCGCCTCGCGGGCCTGGCTGATCTGGGAGTTGACGTTGCTGGTGTGCCGGAAGGTGTAGTGCCCGACGGCGTGCGCGAACGCGGCCCGCTGCGTGTTGGCGCACACCACCCGGATCGGGCTGGCGTCCACCCGCAGCGCGGCGGTCCCGTCGTGGCTGGTGGTGCCGATCAGATAGAGGTCCATCCGGTCGACTCCGGCGATGGTCATCGCGTCCGGCAGCTTCATCGTGACGAACACGCTCTTGCCACGGCGTAGGCTGCCGGCCGTTTCGAAGTGGGCGCCGCCGACCTGGTCCACGACCTGGTCGAGCATATCGGCGCACTGCTCGTTCTGGACCACGGTGTAGTCGGTGCCGACGATCCCCAGATACTCGATGGCCCCGGTAACCGGGTTACGGCGCACGGTCATCCGCTTGTCGTCGGCGGGGATCTGCACCTCGACGCCGTCGACGATGTCGATGCCGACCGTGCGGATGGTCCGTACGCCCCAGTCGCCGAGTTTGGCGGCGGCCATGATCTCTTCGGCCCTCATGGTGTTCTGGGTGACGGTGCCCAGCTGGTGCCAGGCCGACAGTCGGGCGCTGGCGAACGCGGTGCTGCCGTCGGCGAACTGCTCGAGTTCGTGTGGCACGGGTTCTCCTTTTCTCGGATACAGGTGCGGCGCCGAGCAGAAGCGCGGCCCCGCGAGGTTTGGAAGGTGGGTCAGGACTGGCTGATGTCGTGCTCGGCCATCACCGTGCGGACCCGCGCCGCGACATCTTCGGGCCGGGCCGTGATGGGTAGCTCGTGCTCGGTGTAGATCTCCGTGCCGTCTGGTCCTGGATGCCGATCACCCAGCGCATGACGCCGTCGCGAGCAAGGTGCGGGCTGACGGCGA
The DNA here is from genome assembly GCF_044388125.1 of Actinoplanes sp. NPDC020271. Taxonomy (NCBI): domain Bacteria; kingdom Bacillati; phylum Actinomycetota; class Actinomycetes; order Micromonosporales; family Micromonosporaceae; genus Actinoplanes; species Actinoplanes sp. NPDC020271. The sequence goes on from NZ_JBIRWQ010000030.1 coordinate 107,535, forward strand.
CGCGACGGTGCGGGGCCGGGCGCATGTGCGCTCGGCCCCGCGAGGATGGGAATCGGTCAGGACTGCTGGGTGTCGCTGGAGTCCTGGTCGGTGTCGGACTGGTCGCCGCCCGCGCCGCTCATGCCGTCGGCGTTGTCGGCGTGCTCGGCCTGGTCGTCGCCCGTGCCGTCCCCGTTGTCGGTGCGGTTGTCGGCCTGCTCGGCATCCGCCTCGTTCTTGGCGGTGTCGTCGCCGACGGCGGGCTTCGGGATGACGAAGGTCAGCGGCGCGTCGGAGACCATCAGGATGGTTCCCGCGGCGGCGGCCTTGGTGCAGTTGTTGCGCACCGCGCCGGAGCTGACGTTGCGGCCGCCCAGCTTCGCGCTGATCGCGGTGGCGATCTCCTGCGGAGTCATCGGCCGGCCGGGGCTGACGGCCAGCTCGGCGACGGTCAGCCGCTCCAGTTCGCCGCGCTGGAAGGGCTGGTTGCCGTCGGCGTTGGCGGTCGCGTCGCTGCGGTGCCCCCCGGTGCTCGGAGTGGTGTTCAGCGTTCGCGGCGCCAGCCGGGTCGGCAGCTTCACGGCGTGGACCTCGTCGTCCGGGCCGACGATGTGCAGCGTTCCGTCCGGGCGGATGAGACTCTGGACCGCCGCCACGGCCGCCGGGGTGCTGGTGACGCCCCGGATGACCTGGAAGCACAGCGCGCAGCGCGGCGGCTCCGGATTCGGGTCGACCTCGGATGCCTTGGTCGGCCCGGCGATCCACCGCTCCGGCAGGCCCGTCTTGAGCGGCAGGCGACGAGCGGCGTCGGCCTGCTGCATCGCGTCGAGCAACCGGACGGTGGTGGGGTGGCTGATGCCGCTCTCGGCCACGATCATGTCAACCGTCGCACCGTCGTCGCCGAACTCGGCAAGGACGCCCTTGATGGCCATGACCTTGCGGTCACCGGGACGCGGCGGTGCGACGACCATGCGCGGTTCCCCCGTGGCCGGGGCGTCCGTGTCCTCCTCGTCGGCCTGGCCCTCGTCGTCGTTGTCGTGGTCCTCGTCGCTCTGGCCGTCGCCGTCGCGCGTGTCCTGCTCGTCGGTCGCTTCCTCGCCGGATCCGCCGGTTTGCAGAGCCTGGCTGTCGTCGCCGGTCGGCGAACTCTCGCCATTGTCTGCCTCGTCGGCCGGGTCGGAGTCCGGCTCGTCGGCGGGCTCATCCGGGCCGGCGGCGTTCTCGTCGCTGAGCTCGGCCGAGTCCAGCGCGGACCTGGCATCGTCCGACAGAGTCCATCGGGTGGGCGTGCCCTCGGCCGCGTCCGCGCCGAGGTCGACCTCGACGATCACACCGGCCTCAGCCAGGGTCCGAATGGCCTTGTCGGTGGTGGAACGAGCCTTGCCGGACCTCTCCGCCAGTTCGTGGACGTTGCCCTGGCCGAGGTCGACCAGCGCCTTGAGGACGGCCTGCGTGGCAGGCGTCAGGGACTGCAATTCCATGGGAACTCCCCTCCTCGGGAATAAGGGGTGACACCCGGGCACCGGACGGTGCGGGGGTGGTGGTTCTCGAAGGCGCGCACCGGCCACGGGTGGCCGCACGCGAACACCCGGCAGGAACCGGGGTGATCAGTGGCGGGAGATCCGGCGTTCGCCGGTGGCCCGCAGGTGGTAGAGGCGGTCCTCGACGCGGTCGCGGTAGATCCCGGCGAGGCCATGCGCCAGGCGGACAGGGCCGGGGAACTCGCCGGGGTCGAGTTCGACGTCTGCCGTGTGGATCTGCGCTCGTACGGCTCGCCCGGCGAACTTCTGCTGGCGCAGGTACGCGAGGTGCGGCAGCACGATCAGGACGGTGTCGCCGGGGTTGACGTAGCGCCGCCGAACCGGCTGCACGGGGTTCGTGGCGACATAGGCCGTGCGGTCGGGATCGTTGATGAGCCGGTCGAGGTGGATGCGAGCACTTTCGTAGTCGCTGACGTACTCGGTGATGGCGTCGAGCGTGCTGGCCAGCACGGTGGCCGAGCCGGTCAGGTCGTCACCGTTGATGAGCTGGGTACGGAATTCGTCCACCGCGTTGAGCAGCACTTCGCGCGCGAGGCGCAGCGCGTCGGCGTTCGCCGGGAGGTGCGCGGCGGCCGGAATGGGATCGGCAGCGTGCTGATCGAGGGTTCGGCCGGTGGTCCGGACGATCCACTTCTCCACCAGGTCCAGGTACATCTCGGGGTCTCCTTTCGGGGTAGTCCGGGCACGCCGAAGACCGGTTGCAGCGGGGCTGCGACCGGTCTTCGAGGTGCGCGGAATGTGGTGGGTCAGGCGATGTCGACGGCGCACAGCCGTGCGCGGTTGTGGAGGGTGCGCAGGTACGTGCACGCCTCGTTGAGGAAGCGGAGTCGGTCCGCGGCCGTGTTGGTAGCGGGCCGCATGATGCGTCCGTCAGTGGTGATCAGTGCGTCGCCGACGAGGGCGACTCGCCAGTAGAGACCCGCGTAAGCGGCCTCGCCGGCCTGGTAGAGCGACAGCTCGTAGGGGTCGAAGACGTGGCCGCCGTTGAAGGCGAGCATCGCCAGGACGCGGGGTTGCTGCTCGAAGCGGCGTCGGGCCTCGGTCAGGCTGACCTTGGCGGGGTCGGCGTGGTGCTGGGCGAGGTAGTCCTCCCAGGGCCGGGCGAGCTTCGTCGTTGCGTTGATGTGCATGTTCCAGGCGCGCCAGCGGGCGATGGCCTCATTCGCGGCGATCTGCGACATGCCGGACAGGTCGAGTCGGCTCTTGCGGCCTCCGGCGGCGAGGGTGATGGCGCCGAACTTGCGGGCGGCGTCGAGCAGGTAGTACCCGAGGAACCGGGTGAACCAGCCGATGAACTTGCGGTGCCGCACGCGGAACCGGCGGGCCGGGGTGCCGTTGGCGTTCATGAGGTCGTTGACCTTCTCGCTGGCGGCGAACCAGTCGGCGTCTTCGCCGGGGTTGAAGCAGACCGTGACGATCTGATCGGTGAGGGGGTCGTTGGCGGGCATGGCGGTGCTCCTTTCGCGAAGCGGGGTTTGGGTTGGTGTTGCCGGGGGTGGTGCCACCGGATCGCGGCGTCTGGACCGGCGGGAAACTGCCGAAGAGATGCGCGGGGCGCAGACCACGAGCCGACCGGGAAGGTGGGCTATGAGGTGAGCTGGGCCAGGCGCGGGGCAGTCCCGCAAAGGGGGCCGAGACGGGCGGCGGTGCGAACAAAAGAAAAAGAAGAAACTGCACCGTAGCTTCGCGGCCTGACAGCGCCGCTTCTGTCAGGAATAGCGATCATGCCGTTGAGCTGGGCTGACAGGTTGGGGTATCGAGCTGTCAGCGGCTGTCAGAGGACAAAGACGCCGTCATCGTCGTAGTTGGGGTTGTCCGCGACCGGCTGCCCGTGGTCGCTCGGCAGTTCGGCCAGCTCGACTCGGCCGGTGGCGCCCCGCGGCAGCCACACGCGGGCGGCGGGTTCGCTGGCGTGCACGGAGGTCGCGACCGGGACGGCGGTGTGCTGGCCGGGCAGTTGCCGGTGCAGATGTTCTTCGCGTTGCTCGGTGCCGAGCCAGAACAGCACCGGGTATTGCGGGCCGCCACGGCGGATGAGTTTGGCGTACCGGTCGAGTTTGGCGACCAGGCGGCCGAGCGGCTCGCTGCCGGTGTCGGCTTCAAGGAAGAAGCCCATCGTGACGGGGCCGGCGGTCCAGAGGCCGTGTCCGTCGGCGGTGATGGTCCGGTACTGCTTGGTGGTGACGTGCTCGGACCACCACCGGTCGAGGCGGGTGTCCGGGTGCCGGCGGGCGTGCTCGGTCAGGCGGACGAAGAACTCGTTGGCCAGCACGAGGTGCGGCAGGTGCGGGTTCGCCGATAGCCGTTGCACGGTCTGGTTGCTGGTCCTCGGTGTGGGCTCCGGCCGTTCGTGGGCGGCGGCCTGGAAACGGTGCCCGTTGTGGCCGAGCGTCCAGTGCCAGGGCTGGCTGCCGCCGCCGACGCGGGAGAACCGGAACCGCTCCACCAGGTCTAGGGCGGCCAGCTCGTTGAGGCGTAGCTGGCAGGTCCTTCGGGCGATGAACAGCATCCGGTGGATCTGGCCGGTGGTCAGGACCTGATGGTCGTCGAGGAGCTGGAGGAGTAGACGATCACGAGGGGTGATATGGGGATAGATGGCCAGCAGGCTGGCCGTACGCGAAAACGGCATAGTGATCACCCCCTGGTGGAGAGAGACACCCTGTAGGGAGTCTGGACATGTGGATCTTGACTGTGAGACGGCCGCCGCCGGTATCCGCACAGCTCAGACACCTGACAGGCGACGCGCAGGGGGCTCGTCTGGGACCTCGTTTCGCAGACACCCCCAAACGAGCCCCCAATGCCGCACCCAGACGAGCCCCCGGACGCACCGGCTGTCAGCGGTCGCGGTCGGCCATCCGCCGCTTCATCGCCGTGCGGGCGAGCTGCTGCATCGGCGGTTCCTCCCCGGCGGGCGTATTCGCAGCGGCACACGCCACGCGGATCGCGGTCGGTTCCCCGTCCGGCTCCGGCGGCGGGTTGGTGACGAAGGTGAAGGCCGGGAGTTCCCGGTTGTCCACCAGCACCCGGGCCACAGCGGTGAACACGTCAAGGTGTGCGAGGTCGTGCTCGTCCACCTCGGGTTTGGTGTGCCGCGACAGCTCCCGCGCATCGGCCGGGTCGACGTTGAAGATCGCCTTGGTGCGGGCGTTCGCGCTGATCGCCGCGGCGACGTCCCTCGGCAGCTGCGCAAGGTCCTGGTGGGCCATCACTAGGCCGAGCCGGTACCCGCGCGCCTCGGCCAGCATGTCGCCGACCGAGCCCGGCAAGGTGAGGAAGTTCTGGACCTCGTCCACGTACAACGTGGCGTCTTTGCGCTGATCCTCGGGGATGCCTGCGCGGGCGATGGCCGCCTGCCAGACCCGGGCGACGATCAGCGAGCCGAGGATCCGGCTGGTCTCCTCACCGAGCTGCCCTTTCGGCAGCCGGCATAGCAGCACTCCGCCGTCGAGGACCTTGCCCATGTCGAACGAACTGTGGGCGTTGCCGATCACGCTCTTAACGAAGTCCCGCAGCAGGAACGCCCGCAGCCTCGCGAGGACCGGCGCGATGACCTGGCCGCGGAACTGCTCGTTGATGCCGTCGTACCAGAGCCAGAACCCGCCGAGCCCGTCCGGGTCGTCCAGGCCTTGGGTGAACCGGCCCCGGAACTGCCGGTCCTGCAGCAGCGAAGGAACGAGGCTCAGCGTGGGCTTCGCATGCCGCATGAGAGTGAGGCACGCGACGCGCATGGTGTCGTCCATGCGCGGCCCCCACTGGCCCTGGAAGATCTTCGCGAAAATCCCGACGAGGTTGTCCACTGCCAAATGGACGTCGCCCTGGTCGTCGAGCGGGTTGAAACAGGCTGGGTTCTCCTGATCCGGATCGATGATGTGGATCCGGTTGGCGTAGGAGGCCGGGAGCCGGTCGAGGATGTCGTTGATCAAGTCCCCGCGCGGGTCGATGACCACGGTCCCCCGCCCAGCCTTGATGTCGCCGAGGATCAGATTCAGCAACAGCGTGCTTTTGCCGACGCCGGTCTTGCCGACGATGTGCATGTGCTGCCGCGCGTCAATGACCTTGAGCCCCACCTTGTGGTTCCCGACCTGCGAGCGGCCCAGCATCTTCACGCCCCGGCCACCGCTGGGCACCTGCACCGGCGCCGGCACCGCCTTGGCCCGAGCCCGATCCAAACCGGGCACCGCCAGGTCCTGTGGGAGGGCGGCGAGCCCCGCGAGCTCCGGCACGGTGGCCAGGAACCCGCGCCGCAGCCGCCGTGCGGCGAGGGTGGCGACCGGGTGCGGCATCTTCATCCGGCGCAGCCGGTTCGGGCCGGTGTACGCGGCGGCGGCCGAGGCGATCGTGTGCCCCAATCCGGCGAGCCGCCGCTGAATTTCTGTGGTGCGTTCCGGCGTGGGCGGCCTCTTGTCCGGCTGAGCGGCGACGGCGAACCGGACCGCGATCTCGAAGTGCGGCACCCGCACGGCCTTGTCCACCACCGTGCGCGCCTCGGCCCCGGCGACCGGATCCCGGTCGGCCGAGCGCCCGGCCATGGAATTCGCCGGAGTACGAGTCCGGGACGGTCCCGGAAGGAATACCTCAAGGAACCACAGCAGCGGCTCGATCGCCAGCCGGGCCGCGCCAGCGGCGGCACGGGTCGCCGGATCGGGCCGCCCGCCCTGATGGCCGCCGCTGGTGGCTGCCGACCGGCGGGCCGCCCGCACCCGGCGGGCCGACGCGGGCCGGGCAAGGACTTGCACGCACGCGTACTCGCGGTGCCAAACCTCCGCCCCGGCCGACAGCAGCGCCCGCAACGGGTCCGCGTCGTGCTCGACGCGCAGCGGCAGCACGTCGGCGTGCTGCGGCCAATGCGCCCCGCCCGCCTGCTCGCCCACGGCGGCCGGGATCGGGGCGTCCGCGTTCTCGACAGTGAGGGTCGCGGCGGGCCAGGCCGCCCGGACGGCCGCCTCCACCGCGCCGGGCGGCACGGTGCCGGGCACCCACACCCGAATGGACAAGGCGCGGCCGGTCCACGTGTACTCCCACCCGACGTGCGGGTAGCCGTACAGCCTGCGCCGCCACACCGACGGCGTGAGCACCCCGACCAGGGTGGTCCAGAACGCGGCGGCGGCCTCGGCGGTCACCTCCGGCGGCGCGGCGATCGTCACCCACCGGGCGCCGGTGACGAAGCGGCGGTGCCGCCAGTTGAGGAGCTGGGAGTGGCCGAACACCCCGGCCACGATCAGCGCGGCGGCCACCGCGCCGATCCACGGCCGGGCAACAATCCAGTAGGCGAGATCAGCGGGCCACGTCGGTGCGGTGATCATGCGTTCACCTCGCCGATCCCGGTGACGGCGATCTTGTGTTCGGCGGCCGAGCCGACGCTGCGGAACGGGATCCGTGACCGCCCGGCGACCAGTAGGCCCTCCCCACGCGATGCGGCCAGCAGCATCCGGGCTTCTCCGGCGGTCAGGCCGAACGCCTCGGTTACGGCGTCGATCGACTGGGTGGACTGGCGCATCAGGACCTGGGTCGCGGCGTTCGACACCACGGCCAGGCCAAGGTCAGTCGACAGGACGTCGGCGGCGTCCTGCGTGATCACGCACAGCCCGGCGAGGCGTTTGCGGGCGGCCTTGGACATGCGGAACAGGAACCGTGCGCCTTCGCCGTCGCGCATCAGCAGCCACGCTTCGTCGACCACGACGAGTTGCCGCCGCCGGCGTGCGCCGGTGGCCGGAGCGTCGATGCTCGACCAGATCGCGTCCAAGGCGAGCAGCGTGCCGACCGTGCGTAGCTCGTCGGGCAGGTGCCTCAGCGACCACACCACGAGGTGCCCGCCCGGGGCCGCGGTGGTCGGGCCGTCGAACAGGCTGGAGAAGTTCCCGCCCGTCCACGGCGCGAGCCGGGCCGCAAGCTGGGCAGCGGCCGGATCGTCGTCCTCGGCCAGCGTCGCGGCGAGGTCGCGCAGCAGCGGGGCGGGCTTGTGCCAGGTGGCCGGGTCGGCGTTGATTCCGGCGTGTGCGTAGGTGGCGGTGATCGCCCGGTCCAGGGCGGCTCGTTCGGCCGGCGGCGGGGTCGCGCCGAGCATGACCGAGATCAGGGTGTGCAGGTAGAGGCCACGCCGGGTGAGGGTGTCGGGCCGGTCGTCGGCGGGCAGGTCGAGCGGGTTGACCCGCACGTCGGGTGCGCCGAGCTGGACGACCGTGCCGCCGACGTGTTCGGCGAGCGGGGTGTACTCGTCCTCCGGGTCGATGACCGACACGGCGGTGCCCTGGTACAGGTTGCGCAGCACTTCGAGTTTGACGAAGTAGCTCTTGCCCGCGCCCGAGCGTGCCAGCACGACCGAGTTGTGGTTGTCTTGCGCCCACCGATTCCACAGAACCACCCCGTTGCTGGTGGTGTTGAGCCCGTAGAGCACGCCGTCGGGTGGGGCGACGACGCCCGGAGCCGGGGCGGCGAGGTCCGCCGAGGCGAGCGGGAACGCCGCCGCCAGGGCGGTGGTGTCGAGGATGCGGCGCATCCGCAGCGGATCCACTCCGACCGGTAGCGTGGTGATCCAGCCCTGCTGGTGGCGGAACGTGGCCGGTTGCAAGTCCAGCAAGACGCTGGCGGCGGCCGACTTCACCCCGATGATGACCGTGCGCAGCTCGTCGAGGTCGCGGGCGTGGATGGTGACGTAGATGCCGGTGTCGAACAGCTTCGCCGCGCCGCGGGCGACCCGTTCGGCGAGGTCGGCGGCGTCGGCTGCCGCCGCGTCGGTCATCGGGTCGCCGAGGCGGCCCTGGTTGGCGTCCAGGCGGCGCGATGATTCGAGTCGGGCGCGCTGGCGTTTGAGCATCGGCGCAGCCAGCTGCGGCGCGACCGGTGTGATGTGGACGGCGACGTCGACGCGTCCGGGGTAGGACAGCAGCGGGTCGAGCCAGGCTGGACCGACCTCGGCAGGGTAGCCGCACACAACGAACGTGGCGGCGTACCCGTCGCCGACCTTCACGTGTGCCGGGGTGATCGACAACGCAGCCGGGGAGGGCATGTCCTGCCCGGCTGTGATCTTCTTCTTGGCCTTCACAAGGTTCACGGGGTGCTCCGCACAGTGATGGGGGCGCCGGGCACCGCGCGCGGGCCGGGCACCGGAGGGTTGAAGGGGTCGACGGCTCCTGCCAGGGCCGACGCGACGGCCGGCCCGTCCAGCGCGGCGGCTTCGACGCCCAGGCCGGACAAGGCGCGCACTGCGGCGTCGGCTCCGTGTTCGCCGGTGATGACCGCGAGGACCTGGCGGCGCAGCGGATCACGCTCGGCGTCGAGGTCGAGCAGGAACGCAGCGTAGTCATCGGCGGCGGTCCGCAACGCCGGGTGCGGCAGGCGGGGCGCGAAGTCGGCGGTCGCCTGCGCGTAGACGCTCAGGTCATGCCGTTGCGCCGCGACGAGCAGTTGCGCCGGGCCGGTCAGCGAGTTGAGGAACCGGCCGAAGCCGTCCAGCAGCGCGGCCTGCTCGCTGCCGGTGCGCAGATGGATGTTCGTGGTGCCGCACGCAATCAGCACCTTGCTGCTGCCTTCGCTGGTGAGGACTCCGGCCGGGCTGATGCTGGTGACCGGCGAGCGCAGCGGGGCCGGAACCTTCGGCTTGCCGGCGACGGCCGCCACCGAGCTGGCGCGCGGCTGACCCGGAGTCACGGTGCGCGGGCTGCGGGACAGGGCGACGCCGTGGCGTAGCCACACGTCCAGCGGCAGGCCGTCGCGGCGGCCGAGGGCGACCACGACGGTGACGGCGAACAGGATCATCCCGGCGACGATCCAGACGACCGGGGGCAGCAGCGGGCCGAACACGCGGTAGCAGCCGAGCCCGGCCAGGCCGGGGCCGCCGATGATGGCGAGCTGGCGGAAGGTGAGCCCGAACGCGATGCGGTCGGGGTCGTTGACGTTGGCCGGAACCGGCGCGTGGGGTGTGGTGTCCTCGCCGGTCATCGCATGCCTCGCAACAGCGGCACACGGCGGGCGATGCCTTGGATGAACACCGCGCGTAGCACGATTCCGCCGATGTTCGATCCCTTTTGCGTCACGTACTTGCCCATCAGCGACGGGATCTTGATCGTGACCCACAGCAGCACGATGACCAGCAGCAGATTCAACAGGTCGGAGTTGGGCTGGCCGAGGACTATCGGCAGGTTCGCCTTCGGATTGAGAACCAGGTCGATGCCCGCGGTGAAGGCGACGGCTTGTAACGCGGGTGTGGCCAGGCAGCCCAGCACCGACCGCCACCACAGCGCGGCGGCTCCTTGCGTCCACGGGGTCGCGTAGCAGGCCAGCGCCACCGAGGCGATTCCGGCCAGGATGATCAGCACACCGACCCGGATCAGCCAGCTGACGGCGAGCATGAACATCAGCACGACGATCAGTAGGCCGATGATCGCCATCAGCACCGCGTTGTTGTCGTCGGACAATGCCGCCTTGAGGCGGGCTTTGACGAAGTTGATCGTCTCTGTCGTCGGCGCGGATACTCCGGTCATGGCCACGGTCAGCGCGTTGGCGATGCTGATCAGCTCGGCGGTCAGCGGCATGGCGAACGCCGACAGCACGAAGCCGACGACCAGCCGTGGAATGAGCTCTTTGATGCCGTAGCGCATCTGGATCGATTCGCCGGTCATGGAGGCGATGCCGACCGCGATGATGGCGAGGATGAAGCAGGCGTTGACCACCAGCGTGCTTTTGTCGGCGATCGACTTGACCTGCGGTAGAACGGTGACGTCCGGTGTCATGAATACCGTGGAGGTCAGCAGGGTCACCAGCGCGCCGAGAAGGTCGACGACCTTCTCGGCGAGCCAGTTGACCAGGCCGTCCATCAGCCAGTCGGTCATGTGATCAGCCGCCCAGGATTCCCTGGAGCACCTTCAGGACCACGGGGGCCAAGACGGCGAGGGCGTAGCCGATCAGTGCAGACTTGAAGTTGCCCTTGGCCTGCTCGACCTGGGCGGGGTCGCCTCCGGCGGCCATGTAGCGAAGGCCGCCGATGACCAGGAACATCGTCGCGACGACCGCGATGATGCCCATGATCCAGCCGGTGATGCCGGCGATGACCTGCGGAAGGGATTTCGGGGCCGCGAGCGGCTGCACGGCAGCGGCCACGGCGAGATCGGACAGGACATTGAGAGTGGTGTGCATTCGCGGCGCTCCACAGAGTTCTGCGGGGCCGCCGCGGTGGGGACCGGGCGAAGACCTGGCTAGGTCCGGTGGGGGCGCTCCTCCTCGCGTGTGGCGAAGGGTTGCGGTGTCAGTGCGCCGCGCCAGCCACGCCGGACCATCAGAACTTCGCCGCTGGGGTAGTCCCCACCGGGCGGGCATGCCGTGGATGACATGCACCGCCCAGATCCGCGCTGTCAGGGAGATCGAACTCGTGCCGCTCCTGTCACGACCTGACACGATCGGTCAGCACGGCAAGAGACATCCGGACTGCACGGAAGGCGCTCTAATGGACGACGTGGTGAGCCCGAGGCAGGGATCGCTCGACCGGTGGATGCGGACACCGCCGTTGACGCGGTACTCGCCCGAAGCGCGGGTAGCGGTGTTCATCGACTTCGAGAACCTGGTGTGCGGCGCCGGCAAGGGCCTTCCCGGGCAGAGCGAACCGATCCCTGCGAAGGCGCTGACCCACCTGTGCCGCGGGTTCTACGGCAACGCCTCCATCCGCAAGGCGTACGCCGACTGGGCCAACACCGGCTTCGGCCGCTACCAGCCAGCGTTGGCCAACAACGGCGTCGACCTCGTCCAGATCGCCCACCACGGCGTGGCCGGAAAGAACGCCGCCGACATCCGCATGGCCGTCGACGCGATGGAAGTCCTCATCAGCCACCCGGACGTAGACGTGTTCATCCTGGTCACCGGCGACAGCGACTACTCGCCGCTGGTTCACCGGCTGCGCGAGTTCGGCAAACACGTCGTCGGCGTCGGCACGCAAGCCACGGCCAGCCAACGACTGGTGTCGGTGTGCTCGGAGTACAAGTTCTGGGGCACCGTCGTCGCCGAGGTCGAACCGGCCGCCAGACCCGCTGTGACCGCCGTCTTCGACATCGCCGCAGCCGAAGACCTGCTGGTGCGCGCCTTCGAGCAGATCGGCACCGACACCCCGACCGCCGGCACCGTCAAGAACAAGATGCTCGTGCTGGACCCGTCGTTCGACCAGGCCAACTACGGCTGCCGCACCTTCCGCGACTTCCTTAACCGCCTGCCGCTTCGGGTCGCCACCGCAGGGCGTTCGGGCAACGACATCACCGTGCGCCTGATCGCCTCAACGTCGTGAGCGCAGCTGAGATGACGCCCGGCTGAAACGGAGCGAGGCCGCACCGAGCGGATGCTCGGTGCGGCCTCGACCGGCTGATGTCAGCGGCGCCTCACGCTGCCGTCGTGCTAGGTCGGCGATCGTTCGCGGCGAAGGTGCCGGACAGGTCGCCGCGGGTGACTGCGGCCGCCACGACTCGTTCGGCGCGGCGGCGCCGCATCCGCAGCGCCGGGGCGGTGGTGCCTTGCTCGGCGGCGAGCTGCTCGATCAGCGCGTCACCGAAGCGGGTCGCGCTGATCAGCTCGGCGGCTTCGTCGCTGATCAGGC
>NZ_JBIRWQ010000031.1:0-17482 GCF_044388125.1 Actinoplanes sp. NPDC020271
GGCGCGGACGAGGTGCACTCGCCGACCAGACCGGTCAGGTCCGGGTGCGCGTTCATCAGGTCGGTCGCCATCTGCGTGGCCTTCGCCTGATCCTCCCCGGCATAGACGACGTCCACGATCTGCGCATCCGGGTACTTCGTCCTCGTGTACTCCTGCTGCACCTTGATCCACGCGTTCAGGTTCTCGGCGGTCTGGCCGCACGAGACGATCGCATACCTGCCCTTGCCACCCATCGCCTTGAGCAGCGCATCGGTCAGACCCTGACCGATGCCCTCGGCCGTGGCCTGATTGACGAAGACCTCCCGGACACTGCTCGGGGCGTCGGTGTCGGCGGTCGCGACGTGAATACCCGCGTCCTTGGCCTGCTGCAGCAACGGCGCCATCGAATCCGGATCGTTCGGCGCGACGATCAGCGTGTCGACCTTCTGCTGAATGTACGACCGGACGATATCCGCCTGCGCCGCCGCGTCCGCCTGCGTCGGACCCTGGTACAGCCACTCGACGTTGCCGAGCGCCGCCGCCGCGGCCTTACCGCCGGCGTTCATCGCCTCGAAATAGGGCACACCTTGCAGCTTCGGAACAAAGGCCACTTTGTACGTCTTTTTGCCCGTGTCGCCGCTGCTCGTGGTGTCGTTGTCGTTCTTCTTGGTGCAGCCGGAAACCGCTAGGGCGGCGGTGGTGGTGAGCGCAACAACAAGGGCCAGCCGGGAACGCATCGATGCCTCCAGCGACTTGAAACGTTCTATCTGAGGTGTGACCCACGTTACGGTCGCGCTATCACCCGGTCAATAGCCCGCCCCAACAGCCCCGCTGCCCTCCCTGACACGTTTCATCCCGCCGGCCCACCCCGCCTCTCCCTGCCCCGCCCGCGCTTCCACCTCGCCACGCACCGCCCCCACCGGTCCCGCTTCGCCTGACCCTGCCTCGCCCGCGTCCCGCCCCGCACGATCGACCCCTGACGCCCGGCCGAGTGCGCGATCCGCGCCGGTGTCCGGCTTGCCGCGCGCGTTGCGCCTCGGCCGTCTCTGGGAGGTGTTTCCGGCGGTGCGATGGGCCCCGGTGTCCGGCTGGGGATGGCCGGCTGGTGCTGGGCGCTGCTTCGGGGCCGGGTCACAGCGCTGGGTGCCGGCTGGGGGAGTTCGGCCGGTGCTGGGGGCTGTTCGGGGCGGGTTGCGGCGGTGAGGAGCGGCTCTGCGGGGTGTCGGGTGAGTGTTTTGGCTGGCGGGTGGGGGTGATGGCGGGTGACCGTGTGGGTTAGGGGCGGTGGGGGCGGGTACGTCAACCGTCGAAAAGCTGTGCAGGACGGAGGGGACGATGGCGCACACCGACGCGCGAAGTGAGCAGGCGTCTACCGCGGAACTGGTCAACCGGCTCAGCGAGCAGGTGACGACGCTGGTGCGGGACGAATTGACGCTCGCCCGCATAGAGATGATGGAGAAAGGCAAGAGGGCCGGGAAAGGTGCCGGGCTGCTGGGTGCCTCCGGGGTCCTTGCGATGTACGGGCTGGGCGCGCTCTTCGTCACCGGCGGCGCGGCGCTCGCGCTGGTCATGCCGGTGTGGGCGGCGGCGCTGATCGTGACGGTCGTGCTGTTCGCGGTGGCCGGGGTCGCCGCGCTGCTCGGGAAGAACCAGGTCAAGCAGGCCGTGCCGCCGGCGCCCGAGGAGGCGGTGGCCAGCGGTCGTGAGGACGTGCACACGTTCCTGAACGCCGCCCGTTCGGGGAGGAACTCGTGAGCGACGAGGCCGGCCCGGCTTCCGACGGGGGAACCCGCACGAACGAGACGTCGCCCGGCTACGGCGGGAAAGGCGGCGGCGGAGCCGCGGGCAAGGCGCCCGGGGGTGCGGCGCGGGGTGCCACCAGCCCGGGCGGCGGCGCTGGGCGCGGCGGGAAGCCGCCGGCGGGGACGGCCCCGAAAGGCGCTCCGAAGCCCGCACCGCCGAACGCCCAGCACGCCACCACGGGAAAGCCGGCCGCTCCGAATCCTGGCCCACCCCCGGCGGCGGCCAAACCGACTCCGCCCGCGACCGCCACGCCGACTCCGCCCGCGACCGCCACGCCATCTTCGCCCGCAGCCGCAGCGAAGCCGGCCCCACCCGGCGCGGCCAGCAGGCCTGTTCCGGCGGTGAGCGGCGACGAAGAAGCCGGCAAGCCGGGTCCGGCCGTGAGCAGCGAAGGTGCAGCCGGCAAGCCGGTTTCGGCCCTGAGCGGCGCAGGAACGGCCGGTAAGCCCGGCTCTGCCGGTAAGGCTGGAACCGCGGGCAGCGGCGCTGCCGGAGCGGCTGCCGGCCGCGGGGAAGAGGCGCGGCTGGACGCGCCGGAGAACGGGACGACCAGCACAGACAAGTTCGAGAGGTCGAAGGCGGGACCAGCCATGTCCGTACAGTCGAAGCCTGAAACGTCCGGAGGAAAAGGGACCGCGGGGGATCGGGGCGATCGGAAGGAGCCCGGCCCGGAGCAGCTTCGGGCGGAGATCGAGCAGACCCGGGCCGAGATGGGTGAGACCGTCGAGGCGCTGGTGGCCAAGGTCGACATTCCGTCCCGGGTCAAGCAGTCCGCCGCGGACAAGACCGCTCAGCTCAAGGAGTCAGCCGCTGACCTGAAGGACACTGCCGCCGAGAAGGCGGCAAGCCTCAAGGACGCGGCGACCGGCAAGGCGGCCGACCTCAAGGACGCGGCGACCGGCAAGGCGGCCGACCTCAAGGACGCGGCGACCGGCAAGGCGGCCGACCTCAAGGACGCGGCCAGTGGCAAGGTCGCGGAGATCAAGGACAAGGCCGCTGACCTGAAGGGGAGCGGCCAGGAGCCGGGCGACGGGCCCGGCTTGAAGGACACGGCCACGGCGAAGGCGACCGAGATCAAGGAAGCGGCCGTCGCCCGCGGCGTCCGGGCCCGGGAGACGATGACGCACAGCCCCGGCCACATCGCCGAGTCGACCGCGCAGGCGGGTACGCGCATGGCCGGCCAGGCCGCGGACGCCGCGGATCGCGCGACCGCGGTGCTCGGCTCGGCTCGGCGCCGGGTTGCCGCGAACCCGAAGCAGTACGCGATGCTCGGCGCCGCCCTCGCCACCGCGGCGGCCGGCGTGGCCCTGATCCGCCGCTCCCGTCGATAGCCGGAGCCAGGAGGAGCGTCGACGGCAGGAGCCGGGAGGAGCAGCGAACGGCCGGGCATCCGCACCACGGACGCCCGGCCGTTCGCCGTCACGACCGGGCGGAACGAATCAACTCCAGCAGCCCCGCACGCGTAGCCTCGTCGGCCGCGACCAGCAGCCCCGCCCCGGTTTCTCACGGCGACCCGTCCGCCCCGCTCACCACGCATCCCGCCGCCCGGCAGATGGCGATCCCGGCTGCGAAGTGCACGCTGTCCCGCACATCCCCGTACGTCAGATATGCGGCTCGCCGCCCACCGGCCACCCACACCAGGGCCAGGGTCGTCGACAGGACACGCGGCCGGAACCGTTCCCGGAATCCGGGCGCTGCCATCACCGGAGCCGGCTCGACGGGGAACGGCGGATCGAGGTTGATGTCCACCAGCCCGGACGCCCCGGACGGCACGAGTGGGTCGACGAGCCACCGCCGCCGGGCGTCGTCCGGCCCGGACGCCCCGGTTTCCTCCCCGGTGATCGCGTCGGACGGGCACAGTTCCCGCAGTACGCCGTGAATCGCCTGCTCAGCCATGAGATCGGCCTCGGTGGCGAAGTCCCCGCCGCCCTTGTCGACGCGGGCGAGAGCGCGCCCGTACCGCTCTCGGATGACCTCGGCCGCGGACGACACGGCCGCGACAGCGCTCTCATGATCCATGCAGGAAACGTTACGGAGGGCGTGCGAGGATGGTCCGGCGCCGCTTCCCTCCGGCGCAGGACGGCAGGCTCGGAGACGATGAACGCCCCGGCGGATTCCCCGCACCCGGTGGACGACGTTGCGGGAGCGGCCGAGGCGGGTAAGACGAAGGACATGCCTGACGCGCCCACTCTGATCGCCGGACGGTACCGGCTGGGCGACCTGCTCGGCCGGGGCGGCATGGGCCAGGTGTGGCGGGCGCACGACGAGACCCTGGAGCGCGAGGTCGCGGTCAAGGAGATCGATCTGCCGGAGGAGTTGGCCGACGGTGACGCCGCGGTGCGCCGGACCTTGCGGGAGGCGCGGGCGTCGGCCCGGTTGAGCCATCCGAACGTCGTCCAGGTGTACGACGTCCTGTCTCTCGACGACCGCACGCTGATCGTCATGGAGTACGTGCCGTCCCGCTCGCTGCGCCAGGTGATCGCCGAGGACGGGCCCCTGGACGCGTACCGGGTGGCCCGCATCGGTCTTGATCTTCTGGCCGCGCTCCAGGCCGCGCATCGCGCCGGGGTCCAGCACCGGGATGTGAAGCCGGCGAACGTGCTGCTCGCCGACGACGGGCGGGTGCTGCTCACCGACTTCGGCATCGCCGCGCTCGACGACGACAGCCTGACCAGCCGCTCCGACGTGTTGATCGGTTCGCCGCTGTACATGGCGCCGGAGCGGGCCCGGTTCGGCACGAGCGGTCCGGCGGCCGACCTGTGGGGGCTCGGCGCGACGCTGTATGCCGCGGTCGAGGGCCATTCGCCGTTCCAGCGCACGTCGACGATGGCGACGCTGGCGGCGCTCGCGACCGAGGAGCCGGATCCGCCGACGCAGGCCGGGCCGTTGACGCCGGTGCTGGACGGGCTGCTCCGCAAGGACCCGGCCGAGCGGATCGAGGCGGAGGAGGCGGAGCGGCTGCTGCGCGAGGCCGCCGCGGCTCTGGAGACCGCGGTCGCTGTCGTCCCCCAACCCCGGACGCCGACCGACGACGGGATTCAGACCGACCTTCCCGGCGTACGCGCCGAGATGCCCGTCAACCGCAAGCTGATCGCCCTCGCCGCCGCGGTCATCGTGCTGCTCGCCGGCCTGGCCGTCTTCCTGACCACGCGGCCGTCGTCGAAGCCGGCCGCGGGTGACAACGCGGCGGCGACGCAGGCGCCGGCGGCCGCTCCGGCGACGAGTGCCGCGACCAGTGCGACGCCGTCGTCCGCGCCGTCCACGACGAGCGCCGCGCCCTCGCCGAGTGTCAGCCCCAGCGCCTCGAGCGGCCGTCCGCCACTGCCCGCCGGGTTCGTCAACTACACCGACAAAACCGGATTCTCCGTGTACGTCCCGGACGGCTGGACCACGTCGAAAGAGGGCACCATCCGCTACTGGCGCGATGGGAAGGGTCACGTTCTCGGCATCGACCAGACCGACCAGCCCCGCTCGAACCCGGTGGCCGACTGGCGGTCGCAGCGGGACGCGCGCCTGAACGGTGGCGACTTCCCGGGCTACAAGGAGAAGAAGCTCGCGTCCGTCGACTACTTCGTGAAGGCCGCCGACTGGGAGTTCACCTACAACAAGAGCGGCACTCAGCACATCAACAACCGCGGCGTCGTCACGTCGGCGCACCAGGCCTACGGCTTCTGGTTCCAGACCCCGGACGCCGACTGGGACAAGTACCGCAAGGAAGTCCTCGACGTCGTCTTCGCCAGCTTCGTCCCCGTCAAGGACTGATCAGAAGTCCAGCAGGTCCACGGTGCTGACAGCGATCGGGAACGGGTGATCCGAGGTCAGCGTCTCCGCTTCCGTCCACGGGCCGTCGTGATCGTCGAGCATGACCTGGCTCATGGGTCGAGTCTCGTACGCCATCATGCGTTCAGCATTCCGTGTCGAGTCGGCGCGGGGCGAGTAGTCGCACGTCAGGGTCAGCGGGGGATGGTGGGGGCCAGGGTGCGGGCGGCTCGGGCCAGATGGGCGGCGACCTCGGCGTGGTCCGCCGTGACCAGGCCGACCGTGATGCGCAGATGCGGGCGCCCCGGGCCGACCGTGAACGCCGTCCCCGCCGCCGCCCCGATGCCCGCGCTGGCCAGGCTCAACAGGGCTGCCTGTTCGTCCTCGACCGGCAGCCAGAGGTTGATCCCCTCGCCGTCCGGCAGGTCGATGCCGTGGGTGCGCAGACCGTCGCAGATCAACCGGCGGCGGCGGGCGTACTCGTCGCGGGCGGACGCCACCGCCGCGATCGACGCCGGGTCGGTGAGCAGTTCCAGCAGCAACCGTTGCAGGAGGCGGCTGGTCCAGCCCTGACCGAGCAGGCGGCGTTCCAGGATCGGGTCGAGGACCGTCGCGGGACCGCTGACCGCGGCGAGGCGCAGGTCCGGCCCGTGGGACTTCGAGAAGCTGCGCACGTGGATGGTCTGGCGGTCCAGGTGAACGCCGAGTGAGCACGACGGCCCGGCCGCCAGGTGGCCCGCGGAGTCGTCCTCCACGACGTACACCTCGGGGGATGTCGAGAGCACGGCGGCGAGTGACGCGGCCCGCGAGGGTGACCACGACGCGCCGGTGGGGTTGAGGGCGCGCGGCTGGAGGAAGACCGCGGCGGGGCGGCGGGCGAGGGCCGCCTCCAGCTGGGCCGGGATCATGCCGAACGCGTCGGTGCCGACGCCGACGACCGGCACGCCGAGCACTTCGAGGAGGTCCAGCAGCGGCGGGAAGCACGGGTTCTCGACGACGGCGAGGTCACCGAGGCGCAGCAGGGCGGACGCGACCTGGTCGATGGCGTCCATCGCCCCGTCGAAGACGGCGAGGCGCTCGGCCGGGTACGGCCACTGCTCGCGCAACAGTGCGGCCAGTGACGGGAGCACCGGCTCGTCGAGGTAGCTGGTCGGCGTGGGGGAGAGGCCGTGCAGCGCCGGGATCGGCGGCAGCAGCAGCGGGTCGGGCACGCCGGTGGACAGGTCGAGGCCGAAGCCGCTGGTCCGGCGCAGCGCCGCCCGGTAGCGCCCGGGGCCGCCGGCGCCGGGGGTGGCGACGACCGTGCCGCGGCGCCCGTCCGTCCGGATGGTGCCGGCCCGGCGCAGCAGCTGCCAGGCTGCGTTGACCGTGCTGGGGGAGAGGCGCAGCTCGGCGGCGACCTTGCGGACCGGGGGCAGTTTGGCACCGCCCTCGATCGCGCCGTCGCCGACCGCCCGGCTGAGCGCCTCGGCGAGTCCGCGGGCACTGGGATCGGTGAGTCGTTCCTGAAGCGCGTCGAACATTTTTGTTACAGTACATTTTCAATATTGTTCGGTCCATGGTCGTCACATAATCTCGGCCCATGACACACATTGCGCACTGGATCGGTGGCGCGGAGCGAGCCGGCACGTCCGGCCGGGTCGGCCCGGTCTACAACCCCGCCACCGGCGAGCAGACCGCCGAGGTCGACCTGGCCTCGACGGCCGAGGTCGGTGCGGCGGTCGCGGTCGCCAAGGCGGCGGCCCGGGCGTGGCGCTCGGCCTCGCTGTCGAAGCGGTCGGCGATCCTTTTCAAGTTCCGTGAGCTGCTGGCCGAGCGCACCGGTGAGCTCGCCGCGATCATCACCGCCGAGCACGGCAAGGTCCTCGCGGACGCGGCCGGCGAGGTCGCCCGCGGCCTGGAGAACGTGGAGTTCGCCACCGGCATCCCGCACCTGATGAAGGGCTCGTTCTCCGAGCAGGCCGCCACCGGCGTCGACGTGTACTCGATCCGTCAGCCGCTCGGCGTGGTCGCCGGCATCACCCCGTTCAACTTCCCGGCGATGGTGCCGCTGTGGATGTGCGCGACCGCGATCGCCGCCGGCAACGCGTTCGTGCTGAAGCCCAGCGAGAAGGACCCGTCCGCGGCGCTCTGGCTGGCCCGGCTCTGGGCCGAGGCCGGCCTGCCCGACGGCGTGTTCAACGTCGTCAACGGGGACAAGGAGGCGGTCGACGCGCTGCTGGTGCACCCGGACATCGCGGCGGTCAGCTTCGTCGGCTCGACGCCGATCGCGAAGTACATCTACGAGACCGGCACGTCGCACGGCAAGCGGGTGCAGGCGCTCGGCGGCGCCAAGAACCACATGATCGTGCTGCCCGACGCCGAGCTGGACGCGGCCGCCGACGCGGCGATCAGCGCTGGTTACGGTGCGGCGGGGGAGCGGTGCATGGCGATCTCGGTCGTCGTGGCCGTGGGCGACATCGCCGACCCGCTGGTGGAGGCGATCGCGGCTCGCCTGCCGAAGATCAAGATCGGTAACGGCGCCGACCAGGACGTCGACATGGGGCCGCTGATCAGCGCGCAGCACCGGGACAAGGTGGCCGGCTACATCGCGGCCGGCGCCTCGGAAGGTGCCACCGTGGTCGCCGACGGCCGCGGTCTGGCCGGGGAAGCGGGATTCTTCCTCGGCGCGACCCTGCTGGACAACGTGACGCCGTCGATGACCGTCTACACCGACGAGATCTTCGGCCCGGTCCTGTCGATCGTCCGCGTCGCCACCTACGCCGAGGCCGTCGACCTCGTCAACAACAACGAGTACGGCAACGGCACCGCCATCTTCACCCGCGACGGCGGTGCGGCCCGCCAGTTCCAGTTCGACGTCAACGCCGGCATGGTCGGCGTGAACGTGCCGATCCCGGTGCCGGTCGCCTACTACTCGTTCGGCGGCTGGAAGGCCTCGCTCTTCGGCGACTCGCACATGTACGGGCCGGACGGCATCCAGTTCTTCACCCGCGGCAAGGTCGTCACGTCCCGCTGGCCCGACCCGGGAACCTCGGCGATCGACCTCGGCTTCCCGCAGACCCGATAAGGATGGACCCCGTGACCTCTGAAGAGCAGGTGCGCGCGGACGACCGCGCCCACGTCTTCCACTCCTGGTCCGCTCAGGGCCTGATCAACCCGCTGCCGATCGAGAGGGCCGAGGGCAGTCACTTCTGGGACTACAGCGGTAAGAAGTACCTCGACTTCTCCTCGCAACTGGTCAACATCAACATCGGCCACCAGCATCCGCGCCTGATCGCGGCGATCCAGGAGCAGGCCGCCAAGCTCTGCACCATTCAGCCGGCCTTCGCCAACGACAAGCGCGGCGAGGCGGCCCGGATGATCGCCGAGGTCGCGCCCGGTCCGCTGAACAAGGTGTTCTTCACCAACGGTGGCGCCGAGGCGAACGAGAACGCGATCCGGATGGCGCGCCTGCACACCGGCCGGCACAAGGTGCTCTCCACCTACCGCAGCTACCACGGCTCGACCGCGACCGCGATCACCGCGACCGGTGACCCGCGGCGCTGGCCGAACGAGCCGGTCGCGGTCGGCGTCGTGCACTTCTGGGGGCCGTACCCGTACCGCTCGCCCTTCTTCTCGGAGAACGAGGAGCAGGAGAGCGAGCGCGCGCTGAAGCACCTGCGCGACACGATCGTCTTCGAGGGTCCGGGCACGATCGCCGCGGTCCTGATCGAGACCGTGGTGGGGACCAACGGGATCCTGGTCCCGCCCCCGGGTTACCTGGCCGGGGTGCGCGCGATCTGCGACGAGTTCGGCATCGTGTTCATCGCCGACGAGGTGATGGCCGGTTTCGGCCGGTGCGGCGAGTGGTTCGCGGTCGACCGGTGGGGCGTCACGCCCGACCTGATCACCTTCGCCAAGGGCGTGAACTCGGGGTACCTGCCGCTGGGCGGCGTGGTCATCTCCGACGAGATCGCCGCGACCTTCGCCGAGCGGCCGTTCCCGGGTGGCCTGACCTACTCCGGGCACCCGCTCGCGTGCGCCTCCGCGGTCGCCTCGATGCAGATCTTCAAGGAGGAGGGGATCATCGAGCACGCCCGCGCGCTGGGCGAGGACGTGATCGCTCCCGGTCTGGCCGAGCTGGCCGAGAAGCACCCGAGTGTGGGCGAGGTCCGCGGGCTCGGCGTGTTCTGGGCGATCGAGCTGGTGCGCGACCGGGAGACGAAGGAGCCGCTGGTCCCGTTCAACGCGGGCGGCGCGGCGGCCGGGCCGATGAACGACGTGGCCGCGGCCTGCAAGGAACGGGGCCTCTGGCCGTTCACCCACTTCAACCGGGTGCACGTGGTCCCGCCCTGCACGACCAGCGCCGACGAGGTCCGCGAGGGCCTGGCGATCCTGGACGAGGCGCTGACCGTCGCCGACGGCTTTTGCACCTCCTGACGCCGGATTGCGTTGCCTGAAGGCCACTCGATCTTTGGATTCCGTTTCAGGCTTGGAAATTACTTCGGATTCCCTTGTCACACCTGTACCGGGTGTGACAAGGTTCCTCCACTTCGGGTGATCACGCCCACACCGATCGGAAGGTTGCACCCCGGTGAGCACCGCATTTCCCGTGCTTCGCAACTTCGTCAACGGGTCCTTCGCGGACACCGAGGAGGGGCGGACCTCCCCGGTCGTCGACCCCAGCACCGGGGAGACCTACGCTCTCGCGCCGATCTCCTCGGAGCGTGACGTCGCCGCGGCGATCACCGCCGCCGAAGCCGGTTTCGAGATCTGGGCGGACACCACCCCGGCCGAGCGGCAGCGGGCTCTGCTGCGGATCGCGGACGCCGTCGAGGCCCGCGCCGACGAGCTGATCGAGGCCGAGTGCCGCAACACCGGCAAGCCCGTCGAGGCGACCCGGGCCGAGGAGATGGGCCCGGTCCTCGACGAGCTGCGTTTCTTCGCCGGCGCCGCGCGCATGCTGGAGGGCAAGTCAGCCGGTGAATACCTGAAGGACCACACTTCCTACGTACGTCGTGAGCCCATCGGCGTCGTCGCCCAGATCACCCCGTGGAACTATCCGATGGTGATGGCGATCTGGAAGCTCGCCCCGGCGATCGCGGCCGGCAACGCCGTGGTCCTGAAGCCGTCCGACACCACACCGGTCAGCACGCTGCTGCTCGCCGAGATCGCCGCCGAGTTCCTGCCGGCCGGGGTCCTGAACGTCGTCTGCGGCGACCGGGACACCGGCCGAACGCTGGTCGCCCACCCGGTGCCGCAGCTCGTGTCGATCACCGGCTCGACCCGGGCCGGGATGGAGGTCGCCGCCGCGGCCGCCCCCGACCTCAAGAAAGTGCACCTGGAACTGGGCGGAAAGGCCCCGGTCGTGGTCTTCGACGACGTCGACATCGCCGACGCGGCCGAGAAGATCGCCGGCGCCGGTTTCTTCAACGCCGGTCAGGACTGCACCGCCGCCACCCGCGTGCTGGTGCACGAGCGGATCGCCGCCGACTTCACCGCCGCCCTGGCCGCCGCGGCCAAGAACACCAGGGTCGGCGCGCCCAGCGACCCGTCGGCGTTCTTCGGGCCGGTCAACAACGCGAACCAACTCGAGCGGGTGACCGGCTTCCTCGACCGAGCGCCGGCGCACGCCGAGGTGGTGGCCGGTGGCAACCGGGTCGGCGACCGCGGTTTCTTCTTCGAGCCGACCGTGGTGGCCGGTCTGCGGCAGCGCGACGAGATGATCCAGGACGAGGTGTTCGGCCCGGTCATCACGGTGCAGCCGTTCGCCGGCGAGGCCGAGGCGGTGCGCTTCGCCAACGACGTGCGGTACGGGCTCAGCGCCAGCGTCTGGACGCAGAATCACGGCGTCGCGATGCGGGTCTCCCGCCGGCTGAACTTCGGTGCGGTCTGGATCAACACCCACCTGCCGTTCGTCTCCGAGATGCCGCACGGTGGCTACGGACACTCGGGATACGGCAAGGACCTTTCCATGTACGGCTTCGAGGAGTACACCCGGATCAAGCATGTGATGAGCTTTCACGGCTGATCCGCTGCCCCACCTGAATTCACCACCCCCGCCTCCGAGGTGAGCACACATGACCACGTCTCCCCCGCATCACGCCGTGACGGCCGAGTCCGCCACCGGTGAGCGGACCGGCCACCCGGCGATCGAGTTCGTCGGGGTGCGCAAGGAATACCTGTCGCACGGCGAGGCGGTCCCGGCCGTCAAGAGCCTCGACCTGGCGATCGGTCAGGGGGAGTTCTTCTCGCTGCTCGGCCCGTCCGGGTGCGGCAAGACCACCACGATGCGGATGATCGCCGGCTTCGAGCTGCCGACCACCGGCAAGGTGCTGCTGGACGGCACGGACGTCACCAACGTCGCGGCCAACAAGCGCGACGTCAACATGGTGTTCCAGTCGTACGCGCTGTTCCCGCATCTGAACGTGTTGCAGAACGTCTCGTTCGGGCTCGAGCAGAAGAGGGTCGGCAAGTCCGAGATCAGGCGCCGGGTCGGCGAGATCCTCGAGATCGTCTCGCTGACCGGCTACGAGAAGCGGTACGAGAAGGAGATGTCCGGCGGTCAGCGGCAGCGCGTGGCGCTGGCCCGGGCGCTGGTCAACCACCCGCGGGCGCTGCTGCTCGACGAGCCGCTGGGCGCGCTCGACCTGAAGCTGCGCCAGCAGATGCAGATCGAGCTCAAGCGCATCCAGCGCGAGGTCGGGATCACCTTCGTCTACGTCACCCACGACCAGAGTGAGGCGCTGACGATGTCCGACCGGATCGCGGTGATGAACGCCGGGCTGATCGAGCAGCTGGGCTCGCCGCGGGAGATCTACGAGAAGCCGGCGACCCGCTTCGTGGCCGGTTTCATCGGCACCTCGAACATCGTCGAGGGCCGGATCAGCCGGGTGGAGAACGGGTGCGCGGTGCTCGACCTCGGCTCCGGCGAGCGGATCCTGGCGCCGGTTCCGGCGTCGGTGCAGGCCGGGCGATCCATCGAGGTGTCGGTACGGCCCGAGAAGATCGACCTGCACCGGACCCCGCCGCAGGCCACCGGCAGTGTGCTCAGCGGGACGGTGACCGAGGTGGTATACCACGGGACATCGACCAACTACACAGTGGTGACCTCCGCTGGATCAGACTTCGTGGTGTTCGATCAGAATGCTCACGATGCCGAGGACGTCGCCTCGCGCGGCGAGCGCGTCTTCCTCACCTGGGCCCCGCAGCACTCGTATCCGATCGGAGTCTGATGTTCCCGACCAACAAGCCGGACCCCTCCCTCCTCCGTGGCATGACGCAGCGCCGGCTCGGCCGCCGTGACGCGTTCCGCCTCGGTGGTGCGTCGGCTCTTGGTGCGTTCCTCGCCGCGTGCGGCGTGCAGGGCAAGGGCACGCCGCAGGCCAGCGTGGCGCCGGACGCCGTGGAGAAGTTCTGGACCGGCAAGGCCAAGAACGGCAAGGTCGACTTCGCCAACTGGCCGCTCTACATGGACCCGAAGAAGCCGGAGCTCGCGAAGTTCACCGCGAAGACCGGCATCAGCGTCAACTACCAGGAGGTCATCCAGGAGATGGGTCCTTGGTTCGCCAAGGTGCAGCCCCAGCTCTCGGCCGGTCAGTCGATCGGTTTCGACCTCATGGTGATCACCAACTCGATCCAGTTCGGGCAGTTCCGCTCGGGTGGGTTCCTCGCCCCGCTGGACCACTCGAAGCTGCCGAACTACGCGGCGAACGCCGCCAAGTCGTACGCGCAGGAAGCTTTCGACCCGGGCAACGTCTTCAGCATTCCGTGGGCGTCGGGCATCACCGGCATCGCCTACGACATCAAGAAGACCGGGCGGGAGATCACCTCCCTCGCCGACCTGTGGGACCCGAAGTTCAAGGGCAAGGTCGGCATGTTCTCCGACACCCAGGAGCTGGCGAACTTCGGTCTGCTCGCGGCCGGCCTCAAGCCCGCCGACTCGGACGAGGCGGCGTGGAAGAAGGCCGCGGAGAAGCTCAAGCAGCAGAAGTCCGCGGGCCTGGTCCGCAACTACTACGACCAGAGCTACGTCGACGCGCTCGGCAAGGGCGAGGTCTGGCTGACCCAGGCCTGGTCCGGTGACATCTTCCAGAAGAACGTGTCCGACGGCACCGACTTCCGGTTCGTCATCCCCTCCGAGGGCGGCACGATCTGGACCGACAACATGACGATCCCGATCACCGCGGCCAACCCGGTCGACGCGATCATGCTGATGGACTTCTTCTACGAGGTGGAGAACGCGGCCGCGCTGGCCGAGTACATCAACTACGTGTGCCCGGTGCCGGCCGCGCAGGACCAGATCAAGAAGGACGCGGCGGCGGCGACCGGCGACGACAAGGCCGGCCTGACCGAGGTCGCGAGCAGCCCGCTGGTGTTCCCGGGTGACTCCGATTACGCGAAGCTGCACTACTACGTGGACTTCAACACCGCGGAGGAGCAGCAGAAATTCCAGAGCATCTTCGAACCGATCACACTGAGCTGAGCTGATGAACCGGGTAAAACGTACACTCGCGCCCTACCTGCTCGTGCTACCCGGCGGGTTGTGGCTGCTGCTGTTCTTCGTGGTGCCGATGGTCACCATGTTGTCGTTGTCCCTGCAGCAGGGCGACATCATCAACGGATACCGGTTCACCGGTCACTGGCAGAACTACGTCGATGCCATCACCGATTACCGCGTCCAGATGATCCGCTCGCTGGTGTACGGGCTCGTCACGACGGTGGCACTGGTCGTGATGAGCTTCCCGATCGCTTACTGGATCGCCTTCTACGGCGGCAAACGCAAGAGTACGTACCTGTTCCTGCTGCTCCTGCCGTTTTTCGTGTCGTTCGTGCTCCGGACGATCTCGTGGCGGCAGATCCTCACCGACGACGGGATGCTCCTGCATCCCCTCAAGGAGGCGGGGCTGCTGTCGCCGGGCTTCCACGTACTCGGTACGTCGTACGCGGTGATCTTCGGTTTGGTCTACAACTTCCTGCCGTTCATGGTGCTGCCGATCTACGTGGCCCTGGAGCGCATCGACCCCCGCGTGGTCGAGGCGGCCCGGGACCTCTACGCCGCACCGATGACCGTGTTCCGGAAGGTGATCTTCCCGCTGGCGCTGCCCGGTGTCTTCGCCGGCGTGCTGATGACGTTCGTGCCGGCCAGCTCGGACTACGTCAACTCGGCCGTGCTGGGCAGCTCCGGCACCACCATGATCGGCCAGGTCATCCAGGCGCAGGCCCTGGCCAACTCCAACTATCCGATGGCCTCGGCACTGTCCTTCTTCCTGATGGCGGTGCTGCTGAGCGGGATCCTCGTCTACGCGAAGGCGCTCGGCACCGAGGACGTCATGAATGCGGCGGCCCGATGAGCACTCAGACTCTGATTTCTCCGAAGGCCCCTTCCGGGACGGCTCCCCGGCGCCGGTTCCGCTTCGGTGGTGAGCAGGCGATGTTCGCCTACACCTGGCTGATCATCGCCTGGCTGGTGCTGCCGATCATCCTGATGATCATTTTCGGGTTCAACAACCCGCACGGCCGCTACAACCAGACCTGGCAGGGCTTCACGTTCAAGTGGTACCGCGAGGTCTTCTCGATCTCCGACCTCACCGGGGCGCTGGTCCTGTCGCTGGTCATCGCGGTGGTCAGCTCGGTGCTCTCCGGGGCGCTGGGTACCGGCATCGGCTACGCGCTGGGCCGCTACCAGTTCCGCGGCGCGGCCGGCCTGAACTTCGTCATGTTCACCACCATCTCGTCGCCCGAGCTGATCATGGGTATCTCGCTGCTGACGCTCTTCGTGTCGGCGGGCGTGGGGCTCGGCGCGGTCACCATCACGATCGCGCACGTGATGTTCTCGATCTCGTTCGTCTCGACCGTCGTCCGGGCCCGGGTGATCACGCTCGACCGGTCGATCGAGGAAGCGGCGGCCGACCTCGGGGCCAGCCCGTGGACCACGTTCTGGAAGGTCACGTTCCCGATCATCCTGCCGGCCGTCTTCTCCGGTGTCCTGCTGGCGTTCGCCCTGTCGATCGACGACTTCGTCGTCACGAACTTCACCGCGGGTACGGCGACCACGTTCCCGCTCTGGATCTGGGGAGCGACCCGCGTGGGCCTGCCACCGCAGGTCAACGTGATGGGGACGCTGATCTTCGCGGCCGGCATCCTGATCGCGGTGATCACCAACATCCGCTCGCGGGCCAAGACCAAGCGGGACTGATCCGTTCCGGCAGAAAGCCCCGCCCGGCCGCCGCATCGCGGCCGGGCGGGGCTTTCTGACTTTAGGATATTCGCAAAATTGCGCGGAAATAGTTGTCTGCTGACTTGCGTGCAACGGATTCCGTCGGCAGGATCAGGGGTAACAACAGGAACTAGTGGCCAGTGGAGACCCCCGTGACCGACCGACAGCCCGACGATGTGGACGCCCTCTCCGCGACCGCCCGCGACCACCTGTGGATGCACTTCACCCGCCTCTCCGCATACCAGGACGCTCCCGTCCCGGTGATCACCCGCGGTGACGGCTGCTACGTCTGGGACTCCGCCGGCCGCCGCTACCTCGACGGGCTCTCCGCCCTGTTCGTGGTGCAGACCGGGCACGGCCGCCAGGAGCTCGCCGACGCCGCCGCCAAGCAGGCCGCCGAGCTGGCGTACTTCCCGATCTGGTCCTACGCCCACCCGAAGGCGATCGAGCTGGCCGGCCGGCTCGCCGACATGGCCCCCGGCGACCTGAACCGGGTCTTCTTCACCACCGGCGGTTCCGAAGCCGTCGAGTCCGCGTGGAAACTGGCCCGCTCCTACTTCAAGCGCGTCGGCAAGCCGCTCAAGCACAAGGTCATCTCGCGCGCTGTGGCGTATCACGGCAGCTCGATGGGCGCGCTGTCGATCACCGGCATCCCGCCGTTCAAGCAGGAGTTCGAGCCGCTGATCCCGAGCACCATGCGGGTGCCGAACACCAACTACTACCGCCGCCCCGACGAGCGTCAGACGCCGGAGGAGTTCGGCATCTGGGCCGCCGACCGCATCGCCGAGATGATCGAGTTCGAGGGCCCGGACACCGTCGCCGCCGTCTACCTCGAGCCGGTGCAGAACGCCGGGGGCTGCTTCCCGCCGCCGCCCGGTTACTTCCAGCGGGTCCGTGAGATCTGCGACCGTTACGACGTGCTGCTCGTCTCCGACGAGGTGATCTGCGCGTTCGGCCGCCTCGGCGAGTTCTTCGGCGCCGACAAGTACGGCTACCAGCCCGACATCATCACCGTCGCCAAGGGTCTCACCTCCGGCTATGTCCCGCTCGGCGCGATGATCGCCGCCGAGCGGCTGGCCGAACCGTTCCTGACCGGGCCGAACTGGTTCGCCCACGGCATCACCTACGGCGGGCACCCGGTCGGTTCCGCGGTCGCCCTCGCCAACATCGACATCATGGAACGGGAAAACCTCAACCAGCACGTACGGGAGAACAGCCCGCTGTTCCGGTCATACCTGGAGAAGCTCCTCGACCTGCCGATCGTCGGCGACGTCCGTGGCGACGGCTACTTCTTCGGCATCGAGATGGTCAAGGACAAGGCGACGAAGGAGACGTTCGACGCCGACGAGTCCGAGCGGCTGCTGCGCGGCTACCTCTCCACCGCGCTGTTCGAAGCCGGCCTCTACTGCCGCGCCGACGACCGTGGCGACCCGGTGATCCAGCTGGCGCCGCCACTGACCGCGACAGAAACCCAGTTCGCGGAGATCGAGCAGATCCTGCGCGGGGTGCTGACCGAGGCGTGGAACCGCCTCTGACAGCCATCGTGGAACGGCCCGCCGAGCGGCGGGCCGTTCCACGTTCACAGCGGCCCCAGCAGCGCATCGACGCCGAAGCCCAGGCGGCCGGTGGCCCCGCGACGCGGCTCCCCGCCGAACCGCAGCCAGCCCGCCGGCACCTGTTCGAGCCCAGTGCCGCTCGTGCCGCCCCCGCCCCGGTGTGCGGGTCGCCGCGCTGTTCGCGTCC
>NZ_JBIRWQ010000031.1:17576-110418 GCF_044388125.1 Actinoplanes sp. NPDC020271
GCGTCCCGGTGTGCGGGTCGCCGCGCTGTTCGCGTCCCGGTGTGCGGGTCGCCGCGCTGTTCGCGTCCCGGTGTGCGGGTCGCCGCGCTGTTCGCGTCCCGGTGTGCGGGTCGCCGCGCTGTTCGCGCCCCGGTGTGTGAGTCGCCGCGCTGTTCGCGTCTGGTTGCGGTCTGCTCGGCAGCGACCCTCGCTCGGCTCCAGGTCGCGGCCGCCCCTCCTGCTCACCGGCCGGCCCCACCGTCGTCGTGAGCGCCCGATAACCACGCTCGGGCCCAGCTCGCCCAGCTCGCCCAGCTCGCCCAGCTCGGCTTGCTCCCAGCGTCGTTGTAGGTGCCGGGTGACCACGGTCAGGCCCAACTTGTCCGGTTCGGGCGGCGTTCACTGTTGTTATGGGGGCCGCTGACCACGGCGTGGCCGCACGCAGTTGTCGTTCGCCGGGGCTTCGAACTGAGGCCCCGGACGGCGAGCGCGGGGCGCTGGGGCGGGGCCCCGGATGACGTACCAAAATAAGGGGTTAATTGGCTTTCGATGGGTTTTCGGGGGTATAAGGAGCGCCGGTCCAGAGATTGGTGGCCGTGCCTTCGGCCACGTGCGCGCCGTAGACCGCGACCTTGTAATCGATGACCTCGCGGAACTTCTGCAAGCGCCGGATCTGCTCGTCCACCCGCTCCCGATGGTCGCGCAGCAGTTCGAGGCGTTCGAGCTCGTTGCCGGAGCCGGCGCGGACCAGGTCGGCGAAGCGTTTGATCTCGCTCAGCGGCATGCCGGTCGCCCGTAGGTTCGTGCAGATCTCCAGCCAGCCCTCATCCTCCTCCCGGTAGACCCGGCGGCCGGCCGAGTCCCGCTCGACCGGGCGGGTCAGCAGGCCGGCCCGCTCGTAGAAGCGCAGCGTGTCCACGCTCAGCCCGGTCCTGCGGGCGATCTCCCCGATGCTCAGCCCGACGTCGTTCATCGGCCGAGCTTAATCCCTCGGGAGGGGGCGCTGGGGTTGTCCACACTGGAGGTCTGTCCACAGGGCGGCGGTGTGATCTTGATTTTTGAGCGGATAATGGCTGGTGGGTGGTCTGCCCCCGGATGGGGTGGGGCCTGTTTCCGGCGGCCTGTTGTCCGGCGGGCTAAGGCTTGTCCAGGTGACCGCCGACCGCTGCCAGCGCCTCCGCGTCCAGCCGCACAGCCCGCCGCTCCGCCGCCGCGTCATGTACGGCCCGCACCGCATACGCCACCAGCTCCGGCTGATCATGGGGGATGCCGTGCCCGGAGTGTTCAGCCACGATCAGCGCCGTCCCGGCGTCTCGCGCCAGGATCCGCTGGCTGGCGAGCCACAGTTCGTCCGCTCCGGGTGGTGGCGGCCCGGGTGCCCAGTGTCCGGGGCTGCGGACGAGGACGAGGGTGGGGGCGGCCGGCGCCGTCGCGTAGAGGACTTCGACCTGTCCGTTGACGATGTCGATCGCGGTGGCGTCGGTGTCGCCGTCGGCACCGTCTTCGGGGGTTTCGGTGCCGGGTACCACGTAGAACTGGGGGAGGGAGCCGTCGACGTGCACGATGCCGGCGACGCGGTGGGCGTGCCGGGCGGCGTAGACGCGGGCGATGAGGCTGCCGATGGAGTGTCCGACGATCACTGCTGGGCCGGTGATGTCGCGGTGGTCGAGGTGGGCGGCCAGTTCGTCGGCGAAGGCGCTGTACGGCAGCGGTGGGTTGGGTGGTGGCCGGTGTGGTGTGGCACCGATGCCGGGCCGGTCGTAGGTGATGGTGGTGTGGCCGGGGAGGTGGTCGAGCACGGGCTGCCAGTATCGTCCGGGCTGCCCCATGGCGCTGATGAACACGATCGGTAGCTGTGACGTCACCTGTTCGAGGGTATCGATGGTTGCCGTGATCCGCCCGGCTCGGAGATCCGAAAAGCATCGATGATGGTAATTGTCGGAAAATCTCCCGGGACCGACAGCGCTGGGCGCATGCTTACGGAATGGCCACTTTGCTGATCGCCGAGGACGACGAGGACATCGCCATCGTCCTGGCCCGGGTCTGCAAGCGGGCCGGCCTGGACGTGCTGCGTGCGCCGGACGGACAGGCCGCGTTCGAGATGATCGTGGAGAAGCATCCGGATGCGCTGCTCACCGATCTCGGCATGCCGCGCATGGACGGCTGGGAGCTGATCCGCAAGGTCCGCGAGCATCCGGAGGTCGGGCACATGCCGGTGGCCATCCTGACCGGGCAGCTCGCGCCGGGTGATCCGCGGGCGGCGGAGGCGGAGGCCTGCGCCGTGCTGCTCAAGCCGTGCCCGAACGATCAGCTGCTGGCGACCATCCGGGCGCTGCTCCAGAACGGTCCGCACGAGCACGATCAGCGCTGCGAAGTTTGAGACCGGTCGTCCCGTGACCGTGCTGGGGGCCGATGCCTTCCTCGGCGCCCTGCTGGAGAGCCTCTCGGCCGGGGTGGTCGCGTGTGACGCCACCGGCCGGGTGGTTCTCGTGAACCGGGCCATGCGCGAGGTCCGGGGCTTTCCGCTGGACGGACCGGTGCCGGAGGACTATGCCGAGAGCAGCGAGCGGGTGCTGGCCAGCCCGGACATGCGGCCGATGCCCTGGGCGCAGACGCCGCTGATGCGCGCGCTGCGAGGCGAGCACATCGTCAGTGAGGACGTGCTGTTCTGCTGTCCGGGGGAGCCGGTGCGGGTTTTCGCCTGCACCTCGCAGCCGATCTACGACGCCGCCAACCGGGTGCTCGGCGCGGTCTCGATCGCCCACGAGGTGACCGCGCTGCGCCGCGCGGAACGGTTCCGGGCCTGTCATTTGGCGGTCGAGCACGTGCTGAAGCGGGCCGCCACGGTCACGGCCGCGGCGCCGGACGTGCTGCGCGCGGTCTCGGTCACGCTCGGCTGGCCCTGCGCCGAACTGTTCCTGATCGACGACGCGGCCGGCTCGGCCCTGCGGTCGGTGGGCCACTGGGATGCCTCGGGGGTCGCCTCGGACGGGTTCTTCGGGCACGTCCCGCGGTTCGGGGAGGGCATCACGGGGCGGGTCTGGGAGACCGGGCGGGCAATCTGGGTACCGGACATCGGGGCAGACCTTTCCCTGCGTACGCCGTACGAGCGCGAACGCGTCCAGATCTGCATCCGCCGCGGTATCCGTACGGTGCTCGCCGTCCCGGTCCACGACGGCACCACCCTGCTCGGCGTGCTCACGTGTTACGCCGGCGCCCAGGAACGCCACGAGGACCTGCTGACCGTGCTGATGGACGGGGTCGCCGCGCAGATCGGCGTGTTCGTGGCGCTGCGCCGGGCCGAGGAACTGGCCCGTCAGCTGGCCCGCGCGCAGAGTGATTTCGTCGACCTGGTCGGCCACGAGATGCGTACGCCGCTGACCTCGATCACGGCGAACGCCACGATTCTCGCCGAGGAGTCGGCCGGGATGGATCACGACGGGCGGCAGATGGCCCGGACGATCGCCCGTAACGCCGCCACGCTGCAGCGGATCGCCGACGCGCTGCTGGATCTGGCCGGGCTCGACGGCGGTCACCTCACGCTGGAGCGCCGCCGGGTCGACCTGGTCGCGGTGGTCACCGACGCGGTCGCCGCGGCCTGCCGGACCGGCCGGTGCGACGGGGTGAGTACGGACCTGCCGCCGGAGCTTTACGTGCCGGGCGACCCGGACCGGCTCCGTCAGGTCCTCGACGACCTGCTGGCCAACGCCATCAGGTACAGCCCGCCGGGCGCCCCGATCCAGATCGTGCTGCGGGCCGGCGAGACCGTCGCCGAGCTGTCGATCGCCGACACCGGCATCGGCACCCCGGAGGCCGAACGGGACCGGGTCTTCGACCGGTTCTTCCGCGGCAGCAACGTCCGCCATCAGGGGACGCACGGCAGCGGCCTGGGGCTGAGCCTGGCCCGCGCGATCGTCCACCTGCACGGCGGCACGATCCGCCTCACCGGGAACCACCCCACCGGCACGGTCGTCTCGGTGCGGCTGCCGACGTCGTGATCCGGCACCCCGATCGCATCGACGGGGCGGAATCCTGCGATCTCCCGTGCGATGCCGGCCGCCCGGCGATCCGCCGGACACTGAACGTCCACATCGGATCGCGGATTCGTGCGCTTCACACGGCTCCTCGCCGGCGCTGATCAGCGTTCCGGCCCGGTGGTGACACCGGGCCGGACGTCGGCGAGCCGTTACGTCAGCGGTCCCAGGCGTCGAGCAACGCCGTCCCGTGCAGCCCGGCGTTGATCCCCAGCCACCGCGCCGGTTCCGGCTCCCACCGCCGCGACCGGTGGTTCACCCAGGGCAGCCGGGTCAGATCGGTGGAGCGGCCCAGGATCAGGTCGGTCAGGGTCCGCCCGGCCAGGTTGGTCGCGGCCACGCCGTCGCCGACGTAACCACCGGCCCAGGCGATCCCGTCGCGCAGTCCCACGCTCGGCATCCAGTCCCGCGGGATGCCGAGAGGACCACCCCAGCGGTACGCCACCGGCACCTGGATCCCGAACAGCTCGCTCAACGTGTGCCGGAGTTTCCCGAACACCGCCGGCACCCGGTCGAACTCGGGCCGCACCCGTGACCCGAAGTGGTACGGCGCCCCGCGCCCGCCGAACGCCAGCCGGTCGTCCGCGGTCCGCTGCCCGTAAATGATCATGCGGCGTTCGTCCGTGAACGTCTCCCGCCGCTTGAGCCCGATCCGCTCCCACACGTCGGCCGGCAGTGGCTCGGTCGCGATCATCAGCGAGTAGACCGGTGCCACCTCCCGCCGGTATCCGGGCAGCTCGGGCGTGTACCCCTCGAGCGCCCGCACCACCGTGTCGGCCCGGACCGTCCCGCGGTCGGTGACGACCTCACCGGCGGTCAGCGACAGCACCCGGGTGTCCTCGTGGATCGTCACGCCCAGTCGTTCGACCTCGGCCGCCAGCCCGCGGACCAGTTTGCCCGGGTGCAGCGCCGCGCAGTGCTCGCTGTAGACGCCGCCGAGCACCCCGGTCGCGTTGCAGATCGCGCGCGTCTCGTCGGCGTCGAGCCGATCGGCCGGCGCTCGGCGCAACTGGCCGGGGGAACGGATCAGCGAGATCACCCCGCCCTTGGCGTAGTCGCAGTCGATGCCGGCCCGCCCGACCTCGTCGACGGCGTCCTCCAGGGCGGCGTGCATGGCCCGGGCGGGCTCCACGCCGTACCGCGAAGAAAGCTTCTTCTCGGAGACGGGGAAGAGGCCGGAGGCCCAGCCCCCGTTGCGCCCGGACGCGCCGAAGCCGCAGAACTCCGCCTCGAGCACGACGATCCGCAGGTCGGGCCGGGCCTTGGCGAGGTAGTACGCCGTCCAGAGACCGGTGTAGCCGCCGCCGGCGATGGCGACGTCGGCGGCGGCGTCCCCGGGGAGCGCGGGGCGTCGCTCGACCGGGCCGAGCGATTCAAGCCAGAAACTCATCTGTTATCTGGTTCCCCAGGCGTAGGTCTGTTTGGCGAGCTTGAGGTACATGAACGTGTCGACGGCGGCGACGCCCTCGATCGTGCGCACCTTCTCGTTGAGCAGGTCGAGCAGGTGCGCGTCGTCGGTGCACACCAGCTCCACCAGCAGGTCGTAGCGCCCGGCGCAGATCACCACATAGTCGACCTCGGGGATCGAGGCGAGCTTGTCGGCGATCTCCCGCAGGTCCCCGTTCACCCGCAGGCCGACCATCGCCTGCCGGGCGAAGCCCAGGGTGAGCGGGTCGGTGACGGCGACGATCTGCATCAGCCCGTTGTCGAGGAGCCGCTGCACGCGCTGGCGCACAGCGGCCTCCGACAACCCGATCGTCTTGGCGAGAGTGGCGTATGACATCCGCCCGTCCCGCTGCAGGTGATCGATGATCTGCTTGTTGATCTCGTCCAGGCCCGTCTCGCTCACGGCGCGATTGTTCCCTGTGAGCATGCGTTCGGCTAGTTCCGGAGAGCTTCGCGCAGAATGTCCAGCCCGCGGTGGAGGTCCTCGTCGGAGATGACGAGCGGGGGCAGGAACCGCAGCACGTTGCCGTAGGTGCCACAGGTCAGCGTCAGCAGACCGGCCTCGTGACACGCTCGGGAGACCGCAGCCGTGCGAACCGGATCCGGTGCGAGCGTGCCCGGCCGGTTCAGCTCGACGGCCATCATCGCGCCGCGGCCCCGGATCTCGGCGATGCCCGGAACATCGCTGAGAGCGGTGATGATCCCGGCCTCGATCCGCTGTGCGGCCGCAGTCAGATCCAGCTCACGCATCGTCTCGATGGCCGCGAGTGCCGCGGCGCAGGCGACCGGGTTCCCGCCGTAGGTCCCGCCGAGCCCGCCCGCGTGCACCGCGTCCATCAGGTCCGCCCGCCCCACGACCCCGGCGATCGGCAGCCCACCGCCCATCCCCTTGGCCGTGGTGATCAGGTCCGGTTCCAGGCCCTCGTGCTCGGAGGCGAACCACTGCCCGGTCCGGCAGAACCCGGTCTGGATCTCGTCGGCGATGAAGACCGCCCCGGCCTCGGCCGCCCAGGCGGCAAGAGCAGGAAGAAAACCCGGCGCCGGTACGACGAAACCGCCCTCGCCCTGGATCGGTTCGATCAGCACCGCCGCGACGTTGCCGGCCCCGACCTGCTTCTCGATCACGTCGATCGCCCGGCGGGCCGCCCCGGGGCCGTCCAGACCGCCGTCACGCAGCGGATACGACATCGGGGCCCGGTACACCTCCGGCGCGAACGGCCCGAACCGGTGCTTGTACGGCATGTTCTTCGCGGTCAGCGCCATCGTCAGGTTCGTCCGGCCGTGGTAGGCGTGGTCGAACACCACGACCGCCTGCCGTCCGGTGGCGTGCCGTGCGATCTTGACGGCGTTCTCCACCGCCTCGGCCCCGGAGTTGAACAGCGCCGCCCGCTTCTCGAACGAGCCCGGGGTCAGGTCGATCAACTGCTCACAGACGGCGACGTACGACTCGTACGGCGCGACCATGAAACAGGTGTGCGTGAACCGCTCGACCTGGGCCCGGACCGCCTCGACGACCTTCGGTGCGGCGTTGCCGACGTTGGTGACGGCGATGCCGGACGCGAAGTCGATCCACTCCCGCCCGTCCACGTCGGTCAGCGTGCCGCCGCCGGCGTGGTCGACGTAGGCGGAGATGGTGGACCCCACGCCCCGGGCCACCGCGGCGACCCGTCGTTTGTGCAGATCGGCTGACGACATCAGGCCCCCACGTTGTGCATGACGTGCTTGATGCGGGTGTAGTCCTCCAGGCCGTACACGGAAAGGTCCTTGCCGTGCCCGGAGTGCTTGAACCCGCCGTGCGGCATCTCGGCGACGAGCGGGATGTGGCAGTTGACCCACACGCAGCCGAAGTCGAGCCGCTGGGTCATCCGCATCGCGCGGCCGTGGTCCTTGGTCCAGACGCTGGAGGCGAGCGCGTAGTCGACGCCGTTGGCCCAGCGCACCGCCTCGTCCTCGTCGGTGAACTGCTGCACGGTGATGACCGGGCCGAACACCTCGTTCTGGATGATCTCGTCGTCCTGCCGGAGACCGGCCACGACGGTCGGTGACCAGAAGAAGCCGCGGTCGCCGACCCGCGAGCCACCGGCCTCGATCGAGGCGTGGTCGGGCAGCCGGTCGATGAAGCCGCTGACGCGGGCCAGCTGGTTCGCGTTGTTGACCGGGCCGTAGAGCACGTCCTCGTCGTCCGGCGCGCCGGTCTTCGTGGCCTTGGCCTGCTCGGCCAGCGCCGCGACGAAGTCGGCGTAGACCGCGGGCGCGACCAGCACACGAGTGGCCGCGGTGCAGTCCTGACCGGCGTTGAAGTAGCCGCCGACCGCGATGTCCGCGGCGGCCGCGGCGATGTCGGCGTCCTCGAAGACCACGACCGGGGCCTTGCCGCCCAGCTCCAGGTGGGTGCGCTTGAGATCGGCGGCGGCGCTGCCGGCCACCTCCATGCCGGCCCGGACCGAGCCGGTGATCGACACCATCCGCGGGGTCCGGTGCTCGACCAGGGCGCGGCCGGTGTCCCGGTCGCCGAGCAGCACGTTGAAGACGCCGGCCGGGAAGAACTCGGCGGCGATCTCGGCCAGCAGCACGCTGGTGACCGGGGTGGTGTCGGACGGCTTGAGCACCACGGTGTTGCCCGCGGCGAGCGCCGGCGCGATCTTCCAGACCGCCATCATCAGCGGGTAGTTCCACGGTGTGACCTGGGCGCAGACGCCGATCGGCTCGCGCCGCACATAGCTCTCGAACCCGTTCAGGTACTGCCCGGCCGAGCGGCCCTCCAGCACGCGGGCGGCGCCGGCGAAGAACCGGATCTGGTCGACCGCGGG
This sequence comes from Actinoplanes sp. NPDC020271, assembly GCF_044388125.1. Classification (NCBI taxonomy): domain Bacteria; kingdom Bacillati; phylum Actinomycetota; class Actinomycetes; order Micromonosporales; family Micromonosporaceae; genus Actinoplanes; species Actinoplanes sp. NPDC020271. The sequence goes on from NZ_JBIRWQ010000031.1 coordinate 25,846, forward strand.
CGGCAGCTCCTCGCCGGCGGTCAGACCGAGCGGCTTGCCGGTGTTCTGCGACTCGGCGGCGACCAGCTCGTCCGCACGGGCCTCGACCGCGTCGGCGAACTTCAGCAGCGCCCTCTGCCGGTCCCCGGGGGTCGTGGTGCGCCATTCCTCGAACGCGGAGGCGGCGGCCGCCATCGCCCGGTCGACATCCTCGGGGCCGGAGACCGGGGCGGACGCGAAGACCTCACCGGTGGTCGGGTCGACGAGGTCCGAGTACCGCCCGTCGGCGGGCGCGACCGCGGCGCCGGCGACGAAGTTGTGCAGTTGCTTCTTGGCGGTCATCCGGCCTCCAGGTTCGGGTTCAGTGCATGCCGCCCCATCTTTTCCACTGATTCCGTGGCGAGCAAGGGGGAGCAGGCACTTTTCCGTGTTTCCGGCGTTGTTCGAAGGTGTGTCAGTGACGTCGGTGGACGGCCAGCACCGCCACGTCGTCCACGGGCTGCTCCGCGCCGGTCGCGGCCATCACCGTCGCGCAGACCCGCTCCGCATTCTCCGCCCGGACGGCCCCGGTGAGGCGCGCCAATCCGATATCGATCACCTCGTCGCGGCGCTCGATCAGCCCGTCGGTGTAGCAGAACAGCATCGCCCCCGGCGGGAACGCGATCGTCGCGCTGCGCCGCGCCCGGGACGACCGGCCCATGCCGAGCGGCGGATCGACCGGCATCTCGGCCAGCTCGGCCGTGCAGCTCGGCCGGGCCAGGACCGGGCGCAGGTGGCCGGCGCTGGACAGCACGATCCGGTCCCGCTCCGGGCTGATCATCGCGTAGAGCGCGGTGGTGAGGCTGCCCGCCTCGAAATGGTGCACCTTGCGGTTGAGCAGCGTGAGGGCTTCCGCCGGGTCGTCGCAGATCAGCGCGTACGCCCGGAGAGCGCTCCGGATCCGCCCCATCACCACGGCCGAGGCGAGGCCGTGGCCGGACACGTCACCGATCACCGCGCCCAGCCAGCCGGTGGGGAGCGGGAAAACGTCGTACCAGTCGCCGCCGATGCCGAACGCGTGGCCCGGCACGTAGCGCGCGGCCAGCTCGACCCCGGCGATCTCCGGCAGGCGCGACGGCAGCAGGCTGCGCTGCAGGGCGAGCGCGGTCGCCTGATCGAGCCGCCCCGGCCGGGCCCGCCTCCCGGCGGACCCGGCCGGGGCGTCCGTGTCGATCAGGCCCCGGACCCGGTCCAGCAACTCGTCGAGCAGATCGGCGGGGCCGAGGCGGCCGGGAGCCGCCCCGAGCCGCCGCAGCCGCTCGTCGTCGCCGATGCGTCCGGGCACGATGTCAGCCTAGTGGCCGCTCAGCGGGGCGGACGGCAACCGGCGGTCACGATCCGATCGGCCGGACCGTTCCGGGGGTGGTCAACCGGCGCTCCGCACCGGCCGGGCGGACCGGGCCGGTCAGCCGGACGGTCGCCTGGCAGGGCAGGTCCCCGGCCGACGTACCGACGAGAACCCGCAGGTCACCGGGCTCCACGATGCGTGTCAGGTCGCGGCCGGTGAACGCCGCCCGGTCGGTGTGGACCGAGAACGTCACCTCCGCGCCCGCACCGGCGGCGAGCTCGACGCGCCGGAAACCGGACAGTTGGAGTACCGGACGGGTGACCGTGGCGACCGGGTCGGAGAGGTAGAGCTGCACCACCTCGGAACCGTCCCGTTCGCCGGTGTTGCGCACCCGCACGGTCACCTCGAACTCGCCGTCGGTCGGCACCTGGTCGGCGCTGACCCGCAGCTCGTCCACCTCGAACGTGGTGTAGGACCGGCCGTGCCCGAACGGGTAGAGCGGCACCGGGTCCAGGTTGCTTACCCCGCTGTGGGTGGCACCCAGGATCGGCTGCAGATACGTCCCCGGCTGCCCGCCCGGGTGGCGCGGGATCTGCACCGGCAGCTTGCCGCTCGGCTGGATCCGCCCGCTGAGTACCCCGGCGATCGCGGCGCCACCGGCCTGGCCGGGCATGAACGCCTGGACCAGCCCGGCGACCCGGCCGTCCAGGTCGCCCAGCGCGTAGGGCCGGCCGGAGACCACCACCACGACCACCGGCGTGCCGGTGGACAGCAGTTCCTCGATCAGGTCGGCCTGGACGCCGGGCAGGCGCAGGTCCTCGGCGTCGCAGCCCTCACCGGACGTGCCCTTGCCGAACAGCCCGGCCAGGTCGCCGACGAACACGACGGCCAGGTCCGCGCCGCGGGCCGCCTCGGCCGCCTCGGCGAAACCGCTGCGGTCCTCGCCGCTGACCTCGCAGCCCTTGGCGTAGGTGATGTCGTTGGCCGGGAACTCGGCGCGCAGACCGTCCAGCGCGGTGGGGATGTCCAGCCCGAGGCCGAGCTGCGGATAGCGCGGGAGCACGTGGTTGGGGAACGCGTAGCAGCCCAGGAACGTCCGGGCGTCGTCGGCGCACGGGCCGATCGCGGCGATCCGGAACGGTTCGGTGACCGGCAGCGCGGTGCCCGTCTCCAGCAGCACGATCGACCGCTCGGCCAGGTCGATGGCGATCTGCTGGTTCTCGGGGGCGTTCAGGTCGGTGAACTCGGCGGCGGTCACCGACGACTCCGGCGTCCAGCCCGGGTCGAGCAGGCCCAGCTCGGCCTTCTGTGTGAGCAGGCGGCGGACGGCCCGGTCGACCAGCTCCTCCGGCACCTCGCCGCGGCGGACCCGCTCGACCAGCCCGGCGCCGTAGCCGATGGTGTCGGGCAGCTCGACGTCGATGCCGGCCTCCAGGGCGAGCGCGCCGGCGCCGGTGTTGTCCTCGGCGACGCCGTGCATCAGGGCCAGGAACGGGATCGCCCAGTAGTCCGAGACGACCGTGCCGGTGAAGCCCCACTCGTCCCGCAGCACGTCGGTGAGCAGCCACGAGTCGGCGCCCGCGGGGACACCGTCGACGTCGGAGTAGGAGTTCATCACCGAGCGGACACCACCCAGTTTGACCGCCATCTCGAACGGCGGCAGCACCACGTCGATCAGCTCGCGGCGGCCCATCGCCACCGGGCCGTGGTTACGGGCGCCACGCGAGGCCGAGTAACCGGCGAAGTGCTTCAGCGTGGCGATCACCCCACCGGCCTGAAGACCACGGACGTACGCCGAACCGACCGTCGACACCAGGTAGGGGTCCTCGCCGATGGTCTCCTCCACCCGCCCCCACCGGTAGTCGCGCACCACGTCGAGCACGGGGGAGAGCCCCTGGTGCACGCCGAGCGCGGCCATGTCGCGGCCGATCGCGGTGGCCATCCGCTCGATCAGCTCCGGGTCGAACGTGGCGCCCCACGCGATCGCGGCCGGGTAGACGGTCGCGCCCAGCGCGGTGAACCCGGTCAGGCACTCCTCGTGGACCAGCGCCGGGATGCCGAGCCGGGACGCCATCACGACACGCTGCTGACGGATCAGTTCGGCCGCGCCCTCGGCCGGGGTGAGCGGCACACTCCCGTACACCCGGGTGAGGTGACCGAGACCGTGCTGGGCCGCGACCTCCAGCGGAACCGTGCCGCCGGCGGCGAAGACGTCCTGCATCGGGGCGACGTTGTGCTGTTCCTCCGGGTCATACCCGTCGTCGTGCCCGTCGTCGCCCATGTCGTTGCCGACCCAGCGGCTGCCCAGCTGTGCGACCTTCTCCTCGAGGGTCATCTCGGCGAGCAGTGCCTCCACGCGGTCCGCGACCGGCCGCGCCGGGTCACGCCACGGCTGGGTCACCTGTTCAGTGGTCAACGTTTCCTCCGATTGGTCCCCGAAAGTTTCGGGTGCCTTGAGCTGCGTGCCGATGAGCGAAAAGGCCCTGACGGCGCTGCCTACTCTCGCGCTCCGGGCACGGTTACGGCAAGGGCCTTGACACCTGTCACAGCGAAACCCTACGTTAACGAAACCTCGCGTTAATTTGCGGCTGTCACTCGAAAGTTCCGGAACTCGGTGACCGCCGTCGCCATCGCTATATCACCCCCCGCGGCTTGCCGCGGCTTGCTTCGAGTACGGAGAAAAGCGTGAAGCGCAGGAATTTTCTGAGTCTCACCGCGGGTGCTGCCGCGGCCACCGGTCTCGCCGCGTGCGGCAGCTCCGGCCCGGCGGACACCACCGGGGGCGGCTCCGGTGGCGGGGACGCCGCCACCTACTGGTTCCTCAGCGGCCCGCCCGGTGAGCCGATCCGCCAGGGCGCGGTCGACCGGTTCAACAAGGCGAACTCCGGTAACCAGGTCAAGGTCACCGCGATCCAGAACGACACGTACAAGGACAAGCTGAAGACCGCGATCGGTGCCGGCCAGGCCCCCAGCATCATCTGGGGCTGGGGTGGCGGCGGCCTGAAGAGCTACGTCGACGCCGGCCAGGTCGACGATCTGACCGACTGGTTCGCGCAGAACGCCGCGGTCAAGAACAAGCTGTTCCCGGCATCCTTCGGCCCGGCCACGGTGAACGGCAAGATCTACGCGATGCCCGCCGAGACCGTGCAGCCGATCATCATGCTGTACAACAAGGAGGTCTTCGAGAAGGCCGGCGTGCAGAACCCGCCGCAGAGCTGGGCCGAGCTGATGAGCATCCTGCCCAAGTTCATCGACAAGGGCGTCGCGCCGATCTCGCTGGCCGGGGCGTCGCGCTGGACCAACATGATGTGGCTGGAGCTGCTCTTCGACCGCATCGGTGGCCCCGAGGTCTTCAACAACGCCTACGACGGCCAGAAGGACGCCTGGAGCAACCCGGACGCGATCACGGCTCTCACCAAGATCCAGGAGCTGATCAACGCCAAGGGCTTCGTCAAGGGCTTCTCGTCGATCACCGCCGACTCGAACGCCGACCAGGCGCTGCTCTACCGCGGGAAGGCCGCCATGGAGCTGCACGGCTCCTGGTCGTACGGCATCATCAAGGCCGACGGCGGTAACTTCATCAAGGACGGGAAGCTCGGCTTCTTCAACTTCCCGGCGGTCGAGGGCGGCAAGGGCGACCCGACCAACGTCTACGGCAACGCCGGCCAGTTCCTCTCGATCTCCTCCAAGGCCTCGGAGAAGCAGAAGGAGACCGCGAAGAAGTTCTTCGCCAGCATTCTCGACGACACCGAGCAGCAGGGCTGGATCGACTCGGGCGGCGTGCCGATCGTCCAGGGCTCGAACGCGAAGATCGGGTCCTCCCCGGACAAGGACTTCCTCAACTTCATCTACGACGTGTCCAGCAAGGCGAAGAACTTCGGCCAGTCCTGGGACCAGGCGCTGAGCCCGTCCGCCGCCGAGATCCTGCTGCAGAACATCTCGAAGCTGTTCCAGATGCAGATCACTCCGCAGCAGTTCGCCACCAACATGAATGCGACCATCGGCAAATGACGATTGCACCGCCTGTAGTGCGGTCCGCTCCGCCCGCCGCGTCCAGCGGCGGGCGGAGCGTGTCCGTCTCCTGGATGGCGTGGCCGGCACTGGTCGCGTTCACGATCTTCGGGATCATCCCGCTCGTCGGTGTCCTGGTGCTCAGCTTCTCCTCGTGGAGCGGCCTGACGCAGAACGTCCCGTTCAGCGGTCTGGACAGCTGGAAATCCACCCTGACCGATCCCGGCCTGCCGCACGCGCTCTGGGTCACCTTCCTGATCATGGCGCTCTCCTGGCTGGCGCAGACCCCGCTGTCGATCCTTCTCGGGGTCTTCATCGCGGCGCACTCGCGGTACCGCAGCGTACTCGCGGTCCTCTTCTTCATCCCGCTGCTGCTCAGCCAGGCGGCCATCGCGATCACCTACAAGATGCTGCTCGACCCGAACTTCGGGCTCGGTGCCAGCCTCGGCTGGGGCTTCCTCCAGCAGGACTGGCTCGGCGAGGGCAAACTCGCCATCGGCGTGGTCATCTTCGTGGTGTCCTGGCAGTGGATCCCGTTCCACTCGCTGATCTACCAGGGTGGCGTCCGGCAGATCCCGGCCGCGATGTACGAGGCCGCCGAGCTCGACGGTGCCGGCCGGGTGCGCAAGTTCTTCAGCATCACGCTGCCGCAGCTGAAGTACACGATCATCACATCGTCGACGCTGATGGTGGTCGGTTCGCTGACCTTCTTCGACTTGATCTGGGTGCTCACCGCCGGCGGTCCCGCCGATGCCACCCGGGCCCTCGCGGTCGACATGTACGTGCGTGGCTTCCGGACCGGCCAGATGGGCCCGGCCAGCGCCATCGCGGTGATCCTGGTGCTGCTCGGCCTGGGCCTGGCCCTGCTGGTGCGCCGGCTCGGCGGCCGGGACGCGACCGAGAGCCAGCTGGAAGGAATGTAAGATGACGATCGTGCTCGACAGCCGGAAGGCGGGCAACGCGGCCCACGCGGCCCCGCCCCCGTCCCGCCGGCGTCCCCGGTGGATGCAGCACAACTGGTTCGGCGGGCTCGCCGGCTGGCTGTGGCTCGTGATCGTGCTGGTCCCGATCTACTGGATCGTGATCACCAGCTTCAAGCTGCAGGCCGACTACTTCTCCACGAACCCGCTGGTCCCGCCGTCCTCACCGTCGCTGGAGAACTACCGGTTCGTCCTGGAGAACCACTTCGTCCGGTACTTCTTCAACAGCGTCATCGTCACCCTGGGCGCGGTCGTGCCCGCGGTCGTCGTGTCGTTCATGGCCGCTTACGCCGTGGTGCGGGGCAGCGCGGCGAGCCGGTTCCTGCGTACCGTCAATGCGGTCTTCCTGATGGGTCTGGCGATCCCGCTGCAGGCAGTGATCATCCCGGTCTACCTGATGATCATCAAGCTCAAGATGTACGACACTCTCGGGGCGATCATCCTGCCGTCGATCGCGTTCGCCATCCCGCTGTCGGTGCTGGTGCTCTCCAACTTCATCCGCGACATCCCGAAGGAACTCTTCGAGTCGATGCGGGTGGACGGCGCCACCGAATGGGGCACGCTGTGGCGTCTCGCCCTGCCGCTGACCCGCCCGGCGCTGGTCACCGTCACGATCTACCAGGGCCTGCAGGTGTGGAACGGCTTCCTGCTCCCGCTCATCCTGACGCAGAGCCCGGAACGGCGCGTGCTGCCGCTGGCCCTCACCGCGTTCCAGGGCCAGTACAACATCAACATCCCGGCGGTGCTCGCGTCGGTGGTCCTCACGACCCTGCCGATCCTGATCCTCTACGTGGTCGGCCGTCGCCAGCTGCTCAGCGGTCTCACGGCCGGCTTCGGCAAGTAGACCCGCCGCCGCCCAGCCGGCCCCACCCTTCCCGGGTCGGGCCGGCTGTTCCGTACCCGGGGCCCCGCAGCTCACCCCGGCAGTGCGGCACCGCCTCACCCGCAACCCCACAAACCCTTTTCCCGTACGCCTGATGCCCCGTCCCGTGCGAATCCCGGGCAGCCCCCGTCCGTTCGGCTCACCCCGCGCCGTCGGCCCCCGGCTGGCTCTCAGAGGTGCTTCCCGTCGCCCCGCCGCTCCGCCGCCCCGTCGCTCCGTCGCTCCGTCGCTCCGTCGCTCCGCCGCCCCGCCGGCTTCCCGGCTGGCTCTCAGAGGTGCTTCCTGCCGCCGATGGACCTGCGGCGGGAGCGGGCGAACGGGTGTAGGTGCGGTGGGCAGGTGGAGCGGCGGGGATGGGTCAGAGGCTGGTCTGGGGGCGGGTCTCGGCGAGGGACTTGGTGCTTTCGCGGACTATCAGCTTCGTGACCAGCTCGACGCGCGGAGTTTCGATGGTCTCGCCGCGGGACAGGCGCAGGATCGTGCGGGCGGCGAGGGCGCCCATCTCGGCGAGCGGCTGGCGGATCGTGGTCAGCGGCGGAGAGGACCAGCACGCGTCGGGCAGGTCGTCGAAGCCGATGACGCTCAGGTCATCCGGCACGCGCAGGCCGCGGCGTCGGGCCGCCTCGTAGACGCCGAGGGCCATCTGGTCACTGGACGCGAAGATGGCGGTCGGCCGGTCGGGACGGTCGAGCAGCCGGCCACCGGCCAGATAGCCCGACTCGTTCCGGAAGTCGCCCTGCTCCATCAGGCTCGGGTCGACCGGGACGCCGGCCGCCTCCATTGCCGCGCGGAAGCCGTCGAGCCGGGCGCGGCTGCACAGCAGATCTTTCGGCCCGGCGATGAAGCCGATGCGCCGGTGACCGAGACCGATCAGGTGGTCGGTGGCGGTGCGCCCGCCGGACCAGTTGGTCGCCCCGATCGTCGGCACGTCGGTGGCGGCACCGCCGGCCGGGTCGATGATCACGACGGGGACGCGCAGGCGGTGCAGCTCGCTGTGCACCGGCTCGGCCACGTCGGACGTCACGAACACCACCCCGTCGGAGGCGCGGGCTCGCAGGTTCTGCAGCCACTGGCGGGTGGCGGTGGTGCGCCGGTGGACCTGGGAGACGACGGTGCCGACGCCGGCGGCGTGGGTCACGTCCTCCACACCGCGCACCAGCTCCAGCGCCCAGGGGCTGTCCAGGTCGTTGAAGACGAGGTCGATCAGCCGGGCTCGCCCGGAATGCCGAGAGTTGCGAGGACGGTAGTCGTGCTCGCGCAGCAGCCGCTCGATGAGCTCGCGGGTCCCCGGGGAGACGTCGGAGCGCCCGTTGAGCACGCGGGAGACGGTGGGCACCGAGACGCCGGCGGCGTCCGCGATGGCCGCGATGGTGACCCGTTGCTTGCCGGCAACCATGGGGGCGCGCTCCTTACCGCCGGGGTGCAATGCCTGCAACTTCCGGGCCCGGCCCCGAAATCATGCCATGGCTACCCATGAGTTCAACACGCTGGAAAGTGACCGTTTTCTGTTAACCGGTTAAGCTCAGCCAGCGGTTTTGTCCTGGGAGCGCTTCCGTCGCGGTACCCGAAAGTTTCGGAGAGCGCTCCCATCGGTGCCCTGCAAACGCGACGTTGCAGGTCAGCGCTTGGTTGCGCATTGCAGCGCTGCAGAGAATTGTGGCGGACACGGCCATGTCCGTTCACTGAACCGCCGGTGACGCACCTCATGATTGGTAAGGCGCGGTTCGCCCGTCCGGTGCGCCGCGCGCTCCGTCACCACTCCACACGACCGCGTCCGGCGTCCGGGCACCGCCCCGGCCGCCGGTGACGCGCATCCCAGGTGTCAGAGGTCGTTCGGGCTGAAGTGCATGTAATCGCTTGGTGCTTGATCGCGTACCTGCTTAAGGTGCTTCACAGGGCCGACTACCTGCGTTTTAATACGTCAGTTCTAGTCGATAGTAGTCAATGCCGGGCGACGTTTAACGGCCCCTCCGCGGCCCAGGCGGCCCAGAGACGGCCCAGGTTAGTTCGTCGCGGTGGTGCTGTCCCGGCGAGCCACCTGGTCGCGAGCCTGCTGCGGCAGAGAGTCGAAAAGCGCCTGTGCGTGCGAGGGGATGCTGATCATCTGATCAACTACCACATTGATCAGACGGAACAGCCCCGGCAACAACATCAGGTCATCGTCAACATCGATCTGGCCCGGATGAACGGCGTTGTTACCTACAACTCTGAGTACGTCCATGGCTTGTTGGGTCTGCGGCCGCAAACCGTTTTCAACCAGCTTGCCGATTTTGGAGTTGATGTCACCGCGTCCAGGAACAAGGTGGTCAACCAGCATTTGCAAGGCAAGCCTCAGGAGGGCGGCTGCACTACGGCGCGATACGGCGGCCACGGCTTGAGCTTCCTCGTAGATCGCGCGCACATCACCGGGCATGTCCTGTTCTGCGGGTTCCCCGATAATCCCCCGTGGATAGGCCATCACCCAGTCCTCACCGACCTGTCGCCACAAGATGGGCTCGTCGCAGGCGGTGCAGCAGTGAGCGGCCCACCCCTGGATCCAGGCCTGGGTGTTGGTCGGTTGCCAGAGAAGACCGGTTTCCCGCTGCACTGCGTAAGTGCCACATGCTGGGTGGGGGCAGGTGAAACGGTCTTTCTCTTTCGCTGGTTCGGTCATCGCCGTCACCGCAAGATTGTCGCACTTCGTTCGTCCGGACAACCGAATGGACTCGGGTCGGTTCAAGGCATCCCGTTGCGTAGACCACCGCTCAGCCGGACCGTTTCTGCCTGGCCGCCTAGGGAGGGCGCGGCACGTCCAGTTGTGATCACGGCTGTGGGCAGCGGTCTAACCGCCGGGCTGGTGGTCGGCATGCATTCGGCGCAGGAGGTGCCGACCTCCCTCGAAGAGAAGGTCAGGAAGTCTCCGGGCGTTAGGTCCTGCTCAGCCGTGGTGGTTTCGACCGCGACGCGACGCGGCGCCCCCAACCACCTGAACCGCCTAGCCTGGCTGGCATCCCGTCGCGCACGTCCCGCATGGTTGGACCGCGCCGGCCTGGTCCAGGTGGAGCGCCCTACTGGACGAACGACCTGGACCAGGCCGGCGCGGTCTGGCTTCCTGCGGTGTGCGATGGGACGTCAGCCCGGCATGGCATCCCCGAGCGCCGGGTCCAGGGGCGGTAGCCCCGGCCGCCGGAGGCGTTATCCGGGTGCAGGGTCGGAGATCCTGCCCGCCGGAGGCTGGGTTTTCTGAGCGAAGATGCGCCAGAGCCTCGGCTGATCCCTGGACGCGGGGAGGCGGTCGAGGCTTTAGGCGTGTTCGGCGTTCGCCGCGTCGCCCAGCTGCCGCGCCGCGCCGTGGGCGAAGCACTAAGGCGCGGACGGCCGGCAGGGCTGGATCGAGCGTGCGGCCCGCAGGGCCGCCTTGAAGATGTAGAGAAAGTTCTCACCGCTGGCGTGGGCGGTCCGGGACAGCTCCGGACGCCGGTGCGAACTGCGTCTGCGCCCATTCTGGCTCAAGGACGGAGTAGAGCAGGGAGTCGCGCCAAGCGCCGCCGGTGAAGACGTGGTGCCGGATTCGGCCTTCATAGGCCATGCCTAGTCGCTTTGCGACCGCGACTGATGCAGCGTTGTCCGGACCGATCGCAGCGGAAATGCGGTGCAGACCTAACCTGGTGAAGCCGAACTCGATGATCGTGCGCGCGGCGTCGGTAGCTAGACCCCTGCCCCATAGCTCGGCGCGTACGGCATAGCCGAGCTTGGCGGCCTTTACACCGTCCAGGCCGAGTCGGACGAACCCCGCAAAAGCGCTTTCGTGTTCTATGGCTAGGTAATACTCGGTGCGGGGTTCCAGTTGTGCCCGTGCCATTGCCCCTCGGATCATCTCGGCGGCCTCGGTCTGGCTGCGCGTGTCGAACGACAGCCAGCGGGTTACCCGGTCGTCTCCGACGACAGACAACGAAGAGGCCGCGTCGTCCTCCCGGAATTCCCGGAGAGAGACAACGCGGCCTGTCAGGATCACGGGGTGCATAGGCCCGATCCTGCCCTACCTGGGTAGCGCGCGTAACGGTGTGCCGGTGAAGTCTTCGATCTGGTCAATGACTTCGTGAGCGTCGCCAGCGAGGCCGGACTGAGTGAGCGCGCGGTGCACGCGCTGTACCGAGTGCACAATGCCGTTGATCCGCTGGTCCGGTGCCAATTCGAATACTGGTGCCAGAGCCTCGGCGGCACCCTCGACGTTCCGAGCAGCGACACGAGCAACAGCCAGGTCGGCGTGTGACCCTGCCTGGTCACTGAATGCCCATGCCGGGTCCGTGCGGTCGGCATACGCGCTGACAGCACGCTGTGCGAATTCCTGAGCTTGCTCGGCTTCAGCGGGGAGCCAGGCGAGTGCGTCGGCCGCGTAGTACAGGGTGCGAGGCTGGTTGAAGGTGCAAATTCCTCCCAGCTCGTCCATCTCGTCGGGCTCGACACGAGTCCATGCATCTTCCGCCGCGTGGACCGAGTCGAGCGTCTTCTCAGCGTTGCCGAGTGCGGCGTACGCGCGTGCGGCACTGACAGGCAGCCAGACCGATGTCGTGCCGGTCGTGTGCTCGGCGAAGCGCATGCCCATTTCGGCGTAGCGCACGGCCTCGGCGTGGCGGCCTGCCCAGTAGGCGACCATCGACTGAAGGCCGCGTAGCCAAGCACGCAGGCCGTTATGGTCAGCGCGATCCGCGCATAGGACCGCGGTTCGCGCCTGGAGCATCGCCGAGTGAGGGTCAGCGAGGTCGTGAGACGCCTTGGCGAGAAGTCCCGACGTCACGCTAGCCAGAAAGTGGAGCTGCCGGGACTGCTGAGGACCTTGGCGGCGCTCCAGCAGTGTGAACAGTGTGTCCTGTGTCTCGGCCAGATCGCCGAGGATTTCCGGCAACGGGCGCTGGGGGTAGGCCAGGGCGAGACGCTGAACGTCTTCCCTGAGTTGGTCGACGGACTCGGCGCTGGTGGTTTCCGAGGTCAACATCGCGAAGCGACGTGCCCGTTCGGCTGCCATGTTGAGAAGGCTCCTCTCGTTGCCGGTGTGCGGCAGCGCTAAGGCGCTGTCGATAGCCGGCCCGGCTGTCTCTAGAACGGGAGTCCACGGCCGAAGCAACTCGTCCAGTGGCTTACCAAACATGGCTTGGAAGGCGCGTCGGGTTGCCGGGGTGGCTCCTGTAGTTCCCCGCTCGCCCCGGGCAAGCCTGCCGAGGTGCCGAGCACTGATCGCAGCGCGCTGGTCATGCTGCGAGAACTCGCCAGCGAGTTCCTCATAGGTGCTGTCGCGCTGCTGGATCAGGAACTCCAGCAGCGTTCGGGGTTCCTGGCGTGTTCGCGCCATTTGTTGCCCCTCCTCTGGTAACTGAACTCCCTTACTTAGAAGGTCGCTCACCGAGTTCGCCCGTTCAACCGATGTCCGTGAGAGGTCCGTCGATGGTCCGCCAGAGGTCGCTTTCGGGACCTCGATAGGTCTGCGTCGATCAACGCACTCTATGGATGTTGTCGCTACCAAACACGGTAGCGGGCTCAGCAGAGGTGGAGGGGGAGGGAAGATGTCCGCGCTGCCTGGTGTGGTTCCGATCGTGGTTTTCGCCGCTGGAGGGCTGCTGCTCGCGCTGGAGGTCGCGTTCATCATGGCCGTTCACCATGGGCGGCGACCTTGGCGGAAGCGTTCGATCAGCCGGGGGTGGCGCTCCGACAGGAAGGCGGCATTCATGCGTAAGCTCGATGGCGATGCCTACGCCGATGGATCCCGCGAAGCTTCCCACCGACTGGTGGACGGCTGCCGAGTGCGCAGCGTTCCTCGGGATCACGCGCAGCACGTGGGCGGCTTACGTGTCCCGTAGCCAAGCGCCGGAGCATGAGCGCATGTTCGGACGATCCCCCGTGTGGCGTCCGTCGACCGTCAGGGCGTGGGCGGAGAGCCGCCCCCGTGCCCGGTCGTAGGTTCGTGCGCCAACTGTAAAACCCTTCTCCAGTACAGCACTGGTGTTGTACGTTTGGCCTTGAATACAGCACCGACGCTGTAAAGCGTCGCCGTGGGTGGGCCTGACCAGCGGAATTACCTGAGTGAGGTCTGCCGTAGGTAAGTCGTCTCTTTGAGGGGAGCTGGTGAGTTATGGCAAGGGGCGGTCTGTTCGAATCGACCCCCATCGGCGCCGTGACGTTGGTGGAGACGCCGGTGTCGCGGTGGTACGTGAAGCGGGCGCGGCTGACGTTCATCTGCGTGAGCCTGATCGTGTGGGCGTCGTCGGCGGCTATCGGTTCGGCGTTTGTGCCGTTGCTGGTGGCGATGTCGGCGGGTCTGGTCGCGGGTGTCGTGGTCGGCTTGGTAGCGGCCTTGTTGGTGCGGGTGTGGCCGGTGTTGCGGGTGCTGTGGTGGTGGTCGTTGGAGATCACTATCGGGGTGGCCGTGGTGGGCCTGCTGGCGTGGCTGTTGCGGGTGATGCCGTGGTGGCTGGCGTTGTCACTGCTGGCGGTGACGGCGATCGGCTGTTTCGCGGTCGGTCCGGTTCGTCGGTTCGTGCGGGCGTGGTCGTGGTGCGTGATGGATCGTCACCGGCTGCGGCTGTTCTTCGCCGGGTTCCTGAAGTCGGCCGGCGGTGCGAGTGCGCGTCCGGTGCCGTTGCCGCTGATGTTGTGGGCGCGTCCGACGCCTGCTGGTGAGCGGGTGTGGATGTGGCTGCGGCCGGGTCTGTCGCTGGATCAGCTCGACGGGAAAACGTCGGTGATCGCGGTGGCGTGTGGGGCTGCGGACGTGCGGGTTGCTCGTGCGCGGCAGTCGTTGTCGCCGCTGGTGCGTGTCGATGTGAGTCGTCGTGACCCGCTGACCGGTGAGGTGCTGTCGCCGCTGGCCCGGATGGTTCCGAACTCCGCCACCGCGACTGAGGTCGATGAGTCGGTCGTCCCGGTGTCTCCGGCAGTGCCGGTGTTCGGGCTGGATCTCGATGAGGTCGAAGAGGTCCCGGTGCCGGAGCCGCGTGGCGGTGGTCGGCGATGAGCGAGCCGGTGCTGTCGGTGACGTTTCTCGGCTTGGCCGGAGTGCCGCTACGGGTTCTTCCGATCGGTGGTCACCCGGATCAGGCAGTGATTTACATCGGCGGGTCGATGCACGTATCGCTGCACGTCAGTGAGGACGACGTCGACCGCCTGACGGTGGCGCTGGATCAGGCACGCGAGGTGTTGAAAGGCAGCGCCTCAGATCAACAAGGAGTGGAGTAATGGCAGGAGAAACCACGATCACGGTGGTCGGGAACCTGACCGGTGATCCTGAGCTGCGTTTCTTGCAGGACGGGACCGCGCTGGCGAAGTTCTCGATCGCCTCGACGCCTCGGACGCTGGATCGTCAGTCCGGGCAGTGGAAGGACGGTGAGCCGCTGTTTTTGTCCTGCACGGTGTGGCGGGAGATGGCCGAGAACGTTGCCGGTTCGCTGGTCCGAGGTACCCGTGTGGTGGTTCAGGGCCGGTTGAAGCTGTCGAAGTGGGAGACGCCGGAGGGCGAGAAGCGGTCGCAGCATGTGCTCGATATCGACGAGATCGGACCGTCGCTGAAGTTCGCTCAGGCGAAGGTCATCCGCGCGACGCGCAGCAAGGGCGGTGACGCGTCTTCGTCGGCGCCGGCTGCGGGCGACGCCTGGGCCACTCCGCCGTCAAAGGATGAGGAAGAGGTGCCGTTCTGATGGACAGCAACCTCTACCTGGTCGGTGTCGACTCGGACGGTGCCCCGGTTGTCTTCGACGAGATGTCGCTGGACATTCGCAACCGGCTGATCGGCGCTGCTCCCGGCATGGGCAAGAGCGCTCTGGTCAACCTGATCACCGCTCACCGCGCACTCACGTCCGACGACGATCGGCCGGCCCCGGACTCGCCTTCGGGCCTGTGGCTGACCACGTCGCGGTGGCTGCCGGATCACGGCGGACTGGACGAGGACGGATACGCCGTTCCCCCGACCGGCTCCCGCTGTGTCGGCTGTGGAGTCGCGCTGTCCAGCGTGTGCGAGCTGGTAGCGGCGGTTCACGGCAGTGACGGTTTGCACTACCACTGCGGGACCTGCGCGACGTACCTGGAGGAGGACTGACATGCCTCCGATCCTTACCGCCGAGACGGAGTCCGGTGCGGTGGAGCTGGGTCCGGTGCTGTCGATTTTCGATCCGGTGCACATCGGGATCGACGAGTTCGGCAGGCCGGTCCGGGTGCCGCTGATCTACCGGAACATGCTGATCGGAGGCGAGCCGGGCTCGGGTAAGTCAGGCCTGCTCAACGCGATCGTGGCGCACGCGGCCCTGTCGCTGGACTGCAAGCTGGTCCTGCTCGACGGCAAGCGGGTCGAGCTGGGGCAGTGGCGGCACTGTGCGGACGAGTTCGTCGGTCCGAACATCGCCAAGGCGTGCAGCACGCTGCGCCGGGTGCAGAAGATGATGGACAACCGGTACGACTACCTGGAGGCGTGCGAGCGGCGCAAGATGCGCCCGGTCGACGCGTTCGGCGCGTTGCTGCTGGCCATCGACGAGATCGCGTACTTCTCAGCCACGGTCGGCACAAAGACGCAGCGCGACGAGTTCGCGACGCTGCTGCGGGACCTGGTCGCGCGGGGCCGGGCGGTCGGCATCATCGTCATCGCCGCCACCCAGCGGCCGAGTTCGGACATCATCCCGACATCGCTGCGGGACCTGTTCGCGTGGCGGTTCGCCGGCCGCTGCACCAACGACTCGTCCTCGGACATCGTCCTGGGGCACGGCTGGGCGCAGAAAGGCTGGACGGCGAACGTCATCAGCCCGACGAATCCGGGTGCCGGTCTGCTGATCTCCGAGTCCGGCAGTCCGGAACTGGTGAAGGTCGCCTACCTCAACGACGCCACCTGCGCAGCGATTGCCGCGTACGCGACGCTGCTGCGCTCCACCGTCCGTGAGCAGACCCGAGACCGCGAGCCGGTCGCTGCCTGACGGACATTCCAAGGCCACCGCATACGCGGATGGAAACCGTTCCTCTACTGAAGGGAGGGCCGATCTCATGGCCCGTCATCTGCCCGAACAGCCTGCGGCCCGTCCGGTCGTGCACTACTACCCGGACCCGGCCATGGTCGCTGACCTGGAGCGGCTCAACGCCACCCAGATCGCGGCGAAGCAGGCTCAGGACCGCATCCTGTACGCCCGTTGGGTCAAGCGTCAGGAAGCGATCAAGGAGCAGGACCGCAGGCACGCCCGATTCGCGATCGGCTTCGGCTCGGTCGTCGGCGTGGGCGTGCTGTCCGTTGTCGGCTTCGTTGGCTGGTCGCTGTTCACCTGGCTGGCCTCGGTCGGCGCGGGTGTCCTCGCGATCCCGGTGCTGTTCGCGCTGCTGGTCATGGGCGCGATCGGCGGTCACCGCTGCGTCACTGTCGTGCAGCACTGGCACTGACTGACCAGCACCAACAACTTCATTCAAGCGGTCGACACCAGGCAACACGCCCTGGAAAGCAGAGCCCGGTGCCGCCGCCCTATCCACCCACCCACTTCCCAACGGAAGGAGTAGGCACCATGAACCCTACCCAAGATCAGGGTGCGTTCAACCCTGACACCCTCGGAGCCATCCATCTCCCGGTGGACTACGTCCTGACCGATCGGGCACTCGGCATCTTCGAGAACCCGGACGACGTCGCCCGGCTGCTGCCGGACGTCGTCACCCGCTCGAACGGACATCACCCGGAGTGCTGCTTCGTCTGCGATGACGAGCCGCTGGTGACGGACCTGCCTGCCGACGAGTCGGCGGACACCTATCCGACGGTGCTGCAGAGCGCTGCTCTGTACCTGGAGCGGCACGGATGGATCCAGGGCGCGTACTTCGACGCAACCGCCCGGGTGTTCACGCCCGCGGCGTGCATGGTCGGCGCGGTCGGCATCGTCTGCTACGGCGGTCCGGTCGAGGCTCCGGCCCAGATGTTCGAGCACGACGGTTACGTCGACTTCGAGCAGGCCATCGCGCACCTGGACGGCTACCTGCTCGCGGAGGCCGGCTGCCAGTCGTACGACTTCAACGACACTCGAGGCCGGACCCTCGACGAGGTCACGCACGCGCTGCGCCAGGCCGCGTCAACCCCGGCCGAGCAGATCCAAGCCGCGCTGGAGGCCCAGCACGGCAACGGCTCACACGAGCCGGGCACGGACAAAACCTGCAAGGAGTGCCAGCGGGTCTGCTGCTGCAACTTCATGTCCGACAAGTGCGTCCACTGCGAGCACGAGGACCTTCGGGATCTTCTGCTGGGCGGTGACGCCTGATGCGCACGAACACTGTCAAGCGCACCTTGACGCCGAGGCGTCGTCGTCGGTCTCGCCGTGGGCGTGGCCTGTCGACGTGGGTGCTGCTGCTGGTGCGGTTCCTGTCCGGTCTGCCGCTCAACGGGCGCCGGGGCAGTAACGGCACGTTCTGGAAGTCGGGCAACCGCCGGATCGGTATCCCGGCCTATCTGGTCACCTGCCGTTGGTGGGCCCTCGCGGCCGGCTGGCAGCGTGCCGGACTGCGTCTGGGTGCTGTGGCGATTGCCGCGTACCTGGTGTTCGGGCTGGTGATCGCGCGATGACCGCCACACCGGACCCGGATCGCAAGCCGCGTAAGCGTGCCAAGCGGCACACCGAAACGGCTGACTTCGACGCGTTCGCGCGGCGGATCCTCAAGGCGTATGCCCGCAGGGTCGCGGCCGGCGACGTGGAGGCCCTGGCCTCTATGGTCACGCTCACCGCTGAGGTGGACGCGATGGTGCGTCTGGCCGTGGCCGGTCTGCGGGCCGAACCGTATTCCTACTCCTGGGACGAGATCGCCCGCCGGCTGGGGACTTCCCGGCAGGCAGCGCAGCAGCGCTACGGCGACAAATTCGAACGGCACGGCCTCGACCCCCGGCTTCTGCAAGCGGGATTGACCGTGTCCGTGGCGACCCTCGTGCGGGTGTTCGCCGATCACTACCCCGGTAGCCCGATGCCGTCACGGTGTCCGGGCTGCGGCTACCCCTACCCCGACAACGTGTCCGAGTGCCCCACGAACGCCACCGTGCGTCCGCTGCTCAAACAGCGGCGTGGAGAGGACCGGGACGCGGTAGCCCTTCTGTCCCCTGACCAATTCGCTGACCTGCTCAAACCCAAGTCCCGCACCACGCGGGCCACGGTTCGGCAGTCGGCGACCTACGCGCCGGATCCGAACCGTCCTGCTCTACCCCTGTTCGATCTTCATGGAGAGGACCCGACGCGATGAGAACCCTCGAAGAGTTTGACCTCGAACACAGCAAGGCCATCGATCAGGCATTCACCGAGGTGCAGGCCCAGATCTCGCGGGTCGACACTAAGGCTTCTATCCTGACCGGTCTCGCCCTCGGAGGGCTGACCGGTGGCGCCGCACTGGTGAGCAAGGCTCACCTACACGGCATCGCGCTGGCAACTGCTGTCATGACCGCCGTCCTGACCGGCGCGGCGATCGCCCTGCTGGGAGCGGCCATCCGGCCCGCGCTCGGCGGCAACTACGGCTTCATGCGGTGGGCGTTCGCGCCGACCGACGAGGCCCTGTACTGGGATCTGCGGATCAAGGGCTACGAGAACAAGGCCCGCATCCGCGATCGGCTGGACGATGACATTGCGTCGCTCCGGCATCTGGCCCGATCCGCCCGCCGCAAGTACCAGCGGGTACGCCTGGCCGTTGACCTGCTCGGTGCCGCCCTCGGCTGCGCCGCGCTCACCGCGTTCCTCTCGGCTCTGGACTGACGGGGAGGAACCGACATGACCACCAACCCGAACAACAACCGATCCACGTACTTCTACTTCGTCGCTTTCCAGTACTTCCAGGGTACGGGGCTCGGCTTCGCCAACATGGAGGTCCCGCTGTCCGGCCCGATCCGGTCCCTGACCGACGTACGGACGGTGGAAAGAATGCTCCGCGAGAGGGACTACACGCGAGCCCTGGTCACGGGATTCAGCCTCCTTCGTCAGGAACAGCGTTCGGATCAGCCCCAGGGGCAGCGATGAGTGCCCGCGTCAGCGGCCGTGACTGGGCCTACACCGGCGCAGTTCTCGGTGGCGCCGTCTCCATCGCCGCCAACGTCGCCCACTCCTTCATCCCTCCCAAGGAAGTCGCCAACCCTGCCGTCTGGTCCCCGGAAACGGGTGCCGTGGTCGGCGCGGTCGTCTGGCCCGTCTTCCTGTTCATCGCCGTCGAAATCCTGGCCCGCATTGCGTGGCCCGGCGGCTGGCAATGGCAGTTGCTGCGCTGGGGCGGAATGCTCCCGGTCGCCGCTGTCGCCGCACTGGTGTCCTACCGGCACCTGTCCGGCCTCCTCGACCACTACGGCGAGGAAACCATCGTGTGTGTGCTCGGCCCGCTCGCTGTCGACGGGCTGATGGTGATGGCCACCGGAGCACTCCTGGCCACCGGTCACCACCGGCACACCCCGGAACCCCTAGCCGCCACGGCCGTCCCGGCCGACGAGGACGCCTTGCGCGTCCCGGCCCTGATCACGGCCCCGACCACACCGCCGACCCACGTCCCCGTGGACGTGCCGACGTCGGTGGCCGACACCAAACCGGCAAGCCCTGCCCCGGTGGCACCCGAGGCGCAGGAGCCGGCACGGTCGCCGGAATCCTCTACCAGCACCACGATTCCGACGCCCGCGGTCGTTGCCTCACGAGTCGCTCAGCCCGGCGACACCCCGGCCCGACCGGTAGCCAAACCCGACGTGACCGCCTGGTCGCGCCGCCCGCACCCCAGCACCGCCGCAGCGACGGCAAACGAGCTGGCCCGTCCCGCCACCGACACCCCTGTCACCGAGCCGGACGCCGCACAACTCACCCTGCCGCTCGTACCCCCGGCCCTGCTGGAACGCGCCCGCGACGTCGCCGAGCGCTACCACGCCGACAACGGCGAACCGATCAAAGCCGGTCAACTCGCTGCACGCCTGAAAGTGAACTCGTCGCAGGCGGCTGAGGCACTGGCAGCTCTCAGCCAGTCCTCGAACAACAGCCCGACCCCGCCGACACCTGCCGTCAACGGTCGCCGCCCGAGCATGGCGAACCGGTAACCGTCTCGACAACCAGCGTCGCACCCGAAGCAATCCCTGCTTCGGGTGCGGCCCCGGCCGCCGAGCCGACCCCTGATCACCACTGGAAGGCACCGACCGTGAAAATCCGATTGATCGGCACTCCCGCCGAGTGCACCGCGCTCACCGACGCCCTGTTCACCCTGCCGGACCTGTTCATCGGCTCGGTGTCCGAGCCGTACCCCTCGCACCGCCATCCCGCCCACGTCCGGGTCTACATCGACGCCTACCCGTGCCGCGACATCGACCGGGGAGGCCGGCCGTGAGCCTGCGGGTCTATGACGAGTTCTCCGGCGTCGGCGGAACAAGCTTCGGATGGTCGCTGGTGCCGGGGGTGGAGATCTCCGCAGCGGCCAACCACGCCGCGGACGCGGTCGCGTCGCACGCCCTGAACTTCCCCGGCGCCCGCCACTTCCAGGAGGACGTGACGAAGCTGCCGGTCGACAAGATGCCGTACGCGGAGATCTTCGTCGCCTCCCCGGCCTGCCCGGCCTGGACGACTGCCAACGGCGTGAAACGCGACTTCGACAAGGCGAATGCCGAGCGCCCGGCCCTGTTCGACGCCCCCGAGCGGCCGCTGACCGCCAAGCAACTCAAGCGGCAGGAGGACTACCGCCGCTCCCGGCTGTTGATGAAGGAGATCCCGCGCTACCTGCGCGCGATGAAAAAACGCCGCAAGCCGGTGCTGGCCGGGATGGTGGAGAACGTCATCCAAGTCCGGCTTTGGCACGAGTGGGATGACTGGATCGCCGAGTTCGGCAAGCTCGACTACGAGGTCCGGGTCATCGCGTTCAACTCGATGCACGCCCAGCCGGTGCGGGCACCACGCGCCCCGCAGTCGCGCAACCGGGCGTTCATCGCCTACTGGCACAAGAGCCTCGGCCGCCGCCCGGACTGGGACAAGTGGCTACGGCCGACCGCGTGGTGCCCGGCCTGCGACGAGCATGTGCTCGCGGTGCAGGTGTGGAAGAAACCCGGCCGGGACATGGGCAGCTACGGCACCCAGTACATCTACCTGTGTCCCAAGACGACCTGCCGGGGTCGGGAAGTCTTCCCCGAAACCCTGCCCGCCCTCGCCGCGATCGACCCCACGATCCCCGGCGTGCGCATCGGCGACCGTGACCGGCACGGCCTTGACCCGCTCGAAGGCGCCACCCTCGACCGGATCCGGGAAGGTATCCGCCGCTACTGGGCACCGCTGATGGTCCCGGTCGAAGGCCGCGACGGCAAGCACGCCGCCCCGGCCACCGATCCGCTGCGCACCCAGACCTGCCGCAACGAGACCGGCTACGCCCTGCCGCCGTTCCTGGCCCCGGCCGGTGGTACCTGGCGCACCCACCCCTCGGCCGGCACCGTCCCGATGCCGACCCGCACGACCCGCGAATGCGACGGCGTCGCCGCCCTGCCGCTGCCGTTCATCGCACCCTTGCGCGGCGGCGGCGACAAGAACAACGCCCGTCCGGTCACCGCACCACTGTCGACCGTCACCGCGTCCGGCAACCACCACGGCCTGGCCCTGCCGCCGCTGGTGACCCGGCAGAACACCGGCAGCCCCCGCTCACGCACCACCCCGGCCACCCAACCGGTCCGGACCGTGACCGCCTCCGGCCGCCAATCGGTGGCCTTCCCCGGCGAACAGATGCTGCTCGTGCCGTACTACGGCACCGCCGCATCCGGGCACCCGGTGACCGCACCGATCGGCACCGTGTCGACCCGCGACCGCTACGGCCTGGCCCGCACCGCCCTCGACGCCGCCGCCACCGCGGTCGACCTCGACGACGTGCGGTTCCGGATGCTCGAACCCCACGAGATCGCCCGCGCCATGGCGTTCGAGGACACCTACCAGGTCGCCGCCAGCTCCAAACGCGCCAAGGTCCGCCTCTACGGCAACGCCGTCACCCCACCGGTCGCCGAACTGATCGGCTCCGCCCTCGTCGAGTGCATCACCGGAGCCGACCTCGACCGGCACCTCTCGCAGGACGCCGCTGCATGACCCTGACGGCGCTTCCCGTGACACCCGAGCCGACCGGCCCGGGTGCTGCGGCCTGCGCCGACCCGGTCACCCCGACCTGGTACCGCACCTCCCCGGACGTGCGCCTGCAAGCGATCGCCCGCGCCGCCCGCGACGACTACCCGGCCTGGCTCTCGCATGTCAAAGCCGCCTCCGCGTGCACGCGGCCGGTCCGGTTGGCCGGAACCATGGCCACCATCGAAGCCGCCACCGGCCGCCTGCTGACCGAACGCGCCACGGCGGACATGCCGGACGGGGTGATCTACAAGCCGTGCGGCAACCGCCGCGCCAGCGTGTGCCCGTCCTGCTCCAAGCTTTACCAGAACGACGCCTACCACGTCGTCCGCACTGGCCTGGTCGGCGGCAAAGGCGTCCCGGAGCAGGTCGCCACGCACCCGGCCGTGTTCCCCACCTTCACCGCCCCCAGCTTCGGCGAGGTCCACACCCGGCGGGTCAAGCGGCACACCTGCGCCCGGCGCACCGACTGCGACTGCCGCGCCGAACCGTGCCACGCCCGCCGGGACCTGACCGTCTGCGAACACGGCACCCGGCTGGCGTGCTTCGCCCGCCATGAAGCCGACGATGCCCGGCTCGGCACCCCGCTGTGCCTGGACTGCTACGACCACGCCGGACAGGTCATCTGGAACTTGCACGCCGGAGAACTGTGGCGGCGCACCACCATCGCCATCAACCGGCACATGATCCGCCTATGCCGCGAACGCGGCGTACCCGACGTGACCGTGGCCTACGAACGCGCTGGGAAGATCCGCACCCGGCAGGTGGCACCGATCCGGCTGTCGTTCGGCAAAGCCGCCGAGATGCAACGACGCGGTGTCGCGCACTTCCACGCCATCATCCGCCTCGACGGCTTCGACCCCGAGCAGCCCGACGCCACCATGCCGCCGCCGGCCGAACTCGATGCCGACGACCTGAAAGCCGCCGTCGACCACGCCGCCGCAACCGTCGGGTTCACCACCGACCCGCACCCGGCCCAGCTCGACGGCTGGTACATCGGCTGGGGCGAGCAGGTCCTGACGAAGGTCATCACCATGGCCGGCCGCGGTGAGGTCACCGACGCCCAGGTCGCCGCGTACCTGGCGAAGTACGCCACCAAGTCGACCGAGATCACCGGCCACGCCTCCGGCCGGATCACCGCCGACACCGTCGGCCTGTACGCGAACCGGCACGGCACCCACGCCGAACGCCTCGTCCATGCCTGCTGGTGGCTCGGCCGCGCCCGCTACCCGCGCTGCACGGTGTGCCGCACCCGCAGCGACCGCTACGACTGCCCGACCTGCGCCAACCGCAACGGCGACGACGAACCCGACCTGAGCACCTACCGGCGCTTGCAGCGGTGGGCGCACATGCTCGGCTTCGGCGGCCACTTCCTCACCAAGTCCCGCCGCTACTCGATCACCTTCGCCCTGCTGCGCGGTCAGCGCGTGGAGTTCCGCCGCGTGCAGAACGCCGGACCCGACCGGATCGAGCCGGGCGAGACACCGACCACTCTGGTCGTCAATTTCCTGCAATTCGTGGGCGCCGGATGGCAGACACCCGCTGACGCCATGCTCGCCAACACCTCCGCCGCGATGGCGCGAGAGCACCAGAACGCCGCCAGGCAGGCACTGCTAGCCATGGCCGCGTGAACGGCCGTCAACCGTCAAGGCCAACTTGACACTGAAACGACGGAGAGGATCGATGGCAACACCGGTAGACGAACCGCGCTGGACGGTCGACGACGTGGCCGCATACCTGCGCGTCGACAAAGAGACCGTCTACACCTGGCGCAAACGCCACTACGGGCCGATCGGCCGCAAAGTCGGCAAACACCTGCGCTACGACCCCGCCGAGGTCCGCGCCTGGTACCGGCAGCAGGAGGCGGCGTAGCCATGGGCCACATCGAGGACCGCTGGTTCAAAGAAGTCATCGGGGACGACAAGAAGAAGCGCCAGGTCCGTACCAGCAGGTACGGCAAGGGCCTGCGATATCGCGTCCGGTACATCGCTCCGGACGGCAGCGAGCGCAGCAAATCGTTCCCGGACCGGGCGAAGAAGGCCGCCGAGACCTTTCTCAACGGCATCGAGACCGACAAGAACCGGGGCAGCTACGTCGACCCGGCCGCCGGCAAGACGCCGTTCGACGAGTTCGCGGAGTCCTGGCTTCGCACGCACCGGTTCGACGAATCGACGCGGTGGCCGGTCAGGCTTCGGGTGCGCAAGCACATCATTTCCTACTTCGGGAAGCGGGCGATCGCGTCGATTCAGCCGAGCACGGTGCGAGCTTGGGACGCTGGGCTCATCGAGAAGCGGCTTGCGGCCAACACTCGGGCGGTGCTGTTCGCCCACCTGAGCGGCATCCTCACTGCTGCCGTCGACGATGGCTTGATCCTAAAGAACCCGTGCGCGGCGAAGTCGGTCAAGGCTCCGACCCCAAACGTGCCGAGGGTGACTCCCTGGACTGCGGGAACGGTGGTGGCCGTCCGGGAGAAGATCAGGCTGCGTTACCGACCTGTGGTCGACGTCGGCGCGGGGTGCGGGGCTCGGCTCGGTGAGATTGCCGGGATCTCACCGGATGACTTCGACTTTGACGGGGGCTGGCTGCACATTCGCCGCCAGGTCAAGCGTGTCGGTCGCAAGCTGGTGTTCGGACTGCCGAAGAACGACACGGAGCGGCGGGTGCCTCTGCCGGATTCGGTGGCGCGATCGGTGAAGGCATACATGAAGGAGTTTCCGCCGGTCGCGGTGACGTTGCCGTGGGAGGACCCGGTTCACGGTGATCCAGTGACCGTGTCTCTTGTCCTCACTACGACCCACTTCAAGCCGTTGCGTGGCGACGTGCTCGCCGCGACGGCCTGGCATCCGGCCCTCCGAGGGGCGGGGGTGGAGCCAGGCCGGGCGAACGGGGTACACGCGCTGCGGCACTTCTACGCATCCGCCCTGCTGGACGTCGGCGAGAGCGTGAAAGCGGTTGCGGAATGGCTCGGTCACGCGAACGCGGCCTTCACGCTGAGGGTGTACGCGCACCTCATGCCGGACAGCCCGAAGCGCGCCCGGCGCGCTCTGGACCGTCTCCTCAACCCGCCGGAGCACCCTGACGGCCCAGCGACGGCCCAGAGCGGGAGTTGATCTGCAAATGACCTGGTCATCACAGGTTGTTCGGGCTGAAGTGCATGTAGTCCTTGAGGGAGGTCCAGCGGCCACCCCACGCGAAGCCGTTCGCGGTGAAGGCCACCTCCGCGCCCTGCGCGTGGATCATGCCGGTGCGGTAGGGGTCGCGCGGGATCCACGGTTCGCTGCCAGGCGGGTCGAGGTAGTCGCCGCGGATCATCGGGTTCTGGCGGGGGTTCACGTCGATCGCCAAGCCGTACGCGTGTTGCGACCACCTCGTCGTCCCGGCCACGTTCCGGCACTCGTAGCCGCTGGTCAGGACGGTGCGGTCGGTCAGCCCGGGCATGTTCACGGCCACCGGCTCCATCACCATGATCGGAAATCGCCACTCGTACAGCAGCGCGAACGCCTTCTTGGTCGCGGGCACGATCGACCGGTTCACGATCAGGCTGCCGTCGTGGACCTCACCGTCGAAGTCCGTGTACTTCACCCAGACCCGCCGCAGCTCGCTCGCGGGGACGGGACACTTCTTGTCCGGGTCACCGTTGGCCTCGGCCGCGGTGAGCGTTTCCGACCAGGTCACCCACCCCGGCCGTACGTGATGGGAATCGGACAACCGCAGGGCGCCGTCGGGCCGCAGCAGGTCGCCGTCGAGGTGGTTCCAGCGTTTCAGGTCGTCGACCGTGACCTGGTACTGCCGCGCGATGGCGGTGAGGGTGTCCCCGGGACGGATGATGTGCGCCTCCGGGCGCGACATCGAGGCATGTGCCGGCGGCACGACAACGGGGCGAGGGGCGGACGCGAGCGCGGGCGCGGGGGCGGGTGACAGCACGAGGAGCGCCGCGAGCAGGGACTTCAGCACGTCGTCCAGGGTCGGGCCGGGAATGCCGGCGCCGCAGCCGAACGTCCGGACACCAACCCGGAAGAGGCCGGCCCGCCCGCCTGACGCGGGACGAGCCGGCCCGCTCGGGCCGAGACCGGTTCAGCAGGACGCCAGACTGAAATTGAACAGGGTGTCGACGTCGCCCTCGGTGGTGTTCATCGACATCGTGCTGGTGCCGGTCGAGGTGCCGGGGTCGACCCGCAGCTCGGTGTTGATGTTGAGGACGCTCTGTGCGCCGCACTCCGCGTAGGTGAGCACAGGCGCGACGTCCCACGTGGTCCACAGTCCGTTGAGGGGCCCGGTGAACGTCGCGTCCTTGCGCTGGGTCGCGGAGGATCCCTGCCAGTAGTAGCTGGTGCGCTGCAGCGCGCTCGCGCCGGGGAGCAGGCCGGCCTTGCCGCGGTAGTTGGCCGAGGCGATCGCGATGGTCCAGCCGTCCGGGATGGTCACCAGGACGCCGAGCTGGCAGTTCTTGCGGCGGTCGACGACGCCGGCGCCGCCGCCGGCCTCGGCCAGGAAGTCCCGGTACTTGATCCGGAATCCGGTGTTGTCGCCGTTGCTCACGACCGTGGCGGTGCCCGGGGCGCATCCGGAGCCGCTGTTGGCGATCACTTCGACGGTGATCGCGGCCGCGGCCGCGCTGGTGCCGGTCGCGGCGCTCGCGGGGGTGCCGAGGGGGAGCGCCAGGGCCGTGGTCAGCACGGCCGCCATCACGCGATTGGTGTTTTTCATGGAGGTCCTCCGGGGAATGGGCGTGGCTTTATCGGTGCCACAGCAGGGGAATCTGGAATTGTTCCAGAACGGCGGCCATCGCATTCGCGACCACCGTAGTGGCGCCCCTATGGTATTTACAAGCATAAATTTAATGTCGATCTTTGGAGGGGTTGCGCGGATCGGTCCAATCCGCAGATAAGCCCCAAAAGAAGGCCGAGAATGCGTAATTGGCCGGTTTGATGCCCTGCTCTCCTCTTTTACGTCCCGCATCAAGAAGTCCCTCAAATCGGGATCAACCCTTGACTCTCATTGACGGTCATCAATAGCTTGATGGCCGTCCGTTCCCGATCCCGGAAGGATTCACATGAAAAGATTGTTGACTCGCGGATGCGTGGTGCTGGCGCTTCTGGCGTCGTCGCTGCTCCGCGCGACGCCGGCCTCCGCGCTCATCGTCGTCGTCGACCCGCCGCCGGCCGGCGAGATGTCCATCGAGCTGGTCGCGATGGCCGGCTCGGGCTGCGCGCCGGGCACCGCCGACGTGGCGATCTCGCCCGACAACTCCGCGTTCACCGCGATCTACAGCGCCTACCTCGCGCAGGCCGGCCCGAACGTCGCGGTCACCGAGAACCGCAAGAACTGCCAGCTCAACGTGCTGGTCCACGCCCCGGCGGGCTTCACCTTCGCGATCGCCAAGGTGGACTACCGCGGCTACGGCTACCTGCAGCCCGGTGCGGTCGCCCAGCAGCGGGCGAACTACTACTTCCAGGGCATGACGGTCGGTAGTTACGCCAACCACGCGATCAGCGCGCCGCTGGACGACAACTGGATCGCCACGGACCAGATCCCGATCGCGTCGCAGGTCTTCCGCCCTTGCGGGGAACAGCGCAACCTCAACATCAACACGGAACTGCGGGTCACCAAGGGCACGTCGACCGACGTCAGCTACCTGACGATGGACTCCACCGACGGCAGCATCGAGACGATCTACCACTTCTCCTGGATGCGCTGCAACTGAACGCGACCAGGGGCGATGGTGGCGGATCCGCAACGTTCGCCACCATCGCCGGTGGTCTGCTCCACCCCGAACCCGAAAACGCTTGTTCGGTACGCGGTGAGCACGCGCCCGCCCCGGGGCGGCCCGCCCGGGCCGGCAACGTCGGTGCCGGATATCCTTCCAGGTTTCTCGCGCTGGAAGTCAGCGGGAACATGCCCGGGGCGGGGATCGCAACGGTGGATCTGTCAGAAGCGCGAAGCACAGCCGAGGCCTTCCTGGACGAGCGCATGAGGCCGCGGTTCTCCCACGAGATCGTGATCCTCGGGGACTTCGTCAAGGAACGGGGCGATGCCTGGGTCTTCCCGTACAACGGTCGTGGCTACGTGGAGAGGGGTGACATCAACGAGGCCATGGCCGGGAATGCCCCGTTGGCGGTGAGCAAGGAGACCGGTGCCGTCACCTTCGACGTCTACCGTCGAGGCGCGGAGTGATGATCAAGTCGATAAGTTGTGTGCATGAGCATCAAATTCGGGCTTTTCGTTCCGCAGGGCTGGCGGATGGACCTGGTCGAGATCGACGACCCGGTGGAGCAGTACGAGGCGATGACCGCGGTCGCGAAGCTGGCCGACGCGGGCCCGTGGGATTCCGTGTGGGTGTACGACCACTTCCACACCGTCCCTGAGCCGACGATCAACTCCACGTTCGAGGCGTGGACGGTGAGTTCGACGCTGGCGCGGGACACGAGCCGGGTGAAGATCGGGCAGATGGTGGGCTGCAACGGGTACCGCCAGCCGTCGCTGTTCGCGAAGATCGCGTCGACGGTGGACGTGGCCAGTCACGGGCGGCTCTACGCCGGGCTGGGCGCGGGGTGGTACGAGCACGAGTGGAAGGCCTACGGCTACGAGTGGGCCGACGTGCCGGAACGGATGCGCGCCTTCCGCGAGGCGGTGGAGATCGTGCACCGGATGTGGACCGAGGAGCGGCCGGTCTTCGAGGGCAAGCACTACCGGATCGACGGGCCGATCAACGAGCCGAAGGGCGCCGGCGGCCGCAAGCCCGACCTGTGGCTGGGTGGCGGTGGCGAGAAGGTGACGTTGAAGCTGGTCGCGAAGTACGCGGACGCCTGCAACGTGGGCGGCGGTGACCCGGAGCTGATCGCGCAGAAGCTCGCGGTGCTGCGGCGGCACTGCGACGAGCAGGGCACGGACTACGACCGGATCACCAAGTCGACCAGCCTCAACCTGGCGGAGGGCGACAGTGTGGCGAAGGTCCGCGAGCAGGTGGAGCGGGTCGTCGAGGCCGGTGCGAACTACGTGATCGTCTACCTCCCGCGGGTGGCCTACGACCACGCGCCGATGCAGGCCGTCGCCGAGGAGGTCATCCCGCGGTTCGCCTGACGCCTCAGGTGTGTTCGCGCAGCCAGTGACGGGCGGCCTCGACCGGGTTGCGCGGCGAGAACGGTGGCAGGCCCTGGGCGATCTCCGCGTCCCGGGCCTGCCGGATGTCCGTCAGCGAGTGCAGCAGCAGCTGGGGGTCGACGCCCGGGTCACCGGTCAGCTCGTAGATGCGCTGGTGGTGCAGGACCGCGGCGCGCGGCGGACGATCCTCGAAGATCGTCGGCGCCACCCCGAGGTAGAGGTAGCCGGGGTCGAGGCAGCGGGGCGGCTGGCACCCGTGCGAGATGTCGACGATTCTCAGGACGATCCGGCCACCGGCGCCCGGGGTGTCCGGGACGTACTCGTCGCCGGTCTCGTTCGTCCCGAAGGTCAGCTGGGCCGGGTGGTACCCGGCGACGGTCACGACGTTGAAGTCGGTGCGCTTCCGGGCGGCCTGGTCGAGGCGCACGTCGAGGTCGCTCGGCCCGAGGTCGCGGAACGCGAACACCCCGGCCCCGGCGAGCACGATCAACGCGGCGGCGGCCGGGGCGCGCAGCCACCAGCCGCGGGTCAGCAGCGCCGCGACCAGCACCGCGAGACCGCCGCCGAGCAGCACGGCCATCCGCCCGTTGTGCAGCACGCCGGGTTCGCGGGCGGTGGCGACGGCCCGGCCGGCGAGCCAGGCGAGCGTCCCGACGGCGGCGACCAGCACCGCCCAGAGCAGCCGCCCGCGCCGGCTCGCGCCGAGCGGGGTGACCAGCGCGGTGGCCCGGACCAGCAGGTAGAGCAGGGCGATCAGGCCGAGCGCGACCACGACGAGCATGCCGGTGGTGGCCACCGTGTACTCGGTGCCGCCCAGCTCGTATCCGTGGGCGACGCCGTCGAGCACGAACGGGGTGCAGCCGCCGAGCAGCCACACGCCGATGAACTGCCAGACGAGCTGGCCGGTGCGGGACGCGGCCGGGTCCTCCCAGTGGGGGCGATCGGGGAGCGGCGACCCGGGCTCGGTGGTGTCGACGATCTCTGCACGGTGACGCGCTGCGGCCATCGACACAGGGTCGCAAGTTGATCACGGAACGCGCTGCCCCGGCTCCAGGCCCGAATGTGCACAGTCCGAGGTGGCCGGAGGGCGAACCGATGGCGGCCGCCCGTACCGCTGGATGACGTCGACGTACGCCGGTCGGCGCGGTGGACCACGATCCGACGCCCGGCGGCTCCGACGATTTATCGTGTCGATCATGACTTGCTGCACGCCGTCGTCCGATCGGCCCGCTGCCCCGGTTGTCGTCGAGGAACGGGGGAGCGGTGTCCATGCCGTGGCGCAGGTTACCGTTCCCGATCAGGAGTTCCTGATGGGCGACGCGCACGACGACGGTCACCCGGCCGACGGGGAAGGGCCGGTTCATCCCGTACGCGTCAAGGCCTTCGACATTGACGCGACGTCGGTGACGGTGGCCGATTTCCGGGCGTTCGTCGAGGCGACGGGGTTCCGCACCGACGCCGAGCAGTACGGCTGGTCCGCCGTCTTCCACCTCGCGGTGACCGACCCGGAGCGGATCGCCGGTCGCATGGCCGGCACCCCGTGGTGGCTGGGCGTCGAGGGGGCGGACTGGGCGCACCCCGGCGGCCCCTCGTCGTCGGCCGAAAATGATCACCCGGTCGTGCACGTCAGCTGGAACGACGCCCAGGCCTACTGCGCCTGGGCCGGGCGGCGGCTGCCCAGCGAGGCGGAGTGGGAGTGCGCCTCCCGCGGCGGGCGCGCCGGCCTGCGCTATCCGTGGGGCGACGAGCTGCCGGAGTCCGGCTGGGCCTGCAACATCTGGCAGGGCGAGTTCCCGGAGACCAACACCGGCGACGACGGCTGGATCACCACGGCGCCGGTCCGGGCGTTCGCGCCCAACGACTACGGCCTCCACCAGAGCGTCGGCAACGTGTGGGAGTGGTGCGCGGACTGGTTCTCGCCGCGGTACTACGCCCAGTCGCCGGTGGACGACCCACGCGGGCCGTCGCTCGGGACGGCCCGGGTGATCCGCGGCGGGTCGTACCTGTGCCACGACTCCTACTGCAACCGGTACCGCAACGCGGCCCGCTCCGCCAACACGCCCGACTCGTCGACGGGCAACCTGGGCTTCCGGACCGCGGGGCTGTCCATATCAGAGCGGTAACGGTCTGACCTTCGGGGCGTGTCTTCGCGGTCCGGGAGCGTGAAGCTGTGCCCCAGGGGGTGAGGCGGGGGCATGTTCACGATCCTCTGGGGCGCCGTGCGCTCGCGGGCCGCGCAGGCCTGGACGTTGCTGCTGCTGACCGCGCTGCCGTCGGCGGTCGCCGCCGCGGTGCCGTGGTTCGCGCTGACCGCGGCCGCCCGCAGCGCCGCGACCACCGCGGACTCGGTCCCGGCAGCCCAGCGCACGGTCGTCGTGCACTGGGACAGCGACACCGGCGGTGACCCGGTCGGCGCCCTGGCCGCGTTCGGCGAGTCGGTGCGGACCACGCTGCCGATGCCCGGCGCCGAGGGTTTCGCCGGGCTGGCCCGGCCGATGAGCGCCACCGACACCACCGGGGTCGCCGACCACGTCAACGTCGACTACCGCGACGGCTTCTGCCGGCACGTCGTGCTCTCCGCCGGTCGGTGCCCGGCCTCGGCCGGCGACGCGGCGCTCACCGAGACGGTCGCCGGCCGGCTCGGCGTCGGTCCCGGCGACGAGTTCGCCGTGCAGGGCAGCTCGGCCGGGCCGAAGATCCCGATGCGGGTCACCGGCATCTACGCGATCACCGACCTCTCCTCCGGGTACTGGGCCGACGAGCTGTTCCGGGTCGAGAGCGGCCTCGACCCGATCTTCACGGTCGCCGCGACGTTCACCGGCACGCCGCTCGGCCAGCCGGTCTTCACCTGGTCCGCCGAGGTCCCGGTGGCGCTGCTGCGCGGCGACGACGGGTACGACCTGGGCGAGACGATCGCGCGGGCGGGCTCGCTCGGCGAGATCGTCGACCCGACCGCGGGGCTGCGCGCGGACCTGTCCGGCGCCGACGAGCGGCTCCTGCGGGCCGTGCTGCTCGCCGCCGTCCCGGCACTGCTGCTGGGGTGGTACGCGATCGCGCTGGCCGGCCGCTACACCGCCCGGGACCGGCGGCGCGACGCGGCGCTGCTCAAGATGCGCGGCGGGACCCGGCGCCGGCTGATCACCCTGCTCTCCGGGCAGCACCTCGCGCCGCTGCTGGCCGGGGGCCTGCTCGGGGCGGCGGCCGGGCTCACCGCCGGACGGCTCATGGCCGGTCCCGGCACGCTGACCGCGGGCGTGCTCGCCGTCGCGGCGGCCGCGGTGGTGCCGCTCGTCGCGCTGGTCACGCTCGTGGCCGGGGATCTGCTGCTGATCCGTACGCCGGTGGTCGCCCTGCAGCGTGAGGTGCCGGCCACCCGCGGCGGCGGCATCGCCGCCCTGCTCACCGACGTGCTGCTGGTCGCGATCGCCGTCGCCGCGGCCTACCAGGCCCGGTCCGGCAGCCCCGACGCCGGCATCGGCGCGCTCGCCCCGATCGCGGTCGCCGTCGCGGTCGTCGTGCTGCTGGCCCGGGTCCTGATGCGGGCCGCCGACCGGGGCGGCTCGGCCGCGCTGCGCGGCGGGCGGCTGCGGCTCGGGCTCACCGCCGTCCGGATGTCCCGGCTGGCCGGCCTCGACCGGGTCTTCGCGCTGCTCGCCGTCGCCGTCGCGGTCCTGGTCACGGCGACCGGCGAGACCGCGGCCGACCGGGTCGCGCACACCGCCCGGGCGGAGGCCGAGCTCGGCGCGGCCCGGGTGCTGACCGTGAGCGCGCGGAACTGGACGGCGCTGGAACGCGCGGTCGCGACCGCCGACCCGGAAGGCCGGTACGCGATGGCCGCCGCCGTCGACCGCACCGGCGCCCCGCAGGTGCTCGCGGTGGACACCGAGCGGCTCGCCGCGGTCGGCGTCTGGCGTCCGGAGTACGGGCCGCGCCCGCAACCGCCCGCGGAGAGCCACCCGGTCCCCCCGATCACCGGCCGCCGGCTGGTCCTGAAGGTGCGCAACGAGCGGGGCGTGCCGTCCACCGTCGACGTGGTCCTGCAGAGCAACAGCACCGGCGACCGGGTCCAAATCACGTTCGAGCTCTCACGGGCCACCGAGCAGACCCTCACCGAGCCGGTCATCGGCTGCGCCGGCGGCTGCCGGCTCGTCCGCTGGCAGATCGCCACCCAGCTCGGGACCGACGGCAAACCGATCGAGCGACCCATCACGCTGCACTCGCTGGCCCAGCTCGGGCCGGACGCCGACCTGCTCGGCGCCGACCGGCTGGCCGACGCGACCCGCTGGCGCACCGTGGCCGGCGACGGCGGGCTGGAACTGTCCGGCAGCCACGAAGGGCTCGCCATCGGCCCGGCGCGCGGCTCGGCCCGCTCGGAGAGCGACCGGCTGTTCGCCGTCGACACCGCCCTGCCGCTGCCGCTGCTGCTGGCCGGCCCGGCGCCGGTGCCGTGGCGTTTCGGCGAGGCCGGACTGACCGTGACCGGCGCCGGGCAGGTCCCGGCCCGGGTCGTCGCCGCGGTCCCGGTGCTGCCGGTGCTCGGCGGGAGTGGGCTGATGACCGACTTCGACGCGCTGCGCCGGATCGCCGGCGAGGCCGACCCGGCCGGGGTCACCCAGGTCTGGCTGACCGCCGACGCGCCGGCCGCCGTCGTCGATCGGCTCAAGCAGGCCGGGCTGACCGTGCTCGCCGACGAGACCGCGGTCAAGCGGGCCGGCCGCACCCCGGGCCGGGGCACCGCGCCGGCCGGCGGCTTCTCGATGTTCTGCGCGGTGATCGCACTGCTCACCGCGGCCGCCGCGGCGGCGGTGGCCGCCTCGGTCGACCGTGGCCCGCAACGCGCGGCGGCGGCTGCCCTGCGGGTGCAGGGTGTGTCCGGCGCGACCCTCGCCGCGACCCGCTACCTGGGTCCGTTCGCGCTGGTCACCGGCGCGGTGCTGAGCGGGATGCTGGCCGCCCTGACGGCCCGGCGGGTGGCCGGTGAGCCCGACTCGGCCTTCGTCGACGGGTGGCGGCTGCTGGCCCCACCCGACGTCCTCGGATGGGGGCCACTGCTGATCTCCGGTCTGACCGCCATGCTTTGCCTGACCGCCCTGTCCTGGATGACCGCCGTGTCCGGCCGGAACCCCGGAACCCGTCGTGGAAGTCGGTCCGATCGATGATCTCGCTGATCCTGACGATGGTCTGGGCCCGGCGCGGACCGGCCATTGTGCTCGCCGTGCTCGCCGCGTTCGCGGTGGCACCGGCCGTGGCGGCACCGGCGTACCTGCGCGCCGCCGACCGGGTGGTGGCCGCCGGGCAGGTCGCCCACGCCGAGCGCGCCGAGAAGGAGATCACCATCCGGGTGGTCGACCCGGATCGCCGGGAACCCGGCGGCAACAGCTCGACCGGCGGGATCGACATCGCCACCACCACCGGGCAGGCGCTCGCCGAACTGCCCGGCTTCCGGTACGCGTACGCGGCGGAGATCCCCACCGTGGGCCTGGAGACGGACAGCCGCTTCCGCACCCGGCTGGTGCACCGGCAGGATGCCTGCGCGCACCTGGTCATCGTGGCCGGGCGCTGCCTGCTCGGCGAGGGCGACCTGGTGCTGGGCGAGCAGGCCGCGCAACGGCTGAAACTCGTGGTCGGGCAGTCGGTGGACCTGACGTACGCGTACTACAACGCCGACCCGGCGGTGCTGGCGTACGTCGCCGACGGAATCCCGAAGAGCTTCTTCCTGGCCGGCACCTACCGGGTCGCTGACCCGGGCGACGTCTACTGGGGCGAACACGGCTACTTCACCACGGAGGACGCGACCGGCGGCACCGTTCCCGGCGAGCCCGCGTTCACCGGGCTGACCACTTTCGACCTGATGGACCGGGGCAAGGTGCAGCTCAGCGTCGACGGCTACGCCGGGCCCGGCGCGCTGGACGCCGACCGGCTGCCCGCCCTGCGCGCGGCCCTCACCCGCCTGCAGGCCGGGATCGCCGACGTGGGCGCCGGGCTGGACAACGCCACCACCGCCGAGGGCCTGCAACTGCAGACCGGAATCCCGAAACTGCTGGCCCGCATCGACGAGGGGCACACCACCGCCCGCCGGATCGTGCCTGTGCCCGCGGTCGCCCTGGTCGTGCTCGCCTGCCTGGCCATCCTGCTCGCCGTCGCGGCCGGTGCCGAGGTCCGCCGGCCGGAGATCGCGGTGATCGCCCTGCGCGGCTCGCGACAACACCACCGCTGGCTGCTGGCCACCGGGGAGAGCCTGGTCGCGGTCCTCGCCGGCACGATCGCCGGAGCCCTCGCCGGGCAGCTGCTCGTCGACGCCGTGGTGGCGATCCGCTGGCCCGGCGTCGGCGCCGACCCGCACCCGGACTCACTGCGGTACGCACCGCTGGCCGCGGCAGCCGCGGTCCTCGCCGTGCTCCTCGCCCAGGGCGTGACATTGCTGCGCCCGGTGACCGAACTGCTGCGCCGCGCCCCGGTGCCCGGCCGCTGGGCCGGCATCACCGTCGACATCCTGATCGTCGCGCTCGCCGCCGGCGCCGCCGTGCAACTCGCGGTCGGCGGCGGTGACCTGGTCGGCATCGGCTCGGCGGCCCCGGCGCTGGTCATGCTCGCCCTCGCGCTGCTGGTGGCGCGGGCACTGCGGCCGGCCGCCGCCCGCCTCGGACACCGCGCACTGGGCCGCGGACGGCTCGGACCCGGCCTGACCTGGCTGATGCTGTCGCGGCGCGGGGCGACCGGGCGGGTGCTCGCGCTGCTCGTGGCGGCGGTGGCCGTGAGCGCGTACATGGTCGCCGCCTCCGACGTGGCCGCGCACAGCCGCCGCATCCAGGCCGACCTGGGTGTCGGCGCGGACCGGGTGCTGTCGGTCGGGGCGGTCGGCCGGGCCCAACTGCTCACCGCGGTGCACCGGGCCGACCCGGACGCACGGTACGCGATGGCCGCGGTCGTCGTCCCGCAGCGACCCGACCAGCCGCCGGTGCTGGCCGTGGACACGCCGCGGCTGGCGGCCGTCGCGAACTGGCCGGGCGGGACGCCGTACGGGAAAATGGTCGATCTTCTTCGTCCGGAGACGGCGAAACCGGTCGTGACGGCGGGCGCGGCGACGTTCACGCTGGATCTGAGCGCCGACGGATTCCGGCCGGGGCGGATGGTCAGTGTGGACGCGATCCTGTCGCCGGTGGACGGCAGCGGGCCGGACGTGGTCGCGCCGATGGGCGTGCCCCGGCCGGGGCGGCACACCTACACCTACCCGGCGCCGCAGTGCAAGGCCGAGGGCTGCCGGCTCAACGCGCTGCACGTCAGCGGGGCGAACACGCTCGGCGTGCAGGGCGTGCTCACGCTGCACGGACTCGGCGGTACCGACCCGGCCGGGTGGCGGGTCAGCCCGGGCGGCCGAGCCGTCGCCGGCGCGGACGGGCTGCGCCTCGAGCTGACCAACATGGACAACCTGCCGGAAGGCCTGTACTTGCAGCCCGTCGACACGCCGTGGCCGTTGCCGGCGGTGGCGACCGGGACGTTCGCGCCCGGCGCGGTGAACGGGTTCGACTTCCGCCCGGCGCGGGTCACCATCGCCGGGCGGCTGCCGGCCATCCCGCAGATCGGCGGGCCGGCCCTGATGGTCGACCTGGAGTACGCCGACCGGCTCGCCACCGACGGCAACCGCATCCTGACCGGCCAGGTGTGGCTGTCGCCGCGGGCACCGGCCGACATGGTCGACCGGCTGGCCGCGCAAGGGCTCACGTTCACCGGCGACCTCCGGTCCGAGCAGCTCGCGGCCCGCCTCGCGCAGCAGGGAGCGGCCGTGGCCCTCGGGTACGGCGCACTCGTCGCCGTACTGGTCGCACTACTGGCCGCCGGAGTCCTGGTGATCACCGCCGCGGCCGGGCGGGAGCGGCAGGTGGAGGACCTGACCGTGCTGCGCACCCAGGGACTGTCGCGGGCGGCGGTGCGCCGGGCGGCGCTCTGGTCGTACCCGGCGCTGGCCCTGGCCGCGGTGCCGGCCGGGCTGGTGATCGCGGTCGCCGGATGGGCGGCAACCGGGTGGGCGCTGCCGCTGTCCGGGCTGAACCCACCGCCGCTGCCCTTGCCGTCCTGGCCAGGAGTGATCAGCCTGCTGCTGGCGGCGGTGGCGCTGGCGGTGCTGCTCGGCGGGACAGCGCTGCTCGCCGGTCGGCGGACGTTGCGCCGGGTCCCCTGACGAGGACCAGGCGGGCCGGCGAAGCACACGTGACTGCCGGGATTCCGAGCCGTTGCCCGGGGCCTGGGGGACGTCGCGGCGTTCCGCTGTCGACCGCCCCGGGCCGGACTCGGTCCCCACCCGAACTCAGTCCCCACCCGAACTCGGTCCCCACCCGAACTCAGTCCCCACCCGAACTCAGCCCCCACCCGAACTCAGTCCCCACCCCAACCGGGGGCAGGCCGCCCACCGACCATTGTCCCGGCCCAGCCCACGATCAGGCTGTCGCCTTGTGGACGACCCGCTGATGTGGACACCCCGGAGAATCCCAGGTGGATCTAGTATGGCCGGGTGAGCGATCCGCAGCTGCTCTCCGCCCACGTCGGCAACTGGACCGGGGACGGCACCGGTGTCACGGTGATCCTGCCGCCGCCGGGGACCGTCGGCTCCGGGGAGGTTCGTGGCGGTGCGCCGGCCACCCGGGAGTTCGATCTGCTGGATCCGGTGCGGCTGGTCGACCGGGTCGACGCGGTGGTGCTCTCCGGCGGTTCGGCGTTCGGGCTGGCTGCCGCGGACGGGGTGATGCGGCTGCTGCGGGAGCGGGGGACGGGCTATCCGACCGCGTTCGGGCCGGTGCCGATCGTCGTCGGGATGTCGATCTTCGACGAGTCGGTCGGTGCCTTGCCGGGGAACCCGTCCGGCCCACCCGCCGTGGGTTTCGGCAGCGCCGGGACAACGGCCGCGGCCCACTGCGAGGAGCGTCCTGCCGGTCCGCCGACTGCCGAGGCCGGCCGAACCGCGGCCCCGCGCAACGAGGAGCATCCTGCCGGCGCCCCGCGCGGCGAGGAGCACCCTGCCGGCCCGCCGACGGCCGAGGCCGGCCGGGCGGCGGCCCTGGCGGCTCTGCGCGGCGACGAGTTCCGCACCGGGGTGACCGGCGCGGGAACGGGCGCCCGAACCGGCAAGTGGCGCGGCCGCTTCGACCCCGGCGGCCTGGGCCGCGCCGACGGCCGGGCGGGCACGACCCGGCTCACCGCTCTGGCCGTGGTCAACGCCTGGGGCGACGTCCTGGGTCCGGATGCCCGCCCGCTGTTCGACAACGACGCGGTGGAACGCCCGGCCGCCCGGTTCGGGCGGCAGAACACCACGATCGCCGTGCTGATCACCGACGCGCAACTGTCCAAGGCCGACTGTCAGCTCCTGGCGCAGAGCGGCCACACCGGTTTCGCCCGGGCCCTGCACCCGGCGCATTCCCGCTACGACGGCGATGCCGTGGTCGCCCTCGCCACGGGTGAGGTCACTGACGGCGTCGACCTGGATCTGATTCGCGCGGTGGCCGCGGAGGTGATGGCCGAGGCGATCCGGGCGGCGGTCACACCCGGCGGGGTCGACGACGTACCCCCGGAATGATTGTGGGTTTGTGCAGGTGTTATGACTGACGGATGCTGGTTGACTTCACCGCGCCGGTCAGTGCGTCGCCCGCCGAGACCGAAGCGGCCGCCGTCTCGGCCGAGCAGGTCGGTTATGACGGGTTCGGCGCGGCGGAGACCCGGCATGACGTCTTCACGACGTTGACGCTGGTGGCCCGGGCGACGGAGCGGATCTCGCTGCAGTCGGGGATCGCGGTGGCGTTCGCGCGGAATCCGATGAATGTCGCGGTGCTGGCCAACGACTTGCAGCTGATCTCCGAGGGCCGATTCCGGCTGGGGTTGGGTTCGCAGGTCAAGCCGCATATCGAGCGGCGGTTCTCGATGCCGTGGGGTCGTCCGGCGGCGCGGATGGAGGAGTTCGTCGCGGCGGTGCGGGCGATCTGGCACGCGTGGGCGACGGGTGAGCGGCTGATGTTCCGCGGCGAGTTCTACAAGCACACGCTGATGAGCGAGTTCTTCGACCCGGGGCCGAATCCGCACGGGAATCCGCCGGTCGAGCTGGCCGCGGTGGGCGAGTTGATGACGGCGGCGGCCGGCCGGGTGGCGGACGGGCTGCTGGTGCATCCGCTGACCAGCGTGCCTTACCTGACCGGCAGGTTGCTGCCGGCCCTGCGGGAGGCCCGTGGCGGGTCGATGGACGGTTTCACGTTGAGTCTGTCCGCGTTCGTGGTGCTGGGTGCCGACGCGGCGCAGCGGGCGAAGGCGGAGGAGGCGGTGCGGCGGCAGATCGCGTTCTACGCGTCGACGCCGTCCTACCGTCCGGTGCTGGAGGTGCACGGCTGGGGTGAGCTCGCCGACCGGCTGAACCTGCTGTCACGCCGGCAGGACTGGGTGGCGATGGGCGCGGAGATCACCGACGAGGTCCTGGACGCCTTCGCGGTCTCCGGTGACCCGGCATCGGTCGCCGATCAACTGAAAACCCGATTCGGTACGATCATCGACCGCATTTCGCTCTACACCCCTTACGAGGCGGACCGCTACCAGCTGGCAGCGGTCCGCTCGGCGATCAGCCGACCGTGATGCTCTCCACCCTGTCGGGGTAGAAGGCGACGTGGTCCTTGATCTGCGCGACCGCGTCGTAGGGGTTCGTGTACTCCCAGATCGCGTCGACGGCGGTGGTGTCGTCGACCGTGATCGAGTAGTAGCCGGCCTCACCCTTGTACGGGCAGTAGGTCTGCGTGCCGGTGCGCTCCAGCAACGACTGGTCGACGTCCGCGAGCGGCACGTACTGCACCGGCGGATACGTCGCCTCACGCAGGCTGAGCGCGTTCTGCGTGTCGGCCACCACCTTGCCGGCGACGGTCACCACGACCCGTTCCCCGGTCGGCGTGACGGTGATGGGGTGGTCGGGTCCGGGCTGCTTGCGAGGCCTGTCACTCATCGAGTTCCCTCCTGGTTCGGACGGCTCCAAAACTACTACCGTGATCGCGTGACGAATGCTGCGATCGCCGCCGTGACCGGATTCGGGCTGGCCCACGAGGTGGTCCGGCACGGGCCGGTGAGCAGCGTCACCGAGGCTGCCGCGGTCCAGGGCGTCGACATTCAGGATCTGGTCAAAACCTTGGTGGTACGTCGTGGGCCCGACTCCTACCTGTTCGTGCTGGTGCCCGGCAACCGTTCCATCTCGTGGCCCAAATTGCGCGCGCTCCTCGGCGTGAACCGGCTGTCGATGCCCGACGCGGCGACCGCCAAGGAGGCCACCGGTTACGAGCGGGGCACCATCACCCCGTTCGGCTCGTCGACGGCGTGGCCGGTGATCGCCGACGAACGCACCAAGGGCCGCACGATCAGTCTCGGAGCGGGCGAGCGCGGCGTCGGCCTGCGGGTCAGTGCCGACGACGCGGTGGCCGCCCTGGACGGAATGTTCGCCGACGTCACTGAGTTTGATGGCCTCGCTTCGCTCGGCGGGCATTCCGCCCCTTGAGGTCGATGCCGAGACCACCGAAAAATGACTGCGCTTTGCTTGCCATTTTTCGGCGGTCTCGGCATCGACGGGCGGAATGCGGTGGGGTTGCGTTCGGGTCGGGCCTTTGAGGGTTTGGCTGTCGCGTTGGCGGGTGGGATGCGGTGGGGTTGCGTTCGGGTCGGGCCTTTGAGGGTTTGGGTGTCGCGTCGGCGGGTGGGATGCGGTGGGTTGCGCTGGGTCAGGCTTTGAGGGCTTCAGAGACTGCGTCGGCGAGGGGGGTGGTGGGGCGGCCGAT
The DNA here is from genome assembly GCF_044388125.1 of Actinoplanes sp. NPDC020271. Taxonomy (NCBI): domain Bacteria; kingdom Bacillati; phylum Actinomycetota; class Actinomycetes; order Micromonosporales; family Micromonosporaceae; genus Actinoplanes; species Actinoplanes sp. NPDC020271. The sequence continues at coordinate 66,981 of NZ_JBIRWQ010000031.1, forward strand.
CAGGTCGTGCAGGTCGGTGCCGGGGTTGTCGAGGGCGCCGTTCTCCCGCACGTGCACGTCGGTGTCGGCGAGGATCGCCGCGAACCCCTCGGGCACGCCCGCGCCGGAGAGAATCTCGACCAGCTTGTCGGCCGGCACGTCGGTGTAACCGATCTCGGTGCCGAGCTGCTTGCCGACCTCGGCGGCCAGCTCCGCCATCGTGAACGGCTGGTCGCCGCCCAACTCGTACGCGGTCTTCGGCTCCTCCGACAGCAGCACCGCGGCCGCCGCCTCGGCGTAGTCGAGCCGGGTCGCGCCCGCGATCCGTCCCTCGCCGGCGCTGCCCAGGAACCCGCCGGTCTGCTTCACGGTCGGGATCTGGGCGGTGTAGTTCTCGATGTACCACCCGTTGCGCAGGAACGAGTGCCGCAGGCCGGACGCCGCCAGCAGTTCCTCGGTCGCCTTGTGGTCGGCGGCGAGCAGGACCGGCGTGGTGTCGGCGCGCAGGATGCTGGTGTAGGCCACGAAGCCCACCCCGGCCGCCTTGGCCGCGTCGATCGCCGCGGTGTGCTGGGTGAGCCGGTTGCCCGGGTCGCTGGTCGAGACGAGCAGCAGCTTGTCGACGCCGGCGAACGCGCCGGCCAGGGTCTCCGGCTTGTCGAAGTCGGCCTCGCGGACCTGGACACCGCGGGCGAGCAGGCCGGCCGCCTTCTCCGGGCTGCGCACCGCGGCGACGATCGAGCCGGGCTCGACACCGCGGTTGATCAGGGCGTCCACGACGAGACGGCCGAGGTGTCCGGTGGCGCCGGTGACAGCGATGGTGGTCATGGGAACTCCTTGAGGATCGGCGGGGAGTGCTGCATCTGAGAATGCACTAACTTTTTGAAAGTGCCAACTCCGGGTGTGTGCCGCCACAAAAGAAACCTGGGTATTCTTCAGCGCATGACTGATCCCGCCGACGACCTGATCCCCAGCGTCTTCGCCCGGGACTGCGCCTCCCGCGGCGTGATGGCCGATGTCACCGGCAAATGGGGCGGCCTCGCCCTGGCCGCGCTGCTCGACGGCGCCTATCGCTTCAACGCCCTGCGCCGCCGTGTCGACGGTGTGAGCGAGAAGATGCTGGCCCAGACCCTGCAGGCACTGGAGCGTGACGGCCTGGTCCGCCGCGAGGTGCAGGCCACCATCCCGCCCCGGGTGGAGTACAGCTTGACCCCGCTCGGCGAGCGCGTCGCGGGCAAGCTGAAGGAGCTCATCGAGCTGCTCGAGAGTGAGATGGATCAGATGCGGGCCGCGCAGGAGGACTACGACCGGGTCGTGAGGTAGGTTTCCCCGCGTGAGTGCGTCGATTCAGCCCGATGTCCCGCCGTCCGGCACCGGTTGTGTGGAGTGCCTCGATTCCGGCGGCTGGTGGGTCCACCTGCGCCGATGTGCGCAGTGCGGGCACATCGGCTGCTGTGACACCTCCCCGTCGCAGCACGCCACGGCCCACTTCCGGGAGACCGGTCACCCGGTGATCCAGTCGTTCGAGCCCGGCGAGGACTGGTTCTGGAATTTCGAGACCGAGGAGGGCTTCAACGGCCCTGAGCTGGCTCCGGCGCACAGCCGGCCGGAAGGTCAGCCGACCCCTGGCCCGGCCGGCGCGGTTCCCGACGACTGGCGGTTCAAGATTCACCGCTAGGACTTGATGTCCCGTTTGCAACCCGATGGAAACCCAGCAAACGGGACAAAGGCCTTTTCTTACCCTCAGGTGATCCGGCATGCGGCCGAAAGTGTTTGCAGTCGGACAACCGTGGGGGGAAGATGCTAGGCCTGGAAAATATCGGCACAGCCAAACGGCTGGGCATCATCGTCGCCACGGGCGCGATCACACTCGGCGGTATGGGCGCCATCGCCCTGATCGGCCAGGATCAGGTGGCTGATCAGGGTCTCAAGGTCAGCCAGCTGATGTGCGGCTCCGCGGCCCTGAACCACCTGAACAACCGTCAGAGCGAGTTGAAGGTCGACGCCTACCGGGCGGCCCTCGGCCAGGACGTCTCCCAGGACGTGGTGGACGACATCCAGTCCTCGGTCGATGCTTCGGCAGCAGTCTTCGAGTGTGGCCTGCCGGCCGCGATCACCGACCAGTTCAAGAGCTACTCCGGCGATTTCGACGACTTCAGCGCGTTCATCAAGAAGTTCGTGGACGACGGCGTCGCCGACCCGAAGTCGGTGGCGAGCCGGATCGACGAGATCCCGCCGATGAACAACAAGACCGACGACGAACTCGACGCGCTCACCGAGCTCGTCGAGGGCCAGATCGGCACCGAGAAATCGGACATGGACAAGGCGATCTCGTCGACCCGCTGGACCGCGATCGCGGTCATGCTGGTCGGCCTGGCCCTGCTGATCGGCATGGCGATCCCGATGGTCCGCTCGATCCTCGGCCCGATCCGCAAGATCGGCAAAGTGATCGACGCCCTCGACAACGGCGACCTGACCGAGCGCAGCGGCATCACCAGCCGCGACGAGCTCGGCACCATGGCTCAGGGCCTGGACCGTACCCTCGACAAGCTGCGCGAGTCGATGGTCACCATCGCCAAGGACTCCGACGCCCTCGCGACCGCCTCGACCGAGCTGGCCGCGGTCTCCGGCGAGATCGCCGCCGCGGTCGACAACACCGACCGGCAGAGCTCCTCGGCCGCGGCCGAGGCCGACGAGATCTCCCGCAACGTGCAGAGCGTCGCGGCCGGCTCGGAGGAGATGGGCCTGTCGATCCGGGAGATCTCCCGCAACGCCGCCGACGCCGCCCAGGTCGCCTCGATCGCGGTCTCCGAGGCCGCCGCGGCCACCGAGACGATCCGTAAGCTCGGCGAGTCCTCGGCCGAGATCGGCAACGTGATCAAGCTGATCACCAGCATCGCCGAGCAGACCAACCTGCTCGCGCTGAACGCCACGATCGAGGCCGCGCGCGCCGGTGACGCCGGCAAGGGCTTCGCCGTGGTCGCCTCCGAGGTCAAGGACCTGGCCCAGGAGACCGCCCGTGCCACCGAGGACATCGGCGCCCGGGTCAACGCGATCCAGCAGGACACCGGCGGCGCGGTCGAGGTCATCAACCGCATCTCCGAGGTCATCGCGCAGATCAACGACTTCCAGACGACGATCGCCTCGGCGGTCGAGGAGCAGACCGCCACGACCGGCGAGATGTCCCGCAGCATCGGTGAGGTGGCGGCCGGCTCGAACCGGATCGCCGCGAACATCAACGACGTCTCGGCGGCCAGCGGCGCCACGGTCAGCGGTGTCAACCAGACCCGTGAGGCCAGCGAGGAGGTCTCCCGGACCGCGGAGGAGCTGCGCACCCTGGTGAGCGCGTTCAAGTTCTGATCTCGTACGTCACGAGGGGCCGGTCGCCGTGCGCGACCGGCCCTTCGCTCATGTCCGGGCGTTCCATGCCGATGGAAGGTCCATGCGCACGGAGACCGTCCAGCGGGAGGCGGCGGCTCTCGACGACACGCTGCTTTCCCGGCGGCGGATGGTCGAGGCCGCCGCTCTGGTGGCGCGGTTCATCGGCATGGTGGTCACGCCGCTCTACGGCCTGGGCGACAGCGGGATCGGCCCGACGACGGTCGATCCGGTCCTCACCGCCGCGTGCATGAGCGGCACGGCGGTGATGGCCGCGGCGAGTGTGCTGTCCGTGCTCGGTCTCCGGCGGCCCGGCTCGCGGTGGTACACCCGGCTCAGCGTGCTGCAGGTCGTGCTGGACACGCTGGCCTTGGTGCTCTTCGTGACCTTCAGCGAGCGGTACACGTCGCAGCCGACCTGGCCGCTGCTGAGCCTGTCGATCGCCATCGCGGCGATCCGGCACCAGCTGCCCGGCGCTCTGGCGATCTGGGCGATCACCTCGGCGTCGCTGCTGGCGATGCCGCTCGACCCCGGCGAGCTTCCTGGTGCGACCTGCCTGAACATCATGATCGCGGTGATCACCGGCGCGCAGGCCAGCGCGTTCCAGCGCCAGCTGACCATGCTCCAGCAGGTCCGGCGCGAGCTGCAGCATCAGGCGTCGCACGACAATCTCACCGGCCTGCCGAACCGCGCCCGCCTCGCCGATTGCGCCGAGCAGTGGACCAGCCGCCGGCTGGCCGTGCTGCTGCTCGACCTCAACGGGTTCAAGCAGGTCAACGACGGCCACGGCCACGCGGCCGGGGATGCGCTGCTGCACCGGGTGGCGCAGCGGCTGACCGCCGTGATCGGCCCGGACGACGTGGCCGGGCGGCTGGGCGGCGACGAGTTCATGGTGCTGCTGCCGGATGCCGGCGCGCAGGCCGCCGCCGAGGTGGGCGAGCGGATCCGGGAGGCCGTTGCGCGACCGGTGCCGATCAGCGACGGGCGGGAGGTGACCGTGGGCGTCAGCATCGGCGTGGCGCTCCGTCCGGCCGGTGGCAGGGCCGATCTGGACATGCTGACGGCGGAGGCGGACGCCGCCATGTACCGGGAGAAACACGCCGGACGGGCGGCATGATTCACCATCTGACGTTCCGCGTGCCGGGCGTGCCGTTCCGCCGCTGGCGGCGTTGAGCCCCACGTATGCCCGTATGGCGTTGACCGCAAAGGCACACGCGGCGCAGGCCGCGGTCAGACGCCGCCCAGCCGGGCCGGTCCGGCAAACGGTCCGGCTGGGCGGCCCCATCCCGGGCCCAAGTCAAGATCAAGACCACGATTCCAGGATTTCCGGTACGGTCGCGGCCCGGCACGGTTCCGGGACGCTTGCCGGCGTACGCCCGAATCGCGGCGCCGGAGCTGGTTGCAGCGTCCCGCCGACCTCGACGAACGTGGACCGCGCCCGGTTGTGCGGATGCGCCGGGGCCTCGGCCGGGGTGAGCACCGGGCTCACGCACGCGTCGAGTCCCGCGAAGGTCTCCGCCCACTCGTCCCGGGTCCGCGCGGCGAACCGTTCGGTGAACACCTGTCGCAGTTCCGGCCAGCGCCGATGCTCGAACTGCCCCGGCAGGTCCGGGTCGTCCTCGAGCCCGAGTCCCGTCAGCAACGCCGCGTAGAACTGCGGTTCGATCGCCCCGACGGCGAGGTGACCCCCGTCCGACGCCCGGTACGTGTCGTAGAACGGCGCCCCGCCGTCGAGCAGGTTCTCCCCGCGCCCGCCCCGCCACATCCCGTCGTCGATCATCCCGCGCAGGAACGTGGTGAGCAGCGCCGACCCGTCCACCATCGCGGCGTCGACCACCTGACCCCGCCCGGAACGCTCTCGTTCCAGCAGCGCGGCGAGCACCCCGACGGCGAGGAGCATGCCGCCCCCGGCGAAGTCGGCGAGCAGGTTGATCGGGGCGTGCGGGCGCTCGCCGGAACGGCCCAGCGGCTCCAGCGCACCGGCGACGGCCAGGTAGTCGATGTCGTGACCCACCGCCGCGGCGAGCGGGCCGTCCTGCCCCCAGCCGGTCATCCGCCCGTACACCAATCGGGGGTTGATCTTGTGGCAGGTCTCCGGGCCGAAGCCGAGGCGTTCGGCGACGCCGGGGCGGTAGCCCTCGACCAGCACGTCGGCCTTCTCGGCGAGCGTGAGCAGACCGGTCAGTCCGTCGGCGGTCTTCAGGTCCAGGCTGACCGCCCGCCGGCCGCGCTGCAGCGGACCGGGCGGCGGAACGAGCGGTCCGGCGCCGCCGGGGCGGTCGACGAGCACGACGTCGGCGCCGAGGTCGGCCAGGACCATGCAGCCGAACGGGCCGGGCGCCAACCCGGCCAGCTCGACCACCCGGATCCCGCTCAGCGCGGTCATGCTGTGCCTGCCTTGGGCATGTGCTCCTGGCCCTCGCCTGCGAGGCCGTCGGCAAGTGCGGCCGGCGGCCGCTCGGTGCAGTCGCTCATGCTGTGCCTGCCTTGGGCATGTGCTCCTGGCCCTCGCCTGCGAGGTCGTCGGCAAGTGCGGCCGGCGGCCGCTCGGTGCAGTCGCTCATGCCGGGGTGAACCGCTCGCCGTAACGCGCGGCCAGTTCGGAGGCCCGGCCCTTGAAGTCGGGGTGCTGCTCGACGTACCGGATCACGCCGCCGGTCCAGGCCGGGAAGCCGATGCCGAGGATCGAGCCGATGTTGCCGTCCGCGTCGGTGCGCAGCACGCCTTCCGCGCGGCAGCGCAGCGCGTCGAGGGCTTCGCTGAACAGCAGCCGTTCCTGCAGGTCCTCGAAGGGCACGGCGCGGCCCTCGTCGGTGGCCAGGTCGGCGAGCCCGCTCCACAGCTTCTGACGGCGCCCGTTCTCGTACGCGTAGAAGCCCTTCCCCGACGACCGCCCGGCCCGCTCGTGGTTCTCCAGCATGTCCTGCACGAGGGCGTGTGCCTTCTCGTAGCCCGCGTTGACCCCGGCCGCCAGGTAAGCCTTGTGGATCTTGCCCATCAGCGTGAGCGTCACCTCGTCGGCCAGCGCGAGCGGCCCGGTCGGGTAGCCGGCCTGCAGCGCCGCCTGCTCGACCGACGCGGCCGGCACCCCCTCGGCGACCATGGTGACCGCCTCGTTGATGAACTGCCCGATCACCCGGCTGGTGAAGAAGCCGCGCCCGTCGTTGACCACGATCGGCGTCTTGCTGATCCGGCGGCCCAGGTCGAAGGCGCGCGCGATCGCCGCGTCCGACGTCTGCTCGCCGACCACGATCTCCAGCAGCGGCATCTTGCCGACCGGGGAGAAGAAGTGCATGCCGATGAAGTCGGCCGGGCGGGACACGCCCTGGGTCAGGCCCGTGATCGGCAGCGTGGACGTGTTCGAGGCGAGCAGCGCGTCCGGCGCGAGCACCGGCTCGACCTCGGCGAACACTCGGTGCTTGAGCTTCGGGTCCTCGAAGACGGCCTCGATCACCACGTCACAGCCGCGCAGGTCCTCCACGTCGGCAGTCGGCGTGATCCGGGCCAGCACGCCCGGGTCACCGTCGGTGACCGCACGCTGCGCCGCTTCCAGCGAGACGTCCTTGACCACGACTTCCAGGCCGGCGCGGGCACACGCGTACGCGATCCCGGCGCCCATCATCCCGGCCCCGAGCACCGCGACCTTCGTGGCCGGGGCGACCTCGACCTGCGGGCGGGCCGCGCCGCCGTTGACCGCCTTCATGTCGAAGAAGAACGCGCCGATCATGTTCTTCGCGATCCGGCCGGTGAGCAGCGTGATCAACCGCCGCGTCTCGATCAGGAACGCGGTATCGACGTCGACCTGCGCGCCCTCCACCGCGGTCTCCAGGATCGCCTCGGGCGCCGGCATCCGGTTGCCCTTGAGCTGCTTGCGCAGGGTCGCCGGGAACGCCGGCAGCTGCACGGCGAGCTTCGGGGTGGCCGGGGTGCCGCCGGGCATCCGGTAGCCGGGCCGGTCCCAGGGCTGGGCCGCGTCCGGGTTCGCCGCGATCCACTCCTTCGCCTTGGTGATCAGCTCCTCGGGCGTGGTGACGACCTCGTCGATCATGCCGGCGTCCCGGGCCGCGGCCGGCTTGAGCCGCTTGCCGGTGAGCAGCCAGGTCATCAGCGCCGGGGCGATGCCGAGCATCCGGACGGTCCGTGTCACGCCGCCCGCCCCGGGCAGCAGACCCAGCGTGACCTCGGGGAAGCCGACGCGGGTGCCGGGCGCGTCGAGGGCGATGCGGTGGTGGCAGGCGAGCGCGATCTCGAAGCCGCCGCCCAGGGCCGCGCCGTTGATCGCGGCGACGACCGGGCGGCCGTAGGTCTCCAGCCGCCGCAGGTCCCGTTTGATCGTGCCGAGCAGCTCGAACAGCGCCGGCGCGTCCTCCGGGCGGGCCCGGCTCATCGTCGGCAGGTCGCCACCGGCGAAGAACGTGCTCTTCGCGCTGGCCACGATCACGCCGGTGACCTGCTCCTTCTCGGCCTCCAGGCGGTCGAGGGCGGCGGTCATGGCGGCCACGTAGGTGGCATTCATCGTGTTCGCCGATTGGTCCGGGTCATTCATCGTCAGCGTGACGATGCCGGCGTCGTCCTTGTCGTACGCGATCACGCGAAGTCTCCAACCCGCTCGATGACGGTCGCGACGCCCATGCCGCCGCCGATACAGAGGGTGACCACGGCTCGACGCAGGTCGCGCCGTTCGAGTTCGTCGACCACGGTGCCGACCAGCATCGCTCCGGTCGCGCCGAGCGGATGTCCCAGAGCGATCGCGCCGCCGTTCACGTTCACCCGCTCCGGGTCCAGCTTCAGGTCACGGATGTACTTGAGCACCACGGCCGCGAACGCTTCGTTGATCTCGAAGAGGTCGATGTCCGAGATCTCGAGATCCGCCACCTCGAGCGCCTTGATGGTCGCGGGCGTCGGCCCGGTCAGCATCAACGTCGGATCGGCGCCACTCACCGCCGCTCCGACGATCTTGGCCCGGGGCCGGAGCTGCAGCTCCTGCCCGATTTGTGCCGATCCGATGGCGACGAGTGCCGCCCCGTCCACGATGCCGGACGAGTTGCCCGCGTGATGGACGTGGTCGATCTCCTCCAGCCAGTGGTACTTCTGCAGCGCCACCGCGTCGAACCCGGCCTGCTCGCCGATCGACGCGAACGACGGCTTGAGTTTGCCCAGCCCGGCGCGGGTGGTGTCCGGCCGCGGGTGCTCGTCGACGGTCAGCACGTCCAAGCCGTTAGGGTCGCGCACCGGCACGATCGAGCGGCTGAACGCGCCCCCGGCGATCGCCTTCGCGGCCCGCTCCTGCGACTGGATCGCGTAGCCGTCGACGTCGTCCCGGCTGAACCCCTCGATCGTCGCGATCAGATCGGCGCTGATCCCCTGCGGCACGAAGCTCGTCGCGAGGGCGGTCTCCGGGTCCAGGAACCACGCCCCGCCGTCCGACCCCATCGGGTTGCGCGACATCGACTCGACGCCGCCGGCCAGGATCAGGTGCTCCCACCCCGACCGGATCCGCGACGCCGCCTGATTCACCGCTTCCAGGCCGGAAGCACAAAACCGATTGAGTTGTACGCCACCAGTGGTGTCCGGGAGTCCCGCGACGAGTGCCGCCGCGCGGGCGAGGTCGCCGCCCTGCTCGCCGATCGGTGTGACGATGCCCAGCACCACGTCCTCGACGCGCTGCGGGTCGAGCCCCGGGTTCCGTTCCCGGATCGCGTCGATCAGGCCGGTGACCAGGGTGATCGGCTTGGTGCCGTGCAGCGCGCCGTTGTCCTTGCCGCGCCCGCGGGGCGTGCGGACCGCGTCGTAGACGTATGCCTCGTTCTGCGGGTTCACCTTTTGTCTTCCGCCGCGGGCAAGCTCAGAGGACACGGGCGATCAGCTCCTTCATGATCTCGTTGGTGCCGCCGTAGATCTTCTGCACCCGGGCGTCGGCGTACATCCGGGCGATCGGGTACTCGGTGGTGTAGCCGTACCCACCGAAGATCTGCAGGCAGCGGTCCACCACCTCGCACTGTCCCTCGGTCAGGTAGAGCTTGGCCATCGCGGCCGTCGCCACGTCCAGTTCACCCCGGTGGTGCCGGACGATGCAGTCGTCCAGGAAAACTCGTGAGGCGCGGGTCCGGGTCGCGCACTCGGCCAGCACCATGCGGGTGTTCTGGTGACCCACGAGCGGTTTCCCGAAGGCAGTTCTTTCTTTCGCGTACGCCGTGGCCAGCTCGACCGCGCGCTGCATCGCGGCCACCGCGCCGACCCCGATCACCAGTCGCTCCTGCGGCAGCTGCTGCATGAGCTGGTAGAAGCCGGTGTTCTCGGCCTCGACCCCGCCCAGGAGGTTCGCGGCCGGCACCCGGAACTCGTCGAAGAACAGTTCCGCGGTGTCGTTGGCGTGCAGCCCGATCTTCTCCAGGTTGCGTCCCCGCCGGAAGCCGGGCGCGTCCTCGTCCAGCTCGCAGACCAGCAGCGAGATGCCGTGGGCCTTGGCGGACTGATCGGTCTTGACGGCCAGGACCAATAAGTCCGCCAGATACCCGTTGGTGATGAAGGTCTTCGACCCGGTCACGAGGAAGTCCTCGCCGGTCCGGACCGCACGGGTCCGGATCGCCTGGACGTCCGACCCGCCGTCCGGCTCGGTCATCGCGATCGCGCCGATCAGCTCGCCCGAGCAGAGCTTCGGGAGCCAGCGGCGCTTCTGCTCCTCGGTGCCGTACGCGTTGAGGTAGCCGGTCACGATGCCGCTGTGCACGGCCAGACCCAGGCTGCCCTCGCCGGCCAGCTGCTGTTCGTGCAACATCACCGCCTCGTGGGTGAAATCGCCGCCCCCGCCGCCGTACTCCTCCGGGATCGAGAGGCCGAGCAGGCCGAGCTCGCCGGCTTTCCGGTAGTGCTCCCGGTCGGGATGGCCCTGCTGTTCGAGGCGGGCCGCGTGCGGCACCACCTCCTTGAGGAAGAAGGTCCGGGCCATCTCGGCCAAGTCGTCGTGTTCCGGCTTGCGCCACGGCTCGGCATAACCGTCCAGTCCAGGCGTCGACATTGACACACCCTCGATCACTGTTGGCGCTGTGTCAACAAGGCGGTGATGAATTGGCGCGATCCATCTGTTTCGGCGATCGGAAGATCGACGGCACCTCGATCTCGCATCCCGATGAATCGAGGTGCCGTATGGTCACGAACGTGTCGTCAGCAGCAACGCCGCCCAGCCCGGTCGCCGGGGCGCTGCGCCCGCCCGTGACCCGCGGGCGCCGGCTGGAACCCGACGCGCGGCGCGAGCAGATCCTCTCCGTGGCCGTGCGACTGTTCGGCGAGCGGCCGTACGCGGAGGTCTCCACCACCGACGTGGCCCGGGACGCCGGCGTCGCCCGGGGCCTGGTCAACCACTACTTCGGGACGAAGAAGGAGCTCTACCTCGAAGTCGTCCGGGTGATGCTGACCGTGCCCGGGGTGGCCCTCTCGCTCCTGCCCGCCGGCAGCCCGGCCGAGCGGGCCGACGCGATCGTCGGCTGGTTCCTCGACGTGGTCTCCCGGCACAGCACGTCCTGGCTGGCCGCGATCACCGCCGGCGGGATGGCCGGGGACGCCGACGTCGACCAGGTGATCGCCGAGGCGATCGACGTGGCCGCGGAGAGCATCCTGACCGCGACCGGCCCCGGCGGGGAACCGGGGGAGGCGCTGCGGGGGATGGCGCGGGCCTACGTGGGGATGGCGACCTACACGGCGCGGGAATGGCTGCAGCGGGGCGCGCTGACCCGGGAGCAGGTGCACACCCTGCTGACCACGACACTGATCACCATGGTCGAGAAGGTGTTCCCGCAAGCGACCTGACCAGGGCTGAGTGCGTCGCGCACCGTCCTCAGCCGGCCTCGACCGGCTCGGGGCGTGATGCGCTCCGGCGGCGTATCGCCCAGATGCCCCCGCCCGTGGCGAACCCGATCAGCGCGGCGAGGAACGCTCGGTCCGGAATCGTTCCGGCGTTCGCGACCAGGCCGAAGACGGCGTGGCCGACGGTCGCGCCCAGGGCGGCGGCCAGCAGGTGGGCGGGCGACCAGGCGGCGCTCCAGCGGTGCACCAGAACGGCGGTGACGGCGACGATCGCCGCGGCGGCGGACATCGGGGCGAACACCCAGGCGCCGTGGGTGAAGAACGACTGCGTCGCGCCGGCGAACGGGAAGAGCAGCGCGACGAACCCGAACCCGGCGGCGCCGGTCACGACGGCTACGGCCGTGGGGGAGGGAACCCTCGTCGGGGTTTCCGGGAGGCGGGCGGGCTCACGGCGTACGCGCAGAGCGGTGACCGTGAGCAGCAGCGCGACGGTGAGAATGACAGCGGCCGGGACCAGCGGCAACCTGTAGTCCGGATCCTCCGCGGGCAGGACCGCGACGTGCACCAGCAGCGCACCCAGCACGGCGACCACGCCGGTGACGATGAGCCCGCCCCGGCGCAGGTACGGCTGCCGTCCGTGCCCGGCGAACAGCAGCTCGGTCAGCAGGATCGGGATCGTGATGCTGAAAACCGGGTGGTAGACCAGGTTCAGCTCGGTGTAGGCGCTGTTGACGCCGAACAGCCGCGGCGCCCAGTCCGCCGCGTGGTAGATCGTCGGGCTGGTCAAACTCTGCAGGACCAGGCCCTCCTCGACCAGGCCGTAGGCGAGCCCCAGCAGCAGCATCGCCGGAACGCCGCGGCCGGAACGCCGGGTCACCTCCCGGATCAGCAACGCACTCGCGCCGTAGATCGGGATGAAGACCGGAAACACCCAGAGCTGCCGCAGCGGGATGTTGCCCAGCATCAACTCGGCGACGACCGGCGCGAGCAGGATCAACGTCCACGCGGCGCGCCGGTTCCGCGGGCGGGCGTCGGCCGGGAGCGGGGCGTCGAACGCGGACCGCACGGTCCGCAGGTTCACCGTGACCGTCATCGCGGCCAGGAGCAGCAGTTGGACGGCCTCGACGATGCGCAGCCAGGGCGGGTACTCGGCGCTCAGCAACAACCAGCCGACACCGATCAGGCCGACGACGGAGATGATGCGGACGCGGCGCAGCGCCCGCCGATCGCCCCTCAGCAACTGGCGCACGAACCGGGCGTAGAGCAGGGCCACGACGAGGATCGGCAACGGTCGGGTCCACAACGTCCGGGACAACGCCGCCGGGTCCGCTGCCGGATGATGTACGTGCTGGTAGGCGAGAATCGGGCCGTGCAGGAACAGGGTGATCAGCGCGAAGATCACGCTGATCGCGAGGTTGGTGACGAGCAGGGCGACGACGGTCTTCTTGGTCATGCCCTGACGCTAGGAATGTCGTGACCGCCGATCCTCCGGCGTCAGCATGGTCTTCGGTCTACGACTTCAGGATGACCTCGGCCGGACCACCCCCAGGTCGTAGGCGAGGACGACCGCCTGCACCCGGTCCCGCACGTCCAGTTTGCGCAGCACGGCCGAGACGTGCGTCTTCACGGTCGCCTCGGTCACGGTCAGACGCGTGCCGATCTCCGCGTTCGACGCACCCCGGGCCAGCAGCTCCAGAACCTCACGTTCGCGGCCGGTCAGCCGGTCCAGGCGCACGTCGGCGCCCGGCGGAGTCATGTCCGCGGCGACGAAATGATCCAGCAGGCGGCGGGTCGCGGTCGGGGCGAGGAGGGCCTCGCCGCGGGCCACCACGCGGATCGCCTCGACCAGGTCGGCCGGGCGGACATCCTTCAGCAGGAAGCCGCTTGCCCCGGCCCGCAACGCGGCATAGAGGGACTCGTCCAGGTCATAGGTGGTCAGCATGATCACGCGAGGCGGGTCCGGGGTTGCGGTGAGCCGGGCGGTCGCGGTCAGGCCGTCCATGCCGGACATCCGGACATCCATCAGCACGACCTCGGGCCGCGTCTGCGTCGCGAGCCGCAACGCCTGCTCGCCGTCGCTCGCCTCGCCGACCACCTCGAGGTCGTCCCGCGCCTCGATGATCATCCGGAAGCCGACCCGGACCAGCGCCTGATCGTCCACGATCAACACTCGGATGCTCAACCGTCCACCCCCGTGCCCATCCCGTCGTCGCCTTTGCCCGCCCTGTTCACCCGGCCGGCTGCTTCCCCCCACGGGAGTCGGGCTCGGACCCGGAAGCCGTTGCCCTGGTCGCTCCCGGCGGTGAGGGTGCCGTTGAGCAGGGCCGCGCGTTCCCGCATGCCGCGGATGCCGGTGCCGGGCGTGCTGCCGGCCCCGCCGTTCCCGTCGTCGCGCACCTCGACCTCCACCTCCGTCCCCGTGACGTGGATCAGGACCTCGGCCTGCTCGGCGCCCGAATGCCGCAGCGTGTTGGTCAGCGCTTCCTGCACGATGCGATAAGCCCCCAGTTGCACCCCGGGCGGCGGTTCCCCCTCACCCTCACGCCGCACCGTCACCGCCAGCCCGGCCCCGGCCATGATCCTGGCCAGCCGATCGACCTCAGCCAGCCCCGGTTGCGGCGGCATGTCATGCCAGCCCGCGCTGTCCTGCTCCCCGTCCGGCTCCCCATCGCCCTCGCGCACCGTCCGCAGGAAGGTCCGCAGCTCGGCCAGCGCCTCACGCCCCGCCGCCTCAGTGCGCCGGATCGCCTCCCGCGCCTGACCCGGGTTGAACTCGAAGACGTCGTCAGCCGCCGCGGCCTGCACCACCATCACCGTCACCGTGTGCGACAACACGTCGTGCAGCTCCCGCGCGATCCGGCCGCGCTCCTCCAGAACCGCCTGCCGCCGCTCCGCCTCCCGCCGCGCGCCACGGGCCCGCCCCAGCGCACCCCAGCTCCACGCCAGCAGCGCCGCCGCGAGCCACCCGCCGGCGAGCAGCCACCGCCCCTGCTCGGTCGCCGGCCCAGCACCGGCCCCCAGCCACCGCCCCTGGCCGGTCGCCGGCCCACCACCGGCCCACAGCCACCGAGCCCGCACCGCGGCCGGCACGCACACCGCGACAATCGTCCCGCCCAGCGCCCACAGACTCTCGGCGGCCGGTTTCGCCCACGCATACGTGCACAGGACCACGAACGCCAGCCCGGCCCCGACCCCCGGCACCAGCAGTTGCAGGACCGCGCCAGCCGCCAGAATCCCGCCCGTGACCAGGCGCGGAGCCTGCCCCAGCCACCACAACGCCGCGACCTGCCCCGCCGCGAGCCCGATCGCGACGACCCGCCCCAGCCCTGGTGCCGGCCCGGCAACGTCCTGCCAGACCACGGGGGAGACCAGAATCGCGGCCAGCACCAGAAGCCCCCGTCGCCACCGCGGCGAGAGCCGAGCCTCGTAGCCGTCCCCCATGCCTCCGGACCCTACTTCCCACCCCCGGCACAATCCGCCCCGTCACCTTCGAGCCTCCTCGGCCGGCGCTCAGAGGTGCACCAGAGCCGCCGAGGCACCCCGGCGCGCCAGCCGAACAGCCTCGGCTGGTCCGGAGCGGTGCTTCACACTGCCGAACGCACCCTTCAGCCCTGGCCGAGACCGCAACCCACCGGGCCGCGGCGCCTCGCTCGCGGCGTCCGCTTCCCACGCGGCGTCCGCTTCCCACGCGGCGTCCGCTTCCCACGCGGCGTCCGCTTCCCACGCGGCGTCCGCTTCCCACGCGGCGTCCCGCGTCCCGTGCGGCTTCCCGCGCTCCGCGTCGCTTCCCGCGCTAACCCGCGCCCCCACAAGCTGGATTTGATTGCCTAGCCTCCTAGGATGCGTTACGGGGTGTGCCTGAACTTCCGTGGAGTGAAGACGGGTGGACAAAGGGCCCGGCCCGGCGCAGCGTCAGATCATGGGTGACTACCGGCAGACGTACCAGCGCAGCATCACGGATCCGGAGGCGTTCTGGCGGGACGCCGCCGCCGGCATCGCCTGGCACGTCCCGCCGACCCGGATACTCGACGACAGCGAGGCCCCGATCTTCCGCTGGTTCCCTGACGCCGAGCTCAACACCTGCCACAACGCACTGGACCGCTACGTCGACCGGGGGCACGGGAAGCGGACGGCGCTGATCTACGACAGTCCGGTCACGGGCGTGACCAGGGTTTACACGTACGCCCAACTCCGAGACGAGGTCGCGGTCTTCGCCGGGGCACTGAAGCGTCTCGGGGTCACCCGTGGCGATCGGGTCGTGATCTACATGGCGATGGTGCCGGAGACGGTGATCGCGATGCTCGCCTGCGCTCGGCTCGGCGCGGTGCACTCGGTGGTCTTCGGCGGCTTCGGTGCCCGTGAGCTGGCGGCCCGGATCGACGATGCGCGTCCGAAAGTGATCGTCGCGACGTCGTGCGGAGTCGAGGCCGGTCGGATCGTCCCGTACCAGCCGATGCTCGACGCCGCCCTCGACGCGGCGACCCACGTGCCGGACCGCCGCGTGATCCTGCAGCGTCCCGAGCATCCCGCGACCCTGCTCAAGGAACGTGACTTGACCTGGGCCGAAGCGATCGCCGACGTGGAACCGGCCGAGTGCGTGCCGGTCCGCGCGACCGATCCGCTGTACATCCTCTACACCTCCGGCACGACGGGCCGGCCCAAGGGCGTGGTTCGCGACAACGGCGGGCACGCGGTCGCTCTGCGATGGTCGATGGAGAACATCTTCGACGTACGGCCGGGGGAGACGTTCTGGGCGGCGTCCGACGTCGGCTGGGTGGTCGGCCACTCGTACATCGTCTATGGGCCGTTGCTGGCCGGCGCCGCGACCGTGCTCTACGAGGGCAAGCCGGTCGGCACGCCGGATGCCGGGGCCTTCTGGCGGGTCGCCGCCCAGCACCGCGTGACCAGCATGTTCACCGCGCCGACGGCGTTGCGTGCGATCCGCAAGGAAGATCCTGAGGGCAAACACCTTCCCACGTACGACCTGAGCGCGCTCCGCCTGCTCTTCCTCGCCGGTGAGCGGCTGGACCCGCAGACCTACCGCTGGGCGGGTGACCTGCTCGGCGTACCGGTGATCGACAACTGGTGGCAGACCGAGACCGGCTGGCCGATCGCAGCCAGCCCTCGTGGCATCCAGGAGTTGCCGACGAAGCCGGGGTCGCCGTCCCTGCCGATGCCCGGCTATCGCGTCCGGGTCGTCGACGAGTCCGGAAATGATCTGCCGCCCGGCACGGAGGGCTCGATCGTGATCGGCCTGCCGCTGCCGCCCGGATGCCTGCCGACGCTGTGGCAGGACGACGAACGTTATGTGCGCTCGTATCTGTCGGCTCATCAAGGCAACTACCTGACTGGAGATGGTGGACGGTTCGACGAGGAGGGCTACCTGTACGTGCTGGGCCGCACCGACGACGTCATCAACGTGGCCGGGCATCGGCTGTCGACGGGCGCGATGGAGGAGGTGCTGGCCGCTCATCCCGCGGTCGCCGAGTGCGCGGTGATCGGCGTCCACGACCCGGTCAAGGGCCAGGTGCCGCGGGCGTTCGTCGTGCTCAAGGCCGGCGCGGAGGACACCGGCCTGGAAGGTGCGTTGGTCGACCTGGTGCGTGCTCAGGTCGGCCCGGTTGCGGCCCTGCGCCGGGTGGACATCGTCCCGGCGCTCCCGAAGACCCGATCCGGCAAGATCCTCCGGGCGACGATGCGCGGCCTGGCCGACGGCGCGGACACCGTGGTGCCGTCGACGATCGATGACCCCGCCGTGCTGGACGTCCTCCGGCCACTGCTGCGACCCGTCGATTGAACCACGCCGTGAAGATCATCGTCGGTTGTCCACATTGTTGGTCTGTCCACAGGCCGGCCGCCTGAGCTCCCGCCCTTCCGTGATGATGGTGAGTGGGTGGTCTGCCCCCTTGGTCGGGGTGGGGACCGGGACTTTGCGCGCCGATTCGAGCCTCGGGCCGCTGCGCGGCCGGCCCGTCCGGCGTCGAAGCCCGATTACCACGCTGGGGCCCAGCTGTGCTTGGGCGGCTGGTGCTGGGCGTGGTTATCCGCCCGCATTACCGCGCTGGGGCCCCGGACTCGAACGGCCGCAGCCGGATCGACGCGGAACGCGGCTCCGCGGCCGGGCGAGCGCCGACGGTCCAGGCTCAAGCACAACGCGAGCCGGGCGAGCGCCGACGGTCCAGGCTCAAGCACAACGCGGCCGGGCCGGCGCCGGCGGTCCAGGCTTCAAGCACAATGCGGCCGGGCCGGGCCGGGCCGGGCAGGCGCCGGCGCTCCGGGCTCCGGGCTCCGGGCTTATGCGGCCGCGCTTGCTCCTGCGGCCCTGGACTCAAGCACGACGCAGCCGGGCCACCTCCGACGGCCCGGACTCGAGCATGATCCGCTCGAGCGGACGGCGTCCGGACGCAACGACCGCGCGGATACGACAATGCCCCGGCCAATCATCATCCGCCCGGAACAAGCCCCAGCCGGCCATCACCTCGTCCGGGAACAAAGCGTGCGGCCCCGGTGGAGGCCGGTGCCGCACGCAGCCTGAGCGCTACCGCCGATCAGTGGCTGTTCCCGCCAGGCCCCATGGCTGTCAGGAATTTGTCCCGGAATGCGTTCATCGGCCACACCGGCGCGTTGGCCGCCGGTTTGATCCCGTCGGTCCAGCCCCACCCGGCGATCCGTTCGATGACTGCCGGGTCTTTGGCCACGATCGTGATCGGTACGTCATGGCTGGCGTTGTCCCCGGTCACCACCGGCGACGGCTGGTGGTCGCCCAGGAAGATCATCACCAGGTTGTCCTTGCCGTATTTCGCGATCCAGTCCGTGAGGGTCGTCACCGTGTACTGCACCGATTTTCCGTATTGCGACCGAACCGTCGCCGAAGCTTTCCAGATCTCCGCTTTGGACGGCTGTTTGGCCACGATCGCGTTGTAGACCGACCCGTCCCCGACCTGGTCCCAGTCCATGAATTCGGGCAGCGGCGACCACGGCGTGTGGCTGGACACGAGCGGCATTTCGACGAAGAGCGGTTTGCGCCCGGCCTTGTCGTATTCGACTTCGTTGAACTTTTTCAGCGTGTACTGGTCGGGCATGGGCGCCCAGCTGAACCGGGGCCCGTTGTAGCCGAGGTTGCGGCTGTCCCAGACCCGGTCGAAGCCGTAGAAGTTGCCTTCGGGCCAGGCGCGGGTGGCGCCGGGCATGACGCTGACGGTGTCCCAGCCGGCCGAGCGGAACAGGCTGGGCAGGGTGAGCCGGTTGCTGGCGGTCAGGTTGCGGTACCGGGCCTGGTTGTTGATCCACAGCCCGGACATGGTGGTGGAGTGGGCGAGCCAGCTGCCGCCGCCGAAGGTGGGTGAGGTGAGCCAGCCGCTGCGGCTGGTGAAGCCGGCGGCTTTGAGTTCGGCGGTGCCGGCGTCGAGGACGGGGTCGACCCCGGGGGCCAGGTTGGGGGCTTCGACGGCGTTGCGGCCGTAGCTCTCGACGAACGTGAGCATGACGTCCTTGCCGGCGAGGCCGGTGAGGAGCTGGTCGGACGGGACGTTCTTGTACGCGTCGACCTGCACTTCCCGGTTGAACGCGGCTTCGCGCTGGACGCCGGCGCGGGCCTGCCCGGCGCGGTCCCAGGCGTACATGACGGAGCTGCGCGCGGCCAGGGGGACGCCGGTGGTGACGCCGGGGACGTTGAGGATCAGGGTGAGGGCCCAGGCGACGGCGATGCCGGCACCGGTGAACGCGGAGCGGCGCCGGTCTTCGCCGAGCAGCCGGCTGATCCGCAGCATGGCCCAGATGGTGAGGCCGAGGACGCCGGCGATCAGCAGGGCGATGCCGGTGAGGGCGCCGACGAGGCCGGTGGTGCCGTAGGCGTCGCGGACGAAGTCGTACGCGTCGTCGAAGAGCACCCAGTCGAGGACCGGGTCGAACGGGCGGGCCAGGACGTAGAAGAAGCCCATGTCGAGGCATTTTTCCAGGACGAGCCAGCCGAGCCCGACGCCGCCGAGGACGGCGAAGACGCGCCGGGGGCGGCGGGGCAGCACGATCAGCACGCCGATGATGATCGCGGCCTCGATCGGGATGCGGACGAAGCTCCCGAAGCTGAGGCGGGTCAGGATGTTGGGGAACAGCAGCTCGGCCAGGACGATCAGGCAGGCGAGGACGGTCACGCCGCGCCCGACCCAGGGGTGCCGCAGGAGGCGGCGTACCCGTCCAGGGGTGGCAGGGGTCTGCTGATCGGCAGGGTCAGGTTGCACGACATGGGGAACGCATGTTTTCCCCGGATGGTTCAAGCCGATGATGTCGGGGACGTCATAGCCCTCTTGCCTTTCTCCTATTCGACCTATAGGAAATAGGGACAGGAGGTCGTCCATGCGCCGCTTCAGCGCCACTGTTCTCGCCATCGCCCTGCTCACGGTCGCCGGCTGCTCCGGCGGGCAGTCGGGCAGCACCGCCGACGCCGGCGCGCCGGTCAGCGGCGGCTCGCTGACCTGGGCCGTCGAAACCGAGCCGATCACGTTCAACCCGCACCAGTACGCACAGGCCAAGGCCCGCCTGCTGGTCTGGAACACCTTCGAGGCCCTGCTCACCCACGACGACAAGGGCGGTTACCTACCCTGGCTGGCCAGTGGCTACGAGGTGTCGCCGGACGGCAGGACGTACACCTTCAAGCTCCGCACCGGCGTCACCTTCTCGGACGGCACGAGGTTCGACGCCGCCGCGGTCAAGGCCAACATCGATCAGATCCTGGTGCCGAACTACGCGCCCGGCGTCGCCGCCGTCCAGCTCAAGGACCTGGACAAGGTCGAGGTCAAGGACGACTCCACGGTCGTCTTCCAGCTGAAGAAGCCGGACGTGCTCCTCCTGGACTTCCTCTCCTCCCCGCAGGGCGCGCAGATCTCGCCCAAGCCGATCAAGGAGGCGACGAACCTCAAGGCGGGCGGGCCCGAGCTGGCCGGCACCGGCCCGTTCGTCCTGGACCGCTACACCCCCGGCCAGGAGGTGCACTTCAAGAAGAACCCCGCCTACAACTGGGCACCGGCCAATGCCGGACACACCGGTCCGGCCTACCTCGACGAGATCACCTACCGGTTCCTGAAGGAGTCGTCGGTGCGCGTCGGCGCGCTGACCTCCGGTCAGGTCCAGATCATCGAGGGCGTCCCGGCCACCGACGAGCCGCTGCTCAGCGCCGACGCCGACCTGTCGCTGGTGCGCGGGCTGAACTCGGGCTCGGCCTACTCCTACTACTTCAACACCGTGCACGCGCCCTTCGACGACGTGAGGGTCCGGCAGGCGTTCCGCGAGGCGCTGGACGTGCCCGCGGTGCTCGACGGGGTCTACCGGAACACCGCGACCCGGGCGTGGAGCGTGATCGGACCGACCAGTCCGTTCTACGACAAGTCCCTGGAAGGCAGCTACGGCGCCAATGCCGCCAAGGCCAACCAGTTGCTGGACGGGGCCGGCTGGTCGGCCAAGGACGCCGAGGGCTTCCGGACCAAAGACGGGAAACGATTGACGGTACGCCTGGTGCAGTCCGCCCCGTACGTCCGTGACCGCCGGGACGTGCTGGCCCAGGCCGTTCAGGCCGCGGTGAAGCAGAGCGCCGGCATCGACCTGGAGATCCAGCTGGTCGACCAGGGCACCGCCACCAAGGCGCTGGCCGACGGCGAGTACGAGCTGTTCGACAACTCCCGTGCCGACACCGACGCCGGTGCCGCACTGAACCTGCTGCTCTACTCCACGGGGTCGATCAACCGCACCGGCTTCACGAGTCCCGAGCTGGACAAGCTGCTCGACGACGCGGTCGCGACCACCGACCAGGCCGGCCGCGCCGACCTCTACGAGCAGGTGCAGAAGCTGGCCGTCACCGATCAGGCGCTGGTGCAGCCGCTCTACGCCCCGCAGGACCAGATCGCCGCGTCGAAGTCGGTCGGCGGCGTCGGGTTCGAGCCGACCGCCGGTGTCCCGGTCGACGCCTACAACCTCTGGCTCAGCAAGTGATCACGGCGGTTCTGCGCCGGGTGGGCGCGGGCGTGCTGGTCCTCTGGGTCGCCGCGACCCTCGCCTACCTGGCGCTGCTCGCCGCCCCGGGCAGCACGGTCGACGCGATCATCGGTGATGGCGCCGACACCCCGGGCATCCGGGCGCAGATCATCGCCGAGTGGCACCTCGACCGGCCGGCCGTCGTGCAGTACCTGGACTTCCTGTGGCGCGCGGTCCAGGGCGACCTGGGCCGTTCCTACCTCCTGCAACGGCCGGTCTCCGACGTCCTCGGCAGTCAGCTGCTGCCGACGGTGAAGCTGGCCACCGCCGCGGCCCTGTTCGGAGTCGTCCTCGCGCTGCTCTTCGCGATCTTCGCCCGTCGCCTCACCTCGACGATCGGGCTGGTCCTGGTCTCCACGCCGCCGTTCCTGATCGGGATCGTGCTGCTCAGCATCTTCTCGTTCACGCTGGGCTGGTTCCCGGTCTCCGGGGACAAGAACTTCTCGGCGCTGATCCTGCCGGCGCTCACGATGGGCCTGCCGATCGCCGGCACGCTCGCGCAGGTGCTGCGCGAGGGGCTGGACCGCGCGCTGGAGGAGCCGTTCGCGGTCACCGCTCGGGCCCGCGGCCTGCGGGAACGAGCGGTCCTGACCCGGCACGCGCTCAAGCACGCGCTGCTGCCGGCGGTCACCATGCTCAGCTGGTCGTTCGGGGTGCTGATCGGCGGCACGGTGATCATCGAGCAGGTCTTCGGCCGGCCCGGCCTGGGACAGGTCACCGTGCAGGCGGTCGACGCCGGCGACCTGCCGGTGGTGCTGGCCGTGGTCATCCTCGCGGCGGCCGTCTTCGTCGTCCTCAACACCGTCACCGATCTGGCCTACCTGGTCATCGACCCCCGGTTGCGAAGGAGCTGAGCGATGACGATCGCGCTGACCCGCCCCCGGACCGTCCGGTCGCGTTCGCTGCGCCTGGGGCGGCCCGGGGTCGTACTGGCCGGGCTGTTCCTGATCGTGGCTCTTCTCGCCGCGGCGTGGCCGTCGCTGTTCGCCGGTGATCCGCTGCAGGCCGACCCGCTGCACGGGCTGGAGACGCCGTCCGGCAGCCACTGGTTCGGCACCGACCAGCTCGGGCGCGACGTCTACGCCCGGGTGGTGCACGGTGCTCGGCACTCGCTGTCCATCGGTGTCTCGGCGACCCTGATCGCGGTCGGCACGGGCATCCTGCTGGGTCTGATCGCCGGGCTCAGCCACAAGATCGCCGACGAGGCGCTGAGCCGCTCGTTCGACGCGCTCTCGGCGTTCCCGCTGGTCCTGCTCGCGCTGCTGTTCATCGCGATCGCCGGGACCGGCACCACGAGCCTGATCGTGGCGATCGGCATCTCGCTCGTGCCGCACTTCGCCCGGGTGGTGCGCGCGCAGACGTTCGTGGTGCGCCGGGCCGCCTACGTCACGCACGCCGTCGCGTTCGGCTCGTCGAAGTCACGCCTGGTCGTGCGGCACGTGCTGCCCAACGTGCTCGGCCCGATCCCGGTCCTGGCCGTGCTCGGTCTCGGCGAGGCGATCCTGCTCGCCGCCGGTCTGAGCTTCCTCGGCATGGGCCCGCAACCGCCGTCGCCGGAATGGGGCGCGATGATCTCCGAGGGCCGCGGTTACCTGCACATCGCCTGGTGGGCGTCGGTCCTGCCGGGGGTGGTGGTGACCGCCACGATCATCTCCCTGACCGTCGTCGGGCGTTTCCTCCAGCGCCGCTTCGAAGGAAGGGAGCACGCGTGACGTCTCCACTGGTCCGGGTCGAGGATCTGAAGGTCACGTTCCACCTGCCCCGACGCACGGTCGAGGCGGTGCGCGGCGTCAGCTTCGACATCGAGCCCGGCGAGTGCGTGGCGATCGTCGGCGAGTCCGGCTCGGGCAAGAGCGTCACCGCCCGCAGCCTGGTCGGACTGGCCGGTCCGGGTGCCCGGGTGGACGCCGCGACGCTGGAGATCGACGGGCAGGACACGCGCCGGTTCGCGCCCCGCGACTGGCGGCGCCGGCGGGGTGGCTTCGCCGGGCTGATCCTGCAGGACGCCCTGGTCTCGCTCGACCCGCTGCGCACGGTCGGCGCCGAGATCGCCGAGGTCCTGCGGGTCCACTCGTCGAAAACCCGATTCGAGCGTACGAAGGAAGTAGTCAAGCTCCTCGAAGAGGTTCACGTCCCGGAGCCCGAGCGCCGCGCCAAGCAGTACCCGCACCAGCTCTCCGGTGGTCTTCGGCAGCGCGCGTTGATCGCCTCCGCGCTGGCCGGCGGCCCGAAGCTGCTGATCGCCGACGAGCCCACCACCGCCCTGGACGCCACCGTCCAGGCCCAGATCCTGAAACTGCTCGCCGAGCGCCGCGCGCTGGGCGACACGCTGCTGTTGATCAGCCACGACCTGGCCGTGGTGTCGCAACTGGCCGACCGCGTCCTGGTGATGAAGGACGGCCGGCTGGTGGAGAGCGGCGCGACGCGCACGCTGCTGTCCGGGGCTGCTCACCCGTACACGAAGAAGTTGATCGCCGCGGCGAGCGGCCGGCGACGCCCGGCCGGCGCCGGACCGGGCCCGGTCGTGGCCGAGGCGACCGCGTTGCGCAAGGTCTACGGCGACCGGGCCGTGGTCCGCGGCGTCGACGTGACGGTCCGGCGCGGCGAGATCGTCGGCCTGGTCGGCGAGTCCGGGTCGGGCAAGACGACCGTCGCGCAACTGCTCTTCGGTCTCGTCGAACCCACCTCGGGCCAGGTCCGATTCGAGGGCCAGCGGTTCAGTGGGGTGCCCGAGCGGGCCCGGCGGCCGGTGCGGCGGCGGCTGCAGTTCATCGCGCAGGACCCGCTGTCGGCGTTCGACCCGCGCTGGACCGTGCGGCGCATCGTCGCCGAGGCCCTGCCCCGCGGCGAGTCGGTCGTGCCGGTCCTGGAGCGGGTCGGGCTCGGCGAGGACGTGCTCGACCGCTATCCACGGCAGCTGTCGGGCGGGCAGCGGCAGCGCGTCGCGATTGCCCGGGCCATCGCCCCGCGACCGAGTCTGATCATCTGCGACGAACCGGTCTCCGCCCTCGACGTCTCGGTGCAGGAGCAGGTGCTCGACCTGCTCGCCGAGATCCGCGAGCGGGACGGGACGGCGCTGCTGTTCATCTCGCACGACCTGGGCGTGGTCCGCGATCTCGCCGACCGGGTGCTGGTCATGCACGACGGCCAGGTCGTCGAGGAGGGGACGACAGTCTTCGAGCGGCCCCAGCACGAGTACACACGCCGGCTGCTGGCGGCCGTGCCCACCTTGGAGGTTTCAGCATGACATTGCAGGTAGCGGTCGCCCTGGACGATCAGTCGTTCGCCGCGCAGGACTGGGTCGCGGCGGTCGAACGGGCCGATGACGCCCGGCTCGACTTCGTGACGTTCGACGACAGGTTCGGCCGGCAAGGGCCGGACGCGGTGCTGGTCGCGTCGCGCGTCGCCCCGGTGACCCGGCATGTCGGGCTGGTGCCGGTGGCGACCACCACGCACACCGAGCCGTTCCACCTGTCCACCGCGCTGGCCACGCTCGACTGGGTCAGCCAGGGGCGGGCCGGGTGGCAGGTGCGGGTCTCGTCCGACCCGGCCGAGGCGGCCCTGCTCGGGCTGCGGGCGCCGCTCGGCTTCGACGACCTGTTCACCGAGGCCGCCGACGCGGTCGAGGTGGTGCGCCGGCTCTGGGACAGCTGGGAGGACGACGCAATCATCGCCGATGTCGCCACCGGCCGGTTCATCGACCGGGACAAGCTGCACTACATCGACTTCACCGGCGAGCACTTCACGGTCAAGGGGCCGTCGATCGTGCCGCGCCCGCCGCAGGGTCAGCCGGTGATCGCCGCGCTCACCCACCAGGCCCGGGTCTGGGAGCGCCTGGACGTCGACGTCTACTTCGTGACGCCGGCCGACGTGGACAGCGCCGCGAAGATCGTCCGGCAGCTCCCCGCGGAGAAGAAGGTCTTCGCCGACATCGTCGCGTTCCTCGACGCCGACCAGGAGACCGCGATCCGGCGGCGCGGCGCGACCACCTCCGACGCGGCCGTCTTCGCCGGCACCGCCGCTCAGCTCGCCGACCTGATCGCGGGCTGGGAGCCGTCCGGGATCGCCGGGATCCGGCTGCGGCCCGGCGATCACTCCGACCTGACCGCGATCACCCGCGACCTGGTCCCGGTGCTCCGGGACCGCGGCCTGTTCGAACCCGCCACCACCACCACGCTGCGTGAACGCCTCGGCCTGCCGGTGGCGGTCAACCGTTACTCCCCGGAGGCCGCGAATGCCTAAGCAGATCATCCTCGCCGCGCACTTCCCCGGCGTGAACAACGCGACGGTCTGGAGCGACCCACGCTCGGGAAGCCAGATCGAGTTCTCGTCGTTCGACCACCTCGCCCGTACGGCCGAGCGGGGCAAGTTCGACTTCTTCTTCCTCGCGGAGGGGCTGCGGCTGCGCGAGCAGCGGGGACTGATCCACGACCTGGACGTGGTCGGGCGCCCGGACACGCTGACCGTCCTGACCGCGCTGGCCGCCGTCACCACGCACCTCGGGCTGGCCGGCACGCTCAACGCGACGTTCCACGAGCCGTACGAGCTGGCCCGTCAACTGGCGACGCTGGACCACCTCTCCGGTGGGCGGGCGGCGTGGAACGTGGTCACCTCGCACGGCGCGTTCTTCGGCGAGAACTTCCGCCGCGGCGGGTTCCTCGACCACGCCGACCGGTACAAGCGGGCCGGCGAGTTCATCGAGGCCGCCCGCACGCTGTGGGACTCCGACGGCAGGGACTTCACGATCACCAGCTCGCAGTTCGACATCAAGGGCCGGTTCGGGGTGCCGCGCAGCCCGCAGGGACGGCCCGTCGTCCTGCAGGCCGGGGACTCCGGCGAGGGGCGGGAGCTGGCCGCCCGCTACGCGGATGCGATCTTCTCGCGGCATCACGAGCTCGGCGACGCTCAGCAGTTCTATTCCGACGTCAAGGGCAGACTCCCGGCGTACGGACGTGATCGTGATTCTTTGAAGATCATCCCGGGCGTCTCCTACGTGCTGGGGGACACCGACGCCGACGCGCAGGAGAAGGCGCACTACATCCGGCGGCAGCAGGTCACGCCGCAGACCGCGATCCTGCTGCTGGAGCAACTCTGGAACCAGGACCTGTCGTCCTACGACCCGGAAGGTCCGCTGCCGTCGGCGGACCCGGTGCTCGACGAGGGCGACACGATCGTCAAGGGGCGGGCCGGGATGTTCCCCGACCGGCTCAAGACCGCGAACGAGTGGCGGGCGCTGGCCGAGGCGAAGAAGCTGTCGATCCGGGACCTGATCATCGAGGTGACCGGCCGCCAGAACTTCGTCGGCACGCCGGACCGCGTCGCCTCGCTGCTCAACGAATACGTGCAGACCGATGCCTGTGACGGGTTCATCCTGGTCCCGCACCTGACGCCGGCCGGGCTCGACGACTTCGTCGACCAGGTGGTTCCGCTGCTGCAGGAACGCGGCGTCTTCCGCACCTCCTACGAGTCGCCGACGTTGCGCGGAAATCTGGGGCTGGCATGACATTCCCGCTGCTCACTTTGATCACCTCCTTCGACGAGGCCAAGAGCCCGGCCCGGCGGCTGCCCGAGGTGGTCGACAGCGCCGTGCTCGGCGAGGAACCCGGCTTCGACGGGTTCGCCGTGGGCGAGCAGGTCGCCCCCGTGCTACGCCAATGGAAAGGGCGGTAGAGCCGATGCCCGTACCCCTGTCGATCCTTGACCTCGCCCCGCTCGTCTCCGGCGGTGACGTCGGCGACGCGCTGCGCCGCACCCTGGACCTGGCGCGCAGCGCCGAACACTTCGGCTACCACCGCTACTGGGTGGCCGAGCACCACCTCACCCCGGGCGTCGCGTCCGCGCAGCCGGCGCTGCTGCTCGGGCAGATCGCTGCGGTCACCTCCCGGATCCGGCTCGGCTCCGGTGCGGTGCAGACCGGGCATCAGACCGCGCTCTCCATCGTGGAACAGTTCGGGCTGCTCGACGCGCTCTACCCGGGTCGCTTCGACCTGGGGCTGGGCCGATCCGGTCAGGCGAAGAAGGAGGCACTGACGTCTTCTTTCGCGGACAGCGCGCCGCGAACAGTCGACGGCTTGCTCATCCCGAAACCGTTCTCCTGGGCGCCGATCTTCGCCTCCGACCGGACCGCGCTGGCCGGCCGCCTGCTGTCCCAGCCCGGAGCCGAACCGCTCGGCCTCGACGAGATCCTCGACCAGATCGAAGGGCTGCTCGCCGGGCCGTACGGCGATGGCAAGGGCAACGAGGTGACCGCGGTTCCCGGCGCCGGCGCCGACCTGCAGATCTGGCTGCTCGGCAGCAGCGGCGGGGAGAGCGCGCGCACAGCCGGCGCCCGCGGCCTGCCGTTCGCCGCGAACTACCACGTCGCGCCGGCGAAAGTGCTGGAGGCGGCGGCCGCGTACAAGGAAGCGTTCGTCCCGTCGGCGTCCCTGGCCGAACCGCACCTGATGGTCTCCGCCGACGTGGTCGTCGCCGAGGACGACGACACCGCCCGCCGGCTCGCCGCACCCTACGCCCACTGGGTGCGCAGCATCCGCACCGGCCTGGGCGCGGTGCCCTTCCCCACCGAAGCCGAAGCGGCCGCGTTCGAGTGGACCGACGAGGACCGTGCGCTGGTCGCCGACCGGGTCGACACCCAGTTCGTCGGTTCCCCGTCCACGGTCGCCGAGAAACTGGAGACCCTGCGCCGCGTCACCGGCGCCGACGAACTCCTGGTCACCACGATCACCCACGACCACGCGGACCGGGTCCGCTCGTTCGAGCTGCTCGCCAAGGAGTGGGCCGGCTGACCCGTGACCGGTGACCCCGGTCCCCTGGGCCCGGGGGTCACCAGGGTTCGGCCAGTGGCCGTCACGGGCTCGGTGGGACCCGGGTGTGGACGAGTCTTCTCCTCGAGAGAAACGAAGACGAAGGGAAGACCAATGACCACCGACGCTTCCGGGCCCACCCGCCGTACCGTCATGAAGGCCGGCCTCGCCGTGGCCACCACCGCTTCGGTCGCCGGCGCGCTCGGCGCGGCCCCGGCGGGCGCGACCCCGGCGGGCGCGGCCACCGCCGCGGGCGTCACCACCTCGACGGGCACGAGCGGCGCGTCGAGGATCCAGCCGTTCAAGGTGTCGATCCCGGGTTCGCGGCTGACCGAGTTGCGCCACCGGCTCGGTTCGACCCGCTGGCCGAGCCGGGAGCTGGTCCGGGACCGCTCGCAGGGTGTGCAGCTCGCGGCGAACCAGGCCGTCGCCAAGTACTGGGCGACCCGGTACGACTGGCGCCGTTTCGAGGCCAAGCTCAACGCGCTGCCGCAGTTCACCACCGAGATCGACGGGCTCGGCATCCACTTCGTCCACGTGCGGTCGAAGCACGAGGACGCGCTGCCGCTGCTGCTCACGCACGGCTGGCCGGGGTCGTTCGTCGAGTTCATCGACGCGATCGGCCCGCTGACCGACCCGACCCGCTTCGGTGGCAAGGCGTCCGACGCGTTCCACGTGGTGATCCCGTCGATCCCGGGTTACGGGTTCTCCGAGCAGCCGGCCGAGCTGGGCTGGGGCGCGGGCCGGGTGGCCGGCGCGTGGGGCACGTTGATGAGCCGCCTCGGCTACCCCAGGTGGGTGGCGCAGGGCGGGGATGTCGGCGCGGCCGTCACCGACACCCTGGCCCGGCTGGCGACCCCGGGTCTGGCCGCCATCCACCTCAACCTGTTCGTGTTCGCGCTGGCCGGTGTGCCGGTGCCGCAGGACACGGCCGAGGAGAAGACCGCGTACGCCGCCCTGCAGGACTTCCAGAAGACCGGCAGCGCGTACACGCAGGAGCAGGGCTGGCGCCCGGAGACCATCGGCTACGCGCTGTCGGACTCGCCGTCGGCGCTGGCCGCGTGGATGCTGGACCACGACACCGACAGCTACACCAAGATCGCGAAGGCGTTCACGGGTGGCTCGGCGACCGGCAACCTGACCCGCGGCCACGTGCTGGACAACATCTCGCTGTACTGGCTGACCAACACCGGGGTCTCCGGCAGCCGCATCTACTGGGAGAGCAATCACCCCGCGGCCGGTGGCGACGGCAGCCTTCCGCCGATCACCGTGCCGGTCGGGTTCAGCGCGTTCCCGGGCGAGCTGTTCCAGGCGCCGAGGAGCTGGATCTCGGCGTACTACCCGACGGTGAACTACTACAACCAGCCGGCCAGGGGCGGGCACTTCGCCGCCTGGGAGGAGCCGGAGCTGTTCGCCGCCGAGCTGCGGGCCTCGTTCCGCGCGGTCCGTTAGCCGGTACCGCGGGCAGTGTGGTAAGCCGCGAACGAGCGCCGATCGCCCCGCCAGGCAGTGCGCGGGGCGACGGCGTTCAGCTCGTCCACGTCCGCGGGGGAGAGGACCAGGCCCGCGGCGGCCGCGTTCGACACCGCCCGGTCCGGGTGGCGGCTGCCGGGAATGGCGACCACGTCCTCGCCCTGGGCCAGGAGCCAGGCCAGCGCCAATTGTCCGGTGCTCACGCCGTACGCCGAAGCCTTGTCCTTCACCGCGTCGACAAGCGCGAGGTTGGCGGTCAAGGTCTCCCCGGCGAACCTGGGATCGCCGGCGCGGAAGTCGCCGGGCCCGAAGGGCTCGGTCGGCAACGCGCCGGTCAGCAGCCCACGCCCGAGCGGGCTGTAGGCGACGATCGCGGCGCCACCGGCC
Source organism: Actinoplanes sp. NPDC020271 (assembly GCF_044388125.1). NCBI lineage: Bacteria > Bacillati > Actinomycetota > Actinomycetes > Micromonosporales > Micromonosporaceae > Actinoplanes > Actinoplanes sp. NPDC020271. The sequence goes on from NZ_JBIRWQ010000031.1 coordinate 96,827, forward strand.
CGGGCCGCGGGCACGATGTCGTCCTCCGGCTCGCGCCAGGCGAGCGACCATTCCGTCTGCACGGCGGCGATCGGATGCACGGCGCGCGCCGCCAGCAACTGCGCCGGGCTCACCTCGCAGAGCCCGAGCTGACGCACCAGACCCGCGCTGACCAGGTCGGACATCGCGCCGACGGTCTCCGTGATCGGCACCGTGGGGTCGACCCGGTGCAGGTAGTACAGGTCGATGACGTCCACGCCGAGCCTCGTCAAGGACTCTTCGCAGTACGTCCGGACGCGTTCGGGATGCGCGTCGAGCCGCACGCCGTCCGGACCGCGGACGATCCCGAACTTCGTGGCCAGGTCCACCTCGTCGCGGCGCCCGGCGACGGCCTGCCCGACGAGGCGCTCGTTGTGGCCGCCGCCGTAACTCATCGCGGTGTCGAGCAGACTCACCCCGTGGTCCAGCGCCGCCCGTATCGTGAGGATTGACTGTTCGTCGTCGGCCGGCCCGTAGGCCTGGGAGAAACCCATGCAGCCGAGCCCGATCCGTCCCGTTCGTGGGAGAAACATACGTCCAGCCTCGCCCTCCGGGATTGATATGTCCAAGACACGTTCCCGATGGCATTCATCGTCCGGCACGATGAACGGGTGGAGCTTCGACAACTCAGTTACGTGGAGGCAGTCGCCCGCTACGGCGGTTTCACCCGGGCCGCCGAGCGGCTGCACGTCGCCCAGTCAGCCGTTTCCGCGCAGATCAGAGCCCTGGAGGCGGAACTCGGCGTGGCCCTGTTCGCTCGCACCACCCGGCGGGTCGCGCTCACCCCGGCCGGCGAGATGTTCGTGGCCCGGGCCCGGCGCGTCCTCGCCGAGCTCGACGGTGCCCGCCTCGAAATGGGCGAGATCACCGCGGTCGTCACCGGTCGCGTCACCGTCGGCGCGACCGCCGTCCTCGGCCCCTACGACCTGCCGGCCGCCCTCGCCCGCTTCCACGACCGGTTCCCCGGCCTCGCCCTCCGGCTGCGATCCGGCCTGATCACCGGCCTGCTCGGCGCGCTCGACAACGGTGAACTGGACCTCGTCGTCGGCCCGGTCCACGCCGACCTGCCGGCCCGCTTCGAAGCGCTGCCGCTCGCCGACGAACAACTCGTGCTCGCGCTCCCCGTCGGCCACCCGCTCAGCGGCTCCGGCCGGCTGACCCTCGGCGAGTTCCGCGACGAGCCGTTCGTCTGCCTGCCCGAGGGCAGTGGGCTGCGCTGGATCCTGGAGAACGCCGCCCGTACCGCCGGGTTCACGCCGAAAGTCCAGTTCGAGACGCACAGTCCGCACAGCATCCGGGACCTGGTCGCGGCCGGTCTGGGCGTGGCCCTGCTCGCCCGGTCGGTCGCCGAGGACGATCAAGGGCCATCGATTACGGTACGTCATCTGCACGCCCCACCGGTCCATCCGCCCATCGGCGTGATCCACCATCGGGACCGGCCGTTGACACCCGCGGTCCAGGCGTGCCGGCACGTGCTCGTCGAGCAGGCCGCCCACCGCCCGTCCCAGCCGGTCCTGTCCGGCGCGGCCACCAGCGGACACCTCACTGAGTAGAGCGAGTTCTCGCCGTCAAGGGCGCCGCCGCCGTGGGTTGCAGTCCGCGAGCTCGGCGCGGGTCAAGCGCGCGGCGCGCCCCCGCTCCCGGCTGGTCTCCACCGCGGTCGTCCGTCCCTCATGATCACGGTGGGAACGCGGGAACGCGGGAGCGCGGCAGCCACCCGGGCCACCGCGCTGCTCGCGTACTGTCCGGTCAGGTGAGCCGGCGGTACGCGGTGAAGTCCACCGACCGCCGCAGCGCGAAGCCGAGCTTCTCGTACAGCCGGATCGCGCTCACGTTGGCCGCCCCGGTGTGCAGGAACGGTGTCTCGCCCCGAGCGCGGATCCCCGCTGCCACTGCCCGGATCAGCCGGGTGGCCAGCCCGCGCCCCCGGTACGCCGCGTCGGTGCAGACCGCGCTGATCTCGGTCCACCCCGGCGGGTGGAGTCGTTCGCCGGCCATCGCGATCAGTCTCCCGTCGTCGCGAAGGCCGAGGTAGGTGCCGAGTTCGACGGTGCGGCGCAGGTACGGCCCGGGTTGGGTGCGAGCGATCAGGTCGAGGATCTCCGGCACGTCCTCGGCGGTCAGCACGACCAGCGACGGGTCGGGTTCGGCGCGCAGCGACACGTCGACGAGTTGTACGCCGTCGATGCTGCGTTCCACCGCCCAGCCGGGTCCGGGTCGCGCGCCCAGCCCGGCCAGCATGACCGACTCGCCGGGCGGGACGAACGCGTCGAGGTCGTTCCAGGCTTGCCGGTCGTCGGGGTCGCCTAGCGCGTGGAACGGCGCCACATCGCTGTGGTATCGCGCCGCGAGCCCGTTGACCTGGGCGAACCTGGCGTGTTCACCGTGCAGGGCGAGCCACGCCGGGTTGTCCAGGACCCGATCGGCCTCGATCGAGGTGGTCACTTGTTCTCCTTGGGCAGGCCGGGCGGGTTGATCTCGGACGAGGTCACCGCCTCGTCGGAGATGTTCCAGCGCTGCAGGATCTTCTGGTAGTCACCGGTCGCGATCAGCTTGTCGACCGCCCCGCCGAGCGCCTTGATCAGCCCGTTGTCCTTCTTGGTGGCCAGTGCGATCTTGCCCTGCAGCGACGCCCCGGCGCCGGAGTAGGTGCCGACGATCTCGAACTTGGGGTCGACGGCGACCTGGTAGGCGGCGCTCGGGTTCGGGCCGAGGTAGGCGTCGATCTGCCCGGCGCCCAGGGCCAGGTAGGTGGCCTGGTTGGTCTGGTAGTACTTGATGTCGACCGGCTTCAGGCCTTTCGCCTCGTCCTCCTTGCTCCACTCGACCAGGATCTTCTCCTGGTTGGTGCCGGAGCTGACCGCGACGGTCCTGCCGGCGACGTCGGCCGGGCCGGTGACCTTCGGGCCGGCGCCTTTCCTGGTGACGAAGGCCAGGTTGTCGAGGCGATAGGTGGCGAAGTCGTACTTCTCCTTGCGCTCCTCGGTGACGGTGATGTTGGAGATGCCGACGTTGTACCTGGCGCTGTCCAGGCCGATGAACAGGTTCTCCCACGACGTGTTGTCGACGACCGGCTCCAGGCCGAGCAGCCCGGCGACGGCGTAACCGATGTCGGGCTCGTTGCCGATCAGCGTCGTGTTGTCGGTGGCGGTGAACGCGAGCGGCGGGAAGCCGGAACCGGCCGCGCCGACGCCGATGGTCAGCTTGCCGGTGGCCCGGATGTCCGCGGGGACCAGTGCCGCCAGGGCGTCGTCCTTGGCCGGGATGATCCGGTTCTGCTCGGGCGTGAGGTTGAGGCCGGGGGCTGCCGGCGCGGATGGGCCGGCGGCCGCGGCCGCCGGTTTCTCCTCGGGCGCGGCGCAAGCGGTGAGGCTCAGAACCGCCACAAAAGCCACGACAAATACCGATTTGGTACGCACGGAGCACTCCAATTTTCGTGTGTCAGCTGAGGACTTTGGACAGGAACGTCCGCGTCCTGTCGTGCCGGGGGTCGTCCAGAACCTGGGAGGGCGGTCCCTGCTCGACGATCCGGCCCTCGTCCATGAAGATCACCGTGTCGGCCGCCTCGCGAGCGAAACCGATCTCGTGCGTCACCACGATCATCGTGGTGCCGGCCGCGGCCAGATCCCGCAGCACGTCGAGGACTTCACCGACCAGCTCGGGGTCGAGGGCGGAGGTGGGTTCGTCGAAGAGGATCAGGCGCGGCTCCAGGGCCAGCGCGCGGGCGATCGCGACCCGCTGCTGCTGGCCGCCGGAGAGCCGGCGCGGGTACACGTCGGCCTTGTCGGCGAGACCGACGCGGTCGAGGAGGGCACGGGCTCGTTCGTACGTCGCAATCTTGTTCTTCCCGAGGGCCGAGATGGGCGCCTCGGCGACGTTCTCGAGGACGGTGAGGTGCGGGAAGAGGTTGAAGTTCTGGAAGACGAAACCGATCTTGGCGCGCTGCTCGAGGATCTGCCGCTCGCCGAGTTCGTGCAGCTTGTTGCCGGCCTGGCGGTAACCGATCAGTTCGCCGTCGACGCGGACCCGGCCGCGGTCGATCTTCTCCAGGTGGTTGATGCTGCGCAGCAGGGTGGACTTGCCGGAGCCGGACGGGCCGAGGATCACGGTGACCGTGCCCGACGCGACGGTCAGGTCGATGCCGCGCAGCACTTCGAGAGTGCCGAAGGACTTGTGCACACCGGTCAGTTCGATCATCGCCGGATCGCCGCCTTCAGACGCTGGAACGGGGTGGGCGGCAGGGTGCGGACGGCGCCGCGGGCGAAGTAGCGCTCCACGTAGTACTGCAGGACCGAGAGCAGGGCGGTGAGGACGACATACCAGACGGTGGCGACCATCAGCAGGGGCACGACCCGCCCGTTCCGGCCGTAGATCACCTGAACCTGGTAGAAGAGCTCGCCGATCGCCAGCACGTACACGACGGACGTGCTCTTCAGGAGGTTGACCAGCAGGTTGGCGGCGTTCGGCAGGATCGCCCGCATGGCCTGCGGCAGCACGATCCGGAAGAACTGCCGCTGCCGGGGCAGGCCCAGTGCGGCGGCCGCCTCGTGCTGGCCCTGGTCGACGCTGAGCAGGCCCGAGCGGATGATCTCGCCGGCGAACGCGGCCTCGTGCAGCGACAGGCCCAGCAGGGCCGCGCCGAACGCGCTGACCAGGCTCGACGTGCTGAACGACCAGCCCGGCCCGAACGGGACGCCGACCTGGAACTCGTCGTAGAGGTAGCCGAGGTTGGCCCAGAACAGCAGTTGCACGATCAGCGGCACGGACCGGAACACCCAGATGTAGGTCCAGCTGACCGAGGCCAGGACGGGGTTGCGGGACAGGCGCATCGCCGCGAGCGGGATGCCGCCGAGGAAACCGAGCACCGCGCCGGCCAGGGTCAGCTCGATGGTCAGCAGCAGGGCCTGCATCACCGACTTCTCGAAGAAGTAGCCGGTGAAGGTGGGCCAGTCCCAACCGGGGTTGGTGGCGAGGCCGTGTCCGAATTGGGCGAGCAGGATCAGTACCAGGGCGGTGCCGGCCCAGCGCCAGGGATGGCGGGCGGGCACCACGACGAGTTCGCCGGCCGTTTCCGGCTCGGCCTCGCCTGTGCCTCGAGGTGGTGACAGGACGCTCACGCCGCTGACGGTAGGGAATCGGCGGCATCGCCCACAAGTCCTATCGGTGGAATATGTTTTACGACAGTATTGCGGCTTCGGGTAGCCCAGCTGGCGGGACGTCACCGGGCCGGTATTGCCTCTAACCCCATCGGTGCGATAGGAATAGCGGGCATTCCCGCGTATCACTGCCTGGAGTTTTCCGTGACCACCTTGCTTGCCCCCGCTCCGGCGCCGGAGCGTGCCGCGAAGCCGGCAGCGGCACTCGCGCCCGGCGGTGGCCTGCGCCGCCGCGTCGCCCTCCGGCTTCTCGCGTTACTGGTGCTTTACGTTCTCTGGGAGATCACCGCCCGGGCCCTGCGGAACCCGACGTTCATCCCGGGGCCCGGCGCGGTCTGGCACCAGCTGATCCTCACCTCGACCGTCCACGACGGCGTCCGCGGCTACAGCGGCCACCTGCTCATCGAGCACCTCGGCGTCAGCCTGCGGCGGATCCTGATCGGCTCGGCCGTCGGCGTGGCCGGCGGTCTGATCATCGGGGTGCTGCTCGGCACCGTCAGCTGGCTGCGCGTGGTCGCCGAGCCGGTGGTCACGTTCGTGCGGGCACTGCCCCCGCTGGCGTACTTCAGCCTGTTCATCATCTGGTTCGGCATCGACGAGACCCCGAAGCTGTGGCTGCTCTCGATCGCCGCGCTGCCGCCGGTCGCCGTCGCCACCGCCGCCGCAGTCCACGGCGCGCCGTCCGGCCTGGTCGAGGCGGCTCGTGCGCTCGGGGCGAGCAAGTGGCAGTCGGTGCGGGACGTGGTGCTGCCCAGCGCCCTGCCCGAGATCTTCACCGGCATCCGGCTGGCGGTCGGCGTCGCGTACTCGTCGGTGGTCGCCGCCGAGACGATCAACGGTGTGCCCGGCATCGGCGGCATGGTCCGTGACGCCCAGCGCTACTCGCAGACCGACGTGGTCGTGCTCGGACTCCTCACCATCGGCCTCTCCGGCCTGCTCATCGACGCCTTGCTGCGGGTAGCCGAGGAACGGCTGATCCCGTGGCGCGGCATTAGTTGAAGGAAACGCAAGATGAAGAAGGCTATTGCGCTTTTGTCGATTCTGTTCCTCGCGGCCTGCGGTAATGGTGCCGCCAGCGGGGGAGGGGACGCGTCGAAGAAGTCCATCCGGATCGCTTACCAGGCGTTTCCCAGTGGTGACCTGATCGTCAAGCATCAGGGGCTGCTGGAGAAGGCGCTGCCGGATTACCAGATCACGTGGACCAAGTTCGACTCGGGCGCGTCGATCAACACCGCCTTCGTGGCGAAGAGTCTGGACATCGCGGCCATCGGCTCGTCGCCGGTCGCGCGGGGGCTCTCGGCGCCGCTGAACATTCCGTACCAGGTGGCTTTCGTCCTGGACGTCGCCGGTGACAACGAGGCGCTGGTCGCGCGCAACGGCAGCGGCATCACCGGCGTCGCCTCGCTCAAGGGCAAGAAGGTCGGCACGCCGTTCGCCTCGACCGCCCACTACAGCCTGCTCGCCGCGCTCGCCCAGGCCGGCCTCAAGGAGAGCGACCTGACCATCGTCGACCTGGAGCCACAGGACATCCAGGCCGCGTGGACCCGGGGCGACCTCGACGCGGCGTACACCTGGCTGCCCTCGCTCGACGAGCTGAAGAAGACCGGAAAGGTCCTCATCAGCAGCAAGCAGCTGGCCACCGCCGGTAAGCCCACCCTGGATCTGGGCGTCGTCTCCACCGCCTTCGCCGACGCGCACCCGGAAGCCGTCGACGCGTGGCGCAAAGTCGAGGCACAGGCCCTGGACATCATCGCCGACGACCCGGCGGCCGCCTCCGACGCCGTCGGCGCCGAGCTCAACCTCTCCGCCGCCGACGCGCTCAACCAGCTCGAGCAGGGCGTCTTCCTCAAGCCGGCGGACATCTCGTCGCCCGAGTGGCTCGGCACCGGGAACAACGTCGGCAAGCTCGCCGACAACCTGGTCAGCGCGGCCGAGTTCCTCAAATCCCAGCAGAAGATCGACGCCGTGCCGACGCTCGACGCGGTCAAGAAGTCGATCTACGTGAAGGGCTTGCCCAGTGTCCTCGGCTGACCCGGCCACCGACGCTGTCCTGATGGACGGGGTGACGCACTCCTACGGGGACGTCACCGCGATCGGGCCGGTCGACCTGACCGTGCCGGCCGGCGAGTTTCTCGTCCTGGTCGGGGCGTCCGGCTGCGGCAAGAGCACCCTGCTGCGACTGATCGCCGGCTTCGAAAAACCTTCCGCGGGTACGGTCGTGACGGCGGGAACCGTGCCGGAACCCGGCCGTGGCGCCGGGCTGGTGTTCCAGCAGCCGCGGCTCTTCCCCTGGAGGACGGTCGGGGGAAACCTCGCGCTGGCCCTGCGTTATGCGGGGCTGCCGGCCACCCGGGAGCGGATCGACGAACTGCTGGAACGGGTCGGCCTGCACGACGTGGCGTCCCGGCGCACCTGGCAGATCTCCGGCGGTCAGCAGCAGCGCGTCGCCATCGCCCGCGCCCTCGCCGTCGACAACCCGCTCCTGCTGCTGGACGAGCCGTTCGCCGCGCTGGACGCCCTGACCCGCGAACGGTTGCAGGCCGACCTGCGCCAGGTCAGCGCGGCCAGCGGCCGGACCTGTGTCTTCGTCACGCACAGCGTCGACGAAGCGGTGTTCCTGGGCAGCCGCGTCGTGGTCCTGACACCGCGGCCGGGTCAGATCGCGCTGGACCTGCCGATTGCCCTGCCCCGCACCGGGGTCTCCGCCGACGAGTTACGCGGCTCCCCGGAGTTCGCCGCGTTGCGAGCCGAGGTGGGCCACGCCATCCGGGACCGGGCCACCGTCTGACCCAGCCGCCGCTCACGGCTGCCCCGATCCCGGGGCCCGACCGCGGGTGCCGACCCGCCACCAGGCACGACCCGGACGCCCGGCGCGGCTCGCGCTCGCCGGCCGGTGGTGAGGGGTGCCTCACCACGAGTGAGAAGACCGCTGACAACCAGTCCACCTGGCCGGGCTGGTCGTCAGCGGTGTTTCGGGCTGGTGATGGGCGGCTGTCGCCGATCCGGTCCGCTCGCCCTGGCCGGCTGGTTGTCAGGAGTGTTCCGGGGCGGGTGAGGGACCACCGGGGGCCAGCCGGGCCAGGAGAGAGTCGACGGCGGCGGCGAAGGCTTCGGGGTCGACAGGCTCGTCCCAGGCGGTTTGCAGGACCAGGCCCTGGTAGATCGCGACCAAGACCCGGGCCAGCGCATCGTCGCCGCCCAGCGCCGCCGCGGCCGCCTCGCGGGGACCGTCGACACCGGCTCTGACCAGGGCGAGGATGGCGGGGGAGCGCAGCGCCTCGGCCCACACCTGGACGCCGAGCCGGGAGTCGTCCCGGCTGACCGAGCGCAGCAGGTCCAGGTAGGCGCGGGCCGGGTCGGGGGCGAGCCGGGCCGCGCGCTGCTCGTGCCAGTCGGTGACGATCGCCGTGATCATGTCGTCCTTACCGGTGAAGTACCGGTAGACGAGCCCGGCGCTGATGCCGGATTCCCGGACGATGTCCTGCATGGACGTGCGGTGGAACCCGTCCCGGGCGAAGCAGCGCGCCGCCGCTTCCAGGATCTGCCGGCGGCGCGCCGCGAAGTGTTCCGCGCTGACCTTGGGCATCTCAGTGGTCCTCCGGGTCGAAGAAGCGGAGCGTTGAGGGCATCAGAGGGTCTCCGGGTCGAAGAAGCGGAGCGTTGAGGGCATCAGAGGGTCTCCGGGTCGAAGAAGCGGAGTGCTGAGGGCATCAGAGGATCTCCGCCTGGGCGATGCGGTAGAACTCGGCGGCCGGCTCGTGCCGTCCCAGCGGTGATAGATATCGGTCGGCCGCGTCACGGGCGGAGAGGTCCAGGGCCAGCCGCATGTCGCGCGCGGCGACGTATGCCGGCAGCTGCGCCGGGGCGAGACCGAACGTCCAGGGCTCGCCGCTGTCGCGGACCACCGCGTGCCACGCGTCCACTCCGGCGAAGGCGCCGTCCAGGGCCGCTCGATCGACGTACGTGAAGATCAGGGAACTTCCGGAGGCCGTGCTCGCCGCGACGAGCCGCATGGTCGCGTCGACCGCCCCGGCCGTCAGGTAGTTCGTCACGCCCTCCCACACGATCACCGTCGGCTCCAGCGCCGCGAACCCGGCTCTCCGCAGCTCGGCGGCGAGATCACCGGTGATCAGATCGACCGGTACGAAGTGGACGTGCCCGCGTCTCGACGGATGCACGGCGCCCCGCACGAGGCGTTGCTTGGTCGCCTGGGTGGCCGGACGGTCGACTTCGAACACCTGCGCGCGGTCGATGCCGGGCAGCCGGTAGGCGCGGCTGTCGTAGCCCGCACCGAGCAGCACGACCTGCCGGGCGCCGCGGCTCAGCGCCTCCACGGTGAGGTCGTCGATCAGCCGCGTGCGGGCGACCGCGGACGCGCGCGGCCCGGCCGGCCAGCGCCGGTCGAGGTACCGCTCGATGCGGCGGCCGATCGCCGGCACCCGCGCGAGCCCGGCGACCATGCGATGACTTCCGGTCAAGAACCTGTGCGCGTACGGGTCGTCGACCACCCGGTCGTGCCCCCGCGCCGTTTCGAGGGCCCGGAAGAGGGCCACGTGTCCGGCCGAGCGACTCGTCTCGTTCCGCATGCCGCCGACAATAATGAATGAACGTCCACTTTTCCAGGGGCGGGTCATCACATCCGCATCAGGGATGCAATGACAGTTCCCTTCATCGACAAATGTTGATGAACTTAAGCGCATGAGACGACGTGCCCTGGCGGCCCTCGCCGCTGTCAGCCTCGCCCTGATCGCCTCGGAACCGGCGACCGCCGCCGTCGACGAGGAGACATCGGGGGCGTACGAGGTCTACGACGTACGCACCTCCGCCCAGCGCAATGCGATCGCCCACGCCGGCGCCGCCATCGACAGCGTCGAGCACGCGGTCGTGCAGATCACCGCCACCCCGGCCGAGGTGCGGCGACTGCAGCGGCAGGGCTTCACGGTCGAGCCGGTGAACCGGGTGCTCGACTTCCCGTCGAGCGACGCGGCCTACCACAACTACGCCGAGATGATCACGGACATCAACGCGATCGTCGCCAAGTACCCGGCGATCGCCGCGAAGCGGGTGCTCGGCAAGTCCTACGAGGGCCGCGACATCGTGGCCGTGAAGATCTCCGACAACGTGGCGACCGACGAGGCCGAGCCGGAAGTGCTCTACGACGCGAACCACCACGCGCGCGAGCACATCACGGTCGAGCAGGCGCTGTACCTGATGCACGAGTTCACCGACGACTACGCCGCCGACAGCCGGGTCAAGACGATCGTGGACAGTCGCGAGATCTGGATCGTCCCGTCGGTCAACCCGGACGGCTCCGAGTACGACATCGCGTCCGGCAGTTACCGGTCGTGGCGCAAGAACCGGCAGCCGAACTCCGGGTCCACCGCGGTCGGCACCGACCTGAACCGCAACTACTCGTACAACTGGGGTTGTTGTGGTGGATCTTCCAGCAGCAAGTCGTCGGAGACCTATCGGGGGCCGTCGGCGTTCTCCGCACCCGAGACCAAGGTGGTCCGCGACTTCGTGGCGAGCCGAGTCGTCGGCGGGGTGCAACAGATCAAGGCGGTGATGGACTTCCACTCGTACAGCGAATTGGTCCTCTGGCCCTATGGTTACACGACGTCGAGGACCGGGACCGGCATGACCACCGACGACAACAACGCGCTGGCGACCCTCGGCAAGCAGATGGCCGCGACCAACAACTACACCGCCGAGCAGTCGAGCGCGCTCTACATCACCGACGGTGACCTGCTGGACTGGCTGTGGGGCACGTACAAGATCTTCGCGTACACGTTCGAGATGTACCCGAAGACCTCGTCCGGCGGCGGCTTCTACCCGCCGGGCAGCGTGATCACCACGCAGACCGCCCGCAACCGGGAGGCCGCGCTGCGACTGGCCGAGATCGCCGACTGCCCGTACCGGGTGATCGGCAAGGAGAGCACCTACTGCTGAACCTTCACCTGCTCCAGCGCCGCGTCGATCAGCGCGGCCGGGCCGGGTTTGGCGAAGTAGTAGCCCTGCGCGTACCGGTAGCCGAGGGCTTCGAGCCGCACCGCCTGCTCGTAGGTCTCGACGCCCTCGGCCACCGCGCGCAGCCCGAGCGTCGCCGCGATCGTGCTCAGCGAGGTGGCGATCGCCTCCTGCTCGGCAGTGCCGTTCAGCTCGTCGATGAACGACTTGTCGACCTTCAGCGTCGTCACCGGGCAGGTCCGCAGCAGCGTCAGTGACGACTGGCCGGTGCCGAAATCGTCCAGCGCCACGCCGACCCCGAGTTCCCGCAGCTCCTTGACGGTGCTCAGGGCCGCGCCGCCGCCGAAGACCGCGGTCTCGGTGATCTCCAGCGTGATCTTGTCGGGGTCCAGCCGGTAACGGGCCATCGTCGAGGCGACCTGATCGGGCAGGTCCGGGTCGAGCAGCTGCCGCGCCGAGACGTTGATGTTGACCCGCGGCGCGTGCGGGCCGTGCTCACGCTGCCACCGGGCCGCGTCCGCGCATGCCGTCTCGATCACCCACAGGCCCAGGTCGAGGATCAGCCCGGTCTGCTCGGCGACCGGGATGAACTCGGCCGGCGACACCGCGGGACCATCCGCCGGGGACCAGCGGACCAGAGCCTCGACCCCGGTGATGCGGCCACCCGGAAGTTCGACGATCGGCTGGTAAGCGAGGTGGAACTCCCCGGCGTCCAAGCCCCGGCGCAACGCGGCGGCCAGGTCGGCGTCGTGCTGCGCGGTGCTGTCCAGTTCCGCGGTGTGCTCCTGGTACCGGTTCGCACCGGCGCGCTTGGCCGCCTTGAGAGCCAGCTCGGCCCGGCGCAGCAGGTCCGGAACCTGTTCGTCGCGCCCGCCCGCCACCCCGGCGGTGACCGTCACCAGCAGGTCGTGCCCGTCCACCCGCAGCGGCTGCCGGAACGCCCGGACCAACTGCTCACCCAGGTGCTCGGCGTCGCCCGGGACCAGCACCCCGAACTCGTCGCCGAGCAGCCGCGCGACGAACGCGTCCGGCCCGAACGTGGCGGCGATCCGGCCGGCCGCGGCCCGCAGCAGCGCGTCGCCGCGCTCGTCGCCGAGCCGGTCGTTGAGCGTGCCGAAACCGTCCAGGTCGGCGACCGCGACGGTGGCCGGCTCGGTGCGTTCCTGCAGGCCCGCGGCGAACATCCGGCGGTTCGGCAGGCCGGTCAGGTCGTCGTGGTTCGCCTGCTCCTCGAGCCGGTCCATCAGCACGGTGTTGTCGGAGAGCGCGGCGATCTGCCGGATCACCACGAGCGTGATCAGCACGACCGAGCCACCGGCCAGCCCGGGCGGCAGGAAACCGAGGTGCAGGGTGACGAAGGTCAGCATGCCGACGGTGACCGCGACCGCGGCGTAGGGAACCACGCTGATCCGCCGCCACCGGCGCACGGTGCGGGCGGGCACCCGGCGGGCCGACTGCTCGGCCGAGCGGATCTGCGAGTGCGCCGCCAGCGCGAACATCAGGCCGATGGGGGCCAGGACGATCGCCGTGGTGCTCAGGTGCGGCCAGCCCCGGACCACCGGGGCGAGCAGCCACGAGACCGGGGGCAGCAGACCGGCCGGGGCCAGGAACCACAGGGCCGGCCCGTGCACCGGGCCCGCGCCGGTGATCCCGATCCGGATCACGGCCAGCACCGCGGTGATCGCGGTGACCAGCATGATCAGCACCGAGCCGGTGACCAGCCCGAGCGGCTGCGGGACCGTTGTCGGAACCGGCAGCGTGTACGTCCACAGGAAGTGCGAGACGACCAGCATCGAGGCCACGCCGACGGTGGCGATGTCCAGGCAGATCGCCAGGTTCGCGCGCCAGGTCCGGGGCGGGTGCGGAAGACGGACCATCGCGTACGCGACGCCGGCCACCGAACCCACGTAACAGACCGCGCTGAACAGGTTCATCGGAGTCAGGTGACCGGCCAGCGCGGTCTTCGTGGCGTGGGAGACCGTTCCGGCGGTGAGCACGGCGGCCGCGACGGCCAGCCGATTCCAGAACAGCCGGGCACTGCCTGCGCTCGCCCGGGCGGCGATCAGGCTCGCGTACGCCGCGGTCCCGCTGGCGCCGACCGCGGACGGCCACAGCACCCAGGCCGGCCCGTCCCCGTCGAGCCCGGCGAGGGCGAGAACCACCGAGAGCACCGGCCACAGCGACGCCAGGAGCACGAGGCGCGCGGCCGATCGTTGCGTGCGTGGCATGCTCACCGCCGTTCCCGGGCGTAGCGGTTCTGGTGCACTGCCGATCGGCCGGAAGAGCCGGGACCTGAGAAAGAAACAGTGCGGGGGGGGGGGGGGGGGGGGGGGGGGGGGGGGGGGGGGGGGGGGGGCGCCCCCCGCCCCCCCCCCCCCCCCCGGGGGCGCGGGGGGGGGGGGGCCCCCCGCCCCCCCCCCCCCCCCCCCCCCCCCGGAGCTGAGGTCAGAA
>NZ_JBIRWQ010000032.1:0-109154 GCF_044388125.1 Actinoplanes sp. NPDC020271
CACCAAAGCGATCAGCCGGGGTATTGCCATAATTGGCACTGGCTTTTAAAGCACCCTGTTGAGTTCTCAAAGAACAACCGCACACCGCGTCCGAAACCGCATTCCTGCGGCCCGCCCTCCGGGGCACTCGTTCAACTTTACCCTCGCGATTCCGTTTCGCCAAATCCGAGGATTTGTGTGAAACCGTTTCTCGCTCGAGCCCCCGGAACCTTACACGACGAAGCGTCGTGCTCGATCTTGGGGGTTTGGCAGGACGACCGCTTCGGATCTCTCCGCTCGCCCGTTTCCCTGCCGGCTCGGAGAACATTACCCGGCCGTCCCCACGGCGCCAAATCGACCCCCCGACTCCGACACTGCTGTTGTCGGCGAGCCACCCGGGAACGGTGAGGCGAACGTGCTGGCCCGCGAGGTGTGACCGCTGGGGTGGATGCGGAAATTGTTCACGCTGTGATCGCCCGCATTCGGAAAGTAAAAGAATGGCGGGCTCACGACGTACCCAAGCGTGGGTGAAGAAAGAGTAGGAAGCAGCCGGCGCCGGAGAGCGGACCTCTTGGTCATCCCAGCGCTGAGAAGCTCGCCCAGGTGCGCTTCCCGTGCTCGGTCCGGTGCCAGCCGCTGTCGGTGGCGAACGTGCGAACGAGAAGGAGCCCGAATCCGCCCTCGCCCATCGGCCGGGGCTCGAGGCCGAACTGCGGCTCGCCGACCGGATCGCGATCCGACACGTCGACGATCAGCCGGCCCGGCTCGGCGAGGAGCCGGACGGTCGCCGGCGGGGTGCCGTGCCGCATCGCGTTGGTGGCCAGCTCGGTGGCGACCACCGCGATGCGGTCGAAGAGATCGGCGTCCGCGATCTCCTCCCCCAGCTCGGCGCGCAGCACCCGCAGGTCGTGGACGTCGTCGATCGTCCACTGCCGCACCAGCACCGGGGTCATGCGTCCATCTTGCTGAGCTGTCAAGAGAAACGCGGTGGCCCGGCCGAATCCAGGGAGATCGACGCAGCTCACACCACTCAGCCGAGTGTCACTCATACTTTCGGCTAGTCTTTCGTCGGACAACCGGTTAAGGTGAGCACAACCGAACGGGTAAGCACGTGCGGACGGCGGTCGGTGGCTACACCGTGCCGTCTATTGGGTAAGGACGCCCGACCGACCGGGTCCAAGTACTCATTGGACCGGCTCTCCGGAAAGGTGCCAGGGAGGACCACGCATGACCGTCATGGAGACTTCGACGACCGTCGCACCGGCGACGGAAAAAAGTGCCGAAAGCCCTGTGGACAGCGCGGCAGAACTGCTGAACGCGATGGCTGCGATGCCTGCCGGGCACCCGTCCCGGGCTGCGCTGCGCGACCGGGCCATCGAGGCCTGGTTGCCGCTGGCCCGTCACCTCGCCAACCGTTACTCGGGTCGCGGCGAGCCGACCGACGACCTGATCCAGACCGCCACGGTGGGTCTGATCAAGGCCGTCGACAAGTTCGACCCCGAGCGTGGTGTCGACTTCGCGGGCTACGCGATCCCCACGATCATCGGCGAGATCAAGCGGCACTTCCGCGACCGCACCTGGTCGGTGCGGGTCCCGCGTCGCCTGCAGGAGCTGCGGCTCGCGATCACCGAGGCGAACAGCACGCTGACCCACAGCCTGGGCCGGTCGCCGACGGTCACGGACATCGCCGGCCACCTCGGCATCACTGAGGAAGAGGTGCTGGAGGGCCTGGAGGGCGCCCGCGCCTACAACGCGACGTCGCTGTCGACGCCGATCAGCGCGGACGGTTCGACCGAGCTGGGTGACACCCTCGGCGGTGAGGACCACGAGTTCGAGCTGGCCGAGACGCGCGTCGCCCTCGGGCCGGCGCTGGCCACGCTCGACGAGCGGGAGCAGCGGATCCTGACGCTGCGCTTCTACGGCAACCTGACCCAGTCGCAGATCGCCGACCAGATCGGCATCTCCCAGATGCACGTCTCCCGCCTGCTGACGAAGGCGCTGGTGAAGCTGCGCAACCAGCTCGCCTCCGAGACCCTCTGATTCTGTCTCCGCGAACGGCCCCGGTCGGTAATCGGCCGGGGCCGTTTCCGTGTTCGTGGCAAAGGTCCGACCGGCTCGGCCGCACAGGTCCATGAGGCCGTCGTCACCAATGGCGGCTACCGTGTAGCCGATGCCACCTTCAGCCGAGCTCCCCGGGTTCCTCCACAGCGTCGCCCCGATCCTGGACCGCTGGGGATACTTGGCCCTCGCCGCGGTGATGGTCGTGGAGAGTTTCGGGGTGCCCGCCCCCGGCCAGACGATCATGGTGGCCGCCTCGATCTACTCCAGCACCGGCCGGATGAACATCTACGTGGTCGCGCTGGTCAGTTTCATCACCGCGGTGGTCGGCGACAACATCGGCTACTGGATCGGCCTGCGCGGCGGCCGGAAAGCGGTGCACCGCTGGGGGAAGTACATCTTCATCACCCCGGAGCGTCTGGAGAAGGCCGAGCAGTTCTTCGCCCGGCGCGGCAACCGGATCGTCGTGGTGGCCCGCTTCATCGACGGGTTGCGACAGCTCAACGGCGTGATCGCGGGCATCACCAAGATGCCCTGGAAACAGTTCACGCTCTACAACGCGATCGGCGCCGCGCTCTGGGTCGGCTGGTGGACCACCGTGTCGTACCTGCTGGGCTCGAACCTCGTGAAGGTGATGGAGCACGCCCACCGCTACAAGTGGTTCGCGATCGGGGCCGTCGTGGTCGCCGTCGGCCTCTACGTCACGCTGCACGTCCGGCACATCCGCCGCCGCCGCGCCCGCGCCGCCGCCAGCACTCCGGCCGAGGAAAACCCCGCCTGACGGCGCAGATCAACTTCATTCCTCAGTACGCCTTTTCGGCTGCACGTGCGTGGGCACGGGAGCGACCTCGCTGAAAGCACAGAGATGGTCCCTGCCGCCCACAGCAGGGACCATCTCTGCTTATTTCCCCCGAGTAATGCTCGATTCGCGTCGCCCAGCCGACGCGGGTGCGGTCAAGAACCGGCGCTCGCCGCCGCGGAGGGTTGCCCGTCGGGCGCCTGACCATTCGGGGCGCCGTTCTGTCCCGGGCCGCCGTTCGGCTGCCCCTGAATGCCTGCCGGCGTGGACGTGCTGCTGTCACTCGAGAACGCCGCGGTGACCCCGGCACCGACGCCCGCACCGGCCAGAGCCGCCGCGATCAATGCCGCGACCATGGCCATCTTCGGACTCTTGCGTCCCGGAGCGCCGCCACCGGGGCTGTCACCGTTCCCGGCGCCGGGCGGAGTCCACGGCGCCGGGCTGTCCTTCGGGGCCGTCGGCGTCGCGGTACCCGGCTGGGCCGCCGACGCGCCGAGAGGCGGGAGACCTGGCTGGGCCGCCGGTGCGCCGAGAAGCGGGAGACCTGGCTGGGCCGCCGGTGCGACGGACGGCGCGGACGGCGCGGGCGGCACCGCGCCGGGCGGCGCGGACGGCGCGGGCGGCACCGCGGCCGAGGCCCAGGCCTGCTGCGGGCTCTCGCGCGGCCAGCCGTTGCCGGGGTCGACGACCGCGCGGCCGCCGCTCTGCGCCCAGGCGGTGTTGTCGTCCAGCCCGGTGGCGCCGTTCACGCTGGTGTGCCCGTTCCACGAGGTCCGGCCGTCACCGGTTTCCGCCTCTCGGTCCCAGCCGGCCGGTGCGCTGTCGGCGTGCGCGCCCCGGCCCCGCTCGGTCGGCCCGTCCAGGCCGTAGCCCCCGGGCGCCGCGCCGCCGTGACCACTGTGTCCGCCGACGGTGCCGTTGTGTCCGCCTAGGGGGCCGCTGTGGTGTCCGTTGGCTGCGCTGTTGTGTCCGCCGACGGGGCCGCTGTCTCCGTTGGCCGCGCTGTTGTGTCCGCCGACGGGGCCGCTGTCTCCGTTGGCCGCGCTGTTGTGTCCACTGACGGGGCCGCTGTGTCCGGCCATGGTGCCGCTGTGGCTCGGCGCGGCGGATGCACGAGCGGGTGACACGAAAGCCTCGTTCCACGACGGCGGAACCGAGTCCGGGATGCGCCCGCTGCTCCACTCCCCCGCGGGGCGTCCGGGGTCCCCACCCCAACTGTTGTCCGGGTCCTCGGCAGCGGGCCGGCGGTCCCAGGAAGCGTGCGCGCCGTCCGGCCCGGACGGGGAATCGGGCCAGGCGGCCTGCGCGCCACCTGGCGTACCCGCCGGGGACTGCCACTGTGCGGTGGGGACGTCGTGCTCGGCGGCCCGGTGCCCGCCGTAGGAGCCCGGGGAATCCCGGGGGTCGGCGCCGGGCAGGTCGATGAGGGCGTCGCGCGGGTCGGTGGCGGGGGCGCGCAGGCCGGCGTACGGGTCGCGCGGGTCACCGGCCGGGCCCCGGAGATCGGCGAACGACTCGTGCGGGTCGTGCCGGCGGGAGTGGGCCGAGGGCAGCCGGTCGGCCGGGGGCCCCTGGGTGTGGAGCGGATGAGGCCGGGCGGAGCGGTCGGAGGGGTCGTACGCGGTCATCGTTTGCTCCTCGATTGGTTGCTTCGCTGCGAAGAGACTGGCCACCGTCCCTATGCGGGTCCTGTGTGACCGGTATGCCGCGCTTATCAGATACTTGGCGCATGCGACGGTTCACGTTCGCGGGGCGGACCTGCGTGATCACCGGGGCGGCCGGCGGGATCGGTGCGGCCCTGACGCTGGAGCTGGCCCGGCGGCGGGCAGCGCTGGTGCTCGTCGACCGGGACGCCGAGGGGCTGGAACGGGTCGCCGGGCTGGCTCGTGAGCTGGGCGGGGCGGACGTCTCGACGTACGTGATCGATCTTGCTGACGGAAAGGACCGGGGTGATCTCGCGGCCGAGGTCTCGTCCCGGCTGGGCGGCGCGGATCTGCTGGTCAACAACGCGGGCGTGACGCTCTCGGGGACGTTCGAGCAGAATCGCCCGGAGGACGTCGACTGGCTGCTGGAGATCAACCTGCACGCGGTGATCCGGATGACGAAGGCGTTCCTGCCGCAGCTGCTGGCCCGGCCCGGCTCACACCTGGTGAACATCTCCAGCCTGTTCGGCCTGATCGCCCCGCCGGGTCAGGTCGCCTACGCGACGAGCAAGTACGCGGTGCGCGGGTTCACCGAGGCGCTGCGGCACGAGTTGGAGCCGCGCGGCGTCGGCGTGACCGTGGTGCATCCGGGCGGGGTGCGCACCGGGATCGCGTTGAACGCCCGGCTCAGCGGGCCGGATGCGGACGGCGCGCAGGCCGCCGAGAACCGGAAGTTCCACGAGACCGCGCTGACGCTCCCGCCCGAGGAAGCAGCCCGGCAGATCGTCGCGGCGGTCCAGTCGCGCCGCCCGCGCCTGGTCATCACCAGGGAGGCGCGGGCCGCCGACCTGCTGGCCCGGGTGTTACCCGCCGGCTACTGGGCGATCAGCCAGCGCGTCGCCCGTCGCTTCCAGTGACGAGGCGTAGACCGGCTCGCTCGCGGTGATCGACGGCTGGGCCTGCTCCTCGCGCAGACCGAGCATGGTCAGCCACTCGATCAGCTGAAGGTGCACGGCGTCGGGGCCGTTCAGTTCGGCGGTGACGGGCCACGCGGCCGGATGCACGAGCATCGCGTCGGTCTGCCAGCCGCCCAACCCGCCGTGCGAGCCGACGAGTTCCTCGAACGCGGCGACCTCGTGGGTCTGCGGGTCGACGGCACTGATCACGACGAGGTCGCCGAGGTGGGCGGCTTCCTGGTGACGCAGCAGGTCCTCGCGGGCTTCCACGCCGTACGGGAGGAGGGGGTCCTGCCCTGAAACCACGCCGTCGCGGAGCTGATGCGACCCGCCGGGACCGAAAGCGATCGGTCCCTCGGGGGAGCCGGCGACGACCAGTCCGACGCCGGGATGGGCGGCCAGACCGGCGATCAGGCGCGGGTACGTCTCCTCGATCTCGTCGCGCAGCACCCGGTGCGTGAACCGGGTCAGGTAGATCAGCGACAGGTTCCCGGAGGAGAGCACCATCAGCGGGGCTGCCTCCGGAACCGGATCGGGCTCGCGTTTGCCCTGCTCCTCGGCCGGTTCCCGGGGGCAGGTGGCGGGGTCGGCGGTAAGGCGCTCGACCACCTGGTCCAGCGTCTCGCCGTAGCGCTGGCGGAACGTGGCGCCCTGGCTCTGCCCGTGGTCGGAGAGCACCACGAGGTGGTAGCGCCGGGCCGCCTCGGGTGAGAGGCGTTCCAGTACGCCGAGCATCCGGTCCAGGCTCTCCAGCTGGCGCATCGACTCCGGGCGGGCCGGGCCGGCGTGGTGCGCCACCTCGTCGTAGTCGACCAGGTCGCAGTAGACGACCGGGACACCGCGGGCCATCTGCTCGGCGATCAGCGAGACGTTCACGTCGCGCAGCAGCATGGCGGCCGGGCGCAGCGCCAGGTACGCCCCCGAGCGGCTGACTCGCGGCTGCACGTTGCGGCGGCGCTGGAGGCGGGCCTCGTGCAGCTCGGTGATCACCTCGGCCGCGCCGAGGACGAGGGCGCGGGTGAACCCGTAGGGCGAGGCCATGAACGCCGCCCAGCCGCGCGCCGACCGGCCGGGCAGAGCCGCGTGGCTGACCGTGAGCAGGTTGGTGACAGCGTCACCACCGAAGGCGTTACCGATGCTCACACCGCCGTCGCGAAGCAGGCCCTGGCCGTCGCTGAGTCGGCGCTCGATCACCGCGGCGTCGCGCGGCCGGTTGGCGACCATCATCTTGCCGGTCTCCTTCTCGAACCAGCGGAACGCCGGGATCTGCCGGGACGCGCCGTGCAGGATGCCGGCCTGCGACGCCGGGGTGGTCGACGGCAGGCCGGTGTGCCAGCCGCGCAGGCTGTGGCTGCCGGAACGCAGCCAGTGCCCGAGGATCGGCAGGTTCCCGGCCCGGATGGCCCAGCGCAGCACCGGCTCGGCGACCCCGTCGAGCTGGATCACCAGTAGGCCGGGTTCGGTGCCGGGGCGCGGGCGGCGCAGGGTGAGGAACGGGCCACCGGCCCGGCGCGTGCTCCGCCGGCGCACCCCGCGCATCAGCCGCCGGGCCTCGCGCACGAACGTGTCGTCGCTGCCGGCGTCGGCCGCCCAGTCCAGCAGTGCGGCGAAGATCACGGCGAGAATCGCGGCGACGACGAGCGTCGGAAGGCCGCGAATCCGGTTCGCCGGGTCCAGCCGCAGGGCGATGACCATGACCGCGACCTGCGTGATCACGCCGAAGAGCATGGCGCCCCAGCCGCCGAGGGCGGTGATCCCGAGCAGCAGCAGCGGGCGCAGGACCGCGCCGGTCACCGCGACCAGGACGACCAGGTTGAGCGTGTCGAGGATGTCGGCGCCGGCCACGCCGGGCATCAGCCACAACGTCAGGGTGACCACCACGAACGTGGTGATCGCGCTGCGCAGGACAGCCCGCAGTCGCCCCAGGACACGCCGCCAGGCGAGCAGGGCACGCACCTCAGGGCTTAGGGCCACGATCCGACAATGGCACAGCCGGTCGTGGGACATGCAGTCGCACCCGAACGGGGGAATGGCGGGCGATCAGCGGTTTTACACGCTACCTTCGTGCCGGTGCGTGTCCGTACGGCGGCTTTCGCCCTGCTCGTCCTGTTCCTGTCGGCCTGCCAGTCCTCCTCGCCCTCGCAGCCGGAGCCGGCTCCTCCACACGAGCGGGTGCTGGCCGGTTACTTCACCGAGTGGGGCTCCTACGGTCGCGCCTACCGCGTGAAGAACCTGGCCACCAGCGGCACCGCGAACAGGCTGACCCATCTGCTGTACGCCTTCGGCAAGGTCGACGGGGGTCGCTGTGCGGTCGGGGACGCGTGGTCGGCGTACCAGAAGCCGGTGGCCGCAGCGGAGAGCATCGACGGCGTAGCGGACACCACCACCACTCCCCTGCGTGGCAACTTCGGGCAGCTCTGGAAGCTCAAGGGCGCCCACCCGAAGCTGAAGATCCTCTGGTCGTTCGGCGGCTGGAACGGCTCGGCCGGGTTCACCGCCGCCGCCAAGGACCCGGCCGCGTTCGCCAAGTCCTGCCACGACCTGCTGAAGGATCCGCGCTGGGCCGGGCTGTTCGACGGTATCGACGTCGACTGGGAGTACCCGAACGCCTGCGGCCAGCAGTGCGATCGCAGCGGGCGGGAGGGGCTGGCCAAGGTGCTCGCGGCGCTGCGGACCGCGTTCGGGAAGGACGCGCTGGTCACCGCGGCTGTGCCCGGCGACGTGAAGAAGCTCGAGGCGGTCGACCTCTCCGCCGCGGCCGCCCAGGTCGACTGGCTCGGGGCGATGACCTACGACTACTTCGGGGCGGGGAACGCCGACGCGAAGACCGCGCCGCATTCGCCGTTGAGCGCGTACCCGGGGATCCCGCGGCCCGGGGCGACCACCGAGGCGACCGTCAGCCAGTTGCTGAGGCAGGGCGTTCCGTCGGCGAAGCTGCTGTTCGGGGTCGGGTTCTACGGCCGCGGGTGGACCGGGGTGCGCAGTGCGACCCCGGGCGCGACGGCGACCGGGCCGGCGCCCGGGAAGTACGAGAAGGGCCTGGAGGACTACAAGGTTCTGGCCGGGCGCTGCCCGCCGACCGGGACGGTGGGCGGGACGGCGATCGCCCGATGTGGTGCCCAGTGGTGGTCGTACGACACCCCGGACACCATCCGCGGGAAGGTGATCTACGCGAGGAGCCAGTCCCTGGGCGGTGTCTTCGCCTGGGAGTTGTCCGGCGACACCCCCGACGGCAAGCTGATCACCGCGCTGGCCAGTTGAGTCCTCAGCCGCAGAAGCCGGTGCTGGCCGGGACGTTCATGCTGCTGCCGGAACCGCAGTCGACGCTGCTGCCCTCGCCCTTCTTCGACCACTTGCCGGACTTGGCGTCGTAGGCGAAGAAGACCTGGCCGTCGCCCTGCTGCTCGGGGGTCGGGGCGATCATCCCGGCCACGGCCCAGTTGTCCTTGCACTTCAGGCTGGCCGCGTCGACCTTCCAGCCGGCCGGGAAGTCGGCCACGCCCTGCAGCGTGGCGGCGGTGACCGGGCAGCCGGATTTAGGCTTGGTGGCGACCGGCTTCGTGGTGGTCGACTCGGTGGCCGGCTTGGTGGTGGCCGGCTTGGTCGCCGCCGGGGCGCTCGGCGCGGTGCCGGCCTTGGTGGTGGCCGGAGCGGCGGCGGTGGTGTCGCTGGACGCCTTGTCGCAGGCGGTCAGGGCGAAGAGGGCGGTAGCGGCGGCGGCGATGACGACGGTGCGAGTGAACATTTTCGGAATCCCCCAGGTGGTGGCCGGCGATCAACTGGGGAAATATTCGCCGGTCCGGCAGGCCTGCGGAGCATCGAAGAAACCCCTTGGCAGTCTTTGGGGAGTCAGCCGATCACAGCCCGTCAGCCGATGCGGATCCAGACGTTGTCCAAAGCGCCGTTGAACTGGTCATTGTCGAAGTAGGCGCCCTTACCGCCGATGCTCAGCGGCCAGTTGTTGGCCACCGACAGGTCCGCCGGGATCCGGGTGCGCCCGCGCAGCACGCCGTCGACGTAGATCTCGAAGCTCGGGCCCGACCGCTGGCAGCGCACCGCGTGCCAGCGCCCGTCGGCGGCGGTCACCGAGCTGCGGACCATCCGGATGCCGGGCCGGCGCTCGTCCACCAGTACGCAACTCGGCTGCCCGTCGAGGCCGTCGATCTGCAGCTTGTACTGGCTGCTGGTCTTCGAGTAACCCTTCTGCACGACGTTCTGGCCCTTGCTGGTCTGGTTCGGGGCGAGCAGCACGTCCGCGCCGTACGCGAGGTCGCGCCGCCCCGGGTTGAGATCCGCGCTGCGGGCGCTCTGCAACGCCACGTGCGGGCAGATGATCCGATCGCAGCGGGGCGGGAACGCGACCGCGGCACCGGCGCCGTGGACCACCGGGCGGATCCGGCCGCCGTGACCCGCGACGACCCGCAGGGTGTGCCCGAATCCGGAGTCGTCCTGGGTCGCGGACGGGGCGTTGAAGTCGTACCGGGCGACGAAGGCGGGCACGGGCGGGGGCGGCAGCACGGCAGCCTCAGCCGAAGAAGTTCTGCACCTGGGTGAGGGTCAGGTAGCCCTGCTGCTCCAGCTCGCGCGGCACCGAGGTGAGCGCCCGTTCGGTCACCGTCATGTCGTCGGCGCAGCTCGGCGGGGGTGCCGGCTCCGGGTCGGGCGGCAGGGCGGGCAGCGCCATCGCTTCCCGGATCACCTCGAACATGGTCCGCACCTCGGTCACCGCGCGGCGCATCAGCTCCTGGTCCGAGCAGTCCGACGGGAGCGCGCAGGTGAAGTTGGCGCGCAGCTGGTCGCCGGCGTGCCGGATGTCGGCGCTGGGCCGCAGGTGGTCGACCCCCTCGGTGACGATGCCGAGCTGGCACCCCCGGTACCCGGTCCGGGTCCACCACTGCTGCCAGCGTGGGTCCGCGTCGAGGGTGTGCACGGCGTGCTGGAGCGCGATCAGGTAGTGCCGCGGCGCCCGGCCGCCCCGAGTTGCCGTCCCCAGCCGCGGGTGGAGCCAGAACTCGTCCATGTGTCGCATGGTCCCAGGCTTCCCGGCGTCCCGCGGGAATTCGGGGGTCGCGCGTCGGAGTGGAAGTCGGCCGCGCTCCATAACCACCTTGTATAAGGTGATGATATAAATTGGCTGTGCGGATCCCCGACGAGGACGCGGCCATCGCGACCGCTTTCGAACATCTCTATGCAGGTCTGCGGCGCATCACACCCCGCGGCGAGCTCAGCCTCACGGCGGCTTCCACGCTGGCCCGCCTCGAACGATCGGGACCGTACCGGCTCTGCGAGCTGCACGCCCCCGAGGGGGTGACCCAGCCGGCGATGACCCAACTGGTCACCCGCCTGGAACGGGACGGGCTCGCGACCCGCAGCAGTGACCCGGCCGACGGCCGGGCGGTGGTCGTCGGCATCACCGGCACCGGGCGCGAGGCCGTCGCCCGGCGCCGGGCGGGTCGCGCCGAGGCGCTCTCGGAGGTGCTGCGCCAGTTGCCGGCGGACGACCGGGCGGCGATCACGGCCGCCCTGCCGGCTCTGGACCGGCTGAATCACCTGCTCACGAAGGACTGATCGCATGCTTGCCGTAGACCATCCGCGCTACAAGTGGGTCGCGCTCTCCAACACCACGCTCGGCAACCTGCTGGCGACGATCAACTCATCGATCGTGCTGATCTCGCTGCCCGCCATCTTCAAGGGCATCGAGATCAACCCGCTGGCTCCGGGCAACGTCAGCTACCTGCTCTGGATGCTGATGGGCTACATGCTGGTCACCGCGGTGCTGGTGGTGACGCTCGGCCGGCTCGGCGACATGTACGGCCGCGTCAAGATCTACAACGCCGGCTTCGCGATCTTCGCGCTCGTCTCGATCATCCTGTCCGTGGACCCGTTCACCGGCAGCGGCGGCGCGATCTGGCTGATCGGCTGGCGCGTCGCGCAGGCCATCGGCGGCGCGATGCTGATGGCGAACTCGGCCGCGATCATCACCGACGCGTTCCCGCCCGAGCAGCGCGGCATGGCGCTCGGCGTCAACATCGTCTCCGCGCTGGCCGGCTCGTTCATCGGCCTGGTCGCCGGTGGGGTGCTCGCCGAGTGGGACTGGCGCTCGGTCTTCTGGGTCAACATCCCGCTCGGCATCGTCGGCGCGGTCTGGGCGTACCGGTCGCTGCACGACACCGGCGTCCGCCGCCAGGCGAAGATCGACTGGTGGGGCAACCTGACGTTCGCGGTCGGGCTCACCGCGGTGCTGGTCGGCATCACCTACGGCATCCAGCCCTACGGCGGGCACACCCAGGGCTGGACCAACCCGTGGGTGCTGACCGGGCTGATCGGCGGCGCGGCCGTCCTGGTGATCTTCGGGATCATCGAGACCCGGGTGGCCGAGCCGATGTTCCCGCTCAAGCTGTTCCGCAACGCCGCGTTCACCGGCGGCAACGTGGCGAACCTGCTGGCCAGCGTGGCCCGCGGCGGCCTGCAGTTCATGCTGATCATCTGGCTGCAGGGGATCTGGCTGCCGCTGCACGGCTACGACTACGAGCGGACGCCGCTCTGGGCCGGCATCTACCTCGTCCCGCTGACCGTCGGCTTCCTGGCCGCCGGGCCGCTCTCCGGGTTCCTCTCCGACCGGTTCGGCGCCCGCCCGTTCGCGGCCGGCGGCCTGCTGGTCATGGCGGTCTCCTTCGCCGGGCTGCTGCTCGTGCCCGGCGACTTCAGCTACCCGGTCTTCGCGATCCTGATC
Organism: Actinoplanes sp. NPDC020271; assembly: GCF_044388125.1. Lineage (NCBI taxonomy): Bacteria > Bacillati > Actinomycetota > Actinomycetes > Micromonosporales > Micromonosporaceae > Actinoplanes > Actinoplanes sp. NPDC020271. Next base: position 12,169 of record NZ_JBIRWQ010000032.1, read on the forward strand.
TTCATCAACGGGCTGGGCGGCGGCTTGTTCTCCGCGCCGAACACCTCCCTGCTGATGTCGACCGTCCCGGCCGACATGCGCGGCGCCGCGTCCGGCATGCGGGCCACCTTCATGAACGCCGGGCAGGTGCTCTCCATCGGCGTGTTCTTCTCGCTGATGGTGGCCGGGCTCGCCGACTCGCTGCCGGCCAGCCTCAACGCCGGGCTGACGGCGCAGGGCGTACCGGCCGGCGTCGCCGCGCAGGCCGCGCAGCTGCCGCCGGTCGGGACGCTGTTCGCCGCGTTCCTCGGCTACAACCCGATCCAGGAGCTGCTCGGGCCGCAGGTGCTCGGGGCGCTGCCGGCCGAGAATGCCCACAACCTGACCGGCCTGGAGTTCTTCCCGCGGCTGATCGCCGACCCGTTCCACGACGGCCTGGTGATCGTCTTCTGGATGGCGATCGGCATGGCGATCCTCGGCGCCGCCGCCTCCCTGATCCGCGCCAAGCCCTCCCTCGCCGCGGCTTCCCCGGAGGCCTCGGAGATCACCGCCGCCGGTCCGGCCGGCGCGGCCTCGGCTGACCTGGTCGCTCACGAGGCGCAACTGAGCGCCGAACTCGCCGAGGCGCAGCCGCTGCTCGCCGCCACCCGCGTCCCCGAACCCCTCGACGAGTCGCCGGCCCGGGACTGACCCTCGACGCGAAACGGCGCGACCCACAAAGGTCGCGCCGTTTCGCGTTCCGACCCCGTTTCCGGTACGGCCATGGCGTCCGTCCCGTGTCCTGAACAGCCACAACTCCCGCTCGGACGGATGTCAGGGCTTGGGGGTGCGGTTCACGGGCGTACGGCGGAACGGGGTTGATCCTGAAGGGCGGCGGTCAGCAGGACGGCGGCGACCGCACGGGCGGTGCGACCGGTGGACGGGTCCCGGTCCTGGCGGGCTCCGACCATCGCGCCGTCGTAGAGGAGGACCAGCTGGGCGGCGAGGCCGGCCGGGTCGGGGGCGCCGGCGTCACGGGCGAGGTCGGTCAGCAGGCTACGCGTCCAGGCGCGGCTGGCCGCCGACTCCTCGGCGGCGGCGCTGTCCGGCTCGGACTCGGCGCTGGCGTTGTAGAAGGCGCAGCCCCGGAACTCCGGCTTGGCCACCGAGTCGGCGAGCGAGTCGAAAACGGCGAGCAGGCGGTCGCGCGGGTCGTCGTGCTGCTCGATCCGACCCAGGATGCGCTTGCGGCGCTGGTCGTGCCGGCCCTGCAGATATGCCCGGACCAGCCCGTCCTTGTTGCCGAAGCACGAGTAGAGCGAGGCCTTGGCGACCCCGGCGTGCTCGATCACCCGGTCGATGCCGACGGTGTGCACGCCCTCGGCGTAGAAGAGCTCGTCCGCGGCGGCCAGGAGGCGCTCGCGGGCCGATTTGCGGGGTGACGTGACGGACATGGGTTTGACGTTAACAGACAGGTCTGTCTAGTGTCAGAGCCAGCGACCAGACAGACCTGTCTGTTCAATCACTGGGGGAACCCACATGACAGTCCTCGTAGAAGCCGCCGCGCCGGCCCGCCTGAGCCGGAACGCGGCCTTCACCGCGATCGCCGCCATCCTGGTGACGTTCGCCGCGGCCTCTGCCGTCCCGAGCCCGCTCTACGTCGTCTACCAGCACCTCTGGGGCTTCTCCCCGGCGATGCTGACGGTGGTCTTCGCGGTCTACGTGGTCGCGCTGATCGCCACCCTGCTCACCCTGGGCGCCCTCTCCGACTACGTCGGCCGCCGCCCGGTGCTGGCCGGCGCGATCCTGCTGGAGGCGGTCGCGCTCACGCTCTTCCTGAGCGCCGGCAACGTGACCGCGCTGCTGATCGCCCGGATCGTGCAGGGCGTCGCGACCGGCGCCGCGCTGAGCACGCTGGGCGCCGCCCTGATCGACCTGAACCCGGCGCACGCGCCCGGCCGGGCCGGCCTGATAAGCGGCATCGCCCCGGTCGCCGGGCTGGGTCTCGGCGCGTTCGGCTGCGGCGCGCTGGTGGAGTGGGCGCCGTTCCCGACCCACCTGGTCTACGCGTTGCTGCTGGTCGGCATGGTGATCGCCGGCCTGGCCGTGGCCCGGATGCCGGAGACCTCGCAACGCCGTCCGGGCGCGACCGCCTCGCTGAAGTGGCGGCTCGGCGTGCCGGCCCGGCTGCGCGGCGACCTGTTCGCGCTGATCCCGATCATCGCGGCGAGCTGGGCGCTGGGTGGCCTCTACATGTCCCTCGGCCCGTCCGTCGCGGCGGCCACCTTCGGCATCACCGATCACCTGGCCGGCGGCCTGGTGGTGGCGCTGGTCTGCGGCGCCGGTGCGATCACCTCGTTCCTGCTGCGCAAGGTCGCGACGCCGCGGGTGCTGACCGTCGCCGGGGCCGGCCTGCTCGCCGGCGGCGCGCTCGGCGTGACCGGGCTGATCGCCAAGAGCCTGGCGGCGGCCACGATCGGCTCGATCGTCTCCGGGGTCGGCTTCGGGGCGGCGGCGCTGGCCTCGTTCAGCACGCTGGCCCGGATCGCCGAGCCGCACGAGCGGGGCGAGTTGCTGGCGGTGGCGCTGACCATCTCGTACGCGGCCTTCAGCATCCCCGCCGTGATCGCCGGTCAGGCCGCCAACCACCTGGGCCTGCACACGGTCGCCCTCTGGTACGCCGGAATCGTCTCCGCCCTGGGCCTGGTGGCCCTGGTCGCCCAGCGCACCCCCCGTTCCGTCTGATTCCACCCCGTTCGGTGACCGCCTCGGCGTGGAGGGGTGGAAAGCGCCCGAGAAAGCCTCACCATATGGGGCGAATCGGACACCGAAGGGCGAGGCATGAAGAGAATCTGGGCGGCCGCCACCGTGGTCGCGCTCGGTGCGATCGGCACCGCGATCACCCCCGCAGCGGCCGCTCCTCCGCCGGGCACGCCGAGCCGGGCGCCGGCGGCCATCGCGTGGACCCCCTGCGCCGAGGTGTCCCTGAAAGCCCAGGGCGCGGAGTGCGGCTCGGTCGCGGTGCCGATGGACTACACGAAACCGGACGGCACCAAGATCCAGCTGGCCCTCGCCCGGGTCCGGCACACCGTCCCGGACGCCCGTTACCAGGGCGTGGTACTGGTCAACCCGGGCGGCCCGGGCGGCGCCGGGCGCGGCATGGCGGCGCTCGGGACGAAGGTGCCCAAGGACGCCGGGGATGCCTACGACTGGATCGGGTTCGACCCGCGCGGGGTCGGCGCCAGCAAGCCGAAGCTGACCTGCGACGCCGACTACACCGGGTACAACCGGCCGGTCTACGTGCCCAGCACCCCAGCCCTCGAGGCCGCCTGGCACGCCCGGACCAGGCGGTACGCGGCGGACTGCGCCAAGGCCGGCGGCCCGCTGCTCCGGCACATGCGCACCGAGGACTCGGTCCGGGACATCGAGAGCATCCGCAAGGCGCTCGGCGTCGAGCAGATCAACTTCTACGGCTTCTCGTACGGCACGTACCTGGGCCAGGTCTACGCCACGCTCTTCCCGGAGCGGGTGCGGCGGATGGTCCTGGACGGCAACGTCAACCCGACCCACATCTGGTACCAGTCGAACCTGGATCAGGACATCGCGTTCGACCGCAACATCAAGATCTACTTCGCGTGGATCGCCGAGCACGACGCCGTCTACCACCTCGGCCGGACCGGCCCGGCCGTCGAGAAGCTCTACTACCAGCAGCTCAGCGCGCTGACCGCGAAGCCGGCCGGCGGCGTGATCGGCCCGGCCGAGCTGACCGATGTCTTCCTGCAGCCCGGGTACTACGTCTTCGGCTGGGAGAAGGTCGCCCGCGCGTTCTCCAGCTGGGTCACCAAGAAGGACCCGGCCGGGCTCAAGTCACTCTACGACGAGAACAATCCGCAGACTCCGGGATCGGACAACAACTACGCGGTCTACCTGGCCGTGCAGTGCACCGACGCGCCCTGGCCGAAGGAGTGGGCGACCTGGTCGCAGCAGAACTGGAAGGTGTACCACCTGGCGCCGTTCGAGACGTGGGGCAACGCCTGGTACAACGCGCCGTGCCGGAGCTGGGCCGCACCGGCCGGACAACCGATCCGGGTGAACGGGGCCAAGGTTCCGCCGGTGCTGCTGCTCAGCGAGACACTGGACGCGGCTACGCCGTACAGCGGAAGTCTTGAGGTTCGTAAGCTCTTCCCCCGCTCGGTGCTGGTCGAGGGCGTCGGCGGCACCACGCACGCCGGATCGCTCTTCGGCAACGCCTGTGTCGACGACACGATCGCGAATTACCTGGCCACCGGGGCGCTGCCGCCGCGGGTCGCCGGGATCCACTCCGACAAGCAGTGCAAGCCGCTGGCGCAGCCGAGCCCGGGGCAGCCGCTGCTGAGGCGCTCGGGTGAGCTGCTCGACCGGTTGCGGCTGCAGCGGCTGATCGGCCGCTGATTCCGCTGAGGATCCGGCTCGGTGGCGAAGCTCTCCACCGGGCCGGGCCGCAGGTCGGCTATGCTCTTTCACGCGAAGGGGAGTAGCTCCCAATGTCGCGGTCGACATACTGACGCCTCTCGGGGTGTCCGGCCGCGCGGCCTCGATTCCGGAGGCGAGCGAGACCTTCGACCAGGCTGTTCATTCGTGACGGCCGGGTCGAGGTCGCCCTGCGCCCAACCCCCGGTCGTCGTCAACCGGGAGTAATTTCGTGTCAGCTACCCTCGCCGCGCTGGGCATCAGCTTCGCGGTCATCTTCGTCGCCGAGCTCGGCGACAAGTCCCAGCTCATGGCGATGACGTTCGCCACGCGCTTCAAGCTCGTGCCGACCCTGCTCGGCATCACCGCCGCCACCGCCCTGGTCCACCTGGTCTCGGTCGGCATCGGGTACGGCCTGGGCGCCGCCATCCCCACCGACTGGATCTCGCTGATCGCCGGTGTCGCGTTCCTCGTCTTCGGTGCCTGGACCCTGCGCGGCGACAAGCTGACCGACGACGAGAAGAGCAAGGCGGAACGCTCCACCGGTTCCGCGATGCTCGCCGTCGGCGGGGCGTTCTTCCTGGCCGAGCTGGGTGACAAGACCATGCTGGCGACGATCACGCTGGCCACCCAGCACGGCTGGTTCGGTGTCTGGATCGGCTCGACGCTCGGCATGGTCGCCGCCGACGCGCTCGCCATCGTCGTCGGCCGGTTGCTCGGACGTCACCTGCCCGAGCACATCATCAAGTGGGGCGCGGCGGCGTTGTTCGCTATCTTCGGCATCTGGCTGATCGTCGAGGGCGTGATCGGCCTGTCCTGATCCTTGCGGCTCCTGGAAGAGGTGGCGCTGTGTTGCGGTACCGGGCCGAGTTCGACGCCGAGGTCACCTTCGCCGACGGGGGTGACCTGAACGCACGGCGGTTCCAGGTGGATGTCCCGCACGCCGACGTCACCGAGGCGGAGATCACCGCGCGTCTCGTCGATCTGCTCGCGCCGCGCCCGGTCGAGCGGGCGCGGCTGAGCGGCGTGCGGGTCTTCGGTGAGCCGCACGTTCCCCATCAAAGACCGATCTCCCGTACGCGTTTCGTCGAGCTCAGCCACGTCATCCGGGACGGGTTGACCACCTGTCCGGGCCTGCCCGCCCCGCAGCTGCGTCAGCACCTGACCCGCTCCGAGTCGCGCGACCGGTACGCGCCCGGCACGGAGTTCGTCATCGACCGGATCACCATGGTCGGCAACACCGGGACGTACGTGGACAGCCCGTTCCACCGTTACCCCGACGGCACCGACCTGGCCGGCCTGCCGCTGGAACGGCTCGCCGAGGTCCCGGCCGTGGTGGTCCACGCGATCGGCGGCCCCCGCGGGGTGACCGCCGAGACGCTGGCCGGGGTCGACGTGGCCGGCCGGGCGGTGCTGCTGCACACCGGCGGTGACCGGCACTGGGCCACGAAGGAGTACGTGACCGACGCGCCCTACCTCACCCGGGAGGGCGCGCAGGACCTGGTCGACCGGGGCGCGGCCGTGGTCGGCATCGACGCGGTGAACATCGACGACATCGCGGCGCCGGCCCGGGGCGAGCGGCCGGCGCACAGCCTGCTGCTGGCGGCCGGGATCCCGATCGTCGAGCACCTCACCAACCTGGCCGTGCTGCCGGTGCACGGCGCCCGGTTCACCGCCGTGCCGCCGCGGATCGCCGGGTTCGGCAGCTTCCCGGTCCGCGCCTACGCCACCGTCCCCGCCGAGGAGCCGCACGACCGGGCGCACTCGGCCGGGTGGCAGCCGGGCGGGCACGCGTGAGCCAGCCGATCGCTCTGGCCCGCATCCAGCTGCAGCGCGGCGAGGCCGGCGCGGCCGCCGACCTGCTCGGCCCGGTGCTGGCCGCCGAGCCGGACCACGTCACCGCGCTCGTCCTGATGACCCACGCGCAGCTCGCGCTGGAGAAGCCCGAGCTGGCGCACGAGGTGGCGGCGCGGGCCGTGCAGCACGCGCCCGGGTCGGCCGAGGCGCTCACCGCGCTCAGCCGGACGCTGACCGCGCTCGGCCGGCACGACGAGGCGATCGCCATGGCGCAGGCCGCGGTGGCCCGGCAGGCCGACAACCCGTACCGGCACAACCGGCTCGCCTGGGCTCTGCTGGAGCAGGGGCAACGCTCGGTCGAGGCGGAGCACGCGGCCCGCGAGGCGGTGCGGCTCGACCCGGACGAGGCCGACTTCCGGATCACCTACGCGATGGTGATGAAGCAGCTCAACCTGCCCGACCGGGCGCAGCAGGCACTGCGGGACGCGCTGCGACTCGCCCCGGACAACGCGGTCGCCCGGCACGAGCTGGCCGCCTTCGACGTGGTGCACCGCAATCCGTTCGCGCTGAGCCGGCTCGCCCGCGGCGTGACCGGGCTGGTCGCGGCGCTGCGGGCGGACCCACGGCAGGAGGCGAGCCGTCACCTGCTCGACGCGGCGCTGCGGCAGTTCCTGGTCTACACCGCGATCATCATGGTGGTCTTCGCCTACCTGGGCTGGCGGGTCTCGGACGACTCGGCCGGGTGGGCCCGGGCGCTGGCCGCGACGGCCGCCCTGGCTCCTGTGGGGTACGCCGGTTACTTTCTCGCCCGGCTCGATCGGGTGCTGCGGTCGTACCTCAAGGAGGTGGTCGGCCGGCAGCGGGCCGCGAGTTCGGCCGCGGCCTTGACCCTCGCCCTGCTGCTCTTCGCGACCGTGGCGCCGGCCGGATGGCTGCCGGTCCTGCTCGGGGTGGCGAGTCTGGCCGGGTTCGCGGTCCGGCTGCTGACGTCGATGGTCCCCCGGACCTAGAAGCGCTTCAGCTAATAAATCACCGTCGGGTGCCGAAGTGACCCTTGTGAGCCCTGTCCCCTGGTTACCCGGAGCGGCCCGATGACTGACCTGGTCCCCAACGCCGCATTTCCCCCGCCCGCGGCCGTCGCGCCCAACCCCTACCCGGGCGTGGCCGAGCGCGCCTTCGCCGATCCGACCGACATGGCGATCGCCCGGGCCGCCGCGCTCTTCGAGAACATGCAGCCGGCCGAGGCCGCCGGCATGCTGGAACCGGTCCTGGCCGGCAACCCGCAGACCCCGGCCGGCTGGATCCTGATGGCCCGCGTCCGGCTTGCCTTGGACCAGGTGGAACCGGCACTGGCCGCCGCGCACAGGGCGATCGAGCTGGCCCCCGAGGACCCGCGGCCGCTCGCGATCGCCAGCCGGGCCCTCACCCTGCAGAGCAAGCACGACGAGGCGATGTCGATGGCCTACCGCGCCGTCATCGTCGAACCGAAGAATCCGCTCTGGCACGACCGGGTGGCGTGGGCGCTGCTCGCCGCCGACCGCCAGCTCGCGGACGCGGAACAGGCCGCGCGTACGGCGATCGGCCTGGATCCGAACGAGGCCCACTACTACTTCACGCACGGGGTGGCGCTGGCCGCGCTCGGCCACGTCGACCAGGCCCGGCAGGCGTTGACGACGTCCCTGCGGCTGGAGCCGAACAACCCGGTGGCCCGGCAGCGCCTGGACATCCTCAACGGGGTCGCGGTGCCCGTGGTGGAGAAGAAGAAGCGCGGGTGGAAGCTGTTCGGGCGCAAGGGGAACGAGGCGCCGGTGCGCCCCGAGGAGCGCACCTGACCGGCGCCCTATCCGACGGCAGTCAAGAAGTCCGAGTAGAACACGCCCAGGCCGACCGCCACACAGACCCCGGCGATGGTCCAGAACCGGACCACGATGTTGACCTCACTCCACCCGGCCAGCTCGAAGTGGTGATGCAGCGGCACCATCCGGAAGACCCGTTTACCCGTGGTCCGGTACGAGACGATCTGGATCACCCAGGTCACCGTGATGATGACGAAGAGCCCGCCGATCAGGATCGACAGCAGCGTGGTGTGGGTGGCCACCGCAAGGCCGCCGATCAGGGCGCCCAGCCCGAGCGCGCCCACGTCGCCCATGAAGATCCGCGCTGGGGAGGTGTTCCACCACAGGAAGCCCACGCAGGCCGCGGCGGCCGCCGCGGCGATCATGGCGATCTCCAGGGGATCACGGACCTCGTAGCAGTACGCAGCCCCGCGAGCGTACGTCTCGTCGGCGCACCAGTGCCGGTACTGCCAGTACCCGATCAGCGCGTACGCGCCGAGCACCAGGGTCGACGCGCCGGTGGCCAGGCCGTCAAGGCCGTCGGTCAGGTTCACGCCGTTCGACATCGCAGTGATCACGAAGACGAACGCCATCACCGCGCCGACCTTGCCGACATCCAGCCAGCTGACGTCCCGGATGAACGAGATGTGCTCGCTGATCACGGTCTGGCCGTTGGTGCTGGTCGCGTAGAGCGCGACGACGCCGAGCCCGGCGCTGATGATCGCCTGGCCGAGCAGTTTGCCCCTGGCCGACAGGCCGTCGGAGTTGCGCTTGCGGACCTTGAGCAGGTCGTCGACGAAGCCGACGGCGCCGCAGAAGACGAACAGGCCGAGCAGGACCAGGGCGGTCATGGTCGGCTTCTCCTGGGCGATCTGCCGGTCGGGCAACGTCGTCAGCGCGAAGTGCCCGGCGACGTAGGCGACGAGGGTCGCCAGGATGAACGCCACGCCACCCATCGGCGGGGTGCCCTTCTTGCCCTCGTTCGAGGCGAGTCCGAGGGATCGGATCGGCTGCCCGGCCTTGAGCGCGCTGAAGACCCGGATCGCCACCGGGGTGGTGAGCAGCGAGACGATGAATGCGACCGCTGCCGCGACGATGACCGCCCTCACCGGTGTACCTCCACGAGATCCGGATTACTCACCGGCATCCCCGCCACGCTCTGCGTATCGGATAAATCGGCATCAACGATCACGGTGGACGATCTTGCCACCCGGCGCCGACGGGAAGGGCTCTGGGCCCCCTCACGCCCGCGGTTCCGGGATCTTCCGGGCCCGGCGCCTCAGCAACAGCCACACCAGCCAGCCCGCGCCGATGATGAACCCGAAGCTGATCACCCGGTAGAGGACCACCGCCGCAACCGCCCCGGCACTGGTCAGACCACCCGCGATCAGGCCGAGCACGAGGGCCGCGTCGACGACACCGAGGCCGCCGGGAACCACCGGCACGCTCGCGGCGGCCATCCCGGCGCAGTACGCGATCAGCAGGTGCACCGGAGTGATCCGATCCGCACCCACGGCCACGCAGCACACCCACAGGCACAGCGCGTCGAACAGCCAGTTGGCGCAGGCCAGCAGCACCGCCACGGCGAAGTGCACGGGATGCACCCGGATCGCCCGCAACTGGGTGACGAAACCGAACAGCCGGTCGGCACCGTGTTCCGGCGGGCGCCGGCGGACCCGGTTGACGCTGCCGAGCAGGGCCCGGACCGGCCGCTCCAGCCACAGCGGATGCCCGGCGAGGAGACGGACGGCGGCCGTCACCGCGATCGCCCCGGCCGCGTATCCGGCCAGCGAGCGCCAGCTGCCGGTGTTGCGGGCCAGCAGCCCGCCGACGGAACCGACCAGGATCAGGGCGCCCGTGGAGAGAACCCCGCTCAGGGCGATGCACCAGGAGGCTTCGGCGGGAGAAACGCCGTACCGTCGCATCTGCCGGAAGTTGAAACTCGTGGAGAAGACCGGCCCGCCCGGCAGCGTCACGCTCAGTGAATGCGCGGCGTAGGCCATGGCGACGTGGCGGCGCACGCTGACCTTGGTCCCGGCGCCGCGCAGCAGGGCCCGTTGCATCCGCGCGTAGGTGCCCATCGACACGATCTCGGCCGCCAGCGCCGCGCCCACCCAGCCCCAGTGCGGGGCCCGGAGCTGCGCGAACGCTTCCCGCAGGGCGGGCCAGCCGAGGATCAGCTCAGCGCCGAGCACAACTGTCATCACGGCGGCCACCAGCGGTCCCCGACGCCACCGTCGCGGTGGGCCGGTCGCCGGCGTGGCCGTCGCCGGAGCGCCGGTCGCGGTCATCACCTCCGATCGTGCCACTTCCGGCAACTTCGCCATGCACGTTTGCGCCGGTGGCAGGCTGTTTCGCATGCCACGTCCACGGATCGTCATCGTCGGGGCCGGCTTCGCGGGATACACCGCGGCCCGGCGCTTGGCACGTATCGCCCGGGGCCGGGCCGAGATCGTCCTGCTGAATCCGACCGACTACTTCCTGTACCTGCCGCTGCTGCCCGAGGTCGCGACCGGCCTGCTGGAACCGCGGCGGATCTCGGTGCCGCTGGCACTGCCCGGGGTGCGGGTGCTGCTGGGGCATGCCGGCTCGTTCGACCTGGACGCCCGTACCGTCGAATGGGCCGACCCGGAGGGCAAGCGCGGCGTCGTCGGATATCACCGGCTGGTGCTCGCCCTGGGCAGCGTCAACAAGCTGCTGCCGGTGCCGGGCGTGACCGAATATGCTCACGGCTTCCGGGGCATCGCCGAGGCGCTCTACCTCCGCGACCACCTGACCCGGCAGATCGAGCTGGCCGCCCAGTCCGACGATCCGGTGGAACGTCAGGCCCGGTGCACGTTCGTCGTGGCGGGCGCCGGATACACCGGGACCGAGGTCGCCGCGCAGGGTTCGCTGTTCACCGCGGCGCTGACCGCCGGGAAGTCGCTGTCGCCACGGTGGCTGATCCTGGACACCGCGGATCGACTGCTTCCGACGCTTGACCCCCGGCTTTCCCGTACGGCCGCGGAAGTTCTCCGCCATCGCGGCGTGCGCGTGCTGACCGGCACCGGCGTGTCGAACGCGGGCCCGGACGCGGTGCGGCTCTCCAACGGCGAGCGCGTGCCCACGAAGACCCTGGTCTGGTGCGTCGGGGTGCGTCCGGAGCCGCTGGTGGCCGGCCTGGGCCTGGCCACCCGGGACGGGCGGCTGATCGTGGACGAGTTCCTCAACGTGCCCGGCCGGCCGGACGTCTTCGCGTGCGGGGACGCCGCGGCCGTGCCCGACGTGCTGCACCCGGGGGCGCTGACCGGGATGACGGCGCAGCACGCGGTGCGGCAGGGGCGGCTGGTCGCCGGCAACGTCGCGGCGTCCTACGGGCACGGGCGGCGGCGGCCCTACCGGCATCGCGATCTCGGCTTCGTGGTGGACCTCGGTGGCTGGTCGGCGGCGGCGGATCCGTTCGGGGTCCCGCTCGGCGGGGCCGCGGCCAAGGCGGTGACCCGGGGTTACCACCTGATGTCGATGCCCGGGAACCGGATCCGGGTGGCGGCCGACTGGGTGCTGGACGGGATGCTGTCGCGTCAGCCGGTGCAGCTCGGGCTGGTCCGCGGCAGCGCCGTCCCGCTGGCGGCCGAGCCGGACTGATCCGGTTCAGCCTTCCGGGTGTACGCGCTCGGGGCGGTGGGCACCGGGCACGCGTTGCCGCGGAACCTTGACCGCCTCGACCGGGTCGGCCTCCTCGGGAACCGGCCGCGGCGGAGGGCTCACCGGCGTGATCACCACCGCGGTGCCGCCCAGGCCGATGCCCGCGTACCGCACCGGCCGCACCGACCGCAGCGCCAGCGCATGAACCGAACCGGTCACCAGGCATCCGGCGAGTCCGCCGAAGACCACCGCCGGCCACGGCGACCCGGACGGCACACCCAGCAGCTCCGGCAGGTTGAGGCAGGCCAGGTAGAGCAGCACCCCCAGAGCCACCGCGGACAGCACCGGCGCGGCGAACCGGCTCCACACCCCCTCCCGCCCCGGGACCCGGTTCAGGTGCAGGAGCGCGGCCACCGCGGTGAGCAGCAACAACACCAGAACGGCGAGGCTGCCGCCCACGGTCAGCCAGCGAGCGGTCCGGGCCGACGATCCCGCCCCGGCCAGGGCCGCTCCGAGCAGCGCGGCCCCCGCGACGAGCGTCTGGGTCAGGGAGGCGGCGCGCGGCGCGCGGGTCCGCTCCGACACATTCCCCAGTACGGCCGGAAGGACCCGTTCCCGTCCGAGCGCGAACAGGCAGCGGGCCACCGCCTGGTGCACCGCCAGGATCCCCCCGAGCAGGCCGGTGAGCAGCGCCAACCGGCCGGTCGTGACGGCCCACGGGGCGAGCCTCTCGTCGGCCAGGGTGAAGAGCAGCTCCGGGCCCCGCGCGGCGGCCCGGCCGGCGACCCCGCGTGGACCAGCGGCCACGATCATGCTCCAGGTGACCCCGGCGAGCAGGAGGGTGAGCAGCACGATCGTCACCCGGGCCCCGCGACCGGCGGTGCGGTGCGGATCCCGGGCCTCCTCGGAGTAGGCGGCGGTGGTCTCGAAGCCGGCGAACGCCAGCACCGCCACGGCCAGCAGCAGGCCGAGCAGCGGACGATCAATCGCGGACAACTCGGTGGGCAGGAACGTACTGGTCGTGATCCGTCCCCCGGCCGGTCGCACCACGAACGCACCGGCCAGACCCGCGAGCACCGCGGCCTCGACGACGGCCAGGACCGCGATCGCCGCGGCGGCGAACTCGGCCCGCAGCAGGCCGCCGAGCGCGACCACCGCCCAGCAGCCGGCCGCCACTGCCCACCACGGCGCGGTCACCCCGAAAAAACTGTGCAACAGAGGTGCCGCGGCCTGACCGGCGAGTGCGTAGAGGCCGAACTGGATGGCGTGGTAACCGGCGAGCGCGAGCCAGGCGGCGATCAGCGCGGCGGGGCGTCCGAGGCCGCGAGCCACCTGTGGATAGGCCGCTCCGGCGCTCGGGGTGCGACGGATCATGGCGGCGTACGGCGTACCGAAAAGGAACAGCACCACCGCGACGGCGACGACGGAGAGTGCGGCCAGCGGTCCGGCCCCGGCGGCCAGAACCGGCGGGATCACCAGGACCACCGTGGCAGCCGGGACCGCGGCGGCCACGCCGATGAACGCCACGTTGCCGGCGCCGAGGCGACCGCGAGCAAGCCCGGCCGGCGCCGTATGTGGAGGTTCCTCAGGGGTGGCCACGGACTCTATTCAGGCGCACCGAAGCGGACTTTGACAACCATGCGTGACGATACAATGACTGGTCGTGACCAGATTGGCACACCCCTCCCGCTACCAGGTTGCAATTCCTCAACTGGGCTCGGCGGTAGCCGACAGCAACGTTGTGCTCGCCACCCAGCAACTGACGGAGTTCCTCGCCGTCGTAGCCGATCGGCCCGATGAGGCTGCCGCCCAGCACGCTGCCGTCGAATGCGCGGTACGCGCGCTCGACGCCGACCTAGCGGTCCTGATGGTCGACGGCGGCGTGGTGGCGGCGGTCGGGCTGCCGGTCGAGCGGATCCCGGTGTACGCCCTGACCGAGATCGCCGCCGGCCACCGCACCACCGTCCAGATCGACGCCCGCAGCTACGCGGTGACCCTGGCCCCCCTGGGCGGGGTCGCGCCGGGTGTGCTGCTGCTCGGCCGGGAGACGCCGTTCACCCTGGAAGAGGTGTGCCTGCTGCGCGGCATGGCCCGCGTGCTCGAACTGAGCCTGCAAGCACTGCACCTGATCGAGATGGAACGCCGCCAAGCCGCCGAGAACGAGACCCTGATCAACTCGCTGCAGCGTCGTCAGCGGCTCTTCGACGAGCTCAGCGCGGTGCAGCGGGCGATCGCCCGGCGCGAACCGCTGCGCCGGATCCTCGACCAGATCACCGCGGGCGCGTCCGAACTGCTCGGTGTCGAACTGGCCGGGCTCACCGTGCTCGACGTCGACGACCCGAGCCGGACCAGCCTGTTCGCCAGCCGGGGCGTCACCGACGAAGGCATCCAGCGCATGCAGTCGATGCCGGTCGCCTCGCTCGGTGTGGCCGGGCTCGCGATGATGGGCAACGAACTGGTCGCCGTCGACGACTACGCGAACTCGCCGATCGCGGTGCCGGAGATCGTCCGTGCGCAGCTGCGCAGCGTCATGGCGGTGCCGGTGCACGAGGACGGCGTCGTGGTCGGGGCACTGTTCGTGGGAACGTTCCAGGCCTTACGGGAATGGGACCGCCAGTCGCAGGAAGTCCTGCAGGCGTTCGCCGAACACGTCAGCCTGGCCATCACCGACGCCCGCACGCTGGGCGAGATGAACCACGCGTTCCACGACTCGCTGACCGGCCTGGCCAACCGCTCGCTCTTCACCACCCGGATGGAGAACGCGCTGGCCACCACCGGATCCAGCGGAGTCGCCGCGCTTCTGGTCGACCTGGACCGCTTCAAGGTGGTCAACGACTCGCTCGGGCACGCGATCGGTGACCGGCTGCTGACCGCGGTGGCCGAACGACTGCGCGAATGCCTGCGCGGCGGAGACACCGCGGCCCGGCTCGGCGGGGACGAATTCGCCGTCCTGCTGCCGAACGTCGCCGGCCTGGAGATGGCCGTCCCGGTCGCGCGGCGGATCGTGGCCGCGCTACGGGAGCCGTTCGAGCTGGACGGGCGGGAGGTCTACGCGAGCTGCAGCGTCGGCGTCGCGTACGCCGAAGCCGGCAGCACCGACGCCGACGACCTGCTCGTCCGGGCCGACCTGGCCGTCTTCGAGGCGAAGAAGCAGGGCAAGGACCAGCTGGCCGTCTTCGAGCCGGAGATGCGCGCCTCCTTCCAGAAGCACCTCGAAATGGAGGCCGACCTGCGCCGAGCGGTGCTGCGGCACGAGTTCGAGCTGCGGTTCCAGCCGATCGTGCGGCTGCGCACCCAGGAGATCTCCGGGCTGGAGGCGCTCGTGCGCTGGCAGCACCCGGAACGCGGCATGATCCCGCCGATGGAGTTCATCCCGCTGGCCGAGGAAACCGGGATGATCGTGCCGATCGGCGAATGGGTCCTGCGCGAGGCCTGCCGCCAGGCCGCCCGGTGGAACGCGGACCGTGACGCCGACACGCCGCTCACCGTGAGCGTGAACCTCTCCGCGGTCCAGCTGGAACGCGCCGACCTGCCGGTGCTCGTCGCGTCGGCGCTGGAGGACAGCGGGCTGCCGGCGAAGTGCCTGATCATCGAGCTGACCGAGTCGCTGCTGGTGGACCACCGGCCGGAGACGCTACGACGGCTGCACGAGGTCAAGGCGCTCGGGGTGCGGCTGGCCATCGACGACTTCGGGACCGGGTACTCCTCGCTGGCGTACCTCCGGAACTTCCCCGTCGACATCATCAAGATCGACAAGTCGTTCGTCGACGACATCGGCGACATGCCGGCCGCGGCGGCGCTCACCCTCGGGATCATCCAGCTCGGGCAGGCGCTGCAGCTCTCCACGATCGCCGAGGGGATCGAACATGTCGCGCAGCTCAGCGAACTCGCCGACGGCAACTGCGAGCTGGGGCAGGGGTACTACTTCGCGGAGCCGCTGACCACGGCCGCGATGGACGACCTGCTGTCGTCGACAACTTCGCCCCTCGCGTCACCCGCGTCCGACGCCTCGCGCACGTCCGTCGGAGCATCCACGTCCATCGGAGCATCCACGTCCGTCGCGTCGTCCACGCCCGTCGCGTCCTCCGCGTCCGTCGCCTCGCCCGTCTCCGCCGCGTCGCCCGCATCCGAGGTGTCTCCCGCGCCTGGTGCCTCGCCGGCCTCGGAGGGCTGACCGGTCCCGGTCCGGGCTGGTTCGCCGGGGTGCTTCAACCGTGTCGAGGCACCCCGGAGAACCAGCCCGGGTCGGCCAGGATCGCACCCAGGGTGGCCGCGCCGAGGCCGGCCAGGACGCTGACCAGCGCATAGGCGAAAGCCTTGGCCTGCTCCCCGCGACGGGCGAAGGTCAGCGTCTCCCAGGAGAACGTCGAATACGTCGTCAACGCCCCACAGAAACCGGTCCCGAGCAGCGCGGTCAGCGCCGGGGAGAGTCGCAGGCCGAGCAACAGGCCGAGCACGAACGACCCCACGACGTTGACCGCGAGGGTGCCCCACGGGAAGCCGGTGCCGTAGCGCGTCTGGACGTAACGGTCGGTGAGGTAGCGCAGGGGTGCGCCGATCGCCGCACCGAGAGCCACCATCAGCACGGTCACGCTCGCTCCCCCGTTTTCTCCCCCGTTTTTGCTCCCACCGAGACGAGGGCGCTACCGGCCCAGACCGCGAGCAACGCGCCCACGATCGTCGCCGCCAGGTAGATCACCGGCGCCCCGCGCTGCAGGTCGACCTCCGCGGTCGAGAACGTCGTGTACCCGCCGAGCACGCCCGTACCGAGGAAAAGCCTGGTCAGCCTGCTCTCGGGGCGGAATTGGGCGAGCGCGGTGTAGAGCACGCCGATCAGGAAACACCCGGAGACGTTGATCGACCACGTCGCCCACGGAAACTCCGCCGGCGCGTGCGGCCAGGCGACACCGACGCCGTAGCGGGCCAGCGCGCCGAGCACCCCACCGGCAGCGACGGCGGCCACGCCGCGGCGGTCCACGTCGAGATCCATGTGCGGTCACGCTATCGCGCGGGCGGCCGGGGGGACGTGGCGGCGTCCTCCCCGGCCGGTTCCGGGCGCTTGGGACAGATCCACCAATCGCATGAAACGACCTGAAACAGGCGATGTAAATGCCCGTTGACCTGTGCCTGAGCGGTTTCAGAGTCCACTGTAGGCGACGATCTTGCGCGGTGGAAACCCGGGCCCTGGCGACCGCATGAAGATCAACCCCCGATGTGCGTACGCCGAAAGCCGTGCAGTCCGGGTGCGCATCGCACCCGGACCGGGCCGCTGACCTCAGCCGACCGGGATCAGCGGACGTCGCGCCTCCACCGGCTCGACGACCGGCTCCACGTCGTGAGCGATCTCCGGCAGCCACCGCAGCCAGCTCGGGAGCCACCAGTTCGCCCGGCCCAGCATCGCCATCACGGCCGGCAGCAGCACCGCCCGGACGATCGTGGCGTCCAGCAGCACCGCCGCCGCCAGCCCGACGCCCAGCTGCTTCGTCGAGTTCAGCGGGAGCGTCGCGAAGAGCGAGAACACCGCGACCATCACCACGGCCGCGCTGGTGATCACGCCGGCCGTCCGGCCGATGCCCTCACGAACCGCCTCCCGGGTGCTCAGACCCCGGTCGTAGCCCTCCCGGATCCGGCTGAGCACGAAGACGTGGTAATCCATGGACAGGCCGAACAGGATCACGAACAGGAACAGCGGCATCCAGTTGGTGATCCCGCCGCTGGAGACGAAGTCGAGCTGCTTCTCGAAGTGCCCGTACTGGAAGACGTAGACGAGCATGCCGTAGGCGGCGGCGACCGAGAGCAGATTGAGCACGACCCCGGTGATCGCGACCACGACCGAGCGGAACGACACCAGCAGGAGCAGGAACGCCAGGCCCAGCACGAAGCCGAACACCCAGGGCAGGCTCTCGTCGAGCTGCTCGTTGAAGTCGGCGTTCGACGCCGTCTCGCCGGAGACCAGGGCGGTCGTGCCGGGCAGCGCGCCGAACGTGGCGGGGACGATGCGGCCGCGGAGCGTGTCGAGGGCGGCCATCGCCGTACTGTCGTCGCCCTTGCCTGGAAGGCCGACCGAGACGACCGCGACCGTACCGCCGGGGTTGATCTCGACGTCGATCGGCTCGACGAGCTGTCCGCCGGCCTTCGCCTCGGCGCGGAACTTCGTCAGCGCCTGCTGGAACTCCGCGCTCTTGACCGTGCCACTCTGCACGACCACCCGGGCCGGCGTGGTCTTGCTCGGGAACGCCTCACCGATCGCCTTGTACGCCTGGACGATCGGCGCGTCGTGCGGCAGGTCGTCGATGCCTTCGGCCTTGGTCTTCAGGTCCAGTGCCGGGGCCGCCAGCGCGCCCAGTGCCGCCACCGCGACCAGCACCGAGATCAGCGGCCGGGCCAGCACGACCCGGAGCAGCCCGCCCCAGAACCGGCCGTCGCTGCGACGCCGGTAGAGCCCCGGGATCTTGATGGCGTCGACCCGGTCGCCGAGAGCCGACAACAGGGCCGGGAGCACCGTCAGGGAACCCAGCACCGCGGTGGTGACCACCAGGATGGTGCCCAGCCCGAAGCTGACGAACGTGGTGTCGTGCGTGAGGAACATGCCGGCCATCGCCACGATCACGGTGAGGCCGGAAACCCAGATCGACCGGCCGGAGGTCTGCGCGGCGATCATCAGCGCCCGCTCCGGATCGGCGCCGTTGCGGCGCTCGTCCCGCTCGCGGCGAATGTAGAACAGGCAGTAGTCGACGCCGACGGCAAGCCCGACCAGCAGCATCACGTGCGAGGTGGCGTCGACCGTCGGCGCCAGGCGGCTGAACGCGGCCATCAGGCCGATCGCCGCGATCACCGCGGTCACGGCCAGGCCGACCGGGAGCAGCGCGGCCACCACCGCGCCGAACGCCACCAGCAGGATGCCGAGCGTGACCGGGATCGAGAGCATCGACAGCCGGGCGAGCCCTTCGTCGAGCTCGTCCCCGATCAGCTTGTCGCCGCTGGCGTCACCGCCCTCGGCGATGAACAGCTCAGGGTGCGTGGCCCGCACCTCGGCCACCGCGTCGAGTGCCGGGCCGACCCGGTCCTTCGCGGTCTCCG
This sequence comes from Actinoplanes sp. NPDC020271, assembly GCF_044388125.1. Taxonomy (NCBI): domain Bacteria; kingdom Bacillati; phylum Actinomycetota; class Actinomycetes; order Micromonosporales; family Micromonosporaceae; genus Actinoplanes; species Actinoplanes sp. NPDC020271. The sequence continues at coordinate 30,912 of NZ_JBIRWQ010000032.1, forward strand.
GGTCACCCTTGAGGTCGAAGGTGATCAGGGTCGACCGGTTGTCCGGCGACTGGATCGGCTCCTGCACCCCGGTGACGTCGCCCAGCCCGGACAGCGCCGTCGTGATCTCGGTGCTCGCGGCGGCCCGATCGGCGCCGGACCGGTCCTGGATCAGCACCATCTCGCCCGCCGGCCGCACCGGGAAGCCCGCCCCCTCGACGATCCTCTCGGCCCGGCCGGAGTCACCGTTGCCCTGCTCGGCGTTGGTCGCGGCAAGGCTGCCCAGCACACCACTGAGAACGGTGGCGGCGGCCACGAAAGCGATCCAACCCAGGATCGCGAGTGCCCGGTGGCGGGCGCTCCAGATCGCGACGCGAGGCGCGATTCCCTTGACTTTCCCCCTGTGCTCCATGCCTGAGAACGCTATGGATCGCAGTGACTTGGTTGAATCAGGCGAGCCCCCGAATCGGGGTGGGGATAACCCTACGTCTGGAGGTAGGCCAGCACTGCCAGGACGCGTCGGTGCTGCTCCTCGTCCTGGTGGAGGCCGAGCTTGGTGAAGATGTTCCGGACGTGCTTCTCCACCGCGCCCTCGGTCACCACCATCTTGCGGGCCACCGCGGTGTTCGACATGCCCTCGGCCATCAGGCCCAGCACCTCGCGCTCACGCGGGGTCAGACTGCGCAGCGGATCGTCACGCCGGCGCCGGACCAGCAGCTGGCCGACCACCTCGGGGTCGAGCACCGTGCCGCCCTCGGCGACCCGGCGCAGACCGTCCAGGAAGTCGGCGACCAGCGCAACCCGGTCCTTCAACAGATAGCCGACCGCCCCACGGCGATCGGCCAGCAAGTCGTCCGCGTAGGAGACCTCGACATATTGGGAGAGCACCAGGATCGGCGTGCCCGGGACGGCACCCCGGGCCTCGACCGCGGCCCGCAGGCCCTCGTCGGTGTGGGACGGCGGCATCCGGACGTCCACGATGGAGACGTCCGGACGATGCTCCTTGATCGCTTCCACCAGGGAGGGCCCGTCCCCCACGGCCGCGACAACGGTATGCCCGTTCTCCTCGACCAGGCGAACCAGGCCCTCTCGCAACAGCACCGCATCGTCGGCAATCACCACCCGCATGCGGCCACTCTGTCAGAGCGGCAGTGCTGCTGTCAGGCGGGTTCCCTCACCCTCCGCACTCTCGACGGCCAGCACCCCGCCGGCCGCCTTGACCCGGTCGTCGAGGCCGGCCAGGCCGTGCCCCTTGGCCAGGCTCGCGCCGCCCACCCCGTCGTCGGCGACGGTGACCAGCAGGCCGGTGGCGATCCGCTGCACGCTGACCTGCACCTCACTGGCGTGGCTGTGCTTGGCGACGTTCGTCAGGGCCTCGGCGACCACGAAGTACGCCGTCGACTCGACCGCCGGGTTCAGCCGCTCGAAGACCGGGGCGTCCAGGTCCACCGGGACGGTGCAGCGGCCGGCCAGCGCGGTCAGCGCCGCCTGCAGACCACGGTCGACCAGGATCGGCGGGGCGATCCCCCGAGACAGGGCGCGCAGCTCGTCCAGCGTCTCCCGGGTCTGGCTGATCGCCTCGGCGACCGTGGCCCGGGCCAGCTCAGGATCGGTGGCGAACTGCTGCTCGGCGCGGCCCAGATCCATCGCGAGCCGGACCAGCCGCTGCTGCGGACCGTCGTGGATGTCGCGCTCCAGTTTGCGCAGCGCGGTCGCCTCGGCCGAGACGGCGGCCGCCTTCTGACCCAGCGCGGTGTCCCGGGCGGCGTTCGCGTCGGCCACCTGCTGGCGCAGCTCGTCCACCCCGCTGAGCAGACCCCGGGCGAACTGCGCCTCGAGCAGCGCCGCGCCGCGGACCACCGGGATCAGCGTGATCGCGAAGAACAGGCCCATGATCAGGTAGAACGAGATCCGGACGAACGCGGTGTCCTGGAAGCCGAGCAGCTCGGGCAGCTCCTGGTTGTCCGGCGTGTGCGGCAGGGCCCAGTCCCACGCGGCGTAGGTGAGGCCGCTCAGCACTCCGGTCCACCAGACGAAGACGAACGAGAAGGAAATCGTGCTCGGGATGAAACGGAAGATGCCGTGCACCAGGTCCAGCCAGGACTGACCGTCGGCGAGCGGGCTGAACATCTTGCCGATCCAACTCTGCGACTTCGACGCCCGGTAATGCGGATGCGGGATGCGCCGGCGCAGCACCGGGCCGATCCGCAGCCGCTCCAGGTAGGCGAACCCGCGGGACATGGCGAGCGAGCCGGCCAGCAGCGGCAGACCGATCCAGATGATCGCGGTGCCGATGCCGGTCAGGAGACCGGTGATGCACAGGACCAGGGTGATCAATCCGAGCGGGAAGCCGAGCAGCACATACTGCGTGTCGACACCCAGCTGACGCAGGTAACGCCGGGCCGGGGCGGCGGAGGAGGTGGCCGGAGCACCGGCGTACGAGATTGTCATGTCCTCCACGCTAGGCATCGGAGCCCTCCGAACCGATCCTGCGGACCGCCCACCCGGCAGTAGGGTTAACCCGACTACCAGGGTGCGGTCACGTCGATGACCACCTTGCCGACGGCGTGATTCTCGACGGCCTCGTGTGCCCGCGCCACCCCGTCCAGCGGAAAACGGACAATCGGCAGGCCGTGCTCCTCGCCGACCCGGAAGGCACCCGCGTTCACCGCCTCGGCGACGGCGGCCACCGCGTTCTCCTTCTCTTCCGGCGTCGTCGTGTACGTCAGCACGAAATCCAGGCTGGCGTTCTTCAGATTCGCCGTGAAGAACGGCACCCGCACCTCGCCGGCCACGTAGATCGCGATGTTGCCGGCGGGCGCGAGCACTTCCAGGTCGAGCTCGAGATTCCCGGTGTCGACCTCGGCGATCAGGTGCGGGCCGGTCTTGCTGACCTCGCGGATCCGCGCCGCCACATCCTCCTCGCGGTAATCGATCACCACGTCGGCGCCGGCCGCGCTCGCCAGTTCCGCCTTCTCCTTGCTGCTGACCGTCGTCAGGACGGTCGCGCCGGCCCACTTGGCGAGCTGGATCGCCGCGTTACCGACCGCACCCGCACCACCGGCGACCAGCACCGTCCGGCCCGCGAGCGCACCCGGCCCCAGCCGCGCCGGGCCGTCGCTGGCCACGGTCAGGCAGCGGTGCGCGGTCAGCGCCGGAATGCCCAGGGCCGCGCCCACCTCGAACGGGATGTCGTCGTTCATCCGGACCACCTGGCGGCGGGGCAGCACGACATATTCCTGGGCGGTGCCGTCAGCCCGGGCGTAAGCGGCGTCCCACACCCAGACCCGGTCGCCCGGCTCCAGATCGTTCACCCCCTCACCGAGCGCGTCGACGACCCCGGAACCGTCCTGATTCGGCACGCGAGGCGGGGCGACGCCGTCGGGCACGCCACGACCGGCGCGCGTACCGGTGTCGGTCGGGTTCACCCCCGAGAGCACGATCCGCACCCGGACCTCGTCCGCGCCGGCCAGCGGCAGGTCACGGTCGACGATCTCGAGAACGTCGGAGGCGGGACCGGGCTCGGAGAAGACGGCAGCACGCATCACCCCACCCTATGCCGGGTCAGAGGTCGCGGCGCATGGCGAGACGGGGCCAGACGTCCAGCCCGTGCGCGGCCTCCTCGGCCCGGATCGCCCGCAACTCCGGCGTGACCTCGGCGTCGGCGAGCCGGCGGAAGCCGAGACGTTCGTAGTAGGGCGCGTTCCACGGGACATCGGCGAACGTGGTGAGGGTCAGCGCCGGTGAACCGTGGTCCCGGGCCCAGGTCACGGCCCGCTCGACCAGAGCCGCGCCGAGCCTTCGACCGGCGGCGACCGGATCGACCGAGACCTGCTCCAGGTGTGCTGTGCGATCGGCCCACTTCACCAGCGCGTACGCGATGGGCCGCCCCTCCTCGTCGTCGGCGACCCAGGCACGGCCGGCGGTCACGTACTCCCGGAGCTCGTCGGCGGAGAACGGCTCGTCACCGGCGACCGCGTCCATGCTCAGGACCAGGAACATCTGCCCGGCGTCGACCTCGATCCGCTGCATTGCCGGAATGTCTGCCTCACGTGCCGGTCTGATCATTGGCCCTCCCGGCTCATTCGACCTCATCGGGCCTCAGTGGTTCCACCCCGTTGCCGAACAGGAGTAGGCACGTCGCTGCCCGACCTCTGGAGGTCCGCGTGTTCACCGTTCTGATCGCCGACGACGAGGTCGACCACCGTGATCTTCTCTCGCTCGCGCTGCGGCGTTTCGGCTACCGGATCGTCACCGCCGAGGACGCCGGCGGCGCGCTGGAGGTACTGGCCCAGGGTGGGGTGGACGCCGCCCTGATCGACGTGCGCATGCCCGGCATTTCCGGCCTCGAGCTGTGCCGCCGGATCCGCAGCGATCCCGCCGTGGAATCGTTACCGATCATGGTGGTCAGCGCGGACGTGCACCGCGACCGGATCACCGACGCGCTGCACGCCGGCGCCGACGACTACCTGTGCAAACCGTTCGCCCGGGACGAGTTGGTGGCCCGGCTCGGCGATCTGCTGCGCCGGCCCGGCACCGGGACGATCCGCTCGGCGATCGCCTCCCGCGCCGCCCTGGCCGCCGCCCGGCACGTCACCACACCGGCACCGATCACCCGATGCGAGGACGTCCGGATCCGCCATTCGGCCTGACACCTGACCGACACCTGGTGCGGCGTAGGGTCGCCGCATGAATCCGGTTCGGTACGGCACCCCCGCCGGACGCCTGGTGTTGCTGGCCACCGTGCTCGGCTCCAGCCTGGCGTTCGTCGACGCCACCGTGGTCAACCTGGCTCTCCCCGAGCTGGGCCGGAGTCTCGGCGCGTCCGCCGCCGGCCTGCAGTGGACGATCAACGGATACGCCCTCTCGCTCGCCTCGCTGATCCTGGTCGGCGGGTCACTCGGTGACCGGTTCGGCCGCAAACGAATCTTCATGGCCGGCGTCGCCTGGTTCGCGCTCGCGTCGCTGCTCTGCGGCCTCGCGCCGAACATCGAGCTGCTGATCGCGGCCCGGGTCCTGCAAGGCATCGGCGGCGCGCTGCTCACCCCCGGTGCGCTCGCCATCCTGGAGGCGTCCTTCGCCCCGGAAGATCGGGCCAAGGCCATCGGCGCCTGGTCCGGGCTCGGCGGCATCGGCGGCGCGCTCGGGCCGTTCCTCGGCGGCTGGCTGCTGGAGATCGGCAGCTGGCGCTACCTGTTCCTGATCAACGTGCCGGTCGCCGCGCTCGTCCTCTGGGTCGCCGCCCGGCACGTCCCGGAGTCCCGCGACCCGGGCGCCGCCCGCCGCTTCGACGTGGCCGGGCTGCTGCTCGGCGCGGCCGGGCTCGGCGGTCTGACCTATGGGTTCACCGCCTGGCCGGCGCACGGCGCGGGCTCGCCCGTCGTGCTGATCCCGCTGGTCGTCGGCGTGCTCGCGATGGTGGCGTTCGTCGTCGCCGAGATCCGCTCGTCGCACCCGATGGTGCCGCCGGAGATCTTCCACCACCGCGCGTTCACCGGGGCGAACCTGGTGACGTTCCTGGTCTACGCGGCCAACGGTGGCGTGTTCTTCCTGGTCGTGGTCAACCTGCAGGTGGTCGCGGGCTACCCGGCGCTCGGCGCGGGCCTGGCCATGCTCCCGGTCACAGTGATCATGCTGCTGCTCTCGGCCCGGGGTGGGGCGCTCGGCCAGCGGATCGGGCCGCGCATCCCGATGACCGCCGGCCCGCTGCTCTGCGGTGCGGCCCTGGTCCTGATGTCGATGATCGGCGCCGACGCGCCCTACCTGACTCGCGTCCTGCCCGCGGTCGTGCTGTTCGGACTGGGGCTGGCCCTGCTCGTCGCCCCGCTCACCGCCACCGCGCTCGGCGCCCTCGACGACGCGCACGCCGGCATCGCCTCCGGCGTCAACAACGCGGTCGCCAGGGCCGCCGGCCTGCTCTCGGTCGCGGTCCTGCCGCTGGCCGCGGGGCTCGGGTCCGGGTCGCTGACCGAGTCCGCCGAGCTGCACCCCGTCTACCGGAACGCGATGCTGATCTGCGCCGTCTTGATGGCGGTGGGCGCGGTCACCGCGTTCCTCGTCATCCCGGTCCGCCTCCCGGCCAAGCCTTCCGCGAAGCGTTCCTTCTGCGACCCCGCCTCCCCGCCGGTCCACCCCCGCCCCGCCACAACGCAATAGCCGCCACCGGCACCGTCAGGGCCGCGGCTCCCGGGCCGGGCGGCGGCCTTGCCGCGGAGACGCGGCCGGGCAGTCTCGGACATACCGCACACCGGGCCCGTTCACCCGCGCTCCGGCTCACCCGTGGCCGGACCCAGCCCACCGCGGGACAGAACCCAGCGCTCGGGGCGGCAGCAGGGCCCAGGAAGACCGTTCTCAGCGCCCAGCCCGGGGCGGGAGGCGCGGCTGGGGCGTGCTCGCGGTAGTCACGGAGGTCCTAGGTGGACGGGTTTGACCGCGCCCACCCACGGACGCCGCCCTGGAGGGCTGAGCGTTCTGGGCGCCCCGCGCCCTGCTCAGCCCGTAAGGGCCCCCGCGGGAGCGACGGCCCGGACCACGGCGGAGATAGGACATGAAGATCTTCAGAAGTGTGCTGTGATCCTGCGGCGCGGGCCGTCAACAGTGATCCGGCCGCCGTAGGGCAGGACGTGCTGCGGTTCCGTGTGGCCGAAATCGACACCGAACACGATCATCGCGGACGGATTGTATGTACCGAACGCCCGAAGAATGGCCGCACGCTGGTCATCGCGATATTTCTGCCGATCCGCAACCGGCCGCGGGTTCATGAAGTGCGTCGCCTTGGCGGTGCCGACGAGGACCGCCGGGAACTGTTGCAGCAGCCCGCGTTCCCCGAAGTTGCGCAGCATGTGGAACACGTCTTCGGCCGGCGGCATCTCCTCGGACGTCTCCAGCAGCAGCACGCACCCGGCGTAGTCACCGACCGGACGGATCCACCGACCGGCCGCCAGATTCCAGTGGAGGATGTCGAGGCAGCCACCCCAGGTCGGCGCGGTCACGACCGTTTCCGGCCGGTGCCAGATCCGGCCGGGGCTGGGCACCTGGGGTGCCGATGCGGTGAGCGCTCGGCTCTCGTTCCAGTCGACTTCTTCCTCGCTGAACGTGTCGACCGGCTCGATGTCCAGGTCGCCGCCGTCGAAGAGGGCTGCCCGGAGGGTCGCCACGTGCACCGGCTGGATGCCTTCGGGGCGCGCCAGGTGCATCATCGTCGACCCGCCGTGGAAGGCGGCGAGGCCGTGGCCCCAGAGCCAGTTGAGCAGGTTCGTGTTGTCGGAGAAGCCGAAGAACGGTTTCGGGTCGGCCCGGAACACCGCCGGGTCGAGGTGCCGCAGCACGGTGAGCTGGTCGTCGCCGCCGATAGTGGCGAAGACGGCCCGGATCGCCGGGTCGGACCAGGCCGCGGTGAGGTCACGAGCGCGGTCGGCCGGGGGTGCGTCGAGCCGCCGGGTGGTCGGGAACTCGACCGGTTCCAGCCGTAGTTCGTCGCGGATCCGCTGGAGCGCCCGCTCATGCCGCTCCGGGAAGAGTGCTGGCGCGGCGAAGGACGGGGACAGCACCGCAACCCGGTCGCCGGGACACAGTTTCGGGGGCATGTGCGGAGACATGCCCCCGATTCTGGTCAGGTGACGGTGGCCGTGCCGAGCGTTTTTCCGTCGGAGTCGTTGATCAGGATCTCTTTCACGTCGGTCGCCGTGAACGAGCTGGACCCGTCGACCTTGGCGGTGTGCTCGGGCGTCTCACCCCAGACGGCCGCCTGTTCCTGGGTGCCGTCGGCGCGTTTGACGATGCAGACGAAGGGCGCCTTGCCCGACATCCCGGTCATGTTGAGCGAGACCTGAACGCCCCACGCCTTCTTGACCAGGGTTGCCTGGCCGGTCATTGTGCTCCCGGCCGCGGCCTGGAAGTTCGCGGTGATCGGCTGCACCGCGACGGGCGGGCTCTGTGTCGTGCCACCACCGTCGCCGGTGTTGACGATCACGCCGTAGCCGATCGCGCCGGCCGCGATCACCGCCACCGACGCGGCGACCAGCCATCGCGTCCGGCTGACCCGGGTTTCCCGGGTTTTCTCGGCGCGCATGCGGCTGAGCAGTTCCTCGATGTTCTGCGGACTCGGCCGCGCGGCCGGAGCGACCGTGAGCGGCGGAAGATCACCACCCATGTGCCGGGCGTCCGGCAGGTGTTGCAGCATTTCCGGGACAGGCGCGAGCCTGTCGAGTTCGGCCCGGCACTCGGCGCAGTCGTGCAGGTGCGCGTCGAGCCGGTCGGTGTCGGTCTCGTCGAGGCCACCCAGAAGGTAGCCACCCAGTAGACGGTGCAGGCTGTCGTGCTCGTCAAGATCACTCATGCCGCACCTCCGCTCCCGGTGCGGCACAAATCGCCGAACAAGCCGAACTCATGCCACACCCCCGCTCCCGGTGCGGCACAAATCGCCGAACAAGCCGAACTCATGCCACACCCCCGCTCCGGAGCATGCCCATCTCCTCGAAGACGGCGCGGAGGGCACGAACCGCGTAATAGGCCCGCGATTTCACCGTGCCTTCCGGCACCGAGAGCCGGCGTGCCGCGTCGGCCACGCTCTGCCCCTCGTAATACATGGCCTGTATCACCGCCCGATGTTCCGGGGAAAGCCGTTCCAGCGCTTCCGCGACCAGCCAGCCCTCCACCATTTGATCCACATTGTCTGCCGACGGCACGGAGTTGACCGCGGTCTCGTCGGAGACCAGGCGTGGCCGGCGCTGTTCCGCCCGCCATGCGTTGGTCACCACGTTACGAGCGATGGTGAGCAGGTACGACCTGGTTCGTCCCGGTTCCGGATCGAGGTGGTCGATGTGCTTCCACGCCCGTAGCAACGTCTCCTGGACCAGGTCCTCGGCCTTGTGCCGATCGGAGACGTATCTCGAGACGAAGTTGATCAGAACTGCGTAGTGCTCTGTGTAGAGCGCGGTCATCAGTTGCTCGTCGGGGCTCACCCGTCGCTTCATCGGCGCCAGCTCCCCTCGGGTTCCGCCCGGCCACCCGGATGTACATCGTGGCATGCGATCCGGTTCACGGTGGGGGCAGAAAACCGGAAAACGTCGATGCCCGGCCCCTTACGAGGAACCGGGCATCGCGGTGACGATCAGTGGATCAGGAGCTGGGTGTCGGACTGGCCGAGGTACTGGCGGTGGCGCAGGCGCCAGGACCGCCGTAGCGGAACGTCCGTGGGCTCAGCTGCGCGACCAAGTAGTACTTGCTGGTGCTGCGCACGATCACGCTCGGGTCGGGACCGTTGAGGTAGGCCACGCTGCCGATCCGGGCGGAGGTGCTGTCGTCCGACGTCTTGCCGTTGCCCATCTCGGTGCACGGGCTGTCGGAGGAGGCGGCCACCTCGCCGAACACCTGGACCAGACCGGTCTTGGTGAACGAGACGTCACCCCAGAGCTTGACCGGGAAGTAGCCGACCCACTCGGTGTCGTACGCCACCCACCAGGCGTCGTTGTAGAACTGGATGCCGAACCGCTTCTGCTGGTCGACCGCGAGCGTGTCCCCGGCGATCACGGTCTTGCTGTACTGCACGAAACCGCAGCCGTTGTAGCAGGACGTCTCCCGGTTGACCCAGTGGTAGACGAACAGGTGCGGGTCGTCGTCACCGTTCACGACGCGGTCGACGTTCCACCCGACCTCGACGATCTGATTGCCGTCGGCGGACTGCACGGCCAGCTCGGCGAGCGTGTGATAGTCCCGCTTGTCGAGCTTCGGCTTGTTGATCGTGAGGTTGACGTAGGCACCGTCCGAGACGGCCGCCTGCGACCCCACGTTGTAGAGGAAGCTGACCGTCTCGTCGTCACTGCTCGACGACGCGGACGGGGCGGCCGACGGCTCCGGCGGAACCACGTTGGTCCTGGCGGTCCGCAGGTAGGTCGACCGGTTGCTGCGGCCCTTGGGCGCGAACTCCTCGTCGGGCGCGCCGGTCTCCCTGCCGGCCGGCCCGGCCACACTGAGCCCGGCGGTCTTGAGCGCCTTGCTGCTCGCCCCGTTCCGGCCTCGCTTGACCTGTTGCGGCCGGGTTCCCCAGGGCAGTTTGGACGGCGGCTTCAACGCCGGCGCGGCCGCGACCGGGGCAGCGGTGGTGGCCGCCGCGGATGCGCCCGGGATCTGTTCGGCCCCCGCGTTGAGAGTGGAGACGACTCCGATCGCGCCGATCACCGCGACGGCGAGGCCGGCGGCGAGCAGACCGCGGCGTGACTTCAACACGTGTCCGTCCTCGTGCATCGGGGGGATGCCGCATGGACTTCGCGGCGGGCCTCACCATATAGCTTTCTCAATTGCCCAGGGACGTCCTGACCAGCAACTCTGCCGTAACGGCTGAGGCTGTAGGCCTTTCCGGTGACAGACCGGTCACTTTGCTCGACGCAGGGTGTCCGCACCATTGCGCACAGCAGTTTTTCGCATCACGGCAGGAAAGAGGCAAACTCGTTTAAGCCTCTTTCGAGTGACACGCCGGATCCGGGAAACCGCCCCACGCGATCAACATCTGTGGTAAAACCTATCTTGCCGATAGGTTATGTATGCCCTCACCGAGGAGAACGCATGTCTGCCACCGCCCTCCGACTGGATCACCTCGCCATCGCGCGGCAATTCGCCAACGCGCCCGAGGGGTGGGTGGTTCCGCCCCGGTTCGACCCGGTCGAGCGGTGGTACCACCGGCTGGCGGCCGCCGACGACCACGAGGTGTGGCTGCTCACGTGGCTGCCCGGGCAGCAGACCGAACTGCACGACCACGGCGGCTCGGCCGGCGCGTTCCACGTCTTCAGCGGCACTCTCACCGAGGACACCGTCGGCGGGCCGGCCGAGTCCCCCCGCGTCGTCACCCGCGACCTGGGCGAGGGCGCCGGCCGCCGCTTCGGCACCCACCACGTGCACCGCATCGTCAACCGCGGCACCGACCCGGCGATCAGCATCCACGTCTACGGCCCCGCGCTGACCACGATGACGAAGTACCGCCTCGGCCCGGCCGGCCTGCACGTTCTCGCCGTCGACAAGGCCGGCTCCCAGTGGTGACCCTCGCTCCCCCGGCCGGCTCGAAGAGCATCGCCGAGATCCTCGACGAGGCCCGCACCCGGCTCGACCGGCTCGGCCCGCTCGCCACCGACGCCGCCATCCGCGACGGCGCGATCCTGATCGACATCCGCCCGGCCGCCCAGCGCGCCGAGCACGGCCGGATCCCCGGCGCGCTGATCATCGAACGCAACGTCCTGGAGTGGCGCCTCGACCCCCGCAGCGACGCCCGCCTGCCGTTCGCGAACAGCTACGACCTCGCCGTGATCATCACCTGTCAGGAGGGCTACACCAGCAGCCTGGCCGCCGCCGCCCTGCAGGACCTCGGACTGCACCGCGCCACCGACCTCGACGGCGGATTCCGCGCCTGGAAAGAGGCCGGACTCCCCACCACAAACTGAAGATCAAATTCTTCATTGCCCATCTCCGCTGTGGTCGCCGATCGTCGCTCCCGCGGGGACCCTTCCGGGCCGAGCAGGGGCGCGGGGCGCCCCTGAACGCTCAGCCCGAAAGGGCGACGTCCGTGGGTGGGCACGGTCAGCCCACAACCCCGCCGTGACCGGGAGTTCCGCCCGCACGCGAACAAGCCCGGGGCAGAGAAGCCGTTCAGCTCCGAGCCCCGCCGGCGACTGCCGTCCGGCCCCGGAACGCCGGTCGCGCCCCGCATGACGGCGTGCTCTTGTGCCGGCGTCAGGCTTTCGGCCGTTCGTCACGCGACAACGGGTGGCGTCCTCACGATGCGGCTGGTCAAGCCTTCACGACGTAGCTGGTCAGGCCGTTGATCAGCAGGTCGAGGCCCCACTCGAAGCGCTCCTGCACCGTCCCCGACGTCATCGCGTCGGGGTGCGCCCGCAGGTACGGGAAACGGTCCTCCGGAAGCCCCGCGAAGTATGCCTTCAGCTCCACTTTGACCTGTCGTTCCGCCTCTTCCTGGGTCTGCTTCAGGTTTCGCATCTGCGCACGCCAGATCGAGTTCTCGTAGGCGTCCGCGGTGACGTACAGGAAGATCCGCTCGATCGCCCAGGAGCCGTAGTGCGGCGGCAGGCCACCCTTGATCACCAGCGCGAGCATCCACTCCGAGGCGCGTAGCGCGTTCGGCCCGTTGGGGATCATGGCGAGTGCCACCCGGGCCAGGTCGTTGTGCGCCTGCAGGATCTCGTGGGTGTGCAGCATCAACTGTTTGACCTGCGCCTGCCAGCGGTCCGGCTCGTGCGGCGGCAGTTCGATCTCGCCGCAGACGCGGTCGAACATCAGCCGGAGCAGCTCGTCCTTGTTGGACACGTGCGCGTAGAGGCTGGACGGCCCGGTGCCGAACTCGGCGGCGACGCGGCGGGTGCTGACCGCGTCGATGCCCTCCGCGTCGGAGATGCGCAGCGCGGCGTCGATGATCTGCTCACGGTCGAGCTGCACGCGGGTGGGCCGCCGTTCGGGGAGCGGCTGCCAGGGGGAGGTCTTCATCGCTCTCTAAATTAGTTGACGTGAACAGTGTTCGCCACTAAAACAGTGTTCGTGACAACGAACAGTGTTCAAACAGAGCGGCTCACGACGGAGCCGTATCGCTATCGGTGGGTCGCGCTCTTCGTGATCCTCGCGGTCGAGGTGATGGACCTGCTCGACTCGCTGGTCACCACGATCGCCGGTCCGGTGATCCGGGCCGAGCTCGGCGGGTCCTACAGCTTGATCCAGTGGCTCGGCGCGGCCTACACGCTGGCCATGGCGATCGGCCTGCTCACCGGCGGCCGGCTGGGTGACATCTACGGTCGCCGCCGGATGTTCCTGATCGGTGCGGCCGGCTTCAGCCTCGCGTCGCTGGCCTGCGCACTGGCCCCGGCGCCCGGCTTCCTGGTCGGCGCGCGGGCGGTGCAGGGCCTGTTCGGCGCGCTGATGCTGCCGCAGGGCCTGGGCATGTTGCGCGAGATGTTCGCCCCGGCCGAGCGGGCCAAGGCGTTCGGCGCGTTCGGCCCGGTGATGGGCCTCTCCTCGGTCGGCGGCCCGATCCTGGCCGGCTGGCTGGTCGACGCGGACTACTTCGGCGCCGGCTGGCGGATGATCTTCTTCATCAACCTGCCGCTGGGGGTCTTCGCGGTGATCGGCGCGCTGAAGTTCCTGCCCGAGTCCCGCTTGGAGCGGGCACCCCGGCTGGACTGGCTCGGCGTGCTCTTCGCCGCTGGTGGCGCTTTCCTGCTGCTCTACCCGCTGGTGCAGGGCCGGGAGTTGGACTGGCCGGTGTGGACGTTCGCCATGCTGGCCCTCGGCGTGGTCGCGTTCGGCCTGTTCGGGGCGTATGAGGCCGGTCGTGACAAGCGCGGGCTCGACCCGCTGGTCACCCCGAGCCTGTTCCGCAAGCGGGCGTTCACCGGTGGTCTGGCGCTGGGCCTGATGTTCTTCGCGTCACTGATCGGCACCGGTCTGATCTTCACGTTCTACCTGCAGATCGGCCTCGGGTACACGCCGCTCAAGGCCGGTCTGACCACGCTGCCGCAGGCGCTGGGCATGGTGGCCGGCTTCATCGTGGCCGGCGCCGGCCTGGCCGAGAAACTGGGCCGCAAGCTGCTCCAGATCGGCACGCTGGTGATGGTCCTCGGGACGGTGGCTTTCGCCGCCACCGTGCACCTGGCCGGGGCCGGCATCACGCCGTGGCACCTGATCCCGGCGCTGCTGCTGCTCGGCATCGGCATGGGCCTGGCGATGGCGCCGTTCTTCGGCATCGTGCTGGCCGGCGTCGACGACGAGGAGAGCGGGTCGGCCTCCGGCGCGATCACCTCGGTGCAGCAACTCGGTGGGGCGTTCGGCATCGCCGTGCTCGGGACGATCTTCTTCGCGCTGCTGCCGGGCGCGGTCGGGCATCACGTGGACACGTCGGCCGGCCAGCTGCAGGGGATGCCTCCGGCCGCGGTCGCCGGGCTGCGCGCCTGCCTGACCGACCGGGTGGCCGAGGAGAACCCGGACGTGACCCCGCCGTCCTGCCAGGGGCTGCCGAGCGGTGGCCCCGACCTGTCCGGTTACGTCAGTGAGCAGGTCCGGGCCGGGTTCGAGGACACCACGATCCGCACCTCGGGCGTGTCGCTGCTGCTCCTGCTCGCCGCGTTCGGGCTGACGTTCCTGATGCCCCGCCAGGGCAAGCCGGAAGACGATCACTTGGGGTAGACGACGCCTGACCGCCCGCTGTAAAGGTGCCGGGTGCCGTCCGCCTCGTACCCGGTGTTGGGCGCGTCCAGCCAGACGATGTAGGCCGCGCCCGAGGTCAGCCCGGTGATCGTCGCGCTGACCGTGCAGCCGGTGCCGGCCGGGACGTTCGTCCAGGTCGGCTCCGGCTGCGGGCCGCTGACCAGTTTCTGCGACACGGCGGTGACCCGGTAGTTCGAGTCGTACTGCCGGGGCCATTCGACCTTGAAGCCGCCCGAGATCGGCGTCACCTCGACCGGGATCAGCACGTCCTCGGTTCGCGTGAACGTCTTGGAGCAGCTCGGGTCGGGCGACCCGGAGAGCGTGGCGACGCCCATCCGCGGCCGGGAGCCGAACGGTGACGGGGTCGGGGTGGGCACCGCGCTGCCCGTGACGAGCAGCTGCCAGGTGCTCCCCGGGGTGGGTGTCGCCGCGGTGCTCACCTGCTTGCCGCCGCCACACCCGGCGGTCACCAGTCCGAGCGCCGCCACTGCGATCAACATTCTGAGGTGCCGCACACCTAACGGTTCGGCGGATCACCCACGATGACTTAGCGGTGGGGTGAACCGCCACCCGTCGGCCAGCAACCGGTCGACCGCCCGGATCGCCCCGGTCAGCCGCTCCCGGTAACCGCCGGTCAACTCGATCCACGGCACCCCGCGGGTCGCCAGTTCGGCCCGGAAGCGCCCGGTCATCCACTGCCGCAGGTGTTCGCCGTCGCGCAGCCCGTCGTCCTCGAACGGCACCCCGGCGTCGCCGGTGAGCAGGTACAGGCCAGGGTCACGGACCAGTTCGCGGACCTTGGCCGAGGTGCTGCCCAGGTAACGCTCCTCCCAGATCGTGGTGGCGAACGCGTCGGTGTCGCCGAACAGCACCGGTGAACCGGCCCGGGCCAGGACGTCCTCGGCCGCGGCCTGTTCGACGGCGACCGTCACGAAGTCGTCGCGGTCCCAGGTGACGTCGAAAACGGTCGCGCCGGGCCGGGCGCGGCGTAGTTCGGCGAGTTTGCGTTCGGTCAGTTCACGGCCGAACTCCGGCACCCAACCGGTCGACGACCACACTCCGCCCCGGGTCCGGTAGTGCCGGGCCAGCGCCCGGGCCATGGTCGTGGTGCCGGTCGACTCGGCGCCGACCACGATCACCCGGCGGGTCAGCCAGGCCCGGACGCCCGGGCCGAGATGCCGCCAGTGGGCGATCGGGTCGGCCCGGATCGCGGTGCCGGAGACCGGAATCCGCTCGCGTCCGAGGTCGACCAGGACGGGCTCGGCGCCGAACCGGCGGGCCAGCTCCGCGCCGTACGCCTCGGAGGAGAACACCGCGTCCACCGGCTCCGGCCCGGCCGCGTCCCGGAAGACCGCCATGTGCAGGTCCCAGACGGCCGGGTCGGCGTAGTCGATCGGGTGGTCGTCGTGGACCCCGGCGAACCGGACGTGCGGCTCGTGGGCCTCGCGCAGCCACTCCAGGCGCAGTTCCAGCGGGATGCTCTCCCGGGACGAGGGCGCGACCACCACGGTCACCCGCTCGCAAGCCCGCGCGGCGGCGTCGATGAGGGCGTGGTGACCGGCGTGCGGCGGGTAGAACTTGCCGACGATCAGACCATGACGGAACGTCACGCGAGCACCGCCCGGCGCCACGCCCGGAGCCCCAGCACGCACAGAGTGAGGAAGGCCACATACAAAATCGCGGTCAGCCAGAGACCCTTGTAACCGTACAGCGGGATGTAGATCACATCAGCGGCGATCCGCAGCCACCAGTTCTCCAGCAGTTTCCGCGTCTGCCCGTACGTCGCCAGCAGCGAGAGTGCGGTCGTCAGCGCGTCCGCCAGCGGCACGGTCGACCCGGTCAGCCGGTCCAGGAACAGCCACAGTCCACCGGTCAGCAGCACCCCGGCCGCCGCCAGCGCGAGCCATTCGGCACCGGTGGTGGCCCGCACCGCGAGGCTCGCCCGGTCCGCACCTCCGTGCAGCCAGGCCCACCAGCCGTAGCACCCGAGGATCACGTAGACGACCTGCAGTCCCATGTCGGCGTAGAGCCCGGCCGCGCCGAACACCACCATCAGCAGCAGGACGTTGAGGATGCCGAGCGGCCAGTTCAGGATGTGTTGCCGGACCAGCAGCCCGACGTTGAGCAGGCCGGTGCCGAAGCCGAGCACCTCGGCCCAGGTCGTGGCCACCCCGAAGGCGGTCAGTGCGGTGCTGTTCAACCAATCGATCACGGGGACAGCATCGCCGAGGCGGTGACTATTCGGGGAGCAGGCGGTGCCCGGCCATCTCCAGTTCGCCGTCGTGGATCAGCGTGACCGGCGTGTTCAGCCCGGACGTGTCGTCCTGCAGCACGACCGCGTCACCGTCGATCCGGTACGTGCCGTGGGGGCGGCTGCGCCGGCCGGCGACTTCCCCGGCGTACGTCCCATCGGTCTTGATCTGCAGTTTGACGGTCCCGTCAAAGCTGCGCCACGCGCCGACCACCGCGGCCCCGGTGATCACCCGGGGGCGTTCCGGGACCACGCCGAGGCCGTCCTCGGTGGTGCGGCCCATGGCGATGGCCAGCATCGCGGCGGCGTCCAGGATCGGGGTGTCGACGTGCGGGGAGTTGGAGTGCATGACCCTCTCGTTCGGCCCGCACGTCGGCCACCGGCAGAGATCCCTGAGTTGTTTCTAGGTTGCCCCGCCGCCCTTGAGCGAGCCGAGCACGGCGGCCGCCATCTTCTCCAGGTAGTCGTCGCTGACCGGCTGCCGGGAGACCGCGAGCCGCCAGTAGAGCGGGCCGAGGATCAGGTCGACCGCGATGTCCGGGTCGGTGCCCTCAGGCAGCTCACCGCGGGCGATGGCCTGCCCGACCAGCTTCTCCCCCACCGACTGCTGGTGGATGCGGAGCACCCGCTGGAGGGTCTCGGCGATCTGCGGGTTCCGCGCGGCCTCGGCCATCAGGTCGGGGATGATCTGCGAGGCGACCCGATGCTGCAGCGCGCGGCTGACGATCATCATCAGGAGATCGAGGTCACTGGCGAAGCTGCCGGTGTCGGGGACTGGCACCTTTCTCCCGGCGACATCCGTGATGATCTCCAGTACCATTTCAAGCTTGTTGCTCCAGCGTCGGTAGATCGCGGTCTTGCCGACGCCGGCTCGGCGGGCCACGGCTTCGATGGAGAGACGGCCGTAGCCGACCTCTGCCAACTCGCTCATGACCGCGTTACGAATCGCCACGGTGATGTCATTTCGGAGCACCGCCGCTCCGGCCGGTGCGCGCTTCACTGTCGCCACCGGGTAACTATAGCGCTACGACGTAACGGTTGCGTTCCGCCGCGTCCTCGGATACCGTTCCCTCGACGTCGATACGAACCCGTACCATCGGCGTCGGCGGACGCCTGTCATGCTTCTAGCTGTGCCTGTAGGCGAAACACCGGAGTCCGCCGCCTCGTACCGGCAGACGAGATCGGAGCACCACTCCATGCCAGAGACAGCGGTTGCCGATACCGCTCCCGCGGTTCCCCTCAAGGAACTCGCGCGGCGGCACGGCCTCAGCTCTTCCGGACGGCTGGTCGGACCGTTCGAGTACCTCAGCCAGCTCTGGGGTTACCGGCATTTCATCACCGCCCACGCCAAGGCGAAAACCGTCTCCGCGCTGGGCACCACGCACCTCGGGACGCTGTGGCAGGTCCTGACCCCCGCGTTGAACGCGTTCGTGTACTACATCATCTTCGGCGTCATCATCGGCACCGGGGCGAACAGCACGAACTTCATCGCGTACCTGTGTATCGGGGTCTTCGTCTTCGGGTTCTCCCAGACGGTGGTGGGCCAGGGCGCCAACGCGATCACCGGGAACCTGGGCCTGATCCGGGCGCTGCACTTCCCCCGCGGCAGCCTCCCCCTGTCGACCGTCCTGGTGGAGATCCGCAACTTCATCACCGCGCTCGGTGTGCTGGTCATCATCGTGCTGTTCACCGGTGAGCGACCCAACCTCGAGTGGCTGCTGATCGTCCCGGCGCTGCTGCTCCAGTCGCTGTTCAACACCGGCCTGGTGCTCTTCTTCGCCCGGCTCGGTTCCAAGTTGCGCGACATCAAGCAGCTCATCCCGTTCATCATGCGTTTCTGGATGTACGCGTCGGCCGTGCTCTACCCGGTCACCCGGTTCACCGAGCACCTGCACGGGTGGAAGCTGCACCTGATCGAGGCGAACCCGATGCTGGTCTTCATCGAGCTCTACCGGCATTCGCTGATGGAGAACGTGACGCTGGCCGGCAGCCCGCGACTGCTCTGGACCGAAGCGGTGATCTGGTCCCTGTTCGCGAGCGTCGGCGGCTTCCTCTACTTCTGGCGCGGAGAGAAGGGCTACGGTCGTGGCTGACAGCGAGAAGATCCCCACCGTCGTCGCCGACGACGCACACATCGTCTACCGGATCGTCGGTGCGATCGGGGCGAACCAGACCAGCCCGCTCTCCGCCCTCAAGCGGATCGTCACCAAGACCAACTCGACCAACGTGCGCGAGGTGCACGCGGTCAAGGGCGTCAGCTTCGTGGCCTACAAGGGCGAGGCGATCGGCCTGATCGGCAGCAACGGCTCGGGCAAGTCGACCCTGCTGCGCGCGGTCGCCGGCCTGCTGCCGGTGGCCAAGGGTGCGATCTACGCGGCCGGTCAGCCGTCGCTGCTGGGCGTCAACGCCGCCCTGATGAACGACCTCTCCGGTGAGCGCAACGTCGAGCTGGGCTGCCTGGCCATGGGCATGACGCCGGAAGAGGTGAAGGAGAAGAAGCAGTCGATCATCGACTTCTCCGGGATCAACGAGCGCGGTGACTTCGCCTCGCTGCCGATGCGGACGTACTCGTCCGGCATGGGCGCCCGGTTGCGCTTCTCGATCGCCGCGGCCAAGAAGCACGACGTGCTGCTGATCGACGAGGCGCTGGCCACCGGTGACGCGAAGTTCCGCCGCCGCAGCGAGGCCCGGGTCCGCGAGCTGCGCAAGGACGCCGGCACGGTGTTCCTGGTCAGCCACAGTGAGCAGTCGATCCGGGACACCTGCGAGCGGGTGATCTGGCTGGAGTCCGGCGAGATCCGGGCCGACGGCGAGACCGAGGCCGTGCTCAAGGAGTACGAGAGCTACATGAAGAAGTAGCCGTTGCACGAAAGAAGCGCCCGGGCCGTCGGCCCGGGCGCTTCTTTCGTGGTCAGGTGACCGAGAGATGCACGTGGTTCGTATGGTCGGTCGACGGTGTGCCGCCGGCACCGCTGTACGACTTCCACCCGCTGCTCGGCAGCCAGATCCGTTTGAACCAGATCACGTAGAGCACACCGAGCGTGTCCGAGTTGTGGATGAAGTAGTTGGCCAGGTTCGTGCCGTACGTCTTGCTGGCGCCCGTCGCCACCCCGCCGAACCCGTCCTTGTCGGCGGCGAAGTCGCAGGCCCGGCCCTTCGGATGCTCCCCGCTGTTCTGGTGCCGGAAGCAGGCGACGTAGCGGGTGAAGCCGGCTTTCTGCGCCTGCTTCATCGCGTAGAGCAACCGCGGGGTGATGCAGCCCGTGGTGGTCGGATCGTCCACGGTGCAGCCACCGGCGAGGCTGCCGGACGGTTTGTCGGCGTCCGAGCCGCTGCCACCGGAGCTGCCCGAGTCGTCGTCACCGGTGTCGCCGCCCTGGTTGGCTTCCTTGAGCGCCTGCTCCGCCTGGGTCTTCTTCTTGGCCATCACGTTGAGCTGGCGCTGCTGGTCGAGGACGGTCGCGTCGATCGCCGCCTTCGCCTTGACCTGGTTGTCCCGGGTGGTCCGCAGGTCGGAGATCGCCTGGTTCTGCCGCTCGGCCACGGTGGTCAGCAACTGGGCGCGGTCCAGGAAGCCGTCGGACGTGTCCGCGCTGAGCAGCGCGCTCAACGGGCCGAGCCGGCCCATCGTGTACGCCTGCGCGGCGTACTTGTCCAGCGACGCCTGCTGGGGGGCGATCTGGGCGTCCAGCTCCTTGAGCGTGGTGGCCAGCTTCGTCTGCTGCGTCTTGGACGTCTGCAACTTGGTCTTGGCGGTGACGTAGCCCTTGGAGGCCTCGTCGAGCTTGTCGAGCAGGGACTTGGAGCCGCCCTCACCGTCGTCGCCGGACTCCCCGGGCGCGGCGAGGGGCCGGGGGGCCGCGAGCGCCGGTGTGCCGGCACCGGCTATCCCGCATGCGGCGACCAGCAGCGCGAGAACGGCCACCCATCGTCGCCGCACAGTCACATGCTGCACTGGCTGTTTCCTTCCGTCGGCCGCCGGTCGGGTTAGCTGACGGGTTCGGGACGAAGGAAATCCCTACCGCTGGCGCGGATTCACCCCGGAAGAAATGTGGATCCCCGGCTCGCTCGTTGTTGCGATTAGGCGGCGGTTCCCGGGCGGGAACCGGGACCGACCATACCCACTCGATCGAGGAATCGACAGTTCTCGTACTTATTGCTATGCCTCGGTCACGAGGGGTGACGCCCATTACAGAAAGTCGTTGCAAGGTAACGGCTTTGACGGTTTCTCTGACCCTGATGCCGAGTGATATCTCAGGTAAACTGGCCGCCGGTCCTGCCAGGACGGCACCGCCCCCGAGTTGCCGGCAGGCCGCCGCCCAATCGCCGAAAGGCGAGCCGGGGAACCAGGTAGTTGGGGTGAATCCGCTTTGCGCGGTAGGGATAGCTTCCGTCCCGAACCCGTCAGCTAACTCGGTCGGCGGTGACTAGGAAGGATTGTTGATGACCGCACGTCCCCGCCGGTGGCTGATGCTTGCCCTGGCGCCGCTCGTGGCGACCACGATATTTGTGGCACCCGTCACGCCGGCACTCGCCGCGCCCAGCGGCGGCTCGTCGACCCCCGCGGAGGGTGACGATGACGACGATCTCTCCGCACAACTCGAAGCGACCAACCGACGGTTCGTGAACGCCAAGGCGGCCTACGAGACCTCGGCCAAGAACCTGAAGACGCTCAACACTCAGAAGGCGGACGCCGAGAAGCGCCGCGACGCGCTGATCCCCGAGGTCAACGCGATCGCCCGCCAGCAGTATGAGTACGGCAACCTCAGCACGCTGAGCTTCCTGCTGCAGGCCGACGACTCGTCCGACTTCATCAAGAAGGCCGTCTCGCTCGAGGAGATCAACAAGCTCCACGACGCGAAGCTGAACGAGCTGAACAGCGCGTTGGCGACGATCACCGACAGCGTCACCAAGATCGCTGCCGAGGTGAAGAACCAGAAGACGCAGCTGACCATCCAGCAGAAGCAGCACGACTCGGCGGAGGACCAGCTCGAGCTGCTCGGCGGTGGCACCGGCATCAACAAGACGATCACCAACGGTTTCGTCGACGCGACCTCCAAGGTTGCCGCCCCGGCACCGCGCAACTCCGACGGCGGTTTCTCGCCGGAGTCCTGCAACCAGGACGACCCGACGACCGACGGCTGCATCACCAAGCGGACGCTGCACCTCTATCAGGAGGTGAAGAAGGCCGGCTTCAACCGCTTCGTCGGATGCCATCGTGACGGCGGTCCGTTCGAGCATCCGAAAGGCCGGGCCTGCGACTGGTCACTGCAGAACAGTGGCTTCTCGGTCGCGCACAACGACGACATGATGAGGTACGGGAACGACCTCACCGCGTTCCTGGTGCGTAATGCCGACAAGCTCGGGATCTACTACGTGATCTGGTACAAGCAGATCTGGTTCCCGGCGACGAACAACTGGCATGCCTATCACGGCCCGAGCGACCACACCGACCACGTGCACGTGTCGTTGTTGTAGCGCTCCCCGCCGCACGGAAAAGCCCCCGGTCCTTCGCGGACCGGGGGCTTTCTCGTTCGTACGGGGAAATCGGGCTCTTGATCGTGACCGTGGATCAGGGATGCGGGGTGGCCCGGCGAACCGGAGCGCGGCCCGCGGGCTGCGTCGGCGCGGGACCGACCGGCCCGGCCGACGGGATCGGCATGGTCACCGGGCGCACCTGGGTCACCTCGATCTCCTTGCCGTGGTGCAGCAGCGTCAGGCGAGCCGAGCCACCGCCGTTGCGCAGGGAGTAGGTGACCTCGTCGGCGGTGACGTTGACCCGCAGGCGCAGGCCCCGCCAGAGCAGCGAGAAGTCCAGGTTGTTGATCCGGCTGGGCAGCCGCGGCGCGAACGCCAGCTGACCGTTGAAGTCACGCATGCCGCCCAGGCCCGCGACCAGCGCGATCCACGAACCGGCCAGCGACGCCACGTGCACGCCGTCCCGCGCGTTCTGGTGCAGGTCGTGCAGGTCCATCAGGGCGGCCTCGCCCAGATAGTCGTGGGCCAGCTCCAGGTGACCGGTCTCGGCCGCCATCACCGCCTGGATGCACGCCGACAGCGAGGAGTCCCGGACGGTCCGCGCGTCGTAGTACGCGAAGTTGCGGGTCTTCTCCTCCGGGGTGAACGCGTCGCCCCGGATGTACATGGCCATCACCATGTCGGCCTGCTTGACGACCTGCTTGCGGTAGAGGTCGAAGTACGGGTAGTTCAGCAGCAGCGGGTAACCCTCCGGCGGAGTGTTCTCGAAGTCCCACTCCTCCAGCCGGGTGAAGCCCTCGCACTGCTGGTGGACGCCGAGCTCCTTGTCGTACGGGATGTGCACGGCGGCCGCCGCGTCCCGCCAGGAGGCGGCCTCCTCGTCGTCGACCCCGAAGCGGCGGGCCAGATCGGGGTGGCGCTTGCAGGCCTCCACCGCGGTCATCAGGTTCTGCTGCGCCATCAGGTTCGTGTAGATGTTGTCGTTCACCACGGCCGTGTACTCGTCCGGCCCGGTCACACCGTCGATGTGGAACCGCCCGTGCCGGTCGTGGTGACCCAGCGAACGCCACAGCCGCGCGGTCTCGACCAGCAGCTCCAGACCGACCTCACGCTCGAAGTCGTAGTCGCCGGTGGCCTGCACGTAGCGCCGGACCGCGTCGGCGATGTCCGCGCCGATGTGGAAGCCCGCGGTGCCGGCCGGCCAGTACCCGGAGCATTCCTGGCCGCGGATGGTCCGCCACGGGAACGCGGCGCCCTGCAGGCCGAGCGTCTGCGCCCGCTCCCGGGCCAGGTCCAGCGTCGAGTGCCGCCAGCGCAGCACGTCCGCCGCGGCCGAGGGCTGGGTGTAGGTGAGCGCCGGCAGCACGAACGTCTCGGAGTCCCAGAACGTGTGGCCGTCGTAACCCGGGCCGGTCAGGCCCTTCGAGCCGATCGGGCGCTGCTCGGCGCGGGCGCCGGCCTGCAGCGTGTGGAACAGCCCGAAGCGGACCGCCTGCTGCACCTCCGGGTCGCCCTCGACGCGCACGTCGGAGTGGTCCCAGAACGCGTCCAGGTACTCGCGCTGCTGCTGGACCAGACCCTCCCAGCCGTCCAGGCGGGCACTGGCCAGGGCCGCGCCGACCTGGTCGCGCAGGGCCGGCAGGGAACGGACGCTCGACCAGCCGTACGCCGCCAGCTTCACCACACGCAGTTTCTGCCCCGGCTCCAGGCGGCAGGCCACGGTCGTACGCAACCAGTCGCCGTGCCCCTCGGTGGTGATCGCGTGCCGCCCCGGCGTCTCCACCAGGTGCTCCATGGCTGCGGCCATCCGCAGGTCACTGGCCTTGGTCCGGTGCACCAGCAGGCCGCCGGAGCGCTGCTCCAGCATCTCCTCGGCCTGCAGCGGCTTCTCCAGGACGGCCGCCACCCGCGGGTCCTTGCTGCTCGGCGGCAGCTGCTCGTTCGCCACCAGCTCGGACTGCAGGATCAGCCGGGCGGTCTCGTCGAGCGGCTCCACCTCGTAGAGGAAGGCGACCACGGCGCGCTGGGTGAAGGAGACCAGCCGGGTGGTCTTCACCCGGATGCCCTTGCCGGACGGGGAGACCCACTCCACGGTCCGTTCCAGGGTGCCGGCCCGCATGTCCAGGACACGCTCGTGGGAGCGGAGCTCGCCGTAGCGCACGTCGAACGGCTCGTCGTCGACCAGCAGCCGCATCAGCTTGGCGTTGGTCACGTTGACCATGGTCTGGCCGGACTCGGGGAAGCCGTAACCACCCTCGGCGTGCGGCAGCGGCCGCAGCTCGTAGAACGAGTTCAGGTACGTCCCCGGCAGGCCGTGCGGCTCGCCCTCGTCCAGGTTTCCCCGTATCCCGATGTGGCCGTTCGAGAGCGCGAACACCGACTCGGACTGGGCCAGCAGGTCCAGGTCCAGCCGGGTCTCCCGGATGTGCCAGGGGTCGACGGGGTAGGCCCGTTCACGGATCACGGTCGTGCCTCTTCTAGGAGTGAAATTCAGAGCAGTTCGGAAAGATCGGTGACTACGACGTCGGCGCCGTTCTCACGCAAGGCGTCGGCCTGACCGACCCGGTCCACGCCGATCACGATGCCAAAACCGCCGGCCCGGCCGGCCGCCACGCCCGCCTGGGCGTCCTCGAAGACCGCGCAGCTCTCCGGCGGGAGGCCGAGCAGTTTCGCCCCGTGCAGGAACGTGTCCGGCTTGGGCTTGCCGGGCAGGCCCAGCTCGCGGGCGACAAGCCCGTCCACCCGGGCCTCCAGGAGGTCGGCGATGCCGGCCGCCTCGAGCACGTCCTTGCAGTTGGCGCTGGCCGACACGACCGCGCGGCGGAGGCCCGCGGCCTTGGCGGCCTTCAGGTACTCCACCGAGCCGGGGTAGACCTGGACGGCGCCTTCCTTGATCTTCTGGAGCACGAGGATGTTCTTGCGGTTGCCGACACCGTTGACGGTGTCCTGGTCGGGATCGTCGTCGGGAGTGCCCTCGGGCAGGGTGATGCCCCGGGAGGCGAGGAACGTGCGGACACCGTCGGCCCGCTGACGGCCGTCGACATATCGGTGATAGTCGACTCCGGAATCGAACGGCACGAACGGTTGATCATGCCGCTCAGCCCACGACTGGAGAAACATGTCGAACGTTTGTTTCCACGCGGCACTGTGCACAAGGGCGGTGTCCGTCAGCACCCCGTCAAGATCGAAAAGGCAAGCGGTCACCTGGGAAGGAAGTCCGAGCACGCGCCCAATGTAGTCGCACCGGCTCAGGGACGAGAGGCGAAGGGCTCCTTCACATTTCACGGGTGTTTCATAAGTCGGTCAAGCTGCGGTTTCAGCTCTCAGCCCGACGCTGCAAGATCCATTCTCAACCCGATCGACGTACCGATCGGGCCGGTTGCGGTGGTCACCTCGTCGCACAACTGGTGCGCCAGCCACAGCCCACGTCCCCCGATCTCGTCAGTGCCGGGGAGCAGATCGCCGTCCGGACACCCCTCCGGGATGCCCGGACCGGAGTCGGTCACCACGCACCAGACCGCGCCCGACTCGACCCGCAGCACGATCCGGCCGTGACCGCCGGCGTGCAGGACCACGTTGGTGATCACCTCGTTGACCGCCAGCACATAGCCGGCGAGACGGTCACCGGTCACCCCGACGGTCGGCAGCAGACGCGTGACCTCGTGCCGCAGAACAGTGATGTCACCGTCGGAGAAGGCGCGATCCATCAGCACCGGGGAGGCCGGGCGGGGCCGGGCGGCATCGATCCTCGGCTCACCGTCGGGAGCCGAACGCACGGTCTGGCCGATCCTGTCCTCCACCGTCGTGCAGCCTACGCGCTGTGGCCGCCCGGTGGCAGGAGGCATCCGCGATCCTGCCCGGAAGTGGCGTTCCCCATTCACGGATCTCTCTCGCATCCTCGTTTTCCCCACCCCGATTTTCCCGTACGCCTTCGTCAGCGCCCGCCCGTCAAGCTCCGCACCCGCCGGTCACCGCCACCCCACGTCGATGCGGTCCCCGCGTTCGTCGAAGAAGTGCACCGCGTCCATCTGCACCGACACGGTCAGCGGGTGCCCCGGGTTGACCGCCGGGTACGGCGCCAGCCGCACCGACAGCTCGGCCGGTTTCCGGTGGTGACGGCCGGGGTCGTTCAGCACGCTGACCGGCGCGCCGTTGCTCTCCGGCACCCCGGCCGGGCCACTCTTGGTGAGCCGCTGCAACGCCCCGCCGAGCCGCTTCAGCGCGCCCCCGGAGGAGACCCGCCCGGGAGGGGTGCCGCCGATCTCGTCGACCACGATCGCGGTCGCGCCGACGTCCAGGTAGGCCAGCGATTCGTGCCCGTGGTGCTCCAGGTAGCGGATCCGGCCGTGCAGAACGGTCCCGGGCGTGTCGGGCGTGACCGGGGTCAGCGCCTCGGCCCGCACCCCGACCACGATCCGCTCCCCGTGATAGCGCGCCACCGCCCGGGACCGCGGGTCGGACCAGGCCAGGTAGAGGTTCTGCTCACCGAAGTTCAGCGCGACGTACCGGTCCAGGTGGACGTAGACCTGGGCCTCCAGCAGGTTCATCCGCGGCGAGCCCAGGAACGCCGCGACGTAGAGGGTGGCCGGGCGCCGGTACACCTCGGTCGGCGTGCCCAGATCCTGCAGCACCCCCCGGCGCATGATCGCCACCCGGTCGGCCATGGTCAGCGCCTCGGCCTGGTCGTGCGTCACGTACATCGTGGTCACGCCCAGCTCACGGGTCATGCTGCTGATTTCCGCACGCAGTTCGGCGCGCAGCCCGCTGTCGAGGTTGGAGAGCGGCTCGTCCATCAGGAAGATGCCGGGACGGCGGACCATCGCCCGGCCCATCGCGACGCGCTGGCGCTGCCCGCCGGAGAGCTGGCTGGGGCGGCGGCCGAGCACCTCGCCGATGCCCAGCGCGCCGGCCACCGTGCCGATCCGGTCCGATCGCGGGCCCGGCTCGACGCCGGAGAGCTTCAGCGGGAACCCGATGTTGTCGGCGACGGTCATGTGCGGATAGAGCGCAAAGTCCTGAAACACCATGGCGATGCTGCGGTCGCGTGGGGGCACGTCGAGCACCGGCTCGCCGTTCAGCAGGATGTCCCCGCCGCTGGGGTCCTCCAGGCCGGCGATCATGCGGAGCACGGTCGACTTCCCGCAGCCCGAGGGGCCGAGCAGGACCATGAACTCGCCGTCCTGGACGTCGAGCGACACATGATCGACGGCGAGCGTGCCGTCCGGCCAAATCTTGGTGACGTCCTTGAGCGCGACGGTGGACACCGTCAACCTCCCCGATCGACTGTGATTCCGATCCCACGACGGTCGGCAATCGGGTAATGACTTTGCGAGTGCCTTCGATGCTTTGCCATCGGGCGAACGTGCCATTCGCAGATAGTGATCAATCGATTACGGAGATCGGCCTTAGGGGTGCGTTCTGTGCACGTTCCCAGCAAAAAGCGACATTTGCTCCGATGGTCCGGCGGCAGCCAGGACTCGGGTTAACGACACCGGACATTCGGGTACGGGTTTCCCCTACGGGAACGCGGTCGCCGCTCTCCACCTCGGGAATGAGGGACAGCCGCACTCCCGTACCTACCGTCGAAGTGGTCCAGGGCAGAACGCCCCGGCCACCACTGAAGGAGTGGATTCACGTGACCCGGCCCCTCACCCACACGCTGACTCGCCCGCGCCACAACCGCATGATCGGTGGCGTCTGCGCTGGCCTGGCCCGTCGCTTCGGTCTCTCCACCGGCGTGGTCCGCTTGGCCTTCGTCCTGTCGTGCCTGCTCCCCGGCCCGCAGTTCATCGCCTACCTGATCCTCTGGGCGCTGGTGCCCAGCGAGTGACTCAACCGGCGATCATCATCGATAGTGATGAGTAGACTGCCGGCTGCTCGGGTACATATCCGATAAGCGGCACCAGACCGCAGGACGAATGACCCATCGGACACTGCGGCCGCCCGAGAACTCCCGGCCGGGCGGAAGCCGGGCTGGCAATCCCGGCCGGGACCAAATGATCGGCCCACGCCGATCCACAAGAACGTGAATCGCGACCCGGCCACCACCGGGATGCGGTTCCCGGCGCCGCCGCCCTGACCCCCGAGGGCGGCGGCGTCATTTTCCCCGGCCCGCGCTCCCGACTGTCTCTGATCTCGGCGACCAGTCCTCAGTCCAGCCGAGCCCCGGACCCGCGCCGCCGGCCCGCGCTTCCCGGCCGGTTCCCCGTCGATCACACGCCGGCCCCGCTCCTTGCCGGCCACGCGCTCACCCGCCGCCGCTTCGCGCCCCGGCCGCACACGCCCGCCGCCCGCTTCGCCCCGACCGCACACGCCCGCCGCCCGCTTCGCGCCCCGACCCCGTGCTCGCCCGCCGGACCGCCTCCTGCCCCGACCCCGCGCTCACCCGCCACCACTGAGCCAGCACGGTCGGCGCACCGGAGAAGTCCGCGCAGGCCAGCCGCAGCCGTTTTGCCCGCGCGGCAACCATCGCGCGCCGCAAGGCAACCATCGCGCGCCGCGGAGCAACCATCGCGCGCCGCAGGGCAACCGCTGAACCGCCGGAGCGGATCAGCGGCAACTCACGCCCGTCAGGGATTCGTAAAGGCCACCTTTACCGAGGTGTAGCCCAGCCGCGCGAACAAGCTCTCCAGCATCAGCTGCGTGTTCTGCTGCGCCCGCTGATCAAGCCCACTCGACTTGGCCGCCTCGGTGATCTTCTGCTGCGCCATCGCGTACACCCGCTGCTGTTTGTCGGTGTCGCTCTGGAACGCGTCACCGATGCTGGTCAGCAGCCCGCGATCCTCCTCGACGACGTAACTTTTCGTCATGTCGAGCGCCGCCTGGGACTGCTGCGGCGGCGGCAGGGTCAGCTCGACCGTCTTCTTCTCGTTGTCGACCTTGAGCGCATCGCCACTGAGGGCGCTGAAGTCGATGTAGGTCTCCACGGTGCCGGACCCGACGAAGAGGATCCGTCGGTTCACCAGGAAGTCCGGAATGTTGTCCTTGTTCGACTGGAGGTCGACGATCACCTGGAAGGTGCCGTCGGCCGCCACGTAACGATGCAGGTCGCGCATCGACTCCAGCAGCACGGGCTGGCTGCGGTCGACGGTCCGGTCGGAGAACGGGTTGTCGAAGGAGGGCAGCACGTTCATCGCGCGCAGCCCGAAACAGGATGCGACGATCAAGGCGAAGACGAAGCCGACGAAGATCAGCAACCGCGCGAAGAAGCTCGGCTTGTGCTCGGGCGGGGCGGCCGGAGCAACCGGCTCGGCCTCCTCGGGCACGGCCGAATACTCCGCCGTCGGCTCTTCGACATCCGGTGAGTGGGCCATGTCTCAACGGTACGGAGGGGGTACGACAGTTCGCATTTCGAGACCCCTACCGCCCGCGTCTAGCGTGAAAAAGCGTTCAATCCGGTCAACTTCTGCCCGATCGACAGCTGGTGGATCTCCGAGGTGCCCTCGTAGGTCAGGACACTCTCCAGGTTGCTGGCGTGCCGCATCACCGGGAGCTCCCCGCGGATCCCGTTGCCGCCGAGGATGGTCCGGCACTGCCGAGCGATCTCTATCGACTCCCGTACGTTGTTGAGCTTCCCCACGCTGACCTGCTCGGGCCGCAGCGGCTTCCCGACGGAGTCCCGCAGCCGGCACAGGTGCAGCGCGAGCAGGAATCCTTTCTGCAGCTCCAGCGACATGTCGGCGAGTTTCGCCTGGGTCAGCTGGAAGCCGCTGATCGGCTGCCCGAACTGCTCCCGCCCGGCGGCGTAGTCGAGGGTCACGTCCAGACAGTCCCGGGCCGCGCCGAGCACCCCGAAGATGATGCTCAGCCGGGCCTCGGTCAGGCAGGAGAGCGGCGCCATCAGGCTGCGCGCGGCGGGCAGCCGGGCGCTGTCGGGCAGCCGCAGCCCGTCCAGCACCAGTTCGCCGACGCTGGACGCGCGCAGCGACATGGTGTGCCGGAACTCACGGGCGGTGAGCCCGGGGGTGCCGGTCGGCACGACGAACCCGACCACACCCTTCTCGGCTTTCGCCCAGATCACCGCTACGTCCGCGATCGGTGCGTTGAGGATCCAGGTCTTCACCCCGTCCAGCACCCAGTCGTCGCCGTCGCGCCGGGCCCGGGTGGACATCCCGGTCGGGTCGGAGCCGTGATCGGGTTCGGCCAGGCCGAAGCAGCCGATCGATCGGCCGGCCGCCAGCGCGGGCAGCCAGTGATCCTTCTGCTCGTCGGAGCCGTAGCGCCAGATCGCGTACATCACCAGGGATCCCTGCACCGACACCAGTGATCGGATCCCGGAGTCGGCGGCTTCCAGTTCCATGCAGGCCAGGCCGTAGGAAACGGTGGAGACGCCGGCACATCCGTACCCGGTCAGATGCATGCCGAACAGGCCGGCCTTGCCCAATTCCAGGGCAAGATCGCGAATTGGTGGATTGCCGTTCTCATACCACTCGGCGATGCCCGGGCGAATATGATCGCCCGCTACCCGGCGGGCCAGAGCGCGCGCGGCGCGCTCCTCGTCACTCAGCAGGTCGTCAAGATCCAGCAGGTCAAGCGGTCGAACAACCATGCATTTCAAATTAACGGAGACTTCAGCCCTCTACGACCAATACACGGGCATGAATCTGATTGCGCTGCTGGAGTGCGGCGCGTAATGCACGGTGCAAACCGTCCTCGAGATAGAGGGCGCCCCGATACTCCACGACGTGCGGGAAAAGATCACCGTAGAAGGTCGAATCCTCGGCGAGCAGCTTGTCGAGCGCCAGCTCACGCTTGGTGGTGATCAGCTCGGCCAGCCGGATCGGCCGCGGCGGGATCTCCGCCCACGCCTTGAGCGTGGTGTGGTGATCAGGGTACGGGGCGCCGTCCCGGACCGCTTTGAAGATCACGGCGGCTGCCCCTTTCCCTGCAAACGTCTTCGTAAGATGTCCAGCCTAGCCGCGATGCGAATCAAGCCTCCGCAGCCGCAGCCCACCGGCCATGATGCACCACCTCGTCCACCGGACGGTGGCCGCGCTTGAGTGACGGAGACAACTTGTCGTCTCTCCGATAGCCCACGCTCAGCACGCCGACCGGATTGAACTCCGCCGGTACCCCGAAAGCGGCCCGGAAATCCGGGATCCGCACCGGCGGGATGCCGAAGAAGCACGAGCCGAGCCCCTCGTTCACCGCGGTCAGGTGCATCAGCAGCGCGGCGAAGCCGGTGTCGACGTCCCAGTACGGCACCGGCCACCGGGACTCGTCCCGATCCGTCCAGCCCTTGTCCTTCTCGGCGTAGCGATCCAGGTAGACGGACTTGTTGGAGAGCGCGACCACGAGCAGCGGGGCGGTCCGCATGCGTTCCAGCCACCCGCCCGCCTCGAACTCGGGCGAGGCCGTGACCGACCAGTAGAGTCCGCGGTCCGCGGGCTCCGAGAGGACCAGGAAGCTCCAGCCCTGGGAGAAGCCGGCCGACGGCGCGCGCAGCCCGTGCCGGACGATCTTGTCGATCAGCTCGGCCGGAACCGGGCGCTCCGGGTCGTACTCACGAATCATCCGGCGACGGTGGACCACCTCGTCGAACTCCATCAGGCGCGGATCCCCCACGAGGTGGTCCAGGTCTCGCCCGGCGCCAGCACGATCAGGTCCCGGCCGGAACGGAACGCGTCCGGCGGGCAGGTCATCGGCTCGACCGCGACGGACCGGCGGTGCCGCTCGCCGTGCAGGGTGTCGCCGGAGAAGACCTGCCAGTACTTGAACTTGTCGTCGGCCCAGACGGTGATCTTCGCGTCCGAGTCCGGGTCGGCCAGGACGACCTCGGTGATCCCGTCCGGCCCGAAGTCGATGTCACCGAACGTGGTGTCGAGCACCGCGGTGCCGATCCTGCGCGGCTCGGCGTAGTCGAACTCCGACCCGGCGACCTTGACCGCACCGAGCGGGAGCAGCCGGTTGTCGGCCAGCAGCCGGGTCTTGGCCGGCACCCGGAGCACGGTGTCGTCCACCGAGACGCCGGGAAGACGCAGGTAAGGGTGGACCGAGTAACCCCACGGCGCGTCCGACTCGCTGGTGTTCACGACCTCCTGCACGCTGCGCAGCCCGTCGGCCGAGACCGACCAGTGGGTCCGCAGGGTCAGCCCCCACGGGTAGCCCACCTGCGGCGGCAGGTCGAACTCCAGCGTCACCGAGGACCCGGTCTGCTCGGTCGCGTGCCAGCGGGACCAGTTGACCAGGCCGTGGATGGCGTTGTGCCGGGCCGGCTCGGAGAGCGCCAGCTGGTACGTCTGCTCCTGGAACGTGTAGCGCCCGTCGCGGATCCGATTCGGCCACGGTGCCAGGATCTGGCCGGCGGAACCCGGGGAGATCTCGTCCGGGCCGAAGCCGTCGAGCAGCTCGTTGCCACCGGACGAGAAACTGCGGAGCGTGCCTCCGACCTCGGCCAGGACGGCGCGACGGCCCTCCGCCTCGATCGTCCACTGGACCCCGGATTTCGCGGCTCTCTCTGTCATACCCGCGACACTATCGTTCGGCGCTCTCCGCAAGTTCCGGGACGGGCCGGTAACGGATCAGCGCCGGGACAGCGAGCGCGAGGACCACCGCCAGCACCGCGGCCAGCACCCCGCCGGCCACCCACGAGGTGGTCACGCCGGTGAACTGGGCGGTCGCGCCGGCCCGCAGGTCACCCAGACGGGGCCCACCGGCCACCACCACGGTGAACACGCCCTGCAGCCGCCCGCGCAGCCGGTCCGGTGCGAACGTCTGCATGATCGTCTGCCGGTAGACCGCGCTGACCAGGTCGGCCGCGCCGGCCACGGCCAGCAGCACCACCGCCAGCCAGAGCTGGTGGGCCAGGCCGGCGAGGGCGATCGCCACACCCCAGCCGACCACCGCGGCGGTCAGCGCGAGACCCTGCCGGCGCACCCGGCCGATCCAGCCCGAGGTGAAACCGGCCAGCACCGAGCCGATCGCGATCGCGCTGAACAGCCAGCCGGCCGCCGAGACGCCGCCGAACCGGTCCTCGGCGACCGCCGGGAACAGTGCCCGCGGCATGGCGAACACCATCGCGATCAGGTCGACGACGAAGGAGAGCAGCAGCACCGGCTGGGTGACCAGGAACCGCAGGCCGACCAGGATCCCGCGCAGGCCTGCCGTGGGCTTCTCGCCCGAGTCGTCCGGCTCGATCGGCGGGATCGCCGGCAAGCGCCAGGTGGCCCAGAAGGTCACGGTGAAAAGCAGGGCATCGACCGCGTACGCCGCCGCGACGCCCGTCCCGGTCGACCAGATCCCCATGATCAGGCCGGCCACGAGTGGCCCGAGCACGCCACCGGCCGTCGTCGTCGTGTAGTTGAGCGTGTTCGCCGACGGGACCATCTCCGTAGGCACGATCCGCGGGATGATCGACTGACGCGCCGGTGAGCTGATCGCGAAGCCGATCGACTGGACCGCGGTCAGTGCCAGGAGCAGGTGCGGGCTTCGTACCCCCGCAATTGCCTGCGCCAGCAGGCCCAGAGTGACCACCCAGGTGAGCGCCGAGCTGGTGAGCAGCAGACGACGCCGGTCGACGACGTCAGCGACCGCGCCGCCCCAGAGCCCGAAGATCAGCAGCGGCACCAGGCCGGCGACGCCCAGCAGGCCGACCCAGAACGACGAGTGGGTGATCGCGAACATCTGCACCGGGACGGCCACCGCGGTGAACTGGAAGCCGAAGAACGACGCGCCGTTGCCGATCCACATCCGGCGGAAAGTGGTCACCCGCAACGGGGCGGTGTCGATCATCCAGGATTTTCGGTTTTTCTCGTCGGCCACGCTCACGGGGCCAGCCTCTCCACGATCCAGCCCCGGTCGGCGCCGCGATACCTCAAACGGTCGTGCAGCCGGTTGCTGCGGCCCTGCCAGAACTCCACCGTCTCCGGGACCACCCGCAGGCCACCCCAGTGCGGCGGGGCCGGCACCGGCCCGGCGCCGAACCGCTCGACCGCCGCCGTCAGCCCGGCCTCCACCGCGTCCCGATCGGGCAGCACCCGCGACTGCGGGCTCGCCCACGCGCCGAGCTGCGACCCGCGCGGGCGCGACGCGAAGTACTCCTCGGTCTCGGCGCGGGACACGCGTTCCACCCGACCGGAAACGATCACCTGGCGCTGCATCGGGAACCAGGGAAAGACCAGACTTGCGTACGGGTTCTCCGCCGCCTCGATCCCCTTGCGCGACTCGTAGTTGGTGAAAAAGACGAAACCCGTCGGGTCGTACCCCTTGAGCAGCACTGTCCGCGACGACGGGCGGCCGTCGGCGCCCGCGGTCGACACGATCATCGCGTTCGGCTCGGGCAGACCGAACGCCGTCGCCTCGGCGAACCACGCCGCGAACTGGGCGGTCCACTCCTTCGCCAGCGAACTCTCCAGCAGCGGCCCGTGCTCGGTGTAGTCACGGCGCATCCCGGCGGGGGACGGCAGATCGGATGACATCGGGGGTACTTCCTTTCGGCTGCAAGCACGTTAAGTCCGCAACTGCCCGATGTCAGGTGAACCAGGATGGGTGTCATCGAGAGCACAACGCCCACGGGTCGACCGCACAGTTACCCGGAAGGCAGGATGAATCACTCACCGCAGCTCACGTCTCCCAGGGAGTGCCGTGTCCGACTTCAAGCCGGGGCTCGAGGGCGTCATCGCGTTCGAGACCGAGATCGCCGAGCCCGACCGGGACGGTGGCGCGTTGCGGTACCGGGGCGTCGACATCGAGGATCTGATCGGCCAGGTCTCCTTCGGCAACGTCTGGGGCCTGCTGGTCGACGGGAAGTTCGGGCCCGGGCTGCCACCGGCCGAGCCGTTCCCGGTGCCGGTGCACTCCGGCGACATCCGGGTCGACGTGCAGTCGGCGGTCGCGATGCTCGCGCCGTACTGGGGGCTGGACCAGCTCCTCGACATCACCGACGAGCAGGCCCGCAAGGACTTGGCCCGGGTCTCGGTGACCGCGCTCTCCTTCGTCGCCCAGGCGGCCCGCGGGCTGGGGCTGCCGGCCGTCCCGCAGAAGGACATCGACAAGGCGGAGACCATCGTGGAACGGTTCATGCGCCGGTGGCGCGGTGAGCCCGACCCGAGGCACGTCAAGGCCGTCGACGCGTACTTCATCTCGGCCGCCGAGCACGGGCTGAACGCGTCCACCTTCACCACCCGCATCGTCGCCTCCACCGGCGCCGACGTGGCCGCCTGCATCTCCTCCGGGATCGGCGCGCTGTCCGGCCCGCTGCACGGCGGCGCACCCACCCGGGTGCTGCACATGCTGGAGGCGGTCGAGCGCAGCGGCGACGCCGAGGGCTACGTGAAGGACGTGCTCGACCGCGGCGAGCGGCTGATGGGTTTCGGTCACCGGGTCTACCGCGCCGAGGATCCGCGGGCCCGCGTGCTGCGCCGGATCGCCAAGGATCTGGGCGCCCCGCGCTTCGAGGTGGCCGCGGCGCTGGAGAAAGCCGCGATGGCCGAGCTGCGGGAGCGCAAACCCGACGGCGAGCTGTGGACGAACGTGGACTTCTGGGCTGCCGTCGTGCTCGACTTCGCCGAGGTGCCGGCCCACATGTTCACCTCGATGTTCACCTGCGCCCGGGTCGCCGGGTGGAGCGCGCACATCCTCGAGCAGAAACGGCTGAACCGGATCCTGCGCCCCAGCTTGCGGTACGTGGGTCCGCCCCCGCGCAAGCCCTCGGACGTCGAGGGCTGGGGTCAGCTCACGCATAATGTGTGACCGTGGCCGAGCCAACCCCGCGGCGGAAACCGAGGCAAAATCGTGAGTGAAATTCGGATCCCTGACGCGATCAAACCCGTCGACGGCCGTTTCGGCTCCGGGCCGAGCAAGGTCCGGCCGGAAGGCGTCGAGGCGTTGTCCGCGGTCTCCCGTACCTTCATGGGCACCTCGCACCGCCAGAAAACGGTGAAGGAGCAGGTCGCCCGGCTTCGGAAGGGTCTCGCCGAATTCTTCTCCATCCCCGAGGGGTACGAGGTGATTCTGGCCAACGGCGGCACCAGCGCGTTCTGGGAGGTCGCCACGTTCGGCCTGATCCGGGAGAAGGCCCAGTTCGCCGAGTTCGGCGAGTTCGGCGCCAAGTTCGTGCAGGCCGTCACCGACGCGCCGTTCCTGGCCCAGCCCACCGTGCACAAGGCCCCGGCCGGGCAGGCCGCGTTCCTGACCGCCGAGGCCGGTGTCGACGTCTACGCCTCGGTGCAGAACGAGACCTCGACCGGCGTGTCGGTGCCGGTGCGCCGGGTGGCCGGTGCCGACCCGGGCGCCCTGCTGCTCACCGACGCGACCTCGGGCGGCGGCAGCCTCGACGTCGACATCAGCGAGACCGACGTCTACTACCTCGCCCCGCAGAAGGCGCTCGGGTCGGACGGCGGGATCTGGCTGGCCCTGATGTCCCCGGCCGCGATCGAGCGGGCGTATGAGGTCAAGGCGACCAAGCGCTACATCCCGCAGTTCTTCGACCTGGTGACCGCGATCGAGCAGTCCCGGCTGGAGCAGACGTACAACACGCCGGCGCTGGCCACGGTCTTCCTCGCGGCCGAGCAGCTCGACTGGATGAACGCGCAGGGCGGCCTCGCCTGGGCGGTCAAGCGCAGCTCGGAGAGCGCCGCCGCGATCTACGGCTGGGCCGACCGCTCGTCGTTCGCCGAGCCGTTCGTGACCGACCCGGCCCTGCGGTCCTCGGCCGTGGCCACCATCGACTTCGCCGAGGGCATCGACGCCGCGGCGATCGCCAAGGTGCTCCGGGCCAACGACATCGTGGACACCGAGCCGTACCGGAAGCTGGGACGCAACCAGTTGCGGGTGGCGCTCTACCCGACGGTCGACCCGACCGACGTCGCGGCGCTGACGAGCTGCATCGACCATGTCGTCGAGCGTCTCTGATACGACTTGGTGACCTGGCTCATTGCGGTGGGTAAGACATAGTCCGTACCAAAGAAAAGGGCCGGCCGGAGACCGAAGATCATCTTCGCTGGTCAGACACTTTCACGGCGTGGCTTACCCCCATTGAGTGACCCGGGCGCGTACCGTGTTCCGAAACGCGCCCGGGTGGCTGACTCTCGGGAGCACAGGCCAACGCGACGAGACGGAGGCAACGCATGCGGCCGGTACGCTTCGTCGCCCTCTCCGAGGACGGACAGGCCCTGGTGCTCGCCGATGAGGTGGGCCGGCTACTCGCGCTTCCCCTGGACGACAGGGTGGCGGGGGTCCTCACCGAGGGTCCCGCGGCGCCGGGCACCGCGGTCGCGGTCATCGCCGCGCCCGACGCCCCGCCCTCCCTGTCCCCGCGAGACATCCAGGCCCGGATCCGCCAGGGCGAGTCCGCGGAGGATGTCGCGCGCATCGCCGGCGTCCCCGTC
The DNA here is from genome assembly GCF_044388125.1 of Actinoplanes sp. NPDC020271. Classification (NCBI taxonomy): domain Bacteria; kingdom Bacillati; phylum Actinomycetota; class Actinomycetes; order Micromonosporales; family Micromonosporaceae; genus Actinoplanes; species Actinoplanes sp. NPDC020271. The sequence goes on from NZ_JBIRWQ010000032.1 coordinate 68,145, forward strand.
GACCGGGTCCTGCGCTACGCCGGCCCGGTCCTGCAGGAACGGGCCATGCTGGCCCAGCACGCCCGGCGCACCCGGCTGAAGACGTCCGATTCCGGTCAGCCGCTGGCCGAGGTGGTCGACAGCCGCCTGGCACAGCACGGCATCGACACCGACAAGATCTCCTGGGACGCGTTCCGCAAGGACGACGGCACCTGGCGGATCGTCGCGACCTGGCCGTCCGGCAAGGCCACCGCCCAGGCGATCTGGGATCTGGACAAGGGCCGCCAGGTGGTCTCCCCGCACGACGACATGGCGCAGTATCTGTGCGCCGAGCGGCCCACCCAGATCCTCGGCCAGGAGCCGGCCGCCGAGCGTGGCGGCCACGGCCTGCCCGGCCCGGCCCGCAGCTCCGAGCCGACCCGCGGCGGTCACGGCCTGCCCGCGTCCGACTCGCCGGCCCGTCCGACCCGCGACCCGATCCGGGCCGGCCGCGACGCGCTGCTCGCCTCGCTCGACCGGCCCCTCGAAGGCCAGTCCGGCCGCAGCCTCGAGCCGGTCTCCCCGGCCGGCCGCCGCCCGGTCGCCGGTGGCGCCGCGGCGCTGCTCGGCGGTGGCTCCGGCTCGGCCTTCGACGACGACTCCGACCTGCCCAAGGAGGTGCCGGCCGTCCCGTCGCTGGCCGTCCTCCGCCCGCGGCGCACGGTCGGGCAGAACGCGCAGGCCAGCAACGAGGGTGAGGAGAGCAAGCCCCGTAAGCGCCTCCCCAGCTGGGACGACGTGCTGTTCGGCGGCGGCCCGGCCGCGCGGGAGTCCTCCTGAGCCGATTCTTCGTGGCCGTCAGCCCTCCGGCGGCGGCCCGCGAGGATCTGCTGTGCCGCCTGCCGTCCAGGGCGCGGTTGACCCGTCCCGCCAAATGGCATGTCACGCTGGCCTTCCTCGGAGAGCTTTCCCGCAGTACGGACGAGGTGGCGGCCGCCCTGGCCGACGTCCCCGCACCTCCGGCCTTCTCGCTGCGGATGTCCGGCGGTGGCCGATTCGGATCGGTCGTGTGGGCCGGGCTGGCCGGGAACCGGCAAGCGCTGACCTCGTTGCGGGAGTCGGTCCGGCTCGCCCTGGACAATGCCGGCTTCACCATCGACGCCCGCCCGTTCCGCCCACACCTGACGGTCTCCTACCGCATGGCGCCGGAGGTGCTCGACGCCCTGGAGTCCTACACCGGCCCGCCGTGGACCGTGACGAGCTTCGCCCTGGTGGAAAGCCTCCTCGGCAACTACCACACCCTTCACGAGTGGTCCCTCCCTCAGCCCACTCCGTCACCTCACCGACCCGGCCGGGCCCCAGCGGTGCATCCCACCACCGGGAACGGCGCCCACACCTAGCCCACCGTCCTCGGCGGGACCTCAGCGGCGTGGCGAGCCACCCCGAACAACGCCCACCCCCAGCCCACCACCCTCGGCTGGACCTCGGCGGCGTGGCGAGCCACCCCGAACAACGCCCACCCCCAGCCCATCACCCTCGGCTGGACCTCAGTAGCGCGGCGAGCCACCCCGAACACCTCTCAGCGCCGTCCGAGCCGCCGCGGCTGGCACCAGCGGTGCATCGTGCGGCTGAAACGACGCGGCGAGCCGGTCGCAGCTGTCGCAGTGAGGTGGACGGGCCGGGCGGGGCGGGTGAGGTCGACGGGTGGGATAGTGGGGACGTCGGGTTCTGGGGTGACCGCGCCCGGCCACGGACGTCGCCCTGGAGGGCTGAGCGTTCTGGGCGCCCTGCGCCCTGCTCGGCCCGGAAGGGTCCCCGCGGGAGCGGCGGTGAAGGACCACAGCGGAGATGGGACATGAGGATCTTGAATTTGATCTTCGGGTGAACGGGCTACGGCGACCGTAAGTGATCAGCCTCGGAGGGCCAGGCCGGCGGCCTCGAGGCGGGCTTCGAGGCGGAGGCGTTCGATCTCGCGGTCGACGCCGGTCAGCGGCTCCAGATGTTCCGCGACGCCGAGGCACCGGCAGGCGAGCCGCAACCGGGCGTCGTAGGCTTCCAGCAGCGCGGCCATGCAGACCTCGGAGGAACGCAGCGGCCCGTTGCGACGCTGCCGGTCGAGGCGCCGCAGGTCGTAGGCCAGCTGCTCGATCGGGACCGGGGGCAGCGCCTCCATCCGGGCCGCGAGGTCGAGGCCGGCCAGGTCACGGTCGAGCCGGCGGAGATCACGACTGGGCGGGCCGGGGCGGCGGGCCCGATCGGCCTGGGCCGAGCCTTTGCGGGGCTGGCGGCTCGGGGCAGGCACCCGGCGAAACGTCGTGCCTCGCTGGGGCAGGTGGCCCGGGGTGGCCGGCCGGCGCGGGGCCGGACGGCGGAGCAGGACCCGGGCACACGGCAGGACCAGCAGCGTTATCCACGCCGCCGACATCACGACCAGTTGTGCCATCGCCACGTCTTGACGTTATGCCGGGAGCCGGTGGGCCGGAACACCCGTTCGGCGGACCCATCTGCCAACTGCCTGAATGCCACGTTCCTGAGCGCCAGCGGGCACGATCCACGCCTTGTTACCGACCTGGTGGGCGAAATGCGTAAATCCGCACCACTCACGAAGGGGTGACACGGATCTACGGGGCCGGCGTCGGACGCGGCGTGGGTCTACGGGATCAGTGCCGGGTGGCGGGCTCCGGGGCGCGGGCCGAGGGCTCGAGGCGGACGCGGACGGCGACCTCGGACGCGACATCACTCAACGCGGGCGCCGGGCCGACAGAGGGCTCGGCGTGAACGGGGGCCGAGACAGCTCCGGAGGCGAGTGCAGAGCCCGGCACAGAGGGCTCGGCGTGAACGGGGGCCGAGACAGCTCCGGAGGCGAGTGCAGAGCCCGGCGCGGAGGCGGACGCAGCGGCGGGTGCCGGGTCAGCGGCCGGGGCGGCGCTGATCAGGTGGAGTGCCGGGCGCGGCAGCAACCGCACCCGCAGCCGGTCCCCGCTGACCCGCAACTGCCAGATCAGCGTCGCAACGGCGGCGACGAACGACACCAGCCCGGCGACCCAGATGCTGGACGGCACCCCGAACTGCTCCCCCCACCAGCCGGCAAGCGACGCCCCGATCGGCGTCGTCCCGAGGAAGACCAGCACGTAGAGCGCCATCACCCGCCCCCGGTACTCGGCGTCGACGCCCATCTGGACCCGATGATTGGCGGCCTGCGCCAGGTAGATCGAGAAGAACCCGGTCGGCACCAGCAGCACCATGGCGGCGATGAAGTTCGGCGCGAAGCCGACCGCGAATTCCAGGACGCCGAAGGCGAGGGCGGCGCCGATCACCCGGTACGCCCCGGGCCGCGACCGCCGTCCGCTGCCGGCCAGCGCACCGCCGAGCGCACCGACGGCGAGGGCCGTGGTGAGCAGGCCGAACGAGGAGGCGCCGGCGTGAAAGTTGATCTTCGCGAGGGCGGCCAGGGTGACCGGGAAGTTGAAACCGATCATGCCGACCACGGCCATCAGCGTGATCGGGAGGACCAGGTCGGCGCGCTTGCCGACATACTTGAGGCCGTCGAGGACCTTGGCGTTCCCGCGGTCCTTGCGGGCGAGACCGAAGAGCTCGACGACGTTCATCCGGGTGTAAGTGAAGATCGGCGCGATTGCCAGCACGGTCGCGATCAGGAACACCACGCGGATGGAGAGCACCGAGAGCAGCACGCCGGCCAGCGCCGGGCCGCCGATCCGGGCGGTGTTGAAGGTGGCCGCGGAGAGCGCCAGCGCGTTCGGCAGCAGCGGCAGCTCGACGAGCTCGGAGACGAACGCCTGCCGGACCGGGGTCTCGACCGAGTTGGCGATGCCGAAGAGCAGGGCGAACAGGAACACGTGCCAGAGCTGGACGATCCCGGACGCCACGACGATGGCGAACGCGATGGCGGTGACGGCGAAGACCGCGTTGGCGATGACGAGCAGTTTGCGCTTGTCGTAACGGTCAGCCAGCCGCCCGCTGTAGAGGGTGAGCAGCATCACCGGGACGAACTGCAGGGCGGTGACCACCCCGAGCGCGCCGGGTGAGTTGTGCGACAGGTCCAGGACCAGCCAGTCCTGGGCGGTGAACATCGTCCACACGCCGATCAGCTTGATCAGCTGCCCGACGGCGAAGAGGCGATAGTTCCGGACTCTCAGGGATCGGAATGTCGTGTCCAGCACTGCCCGCATGCGGTGTGCCTCCTCGCCTCGGTCGTACGCGTCAAAGTCACGTGACGAAGCGGAACGACCAGCAGGAGTCAGGCGCGGGCGACGCGTTGCAGAATTTCCGCAGCGCGGGCCAGGGTGTCCCGTTCCTCGGGGGTGAGCTGGTCGAGTTGCACGGCGAGCCACTCATTGCGAGCGTCCTCGTGCACCGCGTAGACCGCGCGCCCCTCATCGGTGGCGGCCAGGATCACCTGGCGCCCGTCGGTGGGGTGCGGGGTCCGGCCGACGAGGCCGCGCTCCTCCAACTTGCCGACGATCTTGGTCATCGTCGGGGGCTGGACCCGTTCCACATCGGCGAGCTCACGTGGAGTCAGCGCGCCGTGCAGCTGGAGGCTGGTCAGCGCGGAGAGCTGACTGAACGTCAGATCGCCGACCGGCCGTGCCTGCCGGACCCGCCGGCTGAACCGGATGATCGCTTCCCGCAGCGTCTTGGCGAGCGATTCCGCTGTGCGCTCCGTCGTCATCACCCGCTCCGTCACGATACTTAGCCTAGCTAATGAGCATGGCTAACGACATGTTTTCGACCGTGTAACAGCCGTCACCGGGCACGCTAGCGCACCCGGTGACGGCTACCGAATCAGAGCAGCCAGGACTCGAGCGGACCCCGGGCGAAGTAGAGGACGAACAGGACAGCGACGCCGTACAGGATCGGGTGAATCTCCCGCGCCTTGCCGGTCGAGGCCTTCAGGACGACATAGGAGACGACCCCCGCCCCGATCCCGTTCGAGATCGAGTAGGTGAACGGCATGATCGTGATCGTCAGGAACGCCGGCACCGCGAGCGTCCAGTCGGTCCAGTCGATCTGCCGCACCGACGTCATCATCAGGAAGCCGACGACCACGAGCGCGGTCGACGCCGCCTCGAACGGAACCACCTGCACGAGCGGCGCGAAGAACATCGCCAGCAGGAACAGACCGCCGGTGACCAGGTTCGCGACACCGGTGCGAGCGCCCTCACCGACGCCGGAGGCGCTCTCCACGAACGAGGTGTTGCTGGAGACGCTCGCCGCACCACCCGCGGCCGCCGCAATGGAGTCGACCAAGAGAATTTCCCGCGTACGCGGTGGCATGCCCTCCTCGTCGAGCATCTCGCCCTCCTGGCCGACCGCGACCATCGTGCCCATGGTGTCGAAGAAGTCCGCCACCAGCAGCGTGAAGACGAACATCAGCGCGACCAGCCACCCGGCGTGCTGCCACGAGCCCAGCACGTTGAAGTGGCCCAGCAGCGACAGGTCGGGGGTGTCGACGACCTTTTCCGGAAGCTTCGGCACGTTCAGCGACCAGCCGTGCGGGTTGGTGACGACCGAGCCGACGCCGGTGATCGCCTCCACCACGATGGCCAGCACCGTGGTGCCCAGGATGCCGATCAGAATCGCGCCCTTGACCTTGCGGACGAAGAGCACCAGCGTGAACAGCAGACCGATCGCGAAGACCAGAGTCGGCCAGGTCAGCAGCTTGCCGCCGAGGCCGAGCTCGACCGGGACGGTGGTGTTGGAGGCGTCCGGCACGCGGTGCACGAAGCCCGAGTCGACCAGACCGATGATCATCAGGAACAGGCCGATGCCGACACCGATGGCGGTCTTCAGCTGGGTGGGGACGGCCTTGAAGACCGCGGTACGCAGACCGGTCAGCACGAGCAGACCGATCAGCAGGCCCTCGATCACGACCAGGCCCATCGCGTCGGCCCAGGTCATCTGCGGCGCGATCTCGTACGCGACCAGCGCGTTCACGCCGAGGCCGGCGGCCAGCGCGAGGGGGAAGCGGGCCACGACGCCCATCAGGATGGTCATCACGCCGGCGACCAGCGCCGTACCGGCGGCCAGGGCGGCCAGCGGCAGATGCGCGCCCTTCTGGTCGGCGCCACCGGCCAGGATCAGCGGGTTGAGGACGACGATGTAGGCCATCGTGAAGAATGTGACGAAGCCGCCACGGATCTCACGGCTCAGCGTTGAGCCGCGCTTGGTTATCTCGAAGAAGCGGTCGAAACCATTCCGCGGCGCGGCGGTCTCCGTAGCTGTTGACATGCTGGCCCTTCCGGGTGGCACATTGAACGACGCGCGCATGCTTTCAGACGCAATGACCTCGTCAAAAGCGCTGTGATGTTACAACTCTCACGTCCTGCGCCGAGACGTTCCGTAATGGCCTTACCCTGTCGGAGTGAGTGACCTGTCTCCCGCGACCCGGGCTGACGATCCGCCGACCGGCCCGACCCCGACCGGCTTGACCGTCGTGACCGGCACCAAACCGCGTGTCGAGCCGCTCGACCCGCCGATGGTCCCGTTCGCGGTCGCCGGCCTGGCCGCGTTCGCCGTGGCCGCACTCGTCTGCTGGCTGGCCGGTGCACCCGACGACTGGCTCGACACCAGCGTGGGCGGATTCCTCGTGGGCATCCCCGGCCTGATCACGATGATCGTGCACGACCGGAACCGGAAGCGCCGCCGGGCACTCTCCCACGGGGAGTTCACAGCGTCCTAGCTGTGGCCGTAATCCTCGGCCGGCTCGCTCGACTCGACCGAGCCGTGACCGCGGCTGACCGCCATGGCCTCGACCTCGCTGTCGTCGTAGATCGTGGGCAGCTCGTCGACCGGCGGCTCGACCGTGGCCAGCAGCGCCTCGGAGTGCGCGCCGCAGCCGTGGTCGGCGCTCACCGCACGACCGTCGTCGGGCGCGTAGAGGTTGCCGCAGACGCCGAACATCTGCCGCAGCGAACCGGCCAGCGGCAGGTAGAAACCACAGGTGCCACAGCGAGCGTTGCGCGGCGCGGCGGTCGAGATCGGCGCCTCCGGGCCGGCGTCGCCGTCATACCACCTCTGGGCGGTCTCGATCCGCCCGTCCTTGGACATCACCCGGGACCGGCCGAGGCCCAGCTCCCAGGAGACCTCCTCGACCGCGGCGTCATCACTGAGCACATAGCCCGGGGTGAGCCGGTCGTCGTCGGGCGCGGTCGGCATCAGGTCGCCGACGCCCAGGTCGCCGGGCTGCACCCGCTCGTTCCACGGCACCCAGCCGGGGGCGAGCAGCGCGTCGGGGCCGGGCAGCAGGACGGTCTCGCAGATCGTCACGTGCCGGCTGCGCGGGACGCGGGTCACCGTGACGGCCCAGCGCCAGCCCCGATAACCGGCCAGGTGGGACTCGAAGAAGTGAGTCACGACACGGTCGCCCTCGGCGACCGCTTCCAGGTGCTCACCGATGTCATCGGGGTCCACATCGGTGATCGCGCCACGGGCAACCCCGACGGCATCGGCACAGACCTGGTCGAGTCGGGCGGCGCGAGAGGTGGTCCTGGAGGTCACCCGCCCATTGTTGCCTACCGAACCCCACGGCTCGCAACGACTCCCCAGATACCAAAGGGGAGAAGCTTTCATTCCGTTTTCCGGGTGGCAGGTGGGGCGGCCGGATGGAGAGCCACGCATCGGTCGCCCCGATCAGTCAGGATGGTTGACATGCCGCTGCTCCCCACCCTCGGCCGCACCGTCGGCTCCGGCGTCAAAGCCGTGCGCCTGGTGGTGCGTGGATCCGTGCGCGGCGGCGCCTGGGCGACCCGGCGCGTCGGCACCGTCCGGGCCCGCGGCGCCGCCAACGAGATCGGCATGATCAGGCTCTTCGACCTGCACGCGGTCTCCTGCGCCGGCGACGCGCTGATCGCGATCGGGCTGGCCGGCACGATCTTCAGCGTCCCGCTCGGCGAGGCCCGCAGCAAGGTGCTGCTCTACCTGCTGATCACGATGGTTCCGTTCGCGCTGCTGGCCCCGGTGGTGGGTCCGCTGCTCGACCACTTCCGTCACGGCCGGCGCTACGCGCTGGCGGTCACCATGCTGGGCCGAGCCTTCCTGGCTTATGTGATGTCCGACAACCTGCTCGGCTGGGGCCTCTATCCGGCGGCGTTCGGCGTGCTCGCGCTCTCCCGGGCCTACGGGGTGGCCCGCTCGGCTGCCGTGCCGCGCCTGCTGCCCGACGGGGTCGGACTGTCCCAGGTGGGCGCGCGGGCCAGCGTCTACGGCACGTTCGCCGGCGCGGTCGTGGCCCCGATCGGCCTGCTCGCCTTCAAGTTCGGGCCACAGTGGCCGCTGCGGGTGGCAACGATCATCTTCATCGTCGGCATGGTCGTCTCGCTGCGCCTGCCGCCCCGCGCCGACTCCGACCCGCCCGAGGCCATGCCGCGCGCCTGGCGCACCGTGCTCGGCCTCAACCGCGGCTCCGACCGCCCGCTCTCCGGCCGGCTGGTGCTGGCCACGCTCTTCGGCAGCGCGTCGTTGCGCCTGCTCTACGGCTTCCTGCTGCTGTTCATGACCTTCGCGATCATGGCGGGGGACGTCGACACCACGATCCTCGGCTGGGAACTCGGCAAGGGCACCGCGGTCGGCCTGGTCGGCGGCGCGCTGGCGCTCGGCACGTTCCTCTCCACCGCCGCCGGCACCGGCCTGCGCATCCGCCGCCCGCTCGCGCTGCAGTCCAGCGGCCTGGTGATCACCGCCGGGGTGGCGGTCTTCGCCACGATCTTCTGCAACCTGGCCACGATCGCCCTGCTGTCCCTGCTCACCGCCATCTTCAGCGGCATCGCGAAACTGGCCGTCGACGCCAGTATCCAGGAACGTGTCCCCGAGCGGCTCCGCGCGACCGCTTTCGCCCACTCGGAGACGGTGCTGATGCTGGCCTGGGTCGCCGGCGGCGGCATCGGGCTGATCCCGCTGGCCGGGCGGCTCGGGGTCGCACTGACCGCGCTGCTCGCGTTGCTTGCCGCAGCGCGCGCGAGCTGGTCGGCGGCACGCCTGCGCAACGAACGGCTGGCCGGGCGTCCGGGAGAATCCGCGGGAGACGTGGGCGATGCCGGCACGGCCGATTCCGATCACGGCCGCGACGCCTCTTCCCGTACGTCGTCAGCCCACCCCGATCCCGGCCCGCCGGACTCCGCCCGGGCTTCGGGTTCCTCACGTCCCGACGACGAGGACCTGTTGTACGAGGCGGCGGACCCGTGGCCGGATGCCCCGACGGTTCCCGATCGGCCCGGCAGCAACCCGCCCCACCAGCGACGATCCGGCGACTCGAGTGCTCGCGACACCGATCCGACCCTCGTCGACGAGTCCAGCGGTCGCGGCTGGTGGGGCCGCCGCAAGGCCCGGAAGCCCGCCGCGTCCACGCGCAGCGCCGACGCGCCCACCCGTCAGTTCGGCACCGAGGCCCCGGCCGTCAACGGGTCGGGGGACTCGTCCCGCGCCCGGGCGGAGGCGGATCGTTCGGCGGCCCCGCCCGGCTATCACGTCTACCGCCCCACGTCCGCCACGCGGAACGGCGACGCTGACTCCGGCGAGGACGTGTGATGCCGCCCATCGGCGCCGGCGCACGACCCCCGCAACACATGACGAGGCACCCCGTGGAGAGCGCACGACCCCCGCAACACATGACGAGGCACCCTGTGGAGGACGCACGACCCCCGCTACGCGTGACGAGGCACCCCGTGGAGGACGAATGACTCTGCATCCTGTGCTGGCCGTGACCGCGGTCGCCGCCGAGGCCGACGCCCTGCGCCCGGTGCTGGATCCGGCGCTGGTCGTCGTCGAGGCGGTCGGTGTCGGCCCGGCCGCCGCTGCCGCGGGCACCGCCCGCCTGCTCGCGCGGTCCGACTACCGAGCGGTCGTCAGCGTCGGCATCGCCGGCGGCTTCCCCGGCCGTGCCGACGTGGCCGGCACCGCCCTCGCCACCCGGACGATCGCCGCCGACCTGGGCGCCGAGTCCCCCGACGGCTTCCTGCCGATCGAGGAGCTGGGCTTCGGCAGCAGCGTCCTGGAAACCGACGCCGCCCTGCTGAAGGCTCTTCAGGCGGCCCTTCCGCACGCGATCACCGGTGACATCCTGACCTTGAGCACGGTCACCGGCACGGCCGGGACGACCGCCCGCCTGACGACCCGCTTCCCGGACGCGGTCGCCGAGGCGATGGAGGGCTACGGCGTGGCGATCGCCGCTGCCGGGGCCGGCGTGCCGTTCGCGGAACTCCGCAGCATCTCCAATCCGATCGGGCCCCGCGATCGGGCCGCCTGGCGCCTGGCCGACGCGTTCGCCGCCCTGCGCGCCGCGGCCCCCGCACTGCAGTCGCTCCCCTGATCCGCCGCGTCCCGCGCTGCAGTCGCTTCCTTCAGCGCCCCGAGCCCGCTCGAAAGCACGGCATCGCGGCACGGCGACGCGGCACGGCGACGCGGCACGGCGACGCGGCAGGGCACGGCATGGCGGCACGGCACGCCGACGCGGCACGGCGACGCGGCACGGCATCGCGGCACGGCATCGCGGCAGGGCACGGCATGGCGGCACGGCACGGCGACACGGCACGGCGGCGCGGCGACGCGGCTGGGGCTGCGCTGCCGCGGCGATTGGTGTGGCTGTTCCGGATTGCCCGCCTTCAGCGAACCGCACTCGGGACGGCTTCACGACGGAGAAACACCACGCCGCTCAAGAAGGTGAATTCTTTTACAGGAATCTGTTGCTGTTGATGATCGCGCCCGGCATGCTGCGCTGAACAACATGTGACTTTCGTCGCTGTAGGCATCACCAGGCGCGGACCGAGCGGCACCGCCCGAACAGCCGCGAAGGTGAACCGATGACGGCCACCGGGACCCTGAGCGAGGCACGATGAAGGACATGAGCGCCGGGGCCCGGGCCCGCCTGATCGGTGCCGGCTACGCGGCCCAGGGGCTGGGGTATGCCGCGGTCGTCACCGCGCTGCCCGCGTTCAAGGAACGTCAGGGCCTGAGTGACGCGTTCGTCTCCGCGATCCTGCTGCTGGTGTGTGTGGCCGCGGCCGGCGGTTCGGTCGTCGCTGACCAGGTCGCCGCGCGCTGGGGCAGCCGGTACGCACTGGCCGCGGGCCTCTTCCTGGTCGGCGCCGGTCTGGCCGGCACGACCGTCGGCACCCCGAACGTCGCCTTCGTGACGATTCTGCTGCTCTACGGCATCGGCCTCGGCACCGTGGACGCCTCACTCAGCATGCAGGGCGTGCTGGTCCAGGCCCGCCTGGGCCGCAGCGTGATGAGCCGGCTGTTCGCCGCTTACACCGCTGCCGCGATCGTCGCGGCCCTGCTCATGTCGGGTTCGCTGGCGAGCGGCGGCGGCGCTGCCATCGCGGTCGGCACGGCGGCCGCCTTCGCGGTGCTGGTCGGGCTGGCCGGCTGGCGCGGGTTCGAGCCGGGCCGCACGGAACGCTCTCACGTGGTGCACGAGACCGGCAGCCGCGCGGTCCGCCGGGTGATCTGGGTCTGCGGCATGCTGATCTTCACGGCGTTCCTGGTGGACTCCGCGGTCAGCACGTGGAGCTCGGTCTACCTGAAGGACACGCTGCACGCGGCTGCCTCGGTCGCCCCGCTGGGCTACGCCGCCTACCAGGCGACGGTGCTGGTCAGCCGCCTGATCGCGGACCATGTGGTGCCTCGCGCGGGGCGGCTCACGATGGCTCTGGGTTCGCTCGTGGTCTCCGGCGCCGGGTGCGCCCTGGTCGTACTGCTGCCGACGGAGGCCGCCGCGATCACCGGTTTCGCGATCGCCGGCATCGGTGTCGGCGTGCTGGTTCCGCTGGCGTTCAGCGCGGCCGGTGCGGCCGCGCAGGAGAGCAGCGACGAGGTGATCGCCCGGGTGAACCTCTTCAACTACGGCGGCGCGCTGCTCGGCGCGGTCCTGCTCGGGGCGCTTTCCGACCCGATCGGTCTACGGATCGCGTTCCTCATCCCGGTTGTCGGCGTGATCCTCACCCTCCCGATCGCTCGCCGCCTGACCCACCTGACGGTCGCCGAGCCCGCCCCGCGCCCCGCCACCTGAAAGCTCGGAAAAGGCCGGAAAAGCCTGGGCAGAACACGCCGGATAGGCTTCGGACGTGCCCAGGCTGGTCGACCATGACGCGCGACGGGCGGAGCTCCTCGCGGCCACCTGGCGGGTGGTCCGGTCCCGCGGTGTCGAGGGGACGACCACAAGGGCGATCGCGGACGAGGCGGGCTGTTCGCTGAGCGTCCTCGCGCATTTTCTCGGCGGTAAGGACGACATTCTGGTCGCGGCGCAGAGGGCGGTCTACGACCGGATCGTGGAGCGGGCTTTCCGGATCGGCGGCAGCCTCTACGGGCTGGCGGCGCTGCGGGCGGCGCTGGACGCGGTGCTGCCGATCGATGAGGAACGGGCCGCGGACGCGCACGTGAACGTGGCTTTTGCCGGGGCCGCGCTGTCGCATCCGCTGCTGGCCGAGTCGCGGCGGGAGTCGCACCGGGCGATCCGGGTGCATCTGCGCACGTGCCTGCGGGAGGCCCGGGAGTTGCACGAGCTCCGCGCGGGCGTGGCGGACGAAGCGGTGATCGACGACTTCATCATCCTGGTCGAGGGCAGCTCCCTGCTGAGCTTGGTGGACGGCTGGGCCGAGGAGGGCCGGGCGGAACGCCTGACCCGCCTCGCCGGCAACTTCGTCGATCAGCTCAGGAGTTAGCCGCGATCAGGTCGCGGTACCAGAACCAGGAATCCTTGCGCGTACGGGCGAGGGTCTCCTTGTCGACGTGGACGAGACCGAAGCGCTCGTCGTAACCGGCCGCCCATTCGAAGTTGTCGAACGCCGACCAGACGTAGAAGCCGTCGACGCGTACCCCCGAATTGATTGCCTCCTGCACTGCTCGCAGGTGCGCCTCCAGATAGGCGATCCGTCGCGGGTCGTGAACGTGACCGTCTTCGCCGGGGGCCGTGTCGTGGAACGAGGCGCCGTTCTCGGTGACGATGACGGGCGGCAGCGACGGATAGCGTTCGTGCAGCGTGACGAGGATTTCGGTGAGCGCCGACGGCACGATCGCCCAGCCGAAGTCGGTGCGTTCGTCGCTCTTGACCGGCACGGGGGAGAACGGCATTCCGTCGGGGATGTCGACCTCCAGCACCCCGGAGTAGTCCTTGCCCTCGCGGGGCGCCTCGACCGCGGTCGGTTCGTAGAAGTTGACGCCGTAGAAGTCGAGCCGCGCCCCGATCAGCTCCAGATCCCGGTCGAGTTGCGCGCCGGAGGTGCCGACCCCGGCGCGGATCATCTCGTCGGGGTAGTCGCCGAGCAGGATCGGGTCGGAGAACGTCCAGTTGGTCAGCCCGCGGAACAGCTCGGCGGCGAACGCGTCGGCCGGGTCCTCACTGGCCGGGTAGACCGGGAAGTGCTGGTTGGCGATGCCGATCGCGCCGGCGTCGTGCGTGCGCAGCACCTGCACCGCGAGTCCGTGCGCGAGCAGCTGGTGATGCGCGACCGGCAGCGCCTCGAGCCCGAGACCGCGGGCCGGGGCGTGATCCGTCAACGCGTACCCGTAAAGGGTCTGGACGTTCATCTCGTTCATGGTGATCCAGTCCCGGACGCGGTCGCCGAGACGCAGCACCACCGCACTGGCGTAGTCGGCGAGCCGGTGCGCGGTGTCCCGGTTCAGCCAGCCGCCCTTGTCCTCCAGATCCTGCGGCAGGTCCCAGTGGTAGAGCGTGGGCACCGGGCGGACGCCTTTCGCGAGCAGCTCGTCGACCAGCCGGTCGTAGAAGTCGAGCGAGGCCAGCGCCCGCGGCCAGGAGATCGAGAACCGGTAGTCGCGCACCCCGGCCTCGGCGATGTGCGTGACGTCCTCGGCGTACCGGTGATAATGATCGATGGCGACCTTGGCGTCCTCGCCGTGCCGGACCGTCCCGGGGCGGGCCGTGAACGTGTCCCAGATGCTCGGGCCCTTGCCGTCGGCGTCCCAGGCGCCCTCGATCTGGTAGGCCGACGTCGCCATGCCGAACCGGAAGCCGGGTGGGAATCGCATGAGCAATCCTTTCAGGACAGTGCCTTGAGGCGGGGCAGGCAGACGAGCGCGAGGATCGCGAACGCTGCCGTGAGCAGGTAGAGCGCGGGGTAACCGCCGAGCCGGGTGACGATCGGCGCGGCGATCACCGGGGCGAGCAGCTGCGGCAGCGTGCCGGCGATGTTGGCGACGCCGAGCATGGTGGCGCGGGTCTCGGCGTCCGGAAGCACCTGCGTGATCACCGCCATGTCGACCGCGACGTACGCTCCCCAACCGGCCCCGACCAGCACCGACGCCACGATCGCAACGGCCACGACGGGTACCAGGGCGAGCAGCGCGGTCCCGGCGGCGAGCACCACCGCGGCGACCGCGACGAAGATCTTGCGACGTTCCCAGCGGTCGGAGAGCACCCCGCCGGCGAAGCCGAAGATCCCGGCGAAGAGCACGTTGACCACGGTCAGCACCAGCACCCAGGTCGCCGCGTCGGTGACGCCGACCTCGTCCGACAGGTAGTAGAAGAGGTAGACCAGGACCAGCGCGTTGACCAGGTTGAGCAGGAACCGGATCAGCCAGGCCCAGGCGAACTGCGAGCCCGGCCAGCGCAATGAGATGCCCGGCTTCTCGGAGATGCGGACTGGTTCCCGATGGATCACGAGCAGCGCCGCCCCGAGCGCGGGCACCGCCACGGCCACCGCGATGTACCCGGGCGCACCCTGGCCCACCGCGACCGCCAGGGCGGTGCCGAGCACCACTCCGACGATCTGCGCCACCCCGAACAGCGAACCGACCGTCCCGCGCTGGCGTTCCGGCACCCGGTCCCCGATCAGGGCGGCGAGGGCGGCGAGCGGCCCGTTCAGTCCGATCTGGACCAGCACCCAGCCGCCGATCATCGGCGCGCGGGCGTCGGCGGCCGACAGGACGACCAGGCCGGCGACGCCGATCACGGTTCCGGCGATGAAGATCGGCCGGCGCGAACCGAGCCGGTCCGACAGCGCGCCCCACAGCGGGTTGGCCACCAGGGAGGCCGCCGCCCCGATCGCGGTGACCAGGGCGAGCAGCGACTCCTTGCCGTCGGCGCCGGCCAGCCGCGCGGCCTGCTCCGGGAGCAGGATCTGGATCGGGCCGAACCAGCCGGCCGCGACCCCGATCATGGCCAGCGAGTAGGCGGCCATCCAGCGCGTACGCACCGGCGCCTCGACCACCGTCATGAGCGTGCTTTCTCCCACATCGTCACGTACGCCTCGGCCCCGCTCATCAGTTGCCGGGTGAGCAGCGCCTTGTCCGATCCGGCCTGGTTCGTGAGGTCGGTGATCCAGTCGGCGTAGAGGCCGTACTGGGCGACCCCGTCGGTGTTCAGGTCGAACGTGCGGGTCCCCCAGACCTGCTTGGCGACGGTCGTCCCGTTCAGCGCCGTGAACGGGTAGGTGAGCGGGCTCGACCCGGCGTTCAGGCGGGGCTCGGCCTGCGTGCCCAGCCCGTTGACGTCGGTGCCGACGCCGTACCCGGTGATCTTGGAGCCGTTGGCGAGAGCCCGGTTGGCCCGCCACTCGTCGAGGAAGGTCGGCGTGCCGGAGCCGTCGTCGGTGGCGGCGAAGGCGTACGAGGCGACGAACCCACCGAGCCCGAGCACCCGGTTGACCAGGGTCCGGTCGGCCCACGTGTGCACCGAGGCGACCCCGGCGTAATGCCGCTGCTCGGCCAGGTCGAGCACCGCCGAGGCGGTCTTCACGCTCATGTGGTCGATGTGGACGATCATGCCCCGGTCCATCATCTTCTGGACCAGGTACGTGCCGAGCGTGGTGAGCCCGCGGACGTTGCAGATCTTGCCGCTGGGGTAGACCGGCAGGATCGTCCCGGCCGGCAGGTCCACGCCGAGCGACAGCAGTTTGGCGAAGTCGTCACTGACGATCGGCTGCTCGTTGTCGGAGGGGCCGGTGCAGCTCGTCGCCTGCCACCAGTGGCCACTGGAGAGCAGCTGACCGACGTTGATCGCGGCGCCGGTGACACCCTCGTCGAAGCGGGTGCCGCCGAACGCGTTGTCGAACTTGTGCACCGGGTAGAGGCCGCTGACGCCCATGGCCTGCAGCTCGTCGAGCCCTTTGTCGATGTCGGCGGTCGTGCACTGCGCGACGTCCTTGATCTCGCGGCAGCCGAAGATCTCCGAGTTCTCCACACCGATGGTGACGGCGAGTTTGCCCTGGGCGGCTATCGCCCGTACCTCGGCAGGGGTCGTCGCCAAGCGGAACCACCCGCGACCTGGACCTCCGCTGCGAGCGTCGATGTAATCCTGCATCTTGTGCAGGTAGGTGGACTGCGCGCGGATCTGGTCCATCTCGTCGCACGAGGTGTGCCGGACGGTCAGGTCGCAGATCACCCGGTTCGCCACCAGCAGCACGTTGAGCACGCGCTGACCGGACTGCCAGGCCCGTTCCAGGCTGCGGAAGTAGGACGCCTCGTGCAGCATCGTGTCGGTCTGCGGCCAGTCGGTGAACGACGGCCACCCCTGCTCGGACGAGTTGATCGGGTCGGTGCCGGCGATGATCGCCTCGAGCAGCGCGCCCCAGCCCAGGGTCGCGTGCGAGGCGCAGCCGGCCAGCGCGACCGGCGCGCCGCCGGAGGCCCACGCGTCGCCGCAGTGCATCGAGCCGCCGAACGCCTCGCCGGCGGTGATGTGCGCGTGCGCGTCGATCCAGCCGACGAGTTTGCCGTTGGCGTCGACGGCCGGGGCGGGGGTGCCGCTCACGCCGGTGGCGATGTCCGGGATCGCCGCGCATCCGGTGGTTGCGGTGAGCTTCATGGTCGCGCTTCCGGCGCCGAGCCCACCGAGGTACGACCCCAGCTGCTGACCGGTCGACGTCGAGACGAACTTGTACGAGCCGGCGGATCCACTGCTCACGGTCCAGTCGGCGCGATCACCGTAGGAGTCGCCGGCCCACACCCAGCCGAGCGTGCTCTGGTACGGCGGGGCGCCGGTGTGGTCGCGCAGCAGGTAACGGCCGAGCTGGGTGGCCTCGAAGCGGAACGGTTCGGCCTTCGACGCCGTGCCGGTGAAGCCGTAGCCGACGGAGTCCTTGAACACGTAACCGAGCGAGGTGGATCCGTTGTACGCCTGGAGGGTGACGCACGCGCCCTCCAGGCCGGTGGCCGGCATCCAGGTCTCGGCGGCTTCGGCGGGCGCGGACAGCCCACCGACGAGGCCAAGCACCAGGACGACCGCGAGCAGCTTACGACCCACGAGGCACCCCCTTGGTAGATCAAATGATCCGACAAAAGGAGTGTAGAAAATCACACCGCTGTTAAACCAGAGGTGAATGTGAATATTTTTACGGGCGACCCCTTCGAGCACCCGGCCGCAGCGGGGATAGCGTGGTCACGTGGCGCTCTCCCTCGCGGTCTCCCCATGCCCCAATGACACGTTCGTCTTCCACGCTCTGATCCACGGGCTGGTCCCCGGCGCGCCCGCCGTCGACCTGACCTTCGCGGACGTCGACGTGACCAACACGGCCGCCGAGCGGGGCGAGTTCGACCTGGTCAAGGTCAGTTACGCGGCGCTGCCGTGGCTGC
The DNA here is from genome assembly GCF_044388125.1 of Actinoplanes sp. NPDC020271. Classification (NCBI taxonomy): domain Bacteria; kingdom Bacillati; phylum Actinomycetota; class Actinomycetes; order Micromonosporales; family Micromonosporaceae; genus Actinoplanes; species Actinoplanes sp. NPDC020271. Next base: position 85,650 of record NZ_JBIRWQ010000032.1, read on the forward strand.
TCGACCAGTACGATCTGCTGCCCTGCGGCGGCGCCCTAGGCCGGGGTTGCGGTCCGCTGGTGCTCACCCGCGATCAGCGCACCGACCTGTCCGGCGCGACCGTGGCGGTGCCCGGGGACCGGACCACGGCGTACCTGCTGATGCGCCTCTGGTCGGCGAAGAACCCGCCGGCGAAGATCGAAGTGGTGCCGTTCCACCAGATCATGCCCGGGGTGGCCGACGGGACGTTCGACGCCGGCCTGGTCATCCACGAGGCCCGCTTCACGTACCAGCGCTACGGGCTGACCGCGCTGGCCGACCTCGGCGAGTGGTGGGAAGCGGACACCGGCCTGCCGATTCCGCTCGGCGCGATCCTGGCCAAGAAGGGCACGGTCGACCCGGAGCAGGCCGCCGAGTGGATCCGCGAGTCGCTGCGCAAGGGCTGGCTCGACCCGGCCGCCAGCCAGGACTTCATTCTCACCAACGCGCAGGAGATGGAGCCGGCCGTGGTGACGCAGCACATCGGGCTCTACGTCAACGAGTTCACGCTGAACCTGGGCCAGGACGGACTCGCCGCCGCCGACGCCCTGCTCGGGCGTGCGGCGGCGGCGGGTCTGACGCCTGCCGTGCCCCCACTTCGCTAAGTCCGAGACCTGCGATCACCGCCGGTGAGATGGCACCTGGTCTTCCGGCGGCCGCGGGGTTCGCCGACGGTGAAAACGCCTGCCGTCTCACCGGTCAGCAGGCAATCGCCGCGGAGCGAAGCGGAGCCGATCAACCAGCCCGGTCGAACTCGTCGGCGATCGCGTGCAGCAGCTGCGCGATCTTCGCGGCGGCCTTCTTGTCCGGATAACGGCCGCGCTGCAGCGTGGGCTGCACGGACGTCTCCAGCACCTTGATCATGTCCTCGATCATGCTGGCCGTCTCCTCAGCCGGACGGCGGCGCGCCTCGGCATCCCGCGCTGCCAGCGACGGCGGTGCGTCCAGGAGTTTCACGCCGAGCGCCTGGGCGCCCTTGCGGCTGTCCACCACGCCGAACTCGATCCGCTGTCCCGTTTTCAGGTCGATGACCCCCGCCGGCAGCGCACCCTTGGGCAGGAACACGTCGCCGCCCTCATCACTGGTGACGAATCCGAATCCCTTCGTCGCGTCGTACCACTTCACTCGACCCGTGGGCACCGCTGACCTCAACTTCACTCAATGGACACAACTGCTCACGGGGAGCCTATCCAGCTCCAGGCCCGGACCCAACTGCAATCTCATCCAGTAGGGCCGGGAATGCGGTCAAGTCGGACAGTACGTACGTGGCGCCCGCGTTTTCGAGGTCAGTTGCCGAGCACGGACCGGTCGTTACACCGATCCCGGGCACGCCGGCCGTGCGAGCGGCGACCATGTCGGCCACGTGATCGCCGACATACCACCGCACCCCGTGCTCCACCAGCGCGGATGCCTTGCCCTCGGCGAACAGGTCACCGGCGAGCTCGTCGGACCGCATACCCAGATGATCGAGGTGCAACTGCGCCAGCCGGCCCAGTTTCGAGGTCACCACGACGACCCGCAGCCCGGCCGAACGGACCGCGGCGAGCGCCTCGACGGCTCCCGCGGTCGGGACCGACGGCGTGATCGCGAACTCCGGGTACAGCCCGCGGTAGATGGTGACCGCCTCCTCGACCGCCTCGGCCGGGAACCAGTGACCCAACTCGGTCCGCAACGGTGGGCCGAGCCGCGTCACCGCCAGATCGGCGTCGACGAAGACACCGGTCCGCTCGGTCAGCGCCCGGTAGGCCGCCCGGATGCCCGGCCGCGAGTCGATCAAGGTCATGTCCAGATCGAAACCGACCGCCGGGACCGGCGAGGTCCGCTCCGCCCCGGCGGTTTCCGACCTGGGACTCAATGGGTCTGCGACTCCGGCAGACGCCGCAGCTGCTCGATCGGCAGTGGGAAAGTCTGGTCGTCGCCGAACGGCGACGGGGCGGCGGCCCGGTCGGAGACCAGCTCGGAAACCTGAAGGTGCCCCTTCAGAGCCGGGCTCTCGGGATTCTTGGCCTTCGACGCCACGTTCGGTCCTCCTCTGATCGGGGCCCGGCCACGCCCGGACCCGTCACCATCGTCCCATGAACGTTAGCGTTGAAGACGATGGCCACCACATTTGCGGATCAACTCCGGTCGCTGCCCGACGAGGCGTTGGGCGCGCTCCTTCAGCTGCGCCCTGACCTCGTCGTCCCGGTGCCCGCCGACATCTCGGCGCTGGCCGTCCGCGCGCAGTCGCGCGGATCGGTCGCCCGCTGTCTGGACGGGCTGGACGAGTTCACCCTCACGATCCTCGACGCCGCCCGGGTCACCCGCGCGGCCGACACCGCCCTGACCTCCGTGGACGCCATTCTGGAACTGGCCACCGGGGTGGCCGAGGACGACGTACGCGTCGCGGTCGACCGCCTGCGGGCGCGTTTCCTGCTGCACGGCCCGCCGGAGGCGTTGCAGGTGGTGAGCGCGGTCGACGAGGTGACCTCGCCGTACCCGGCCGGCCTGGGCCGCCCCGCCGACTACCTCGACCCGCACGCCGCCGCCCTGGTCGCCGACCGCGCCCGCCTGCGCCGCACGGTGCTGGCCGCGCCGCCGGGCGCCCGCGCCGTGCTCGACCGGCTCGCCGCCGGCCCGCCGGTCGGCTCACTCAGCCGTGGTGATGTCGCCGAACCCATTCAGTGGCTGGTGGAACAGCACGTCCTGGTCCCGATCTCGGAGGCCGGCCGTGCGCCGCGCCCGGACGGCGAGTTGGTCGAGCTGCCCCGCGAGGTGGGGCTGCTGCTGCGGCGCGACACCGGGCCGCTGGGCGCGCTGCGGCCGTTCCCGCCGATCCCGGAGGCGACCGTCCGCGACCTGAAAGCGGTCGACTCGGCCGGGGCCGGGCAGACCATGGAGGCGGTCCGGGCCGCCGAGGCGGTGCTGGAGGCGCTCGCCGCCGAGCCCGCCCCGATCCTCAAGACCGGCGGGCTGGGCGTGCGCGACCTGAAACGGCTGGCCCGGGCGGCCGGTGTCGACGAAGCCGGCGCGGCGCTGCTGGTCGAGGTGACGTATGCGGCCGGGCTGCTCGGCGAGTCGGAGACCCCGGTACACCGGGCCCCGGGCGCGGTGCAGGACATCTTCCTGCCCACCGGGACGTACGACCTGTGGCGCGCCACCGGCATGGCCCACCGCTGGTCCGTCCTGGCCCGCGCCTGGCTGACCATGACCCGCCAGCCCGGCCTGGTCGGCAAGCGGGACGAGCGGGACCGGCCGATCAACGCGCTCGCCCCCGACGCCGAACGAGCGGGCGCCCCGCAGGCCCGGCGCGAAGCGCTCGACGCGCTCGCCGACCTGGAACCCGGCTCGGCGCCCGCGGTCGACGACCTGCTGGCCCTGCTGGCCTGGCAGGCGCCGCGGCGGGCCCGGGGACGCGAGCTCGGGCACCGCGACGGGTACACGGGGGCCGCGCTTCTCGGGGTCACCGGGCTCGGGGCCGTCACGTCGTACGCGCGGCTGTTGCTCACCGATCCGGAGGTGACCGAGAGCGATCCGCTCGGCGTGCACCCGGAGGAAACCCCGGCCGACGCCGTACGGGCGTTGGACGTGCTCCTGCCCGCCCCGGTCGACCACGTGCTGGTCCAGGCCGACCTGACCGTGGTCGTGCCCGGCCCACCCGAGCCGGAACTGGCCGGCGAACTGGACGTGATCGCCGAGCCCGAGTCGGTCGGCGGGGCCAGCGTCTTCCGGGTCACCCCGGCCAGCGTCCGCCGGGCGCTGGACGTCGGTTACACCGCCACCGACCTGCACGCGGTGTTCCGCCGGCGGTCCCGAACCCCGGTGCCGCAGACGCTGGAGTACCTGATCGACGACGCCGCCCGTAAGCACGGCGGTCTGCGCAGCGGATCCGCCGGGTCCTACCTGCGCAGCGACGACGAGGCCCTGATCGCCGAGGTGCTCAGCGAGAAGAAGCTGTTCGGCCTCGACCTGCGCCGGATCGCGCCGACCGTGCTGGTCAGCCCGCGCCCGGTGGCCCGGCTGCTCGGCGCGCTGCGCGAGGCCGGCTTCGCCCCGGTCGCCGAGGACGCGGGCGGCGCCGCGGTGCTGACCAGGCCGAAAGCCCGTCGCGCGCCGTCCCGCAGCCCGCGGGTCGTCGAGCCGACCGGCCCGCCGACCCTGGTCGGGCCGCGCCTGGCCGGGGTCGTCGAGCAACTCCGCAAGGGCGACGTCGCGACCCGGGCGGCCCGGCGGGCGCCGGTGACCGTGCGGGCCGCGCAGGGGCAGGCGGTGCCCGGGCTGACCGCGGTGCAGCAGCACAGCCAGGCGATGGCGGTGCTGCAGCAGGCGGTGCGCGATCGGGCGAGGGTCTGGGTGGGGTATGTGGACTCGCACGGCGCGACGCTGTCCCGGCTGGTCCGGCCGGTGTCGCTGAGCGCCGGTTACCTGCGGGCCGAGGACGAGCGCGGGGAGAACCTGCACACGTTCGCCCTGCACCGCATAACGGCCGCGGTCACCGAGGACTGAGCCGCTCCCCCGGAGGCGTGGCCGGCTCCCAGACGTGCTCCTCGGTGTAGCCGAAGATCGTCCGTTCGCGGTCGCGGGACTCCCGCTGCCAGTCCTCGTAGCCGCCGCTCACGCCGAGCTGAAGCCGTTCGAAGGTCATCGGGTCGAAGAACAGGTGGGTGGTGGAGCCGAGACGGAACTCGGCGCACCGGAGCACGCCCCGATCGAGCTCGGATTCGCCGTTGACCGCATACCGGATCCGGGTGATCCGCGGCGCGCTCCCGCGATCGAAGAACAGGCCCCCGATGTACGCGGTGGCGAACTCCTCGTCCTCGTCGTCGAGCCACCGCGTCGCGGCGATCCGGTCGACGATCTCCAGCGTCAGAGAGCCCTGCGCCGGGGACCCGTCGATCAGCAGGAAGCGGCGATCGAGTTCCAGCTCCAGGTAGACAGCCCCGCCGAGCTGCGCGAACTGCGGATGCCCGCGGCCCGTGTCGAGATAGCCGGGCACGATGATGTCGTGCACGCGGGCGCCGTCGAGTGAGTCCAGCACGCTCATGCGGGTGGATTCTGCCGGGCCGTGAACGCCCCCGTCGCGCCACGACCCGGCCGGGCATGGCGTGGATTCCGGCCGAGTGCGAGGCCGGCCGGAATCCACCCCACACTTCGGTACACGCGCCGGCGTGCGGAAATGTTGCACCCCGTTTCCGTGGCACACTGAATGGTTGGCTTTTCCGTTCGGTGAAGGACAGACGCGTGACCAACGGACCACTGATCGTGCAGTCGGACAAGACCCTGCTCCTCGAAGTCGACCACCCGGACGCGCAGGCCTGCCGGATGGCGATCGCCCCGTTCGCCGAGCTGGAGCGCTCGCCGGAACACGTCCACACGTACCGGTTGACCCCGCTGGGGCTGTGGAATTCGCGGGCCGCCGGCCACGATGCGGAAAGCGTCGTCGACGCCCTGATCAAGTTCTCGCGCTACCCGGTGCCGCACGCGCTGCTGGTCGACGTCGCCGAGACGATGGACCGCTACGGGCGGTTGCAACTGCTCAACGACCCGGTGCACGGGCTCGTCCTGCGCGGGCTCGACAAGATCGTCCTGCTCGAGGTGTCGAAGTCGAAGAAGCTGGCCGGCATGCTCGGCGCGCGCCTCGACGACGAGACGATCGCGGTGCACGGCTCCGAGCGCGGCCGGCTCAAGCAGGCGCTGCTCAAGCTCGGCTGGCCGGCCGAGGACCTGGCCGGTTATGTCGACGGCGAGGCGCACGCGATCGAGCTGGCGCAGGACGGGTGGACCCTCCGGTCGTATCAGCAGGAGGCCGTCGACGGCTTCTGGGCCGGTGGTTCCGGCGTGGTCGTGCTGCCCTGTGGCGCGGGCAAGACCCTGGTCGGCGCGGCCGCGATGGCCACGGCGAAGGCGACCACGCTGATCCTGGTGACCAACACGGTCGCCGGCCGGCAGTGGAAGCGGGAGCTGATCGCGCGCACGTCGCTGACCGAGGACGAGATCGGGGAGTACAGCGGCGAGCGCAAGGAGATCCGCCCGGTCACCATCGCGACGTACCAGGTGCTGACGTCCCGCCGCGGCGGGGCGTTCACCCACCTGGACCTGTTCGGCGCGCGGGACTGGGGGCTGGTCATCTACGACGAGGTGCACCTGCTGCCGGCGCCGATCTTCCGTTTCACCGCGGATCTGCAGGCCCGCCGCCGGCTGGGGCTGACCGCGACCCTGGTCCGGGAGGACGGCCGTGAGGGCGACGTCTTCTCGCTGATCGGCCCGAAGCGCTACGACGCCCCGTGGAAGGACATCGAGGCGCAGGGCTGGATCGCCCCGGCCGAGTGTGTCGAGGTGCGGGTCACGCTGACCGAGGCCGAGCGGATGGCGTATGCGGTGACCGACGCCGAGGAGCGTTACAAGGCGGCCGCCACCGCCCGCACCAAGCTGCCGGTGGTGAAGGCTCTCGTCGACAAGCACCCCGACGAGCAGGTGCTGGTCATCGGCGGTTTCCTCGATCAGTTGCACACGCTGGGGGATTATCTGGACGCGCCGATCGTCGAGGGGGCGACGACGAACAAGGAGCGGGAGCGGCTGTTCGACGCGTTCCGTTCCGGTGAGCTGCGCACGCTCGTACTGTCGAAGGTCGGGAATTTCTCCATCGACCTGCCCGAGGCGGCGGTGGCGATCCAGGTCTCGGGCACGTTCGGCTCCCGGCAGGAGGAGGCGCAGCGGCTCGGCCGGGTGCTGCGACCCAAGGGCGACGGGCGGCAGGCGCACTTCTACACGGTGGTGTCCCGCGACACCATCGACACGGAGTATGCGGCGCATCGCCAGCGCTTCCTGGCCGAGCAGGGTTACGCCTACAAGATCGTGGACGCGGACGACGTGCTCGGCCCGCCGCTCCCCCAGGTCGACTGACCGGCCCGTCACCGTCGGCCCCGAGTTTCCGGAGTCGACGGTGACGGATCACGGCGTCGGCGGAGTCGCCGGAGTTGTCGGCGCGGCCGGTGCCACCGTCGCCTCGGCCGGCGCCGCGGGCCCCTCGCCGCTCCGGTTCGTCACGAGGGCCGCCCCGAGGCACAGCACGATCACCACACCCACGACCGCCAGCGCCGCGAAGATCCACTTCGGCGGGCCCGGCCGCTTCGGAGCATCCGGTGGAATGGGCGCGAACTGTGGCGGCGCGGAGACGAACGGCGGCGGAGGCGACGCGGACGTGAACGGCGGAGGCGACGCGCTCGCGGCCGTCCGCGGCGTGCCCGCTTCCTCGTAGGCCGCCGCGGCCACCACCTCGGGGCTGCCGAGCCGCTCCAAGATCTCGATCAGCTCCCCTTCGCTCTGAACGTTCCGATCGGTGCGCTCGGTCGCGATGTGCGCGGCCAGATCGGCCAGCAACTCCCGGCGCTGGAGCAGCGGCAGGCCGCTCAGCCGCAGGTCAACCTCGTGCAGGTACTCACCGACCAGGTCGGTCTGGTTGGGTTTCATGCGATCTCACCGGTTCCCACGAGACGGTCGACGGTCTGACGGAACGACACCCACTCGGTGCGGAAGTGCGTGAGCGCGGACCGCCCGGACGGGGTGAGGCTGTAGTAGCGCCGGGGCGGACCGCTGGGCGACTCGGACCATTTGCTGTCCAGCAGGCCGCCGCGGCGCAACCGCGAGAGCAGCGGATAGATCGTGCCCTCGGTCGCGGCGAGTGTCTGCTCCTCGGCGAGGCGCCGAACAATCTCCGTGCCATACCGATCCTCGAACTCCACCATCGCGAGCACGCAGAACTCCAACGTTCCACGACGGAGCCCGGAGGCCAACTGCGCTCCCTCTGCCATGCCTCACAGAGTACCTTGCGACGCAAGGTAGAAGAAGAATCAAGATTCGATTGGCGTACGACGGGTGAGCGCCCCGGCAACAAACCGCCCCGGGCACGCGGCCCGGGGCGGTTCAGCGGTTCAGCGGTTCAGCGGTTCAGCGGTTCAGCGGTTCAGCGGTTCAGCGGTTCAGCGGTTCAGCCGCGACGGTAGGTGCGGCTGGTCGTGGAGACGTAGTTGCCCGCCCGGTCGTACGCGCGAAGCTGCATCTTGAAGGTCTTGCCGTACTTCGCGGTATTGATCGAGAAGGCGTAACCGGCGCGGTAGTCGGTGGCGACGAGCTTGCCGTTGATCAGCAGCTGAACCTTGGCGACGCCGTTCTTGTCGCCGGCCGTGGCGGTGACGGCCACCTTGCCCTTGACCTTCGCCAGGTTCTTCGGCGCCTTGGTCAGCTTCAGCCCCGGCCGCGTGTTGTCCACGTTCACGGTCCGCGACGCGAAGGTCTCGTTGCCCAGCTTGTCGACGTAACGCCAGGTGAAGGTGAAGGGACCGTCCTTCTTCGGGTAGATCGCGAGACCGCCGGGCGCGTTGGCGATGCTCGGCAGCCCGACGAGTTCCGCGTCGACCAACTCGGAGGGGTCCCTGACCTCGCTGTCGGTGACGAAGTACGAGCCGCGGACCAGCGCGTTCTGTGCCGGGGTGAGCGCGGTGACCACCGGGCCGGTCCGGTCGATCGCCACCGGGAACACCTTGCTGGTGGTCTGGTCGAGCGCGTCGGTGGCTCGGATCTCGATGGTCGCGGACGTCCGCGTCGACGCCCGGTCGTCCCAGTTCAGCGTGGAGCCGGTCGATTTCAGCTCGCCGTCCACGTACCACTCGGTCTTGCGCAGCGTCGGATCGGTGACCGACACCGTCAGCGTGCCGGCCGGAGCGATGGTGGCGCCCGCCGTGGTGACCTTGACGTTGATCGGAGCCCAGCTCACGACGCGTTCCCGGCTGTAGGCGAGGTCGGAGATCACCGGCGGCGTGTCGTCGATGTCGTAGGTGGCCCCGGCGTATCCGACGTTGCCGCGGAGATCGGTCAACCGCACGCTGATGAACTTCCTCCCGGGCACGGCCGTGACGTCGAAGGTCCACGGCGCCGCGGTGCGGACGTCCAGGTCGTTGCCGGTCGCGGAGTCGTACAGGGCGACCTTGGCAATGTCGTCCGGCAGGTCGCGCACCGTGATCGTGAGTGGTCCGCTGTGCATCACCGTGAGAGGCGCCGGAGAGATCGTCGCGGTCGGCGCGTGCAGGTCGGCGATCACCCGGACGGTCTTCGCGGCGACGTTCCCGGCCGCGTCGTAGGCCCGGAGCGTGATCTCCACCTCCGTGCCGTCCGGCACGCTCACCAGGTCCGCCGAGACGCGCATGCCGGTTTTCGCGACCGAGAACTTCCGGCTGTGAGCGCCGTCGACCAATGTCTCCAGCATGACGACGCCGGTGTCGTCACTCACCGTCGGCGTGAACGCCGAGGTCGTCCGGTTGTAGACCTGGCCGTCGGTCAGGCCGATGCTGCCGATCACCGGATCGGTGGTGTCGGCCGGGGTGTCGGCGAGGGCCGGCGAACCCGCGGTCAGGATCAAGGAACTGGACAGTGCCGCGACCGCGGTCGCGCGAAGCTTCTTCAACGCCGCATCCCCCAGGGAAAGATCAACGTGAGGACGATACGGCCCCGACCCGTTGCTGTCGATGCGCGGCGGGTGAAAAGACGATCACGAAGTCGGCACGGCCGGACCGGGATGGCGCAGGTCGGCCAGGAGGTCACCGAACTCCTCGGCGCGCTCCAGGGCCTCGGCCCCGCTGAACTGCCGCGCCTCCGTCTCCCCGGTCGCCATCGCCTCGGTCTCTTCCCAGGTCAGCGGCGTCGACGCGGTCGGTGACGCACCGGCCCGCAGCGAATACGGCGTCACCGTCGTCTTCGCCGCGTTGTTCTGACTCCAGTCGATGAAGATCTTGCCGGGGCGCAATTGCTTGGCCATCTTCGCGGTGATCGACCCGGGCACGAGTTTCGCCAGTTCCTCGGCGACCCGCTTGGCGTAGCCGGAGACCACCACCGCGTCCTGCGTACCCGCGATCGGGCAGCAGAGTTGCATCCCCTTCTTCCCCGACGTCTTCGGGTACGCCGCGATCCCGTCCTCGGCGAGCCGATCCCGCATCAGCACCGCCACCGCTCCGCACTCACGCAACCCGGCCGGCGCGCCCGGGTCGAGGTCGACGACGAGCATGTCCGGGTGGGCCCCGATCCGCCACTGCGGGGTGTGCAGTTCGATCGCGGCGAGGTTGGCCAGCCAGACCAGGGTCGGCAACTCGTCCACGACGACGAAGTCGATCGTCTCCCGGCTCTTCGTGGAGCCCGGCACCGGCAGGGTCTCCAGACGCACCCAGTCCGGCGTACCGGCTGGTTTGTTCTTCTCGAAGAAATGCACGCCGTCGACGCCGTTGGGGTAGCGGATGCGGGTCACCGGCCGGTTCCGCAGGTGCGGCAGCAGGACCGGGGAGATCCGGGTGTAGTAGTCGATCACTTCGCCCTTGGTGAACCCGGCCGCCGGGAACATCACCTTGTCCAGGTTGGACAGCTCCAGGTCCCGGTCGGCGAGGCGCACCACGATCCGGTCAGGCATCGTCGGAACACTCTTCCGGCAGCTTGTCGTCGCGTAACCGGAGGAACCGCGGGAAGCGGAGCCGGCGGTCGGGCGTCTGGTTGCCGTATCGAATCTCGGCCACGAGCTCAGGTCGTACCCAATTGGCGCCTTTGGCATCCTCTCGGGGCACCGCGCCGGGGGCAAATGGCGAATCCGTGGCGGCGAGCGGGCCCAGGCGCGAGAGCAGTTCCTTCTCGGCGGCCGCGCCGATGCCGCCGCCGACCCGCCCGCGAAAGGCGAGACCGTCCGGAGTCGGCACGCCGATCAGCATGCCGCCCAGTTTGCGGGCACCGGGCCGCCAGCCGCCGATCACGTAGTCACCGGTCCGGTCGAACTTGACCTTGACCCAGTCGGGCGAGCGATGCCCGGGCAGGTAGACCGAGTCGGAGCGCTTGGCCATCACGCCCTCGAGACGGTTCTCCCGGGCGGCCGCCGCCGTCGCCGCACCGTCCCCGAACGAGGGTGGCACCATCCAGCGCGACCCGGCCAGGTCCAGTTCCTCCAGGCGCTCACGCCGGGCCAGGTAGGGCAGGCCGGTGTAGTCGATGCCGTCGAGATAGAGCAGGTCGAAGATCAGGTAGGTGGCCGGCAGGGTCGCGGCGAGCCGGGCGGCGCGGTTCTTGTCCCGCACGTGCATGCGTTCCGCCAGGGCGGTGAACGAGGGCCGCCCGGCCGCGTCGAAGCAGACCATCTCGCCGTCGAGCAGTGTCCCCTCGGGCAGGTGTAGGTCGGCGATCTCCGGGTACGCCGCGGTCACCACCGCCCCGGACCGGGCGAACAACTGCGGCGGACCGCCGCTGAACAGTGCGAGAACGCGAACCCCGTCCCACTTGAACTCGTAACTCCAGTCCGCGCCCATGGGGAGGTCGCCCGCGGTCGCGAGCATCGGGGACAGCGGCGATCCCGTCACCCGATCACCATAGGCAAAAGCATTCACCTTACGCAGGCGTCTCAGTAATGCCATCCTGATCGAGTGCCGTAGAGCGGGGATTTGGAGTTGATCATGCGAGCGATCTGGAAGGGCGCGGTCTCGTTCGGTCTGGTGTCGATCGCGGTACGCCTGTTCTCCGCGACCGAGGAGAAGGACATCCGCTTCCACCAGGTCCATCGCACCGACGGGGGCCGAATCAAATACCAGCGGACCTGCTCGGTCGACGGCGAGGTGGTCAGTTTCGACGACATCGCCAAGGGTTACGACATCGGCGGCGGGGAAATGGTGATCCTGACCGACGAGGATTTCGCTGATCTTCCGTTGAGCACGTCACGCGCCATTGACGTGCTGGAATTCGTTCCGGCCGAGCAGATCGACCCGATCCTGTTCGCCAAGGCGTATTACCTCGAGCCGGACGGGCAGGCCGCCAAGCCGTACGTGCTGCTCCGTGACGCCCTGCGGGACGCCGACCGGGTGGCGATCGTCAAGATCGCGCTCCGGCAGCGGGAACAGCTCGCCACCCTGCGCGTCCGTGAGGACGTGCTCGTGCTCAACACCATGCTCTGGCCCGACGAGGTGCGCACGCCGGAGTTCGGTTTCCTCGACGACGACATCGAGACCCGGCCGGCCGAGCTGGCGATGGCGAGCTCGCTGATCGACTCGATGGCCGCCGACTTCCAGCCGGACGAGTTCACCGACAACTACCGGGCGGCGCTGCAGGAGGTGATCGACGCCAAGGTGGAGGGCCGCGAGGTGGTCCAGCCGGAGGAGGCCGAGGAGGCCGCACCGGCCGCGATCGACCTGATGGCGGCGCTGAAGGCGTCGGTCGAGCGGGCCAAGAAGGCACGCGGCGAGGCGCCCGAGGAGAAACCCGCGGCAAAACCGGCCAAGAAGGCCGTGAAGAAGGCCACACCCGCGAAAAAGGCCGCGAAGGCCGCCACACCACGCGCGACCAAGGCCGCGAAGAAGTCCGCGTAGTTAGTCTTCCTCCATGGGTTTTCTTCGGGCTTTCCCCGGCGGGGTGTCTCAGTGGCATTGACGTGGGCTGAGTCGTACCTGGGCAAGGTGCGCGCGAGTGTCGGCGACACCGACACGATCTTCTTCGTCGGCGCGCGCACCGTGGTGCTCGACGAGCAGGGCCGGCTGCTGCTGATCCAGCGCTCGGACAATCACCGCTGGGCGATCCCGGCCGGGGCGATGGAGCTGGGCGAGAGCATGGAGGAGTGCGCGGTCCGCGAGCTCTGGGAGGAGACCGGGCTGAAGGCGACCTCGCTGACGCCGTACGCGTTCTACACCGCCTACACCTACACCAACGACTACGGCCACACGTACCAGCAGGTCCTGATGTCGTTCGTGGTGCACAGCTGGGAGGGCGAGCTGCTCCGGCAGACCGACGAGAGCGTGGACGCCGGCTGGTTCGCTCTGGACGCGCTGCCCGGCCCGAAGTCGTTCGTGCTCGACGAGGCGCTGGCCGACCTGGAGATCTTCAACACAACTAATCGCCTGGTGATGAAGTAAGCCGGTTCGGCAGGATGGCCCATCATGGCTGACCGCAAACGCCGACTGAGCGTGGATCTCACCCCGTTACGCACCTCCCGGGATTTCCGGCTCGTCTTCCTCAGCGGCGCGGTGACCAGTTTCGGGTCGTTCATCAGTTACGTCACCATTCCGTACCAGGTGGCGAAGCTGACCGACGACCCGCTGATGGTCGGCCTGATCGGCGTGTGCGAGCTCGCCCCGATCCTGATCATGGCGTTCGTCGGTGGTGCGCTCGCCGACTTCGTGGACCGGCGCCTGCTGGTCCGGGGAAGTGAGGCCGCACTCGCACTGATCTGCGGGCTGCTGCTGATCAACTCGCTCTCCGCCGAGCCGCACCTGTGGCTGCTCTACGTCTGCGCGTTCCTCACCGCCACCTTCGCCGGCCTGCAACAACCCGCGATGGGCGCGATGCTGCCCCGGCTGGTGAAGCCCGAGGAACTCCCGGCCGCGATGGCGCTCAAGTCGCTGAGCATGCAGTTCTCCCAGCTGATCGGCCCGTCCCTGGCCGGCATCCTGATCGCCACCGTCGACCTGGCCTGGGTCTACACGTTCGACCTGCTCACGTTCGCGGTCTCGCTGCTGCTGCTGACGCTGGTCAAGGCCGTGCCACCGCCCCCGGCGGCCGACCGTCCGTCGCTGAGCAGCGTGGTCACCGGCCTCAAGTACGCCAAGTCCCGTCCCGAGCTGCTCGGCACGTACCTGGTCGACATCAACGCGATGTTCTTCGGCATGCCGTCCGCGCTCTATCCGTTCCTGGCCGACCGGCTCGGCGGCCCCGAAGTGCTGGGCCTGCTCTACGCCGCCCCGGCGGTCGGGTCGATGCTGGCCACGGTCGGGTCCGGCTGGACCGAGCGGGTGCACCGGCACGGCCTCATGGTGATCATCGCGGCCGCGTTCTGGGGCGTCGGGATCGTCGGCGTCGGCCTGTCCCACATGCTCTGGCTGACCCTGTTCTGCCTGGCCTTCGCCGGTGCGGCCGACATGGTCTCGGGCCTGTTCCGCATGATCATCTGGAACCAGACGATCCCCGACCACCTGCGTGGCCGCCTCGCCGGGATCGAGATGCTGTCCTACACCACCGGTCCCCTGCTGGGTCAGCTGCGATCGGGTCTGATGGCCCGCACGTCGCTGGGCGTCGGCGGGTCGATCTGGGTCGGCGGCGCGCTCTGCGTGGCCGGCAGTCTCGCGCTGGCCGCGGCGCTGCCCAAGTTCGTCCGCTACGACGGCGAGCACGGGCTCGCCCTCAAGCAGGCCGCCGACGCCGAGTGGGCCGCCTCGGCCGAGGCCCGCGCGGCATCCGCCGGATAAGCCCCTCGACTCGATTGATCATCAGGAATAGGGCAATCCTTCCGACCCGGCGCAGTCTGCTCGGCGTATCGGCCAGTGACCGGTCCGGCGTGCAACCGGTGCGAGTGGCGGGCCGATGGGGTTCCCGTCGGGAACCTCGCCACCGAATACGACTGGGCCCGCACGTGGCACCGCTGACGTCGTACTGCGACGAGGAGGCGCCGGGCCCACGGTGGGCCCGGCGCCTCTCGCAGGAGCTCAGCCCAGAGCCGGCCGCAGCACTTCCTCGCACCACGTGCGGAACGTCGTCGGCGTCGTGGCCCGGGGCGTCCGCGGCTCGGCGTTGTCCAGGCCGGCCCCCTTGGCCGTCATCATGTCGACCATCCCTTGAGCGACGGCCTCGGACATCCCGGCGTTCGTGATCAAGTTCTCCCGGAACGCGTCGGCCGGCACATGCTGGAATCGGATCGGCCGCCCGAGCACGTCGGTGAGAATGCGCGCCTGATCGAAGTTGGACAGATCCTCCGGCCCGAGCACCGGCACCTCCTCGAACCCGGTCCAGCCGTCGTCGAGCAGTTCGCGCGCGGCCACCGCGGCGATGTCCCGGGTGGCGCACGTCGGCACCTTCAGGTCACCGGGCAGCGGCGAGAAGAACATCCCGTTGCGCAGCGCGCCCGCCTGACCGAGCAGGTTGTCCATGAAGGACGGCATGGTCAGCGCGCGGTAGGCCACCCCGCTCGCCGCGATCCGGTCGTCCATCTCCAGCGAGTACGTGACGTGCCCGGCACGGGCCGCCATCGGCGTGCCGCGCCCGAGGGCGGAGACGCCGACCACCCGGGCCACCCCACGCTTGTCCCAGGCGGCCAGTGCCGGCTCCAGAAAGTCCAGGTAGACGCTGCGCAGGTCGTCCGCCTGGTCATTCGGCGGGGCCAGCCAGAACACCGCCTCCGCGCCGTCGAACGCGGCGTCCACCACGTCGGCGTCGCCGTGCGAGCCGACCACCACCTCGACGCGTTCACGCACCTCGGGCCGGATCCGGCTCGGGTCGCGGGCGATCACGCGTACCTCGGCGTCGGCGTCGACCAGGCGGTCGAGGAGCTGGGAGCCGATGTTGCTGGTGGGTGCAGTGACGACAATCATGACGATCAACCCCAATTTCCCGGTACGGGTGACTTGCCGATCAGTCAACCGCTGAGCGCGACGACGGTGAAGGACCGATCCGGACGCCATTGATACCGTGGCGGTATGAGTGACGTGGAGGTCCGCCAGCTGCGCTACTTCGTCGCCGTCGCCGAGGAGCTGCATTTCGGCCGGGCCGCCGCGCGCCTGGGCATGGCCCAGCCCCCGCTCTCCCGGGCGATCAAGGAGCTGGAGCGGCAGCTCGGCGTCTCGTTGCTGGAGCGCACGACCCGCCAGGTCGCCCTCACCCCGGCCGGCCAGTCTTTGCTCCACGACGCCCGCTTCGCGCTCGACGCCGTCGAGGCCGCCGCTCGCCGTGCCCGCAACCTCGGCCGCCCTCAACCGGCGCTGCGCGTGGCCCTCAAGGCCGACTACGACGCCGGCATGCTGCCCCGGATCCTCGACGAGTTCCGGCGGGACCCGGCCGCGCTCCCGGCCGAGGTGCTGCTCGGCGGCCGTGGCGACCAGGTGGCCGCGTTGCGCGACGGGCGGGCCGACGTGGCGCTGATGCCGGCCCCGTTCGACGACCGTGGACTGGACACCGAGCCGCTGCTGACCGAGCCGCGGGTGGCCGCGCTGCCGGCCGGCGACCCGCTCGCCGCGCACACCGAGCTGTGCCTGGCCGACTTCGCCGGGAGGACCCTGCCGAGCGGCGCACCGGCCGACCGCCCGGACACCGGGGACACCGTTCCGGCGCGGCAGCTGGACCTGGCGCAGATCTTCAACTTGATCGAGATCGGCAGCATGGTGCTGTTCACGCCGGTCTCGGTGGCACGCCGGCATCAACGGCCGACGATCGCCTACCGGCCGGTGCGTGACCTGCCGCCGAGCACCTTGATGGTGGCCTGGCCGCAGGAGAGCCGCTCCCCCGCGGTCGCGGCTTTCGTCCGGATCTGTGGGGAGGTGGCCGCCTCGACCCGGGATCAGCCGACACGCAACCTGCAGCATGGCACTCTGTCTGCTGGCGAACAGCCGGATGGCGTGCTTGACTTATTTCACAGAGCTACGCGGGCGGATGCGTAGTGGGGAGCAGTTCGGCACCCGGCGGCAACCGGGTGCCGCTTCCATTTCCGGAGCTTCTCCGGTCGGGCCGAGTCCGGGTGCGGCCGGCAAACCGCACCCGGCGTGCGGTTGTCACTACCGTGCGCTTGCGCCAGCTGTTCTGATAGGACAGTAATTAGGAGTTGAACCCCCGCGGGCGCCGCCCGCCGATCACCACGTTGAAGGACACATGCCTGAGGGCGATTCACCCACCGTCGCACGCCGGCGCGTCCGGCTCGCGCTCCGCGTGGCGCGCGAGCAGGCCGATCTCACCCAGGCGCAGGTCGCCGAGGAGATGGAGTGGTCGCTCTCCAAGGTCATCCGGATCGAGAACGGCGACGTGTCGATCTCGCCGAACGATCTGAAGAGCCTCCTGTCGTACCTCGGCATCAAGGACAGGACGGCCGTGGCCGCCCTGGTGGCGGACGCGCGCATCGCCCGCACCCGGCAGCGCCAGGCCTGGTTCCAGACGCCCGAGTTCCGGGAGAACCTGACCGACGCGACCCGCAAACTGGTCGAGTATGAGCACGAGGCGTCGCGCATCAAGTCGTACGCGATCTACTACGTTCCCGGCCCGCTGCAGACCCCGGACTATGCGAAAGCGCTGATGACCCGGTTCGAGGAGGAGTTGACCCCCGACCAGATCAGCCGCCGCATCGAGGCCCGCAGACTGCGTCGCGAGGCGCTGCTCAGCCGGGCCGAGTCCGGCGAGGTGAGCATCTTCGTGATGGTGGACGAGTCGGTGCTGCGGCGCACCATCGGCGGTCCGACGATCTTCGCGGCCCAGTTGCGCGAGCTGCGGGAGTTGATCGCCAAGGGCACGATCACCGTGCGCATGGTGCCGTTCTCGCTGGACGCCGCGGTCACCAACAACGCCAGCTTCGACCTACTGACCCTCGGCGAGGGTGAGGTCCTCTACCGGGAGACCGGGCTCGGCGACGAGATGCTGGAGGACCGGGACGCCACCGACAAGCACCGCGCGCGGTATGCCCGGGTGTGGGAGGAGGTGGCCGACGAAGCGACCACGCTCGCCTTCATCGACAACCAGATCAGCGTTCTGGAGAATGCCGGCTGAGCCGTCGCCTCCGACGATCCCCGCCGCCAGTCGCTCCAGGGCTGGTCGGTGCGCCCGGCACTGTCAGTACTCGCGGGCTCCGGCCGCCGCGCGGGCGAACGCCGGGGTGTGGCCGTTGGCCAGCTGACCGGCGAACCAGGCCCCGAAGACGGCCAGGCCGAGGGCGAGCACCTCGATCAAGAACAGGCCACCGCCGGCGACCCGGTCGGCCGCCCGGACCCGGACCATCATGATCACGGCGAACGCGACCAGCACCCCGATGTTGATCAGCGTGCGCAACGCCCCCAGCCGGCGGGCCTGTGGACGGCGCAGGAACATCACGTCGACCGCACCGGCCACGGCGACCAGCACGCCGACGACCAGACCCGCGGCAATGTTCCAGTAGGCCAGCGCGCCAAGAATGTTAGGACCGCCGAGCAAATCGGCGAGATCGAACAAAACGGCCATCGCGAACAGGCCCAGCGGGAACATGATCAGCACGGGTTGCACCGTCTGCCCCGCGACACTCAATCGGCTCTCCATCCGGATTCGCCCTTCCTACCTGCGGAAATGCAGGATTGTCGCGGCTTCATCGGTTGGCTTGCCCGGTACTTCGAGTGATGAAACTCCATCGAGGATGCCGAGCGCCACACGCATCATCCGTCGCCGGGTTCTCCGTAATCTGCAACATGGCAGTTAGCCCTGTGGCGGACCGATACGTGGCGTGCTTCACTGAGCGTAGAGCAACAAGGGCGGAGTTGGAGGGAGAGACAAAACAACGGCACCCGGCGGCAAACGGGTGCCGTTGCCTCTCTCTCCAACACTTCGCACTGCCAGACGTTCCATCAGCGACCGTCCCAGTGCAGCACGAGCGAGGCGGGGTTGGCTCTTGGGCCAATGGTGGACCCGGTCTTCTCCACCTCGCAAGGCAACGCGAGAAGGAGTGCGCCATGAGCACACGCGGCCCACGCACCTACTATCTCGGGTCCGACGCCGAGGTCACCGAAGCGCTCTTCACCTGGCACACGTCTCCGGAGTCCGTGAGCTTCGCCGTCGCCGAGCTCCGTCACGTCGGGCTGGTGCAGACACCGGCGCGGACTCGTCCCTACGCTCCCCATCTCGCTGCCGGAGTGCTGCTCTCGGTCGCCGCCGGGTGGACCCTGCTGGCCCATCCGACACTCTACGTGATCGCCTTTTTGACCATCGCCGGTCCGGTCCTCGCCTACTTCTGGCGCGAGCCACGACGCTGGGAACTCCACGCCCAGTACCAGGGTTCCGCCGTCGTCCTCTACTCCTCCGCCGACGTCCGCGTCTTCAACCAGGTCGGCCGGGCGTTGCGACGAGCCATGGAGGACGGTCGCCGTACCCCTTGGGGTTACGGATTGGCTGCGGCCTGACCTGTACGGATGGCATTTTCCTAACGGGTGACACCGGGGAATCGAACCAAAACCCCACCCGCCACGTCTCGTTCTGATAAGACGGTACTAGGATGTCCGCGACCTCGCTGATTGCCAACTCGCATTCAGCGAGGTAGCAAAGTGACTAGGCTCCACGGCAGACTCGGTTCGACCACTTCAACGATGAAGGTCTCATGACTGAGGGTGACACACCCACCGTCGCGCGTCGTCGCGGCCGGTTCGCGTTCCGCGGAGCGCGAGTCCGAGCCGTTCACACGTCGTTCCGGGACACATCGTTGGCCGGCGGCCCGGTCACGGAGATCCGAATCGTCTCGTCCAATCATGGCGTGACAGTCACCAGCAAAACCCGTTCCGGCCCTCCCGCCACTGGCGAGAGGGCGACGCTGTGCCGGGAGACCCGTCTCGGTGACGGAATGAATCAAGACCGAGAAGCCATCGCGAAACATCGCGCGCGTGTCAATGCGGTCTGGCACGAAGCCGCTGACGAAAAAGACATGATCTTCATCCGGCAGCAGCTAGCGGCCCGAGAACACGGAAGCCACAACCGGCCGCCTCGGGTCCATAGACAACCATTGAGCCGGCCCACCGACGGGCCCGGCGAGAATACCGTGGAGAGTCCCCAGATGGAGAACATGAACGCGCCCGCATGGCGGAAGAGCAGCCGCTGCGGCACGTCGACCTGCGTCGAGGTCGCGAAGATCGACGACACCTACCTGATCCGCGACTCCAAGAACCCCGAGGCCGCTGCCCTGTCCTTCACGAAGGCCGAATGGGATGCGTTCGTCGAGGGCGTCAGCGCGGGCGAGTTCCGTTTCTGAAGACTTCTGAGCGGCCCGCTCCGGTTGGAGCGGGTCCGTCAAAAGTACTCACAAATTACATATTTCAATACTAATCCACGTCGCATAGCTCACAATTAGTGAGATAAGCGGCGTGCTTTCTTTTTCACTCATGCCGGTGACCTTCCGTGTCGTTCACCATCACTTACGGTAGAAAACGAACCGTCACGGAGGTGCACAGACATGATCAAAACGACCGGCGAATCAAACTGGCGGCGGAGCAAACGGTGCTCCAGCGGGGCGTGCGTCGAGGTCGCGAGGAACGGCGAGTGGTTCCTGATGCGGGACTCCAAGAATCCCGCGGACACTCCGCTGAACTTCGACCGGGCCGCGTGGGAAGCCTTCCTCACCGGAGTCAAGGCCGACGAATTCAGCAACGCGTGAAACCGGCACCACCGGAGCGCCTGGGAGCCGCGGGCCGAGCGCGGCATACTGCTCTGGTGGACGGCAACCAGCACGCCACCGAAACGGACCGCTTCACCGAGCTGCACGAGGCGGCCGACACCCTGCTGGACGAGCTGACCGGGCGCTACCAGGTGGAGCGCCGGGAAAGCAAAGAGCCGCCCGGGCTCGACGAGGCGCTCGCGCGGACCGTCCGGCTCATCCCCCGCACCCTCGCGGCCGCGCCGCTGGGGATCCGCTTCACCGACACCGGCCTGCAACTGCACTTCGGCCGGTGGTGGAGGGAGAACCTGCCGCTGTGCGGGTGCGACACCTGCGACACGAGGCCTGAACACCTCACCGCGCAACTGCGCTGCCACACGTCCGCGCTCGTCGAAGGCGGACTGTGGGAACGGGTGCGGCGGGGCCTGAACGGGTCGTGGTTCGAGGCCAGACTGATCGGCGCCGACGTGCGGGCCGATCAGGAAGGCCCCCTCTCACCGGCCGGGGCCCGCGAGGCACGGCGGGGCGGATTCGCCGCCCCGGTGCAGTGGGGTCCCTGGCAGGTGCGAGCCTGACCCGTCGGTCGGGCGGCAGCCGGCCGGCCCAGTGCCGGTCGGCTGCCGATTCTCGCCCCGCGGCCTGACCGGATGTGCGGTCGGCCGGCGGCGATTCTCAACCGGCCGCGGGCTGGACCTGCGGCGGGCGGTTACCCAGCAGGCGCAGCGCCGCCTTCACCGTGGGGCGGCCCAGTGCACCGGCCATCGAGAAGTCACCCCGGCAGAAGCCGCTGAACGCGCGCCAGCCCAGGCCGGTGGAGATCGCGGTGTGCACGATCGACGGGTGCCGGGCGAAAACGCCGAGCAGGTGACGGCCGGCAACCATCTCGGGCTGGAGCTCGGCGGCGATCTTCACGTCGTACGCGCCAAGCTCTTGATCCTTGGCCGCGACCTCGCCCGCCCACGACCCGGACCGGATCGCATAGCTGATGCCCTCACGGGTCCACGGCTCCAGCAGGCCCGCGGCGTCGCCGGCGACCAGCACCCGCCCCTTGCGCACCGGTGACGTGGCGGCGCGGCAGCGGGTCAGATGCCCGGAGTCGCGGAGCACCGTGCGATCGGACAGGCCCAGGCGCTCGACGAAATCGCGCAGGTAACGCTTGGTGTCGGCGCCGCGACCCTTCTCCATGATCACGCCGACGGTCAGTTCGTCGTCCTTCGGGAAGAGCCAGCCGTACGACCCCGGGACCGGTCCCCAGTCCAGCAGCACCCGCCCCCGCCAGTGCTCCTGATCTCCCGGCGTGGCCTCCAGCTCGACCTCCAGGCCGAGGTCCTGCTGCTCGAAGACGACGCCGACGTGGCGACTGGTGATGCCGGCCGAACCGTCCGCGCCGATCGCCACCCTCGCGGTCACCGTCGCACCGCTCGCCGGCGTGATCGTGACCCCGTCCTCGTCCTGCGACAGCGCACGGACCTGCGTGTTCGGCCGCACGACGGCGCCGGCCTTCTCCGCCGCGTCGCACCAGGCGTGGTCGAAGTCGTCGCGCCGGACCAGAGACAGCAGCGGCTCCGCTGAGCTCCGGGTGAACTCCCGGCGCCCGTCCAGCGTGAAGGTCAGGCTCGTGATCGTGTCCCGCACCGGCACCGCGGCCAGGCGTTCCGCACTCAGGCGCAGCGAACTGCCGAGCAGGCCACCGCCGCACGTCTTGTAGCGCGGATGCTCGGCCCGCTCCAGCACCACGACCCGCGCGCCCTCCGACGCGGCGGCATGCGCGGCCGCGAGCCCGGCGGGACCCGCCCCGATCACCGCGACGTCCCACTCCGGTTCCACCAGCACGGGCTGAAGTCTAGACACGCCCCCCGGTAGCCTCCTGTCAGTGATCACCAGTACCGACGGCGACCTGCGTGCTACCACCCGTGCGGTCTATCTCGCCTTCATCTTCCTGGGCGTGGCCATGGCCAGCTTCGCCGCCCGGATCCCGCAGATCCGCGACTCGCTCGGGCTCAGCCCGTCGAAGCTGGGGCTGGTCCTGCTGGCCACGGCGGTCGGCTCGATCACCTCGCTGCCGCTGGCCGGGCACATAGTCGGACGATTCGGCTCCCGGCGGACGGTCACCGTGACGGCGCTGGTCCTCGGGGCGGCGATGAGCGCGGTCGGGATCGGCTACCAGTACGGGGTGCTGCCCGTCGTCGTCGGCCTCTACGTCTACGGCTTCGCGACCGGCGCCTGGGACGTGGCGATGAACGTGCAGGGTGCCGTCGTGGAACAGCGGCTCGGACGGGCGATCATGCCGCGGTTCCACGCCGGGTACAGCGTGGGGACCGTGGCCGGGGCACTGATCGGCGCCGGAGCGGTAGCCGTGGGGATCTCGGTCACCGTGCACATGGTGATCATGATCGGGGCGTCGGCGGTGATCGTCGCCTTTGCCGTGCAGAAGTTCGGCCCGGACGAGACCGAGGCTTCCTCTGACGACGAACCCGGCTTCATCCGCTTCTGGCGGGAGCCACGCACCCTGCTGATCGGCGTGTTCGTGCTGGCCTTCGCGTTCACCGAAGGCGCCGGCATCGACTGGATCAACATCGCGCTGATCGACGACTACGGCACCTCGGCGTCGCTCGGCACCCTCGCCTTCGCCGTCTTCCTGGCCGCGATGACCATCGGACGCTGGTACGGCCCCGGCCTGCTCGACCGGCACGGCCGAGTCCCGGTCGTCCGCGCCCTCGCCGTGATCGGTCTCGGCGGGCTGCTGCTCTTCTCGTTCGGCTCCCACCCGGCCGTGGCCTTCACCGGCGCACTGCTCTGGGGCGTCGGCGCCTCACTCGGCTTCCCCGTCGGGATGAGCGCGGCCGCCGACGACCCGGCCAAAGCCGCGCCCCGGGTCAGCGTGGTCGCGTCGATCGGCTACGTCGCGTTCCTCGGCGGGCCGCCGCTGATCGGTTTCCTCGGCGACCACGTGACCGTGAGCCGGGGACTGCTGGCCGTCGGCGTACTGCTGATCCTGTCGATCCTGCTGTCGCCGGCCCTCGCGCCGCTGGCCGCCGGTCGCCGCCAATGAAAAATGCCCAGGTCGCTGACCTGGGCATTTCATGGAGCCGCCTGACGGAATCGAACCGTCGACCTACGCTTACCAAACGCCACAGTCCTGATCTTGTCATTGATCGTCGAAATTCATCGCTGACCTGCACAGGCGCAACCGTCAACCAATCAGTACCTGTCACTGATAGTCGACCTTTGGCAGGGGTTTTCGGGGGGTAAACGGGGGCGTTGACCGTTGCTAGTACGGCAGCCGCCATTCGTGAGGTGACCTCGGGTCCCGCGGGAACGAGGACGGCCACCGCATGATCGTCTGTGCGTTGTGGACACAACAT
>NZ_JBIRWQ010000033.1:0-107162 GCF_044388125.1 Actinoplanes sp. NPDC020271
AGCCGAACACGAGGCATCACACGCGATGACCCAGCCGATCACCGCACCGCTGGAAACCAGCTAATCAACTCTCCACCAAACCCGGGGCTTGACACAACGTCGACGTCGTGGTCATCAGCGATCCAGAAGAAATCCGCTACCTCGACTACATGGACGCCTGCGCCTACACACCGGCGGAACTCAACGGAGCACAGATCCGACTCGGCCCTGCCAGTTTCGCAGACTCGGAGACACTGGCGGCTACCATCGCCCACGAGCACACCCACGTGCTGCAACAGCAGGCCGGTGAGCACCTGACACGACCACTGCTTGAACTCGAGGACGAGGCGTACGACAGCGAGATTCCCGCCTTGGACCGTTACAGGAGTACGTCATGACGACAATTCAGTTCCATATCAATGAGGTATTCGACATCTCAGCTCGGGGTGGCCTCATCGTCGTCGGGTCGATCCGCGACGGTGAGCTCGTCGGCATCCCGCGTCTCCGGGACGACACCAGCGGAAACCTTGTCCACGTGCTCGGGGTCGATCACCCCACGCCACGCACTCAACGCACCGGCGAGACCATCCTGGTGGTCGATCGGGCAGACGCCGAATATGTTGAGGTAGGGCGCTCCTGGACCGTCGAAGAATAGCTGCAATCGGAGATCAGCGCCGACGCCCAGACCCACCGAGCATTCGTCGATCCGAAGATCCGAAGTCATAATGAACCGCGCCCGAATATTCGCAGTTAAAACGGCTGCGCTAAATCCTGCACCGCGCATCAGGAACCGTTGCTCTATCCCCTGAGCTACGAGGGCGCAAGCCGTGATCCTACTCGACACCCAGTGACCAGCCGCACCCGATAACGCCCACCCGTGTCCAGCCGCGTCGCGGCTGGGGCGATCCGGTCGTCGGATCGCATCCGGAGCAACGTGATCTCCGCGCGGCGGATCCCATGGCCACTCGGTCCCGACGCTGACCGCCCTTGCCCACCGGTGACCGCGGGTCTCCAAGCAACCTCAGAGCACACCCTGCGACGGCGATGGGCGTTGCGTCGCGGCATTTTCACGGAACGCGGTGAGATCAGCAACAAGCTTGTTGTCATCGATCTCGTCCAGATCGATCCCAGCGACCACGGCATGCAGGCGCAGCAACTCATCCGGATGAGCGACCCAATACTCCACCGGGGTCCGGCGCACGACGGCCGACAGCAGATCCCCCGGGTAAAAGTCGCCCTCGGCGAGCGGATCATGCTCCAGAACGACGAGTGCTTCAGGTACCAACACCGGTACGCCCACTTGCTGGCCGAGCATGATCCTCAGATCCTCGACGTCCAGCTTGCCGATCGGTTTGCGCCGCAACTGGTGGACCGTGGCAATGAGCCTGGTGGCGTCGGCCGGCGCATCACCCCAGGCGTCACCCTCGATCTCCTCGAGCGATTGTTCGCGGGCGTCCGTCATGGCACCTCTCCCTCATTCGGCGACGCGAGGCCAAGGAACTGATAGGACGTCATTGGCGGATTGTCACATCACCAGACCAACAAACAAACATCCGGATCTGCCGCGATCCGGGGCGGTGCCCGAGTAGCCATGCCCGGCACACCCTCCCCTCGGGGCCGGCGCAGGTGGACCCTGTCAGACACGGCCCAACGCAGTTGAAGTGGCGCGTTATACGTGATCATGCAGAATGCCCGGATGGTCACTGACGTGCGTGCGGGGCGCGAAGACGATCTGCCGGTCTTGACGGAGATCTACAACCATCACGTCCGAGCTGGTTATGCGACCTTCGACGAAGCCGAGGTCGATCTCGCTGACCGCCGAGCCTGGTGGACAACGTACGCGACTACCGGGCCCCATCGGCTGATGGTGGCTGTCGATGACGGGCGGCCGGTCGGATATGCCACCAGCAGCCCGTACCGGGCGCATCCGGCCTTTCGCCATACGGTGGAGACCAGCATCTACCTCGCTCCCGCGGCCATCGGCCGGGGACTCGGCGGCAGGCTCTACGACACGCTGTTGGCGGAACTGGCCGATACCGAGGCTCACCATGTCGTAGCTGCCGTGGCACTGCCCAATGACGCGTCCGTGGCGCTCCACCTCTCGCGGCATTTCACCGTTGTGGGCACCTTCACCGACTATGCGATCAAACACGGTCGGCGTATCAGTTCTACCTGGTTCGAGCGCCCAGTTCATTCGGACGGACGCCGTTGACTGCGCATCGGCCGCGTTCGACTCTCATGCCGCTGTCCGAGCTCGGGCTGGCCGCCGCTACAGCCCGTGGCCGGCTGTGCAGGGCTGACGTCTTGTCGTGCCGATGTGAGTGCGTCGGATACATCCTCGTGATGCCTGCCAGCACTTCGAAGCCGACCTTCACAGCTCCGCCGTCTGGCTCTCGGCAATCCTTGTGGTGGATGAGCGACGGGGCTTACCGAGATTGCCGTCCCGGGAACGTCCTCGCCGTCGAACGGATGTAGACGTCGGAGCGCTGCAAGGTGCCGGGCACGCCGTGGCGGACACCGCCGTGACGTTGCAGGTGGCGGTGGAGTCGGCTGGCTCCGCCGGTGGCCGGCTGGATCGGCTCGACGGGTACTGGTTGGCTCGGGCCACGGACGCCGGGCGACGCAGGTCAGTCGAACGCGGGGTCGGGCACGCCGGCGACGAGGGCGAGGCGCATCTTGGTGTCGTCGTCGGTGCCCGGCGCCGCGGTCAGGATCACCACCTTCAGGTCCTCGTCGCCGTCGCGCATGACGTCGCAGTCGACCTCGATCGGGCCGACCATCGGGTGCGCGACGATCTTGTGGTCTTCGCGGTGGGTACCGACCGCCCCGGCCCGCCACAACTGTGCGAACCGTTCGTTGCCCGCGGTCAGGTCCTTGATGAGGCGGGCCAGCCCGCGGTCCCCGGGGAAACGGCCGGTGGCCCGGCGCAGGTCCGCGACGACGGCCGACTCCACCAGGTCACCGGCGTCCGAGGTCACCGGCCACTGCGCCAGCCGTGGGGTGTGATCGTCGACCGGGAAGGTGTCCCGCGCGAAGTTGCGCAACGCCGGCGGCGTCGGCGACGGGTCGCCGAGCAGGGCCGCCCAGGGGCGGTTCCACCAGATCAGCTGCCAGTCGGCGGCGAACACCCCGACCGCGGCGTCACCGAGCCGGGCCAGCACCCGGTTCATGCCCGGCGGGATGTGGTGCGAGATCTGCCCGTCGGCCGGGGGTTCCAGGTGGGCCAGCCGGTACAGGTGATCGCGTTCGGCGTGGGTGAGTTGAAGCGCGCGGGCCAGCGCCGCCACCACCTGCGCGGACGGGGTGGTGACACGCCCCTGTTCCAGCCGGACGACGTAGTCGACGGAGATCCCGGCCAGGGCGGCGAGTTCCTCCCGCCGCAGCCCGTTGGCCCGGCGTGTCCCACCTCTGGGCAACCCCACCGCGGCCGGGGTCAGCCGGTCGCGCCAGGCACGCAACGTCGCCCCGAGCCCCGCCTCGTTCATGATCATGCGCTTATTGTGTCGCGCGGCCGGAAGACCAGGGTGGTAAAGATTTTCCTACCGTCGATCCTTCTCTGGCAGGCCCCTTTCCACCACCCGATGATGAACGCATGACCACCGCACTGAGCACCGAAGAAGCCGTCGCCCGCCTGATCGACGAGGCCGCCGTCCGCGACACCATCCGCCGATTCGCCGACGCCGCCGTCCACGGCGATTACGACGCTTTCCGCGCCGTCTGGGCCGAGGACGCCCGCTGGGTCATCGGCGGCACCGACGGCCAGCCTTTCGAACGACGCGCCGAGGGTGTCGAGCAGATCGTGGCGCTGTACCGCACTCTCCGGGAAGAGCGTGACTATTTCATCCAGTTCGTCATGCCGGGCGCCGTCGACATCGACGGTGACACTGCCACCACCCGTTCGATGTGTCACGAAGCGGCGCGCGGTCCGGGTGAGAACTACTACCGGAACAACGGGGTGTGGACCGACACGTTCCGCCGCACCGAGAACGGCTGGGTCTTCACCAACCGCACCTACGAGTACCTGTGGCTGGACTTCTCCCCGTTCACCGGGGACATCTCCTGGCCCGGCAAGGACAGCGAATGACCAACCCTGAGTGGCGGCCGGCCGAGGTGACCAGTCCTCGGCTCGGCCACCCGGTTCCCGTGATCGCGGCTCGCGACATTTCCTATGTCCCGCAGGCCAACCGTTTTCAGAATCTGAGTATCTACCTTCCGGTGACACCGGAGACTTCAGCGTTGATCGGCACGCCGGTCGTATCGTTGCCGGGCTCCGGCTCGGATGCGGTTCGTTACCACGTGCATGTTCACGGTGGCGCGTGGCGTGACCCGAATCTGACCGCCCGATCGATCGAGCCCGCGGTCGCCCACGCCTTCTCCCCGACGGAGAGCGCCGGTCCGATTCGCGCCGTGGCGTCACTGAACTACACCCTTTCGCCATTTCCGACCCATCCCGTGCTGCCGGATCCGGAGCCGGCTCGCGGAGCAGTTCACCCGGCTCACGTCGGTGACGTTCTGCACGGGCTCGATCTCCTTCGCTCCTACGGTCTCGCCGACCATTCGTATGTCCTTTCCGGACACAGTTGTGGTGCGTGCATCGCATTCCAGGCGGTCCTGCAATCGCCCCGGGACCACGGGCTGGACGCGGTTCCGGAAGCGCCGCGTCCGGCCGCGCTGCTCGGGCTCAACGGCCTGTACGACCTACCAGCCCTGGTCGACGGGCTCGGTCCGTCGCACGAGCACCTGCGCGAGGAGTACCGGATGTTGCTGGGCCACGCCTTCGGCACCGACCCGGCCCGATGGCCGGCGGCCAGCCCCACCCGGTTCGGCCCGGCCGTGGTGGGCGAGCGGGCTCCCGGACTCGTCGTGCTTGACCAGAGCAGCGAGGACCAGCTCGTACCGATGAATCAGCGGGAGCGGATGGAGGCGCATCTGCATCGGGCGGGCGTGTCACGGGTCGTCACCGGTCACCGGTGCACGGGAAGCCACGCGGCGCCCTGGGAGCGGGGCGACATGCTGTGGGACAGCGTGCGGGACACCCTCCGGCTCCTTTGACCTCCAGCGCGGAGAGGCAGGTCTCATCCAGGGAACAAGTCCTCAGTGCGCAGGCCGGCGCAGCGGCGGCCAGGCGAACAGCGTGGCCGCCACGGTCAGAAGTCCCAGGCCGGACGCGCCGGAGAGCAGCGGCCCGGCCGCGAAGCCCGCGGTAAGCGTGATCGCCGCCCGCCGGCGGCCGCGTGCTCGGCCACGTCGGCAACGAGTGCGGAGTGCTGATCCTGGCGCTGCCACCGTCAGCGACGCCGATCTCCTGCGCTACGCCGCCGGGGTCCGGATCCTGAACCGCTCCGACCCGGAGTGACGGCCCGTCAGATGCCGAGCAGCCGGCGGGTCACCGTGGTCGCGGTGTCCAGCGGGGCCAGGCTTCGCTGGACCTTGGACATGACGCTGGCTCCCAGCCACAGCTGATAGAGCGCGTCGGCGGTCGCCCGGGCGTCGCCGGTGAACGGCGAGGAGCCGTCGGTGGCGGCGCCGAGGATCGCGCGCTCGAGACGGTCGACGATCTTCGCGGTGCCGGTCTTCAGGGCCAGGCGCATGGGCTCGGACATGTCCGCGACCTCGGCGCCGAGCTTGACGGCCAGGCACTTGCCCTCGCAGTCGCCGAAGCTCTGCGACGCCCGCCACGACGCGAAGTAGGCCAGGATCTTCGCGGCCCAGTCCTGGCCGGGGGCGTCGAGGATCTCGTCCATCTCGGCCAGGTACTGCTCGAAGTAGCGCGCGATCACGGCCTCGCCGAAAGCGTCCTTCGAGCTGAAGTAGTGGTAGAAGGACCCTTTCGGCACACCGACGCTGGACAGCACCTCGTTGATCCCGACCGCGGCGTAACCCTTGTGCGCGAAGGACCGCTCGGCGGCCAGCAACAACTCCGTACGCGTATCGCGGTTGAGATTTCTGGTTGACATGAGGCCAGACTACTAGCCGATTAGACCGGTCGTCTAGACCGTGGTGGGCGACACCCGACGATCGTCAAGGAATCGTGCGCCGGACGCCAACCACCAGGTGTTTCAGTGCTCGTGGCGGCAACGCCACCGGGTCCGGCACTCTGGGCCCGGCCGTGCAACAGCATAGGGACCAAAGATGTTGGCTGGAAGAAAGACCGCCCTCACCGCTGCGGCCGTCGTCGCGGCCACCGCTCTCAGCGTCTTCGCCGTCACCGCGGCCGACGCGCACCCCGGCGGCCACTCGGCGAAGAAGCCGACCATCGTGCTGGTTCACGGCGCGTTCGCGGACAGCAGCGGATTCAACGCCGTCAGCCAGCGGCTGGCCGCCGACGGCTACCCCGTGGTCGCCGCAGCCAACCCGCTGCGCGGAGTCGCCTCCGACGCGGCCCAGGTCCGGGCGCTGCTGGACAGCATCGACGGGCCGATCGTGCTGGTCGGGCACTCCTACGGCGGCAACGTGATCTCCGAGGCCGCCACCGGTGACACCGACGTCACCGCCCTGGTCTACCTCGCCGGCTACCTCCCGGAGACCGGTGAGACCGCCGCCGACCTGACCGGGAAGTTCCCCGGCAGCACCGTCAGCGAGTCGCTGAAGGCGGTGCCGCTGCCCGGCGGGCAGACCGACCTGTCCATCGACCCGTCGGTGTTCCACAAGCGGTTCGCCGCCGACGTGCCGGCCAAGGACGCCGCCCTCTACGCCATCGCACAGCGGCCGGTCACCCAGGCCGCGCTCAACGAGCCGGCCGCGGCCGACCCGGCCTGGCACACCATTCCCACGTACGACCTGATCAGCGGCTCCGACAAGATCATCCCGCCGGCTGCCCAACGGTTCATGGCCGCGCGGGCGCACGCCACGACCACGGTGATCAACGGCGCCTCGCATCTGGTGTTCGTCTCCCACCCGGCCGCCACGGCGTCCTTCATCGAGAAGGCGGCCCGCGAGACCGCCCGCTGATCCGTACCACCGCGGGGCTGCCGGATCGCCTGGCAGCCCCGGCCCTTCGAGAAGTCGGCCACTGGCTGAAGGCGGTGCTGTGGCCTGCACCAGCCGGAACGTGGTTCCTGCGGGCCGGTGGCATACTTCGGCCCGTGGCAGCGGAGGTGTCTTTCGGCGTACTGGGGCCGGTCGAGGCCTGGGCCGGCGGACACCGGTTGCACCTCGGTCCACCGCAACAGCGCATGGTTCTCGCGGTGCTTCTGCTCAACGAGGGCGCGGTGACGTCGACCGGCGAGTTGGTCGAGGCCGTGTGGGCGGAGGAGCCACCGGCCGGGGCGGTCAAGACCATTCGCACGTACGTGTCCCGGCTGCGCGCGGTGCTGGAATCCGCCGGCGACACCATCGAGTCGGTGGCCCGCGGCTACCTTCTGCGGCCCGGCCCGGGACGCTACGACCTGGCCCGTTTCCGCTCGTTGACCGCCGCCCTCGAGGCCGTCCCGGCGCCGGAGCGGGCGAGCCGGGCGCGGGAGGCGCTGGCACTGTTCCGCGGCGAACCGCTCGCCGGCCTGGAAGGGCCGTGGGCGCACCTGCAGCGGACCCGGCTCGCCGCCCTGCGCGCAGCGACGTACGAGACACTGTTCGCCGCCGAGATCGAGGTCGGCGCCCACGCCGGGGTCATCGCCGAGATCCCGGCCGTCATCAGCCAGTTCCCCTTCCGGGAACGGCTCCACGAACTGCAGATCATCGCGCTGCACCGGGCCGGGCTGCGTGCCGACGCCCTGTCCGCCTATCGCGAGGTGCGGCAGCTGCTCGTCGAGGAGCTCGGCGTCGAGCCGACGGCCTCGCTGCAGGAGTTGCATCGCCGGATCCTTCGGGACGATTCCCGTCTCCTGCCCGTTCCTCTCGACACCACCGGCCCGGTCTCGTTGTCGCGGCCCTCGCAGCTTCCGGCGGCACCCGCCCTGTTCAGCGGGCGCGAGGCCGAGCTGCGGCGGGCCGAAGAGGTGGTCGACGCGGCCGGGCCGGGGCTGGCGGTCGTGGTGTTCAGCGGCATGGGCGGGGTGGGCAAGACCTCGACGGCGTTGTACTGGGCGCACCGGCTGGCCGACCGGTATCCCGACGGCCGGCTCTACACGGACCTGCGCGGCTACGGCCCGGGCGGCGACCCGCTCTCCCCGGGCGAGGTTCTCGGCGCCTTCCTGCAGGCGCTCGGCGTGCCGCCCGCGGACGTACCGGCCGGTGTCGAGGCACGCGCCGCGACGTTCCGCAGCCTGGTCGCGGACCGCCGGATGCTGATCCTGCTGGACAACGCGGCCACCGCCGACCAAGTGCTGGACCTGCTGCCCGGCTCGGGCGGCTCGCTGGTCGTCGTCACCAGCCGGGGTACGCTGCCGGCGCTGCTCATCCGGACCGCGGCGCCGCTGATCGCGCTGCAACCGCCCGGACCGGACGAGGCGCTCGCCCTGTTCACCGCACGTGTCGGCACCGACCGGGTGCGCACCGAGCCGGCCGCGGCCCGCGAGATCGTCGAGCTCTGCGGCCGCCTGCCTCTCGCGCTGGCCGTCGTCGCCGCCCGCGCGGCTGCCGCCGCCCACCTGCCGCTCGGCGCGATCGCGGACGATCTGAGAACCGCGCACGGCACCCTGTCCGGGTTCCACCTGCCGGACGAGGCCTTCGACCCGCGAACGGTCTTCTCGTGGTCGTACCACGCGATCGGGCCGGAGCCCGCGGCGGCGTTCCGCCGGCTGTGCCTGCACCCGGGCCCGGACCTCAATGCCGACGCGGCCGCCAGCATGCTGGCGTTGCCGCCGGCCACGACGCGCGGGCTGCTCGGCGAGCTGGTCGCCGCGGCCCTGGTTACGGAACACGCACCGGGCCGATGGAAGATCCATGACCTACTTCGGGCGTACGGCCAGGAACTCGCCCTGCAACTGGACCCGCCGGACCGGCGACGGGCGACGGTGCACCGCCTGCTCGACTACTACCTGCACGCCGGGCGGGAGTCCGACTCGCGGCTGTTCAAGCGGAAGGAGCCCGCCGACGCGGAGGGGCCGCTGCCCGGCGTGGTCGGCGTCGACGCCACGCCGGCCGACTGGTTCATGGACGAACACCTCGGTCTGCTGTCGGCGCTGGACCTCGCCGTCCGGGAGGGGTTCGACCGGTACGCCTGGCAGCTGGCCTGGGTGGTGCGCGACTACCTCAACCGCCAGGGCCTGTGGCATCACATGCAGACGTCCCAGGCCACCGGGCTGGCCGCGGCGATCCGCAACGGGGACCCGGCGGCCGAGGCGCAGGCCCGGTGGGGGGCTGCCTTCGCCGTGTCGAACATGGGCTCCTACGAGGAGGCGCACGAGCACCTGCGGCACGCCCGGGCTCTGTTCGAGGAGATCGGCGACGCCGACGGCATGGAACGCACCAGTATCTTCATCGCCGGCGTGCTCGATCTGCAGGGCCGGTGGCAGGAGGCGCTGGACCAGTTCCGCGCCCTGCTCGCCCTCCACCCGCCGGGGAGCGACCCGACCGCGCGAGCCCGGATCCTGATCGGCGTGAGCTGGGCGAACACCCAACTGGGCCGGTTCGCCGAGGCCATCACCGACGCCCGCGAGGTCGTCGGGATGGCAGCCGACCTGCACCCGTTCCGGGTGGCGGACACCTGGGACACGATCGGTCGCGCCCAGGCTGGGCTCGGCGACATCGACGAGGCCACGGCCAGCTATCACCGTGCGGTGGACATCTACCTGGAACGCAAAGCTCCGGTCTGGGCCGCCCAGTCCCTGCGCCACCTGGGCGACGCGCTCCGGGACGCCGGTCGTGGTCCGGAGGCCGAGAAGACGTACCGGGAAGCCCTGGCCCTGATCGACAGCACCCCGGGAACCCAGGCGACCCGCCTCACCGCCGAGATCGAAAGTATCCTGGCGCTCGGTCCGAGGCCGGGACGCTGACCGCCTGCGCTCACACACAGCCGGCAGCGCTCGCGTGATCACGGTGTCGTCGAGGGCGGCGCATCACCCGATGACCTGCAGTCCCGCGGTCTCTGACCCCTGCGCGGAAACTACATCGAGCAGCGCCGGCAGAACCAGTCCTGACGCCAGTCATCGGCCGAGGATCGGCTGTGTCGCCGGGCACCCGACGGATGTCAACCGTTCGCCCGACCGGCGATTCCCCCGGTTTGGTTGAGTCACCGGGTCCACCGACAACAGGGGAACCAGTGACGCAAGTACAGGCCGGCCTGCGCATCGAGGCGGGCGGTTACACGGTGATCGTCGCCGACGAGCGCGGTGTCGTCCAGGCACAGCGACTGCGGCGGCAGGTGTTCGCCGAGGAGTTCGGCACCATGATCGACGTGGACGCCTACGACGAGCACTGCGACCACATCGTCGTGCGGCACGACGCGAGCGACACGGTCGTCGGCACGTACCGGATGATGACGGCGGACTGTGCGGCTGCGGTCGGCGGCCGGTACGGCCAGCGCACCTTCGACCTGCGCCCACTGCGCGACCTCGACGCCGGCCTGGTGGAGACCGGCCGCGCGGCGGTCCACCTCGAGCACCGCAACGGGGCGGTCGTCGGGCTGATGTGGGCCGGCATCGCGCAGTATCTGAAGCTGGCCGGCCGGAGCTGGCTCGGCGGATGCGCGTGGGTCAAGCCGGACCTTGCCGCCGGTATCTGGGCAGCAGTCCGTGACAGGCACCTCGCCCCGGCCGAGTTCCGGGTCGAGCCGCGCCACCCGGTGCTGCGGACGTCCGGCCCGGAAATCGTGCCAGGCGCCGTCCCGCCGCTGCTGCGCGGCTATCTGCGCCTCGGATCGTGGGTCTGCGGCGAGCCCTCGTACGACACGGAGGCCGGGGTGGCCACCTTCTACGTGCTGCTGTCCGTGGACCAGATGAACCCCAGGTACCGGCGGCACTTCTTCAGCTCCGGCGAGTAACCCGCGGTTGCAGCCGCAGATCCGTACGCGCACCCAGAAGGCGGCGGCCGAGCGGCTCGACCTGCCGTTCAGCACGTACCGCCGGCGTGTGGACCGGGGCACTGAGGAACCATGCGCGATCTTGTGGCGCGCCGAGACGCAGGGCCTCGCCGTGCCCGACGAAACCGATCACCCCGAAACGCCATGACGAGGAGACCATCATGTCCGTACCCCGGGCGACACACGTCGGCAGCTTCCTGCGGCCACCCGCGCTGCTGCGGGCCCGTGCCGATCACGCGGCCGGCCGGATCGGCACCGCCGCGCTGCACGCGGCCGAGGACACCGCGATCACGACGATCCTTCAGGTGCAGCGCGACAGCGGCATCGGGCCCTGCACCGACGGGGAGTACCGCCGTAACGACTTCATGAGCCAGCTCACCGACCACACCGACGGTTTCGTCGGCCAGGCGCCGGTCCTCGACTGGAACTCCGCGGAGCAGCGGCAGTCCGACGACGCAATCCTCAACCTGATCGGCGGCAAGCTGTCGCATCGGGAACGGTTCACCGACCGGGAGGCCGGCTACCTTTCCCGGTACGCGCCGGGGCCGTTCAAGATCACTCTGCCCGAGGTGACGAACTTCGTCGTCGCCAACTGGCAGGCGGGCGTGAGCGACCAGGCCTATCCCACCCGCGCCGACCTCATCGACGACCTCGCCGAGGTGGTGCGGACCGAGGCCGAGGCGCTGGTCCGTGACGGCGTCCGGCACGTCCAGATCGACGCGCCCTGCTACACGAGCTTCGTCAACGAGAAGCTGATCCCCGTCTTCGAGGCCGAGGGGCTCGACCCGCGGGACCTGCTGCAACGCTGCATCGACGCGGACCGCCGCATCGTCGCCGGCCTGCGCGAAAGCGGCGTCACCGTCGGCATGCACATCTGCCGGGGCAACTATCGCGGGCAGTGGTTCAACGAGGGGACCTACGACGGGATCGCCGAGGACGTCTTCGGGCAGATCCCGGTCGACCACTGGTTGCTGGAGTACGACACCGACCGGGCCGGCGGCCTGGCCCCGATCCGCTTCGTGCCGGACGGAACCACCGTCGTTCTCGGCCTGGTCACCACGAAGACGGGCGAGTTGGAGAAGCCGGACGAGCTGGCCCGTCGCATCGAGGGGGCGGCCCGGCACCGTCCGCTGGACGCCCTGGCGCTCAGCCCGCAGTGCGGTTTCGCCTCCGAGGTTCACGGAAACCCGCTGACCTGGGACGACCAGCGTCGCAAGCTCGACCTGGTGGTGCAGACCGCCGGGCTGGTCTGGGGGTGACCCGGGTCATCCTTGCTATCTAGTAGACCAGTCGTCTAGAGTTCTGGATGTGGCCGACACGGGCCGCAGGAAACGGAAGGCCCTGACATGAACGTTCTGGTCGTTCTTACCTCGCACGACGAGCTGGGGACCACGGGCCGCAAGACCGGCTTCTGGCTGGAGGAGCTCGCGGCGCCGTATTACCGGCTCAAGCAGGCCGGCGCCACGATCACCCTCGCCTCGCCGAAGGGCGGGCGCCCGCCGCTGGACCCCAAGAGCAACGAGCCCGGCTCCCAGACCGACGACACCCGCCGCTTCGAGGCGGACGCCGAGGCGTCGGCCGCGCTGGACAACACGGTCGTGCTCAGCACGGTCGACCCGGCCGACTACGACGCCGTGTTCTACCCGGGCGGGCACGGCCCGCTGTGGGACCTCGCCGAGGACGCCGACTCGAAGAACATCATCGAGACCACGCTGCGCTCCGGTAAGCCGGTCGCGCTGGTCTGCCACGCCCCGGGCGTGCTGCGCCACGTCACCGGCGAGGACGGCTCGCCACTGGTGCAGGGCCGCCCGGTGACCGGGTTCGCCAACACCGAGGAGGACGGCGTCGGCCTCACCGACGTGGTGCCCTTCCTGGTCGAGGACATGCTCAAGGCCAACGGCGGTGTCTACTCCAAGGGTCCCGACTGGGGCTCCTACGTGGTCCGCGACGGGCTGCTGATCACCGGCCAGAACCCCGCCTCGTCGGCCGAGGCCGCCGACGTGCTGCTCACCGTGCTCGCCACCGCCTGACTTTCACATCGATACAACAGGGAGACCGTCATGCCTTTCCTCACCGCTGCCCACGGCGTCGAGATCCACTACGAGGACTTCGGGTCCGGCGACCCGGTCGTGCTGATCCACGGCTGGCCGCTGTCCGCCCGCAGCTGGGAGGCGCAGATCGCGCCCCTGGTCGAGGCCGGCAAACGCGTCATCACGTACGACCGTCGTGGTTTCGGCCAGAGCAGCCAGCCGTGGGACGGCTACGACTACGACACGTTCGCCGCCGACCTGGACGCGCTGCTGACCAAGCTGGACCTGACCGGCGTCACGCTCGTCGGCTTCTCCATGGGCGGCGGTGAGGTCGCTCGTTACCTCGGCGCCTACGGCAGCGCCCGGATCGCCCGCGCGGTGTTCGCCGCCGCCGTCCCGCCGTATCTGTACAAGACCGACGACAACCCCGGCGGTGGTCTCGACGACGCCACGATCAAGAGCTTCCAGGACGGCGTGATCGCCGACCGGATCGCGTTCGTCGACGGGTTCGCCGCCAACTTCTTCACCGCCGGCGGTACGTCGAAGGTCAGTGACGCCCAGGTCCGCTACGCCCAGGAGCTGGCCCACGTGGCGTCGGCCAAGGGCACCCTGGACGCCATCGGGGCGTTCAGCTACACCGACTTCCGCCCCGACCTGGCCAAGATCGACGTGCCGGTACTGGTCATCCACGGCGACAGCGACGCCATCGTGCCGTTCGAGGTCAGCGGCGCGCGGACGGCGGAAACGGTGCCCGGCGCCAAGCTGGTCGTGATCAAGGACGGGCCGCACGGCATCAACGCCAGCCACCCCGCCGAGTTCAACCAGGCCCTGATCGACTTCCTGAACAGCTGACGTTCTCCCATGACGAGGGCCGCCGGATCCACCGGTGGCCCTCGTGGCGTTGCCGGGAGAAATCCGGAAGCGCTCCACAAAAACATGGCCGACCCCGGTGCCGGTCGTCCGGCCGAGACGGGGGCACTCGGTCATGGCGGCCACCCCCCGCCGCCGGGCCGCTGCGCTCCCGGGCCGCGCGGTGAGAGACGTGGCCGGCAACACCCGACGGACGTCAACGTCTTGCCCGACGAGCGACACCGGCGATTTGGTTACCTGACCAGCCTCCGGACCGACAGTAGGGGGACCCGCGATGCCACGACAGCAGACCCGGCTGCGGGTGGAGGGGCTGGGACCGCTGCGTGCCTTCGTCGACGGCGAGGAGATCGAGCTCGGCCCACCCAAGCAGCGCGCCGTGTTCGCGGTGCTGGCACTGTGCGCCGGGACGACGGTGTCGCGCGCCGAACTGATCGACCGGGTCTGGGGGGAGGCGGCGCCGAAGACCGCGGCCGGAAGCCTGCACACGTACATCTCCGGTCTGCGCCGTGCTCTCGGCCCAGCACAGGATCTGCTGGTCGGTGATGGGGCCGGGTACAGCCTGCGGATCTCCCCCGAACACTTCGACGTCACTCTGGCCGAAGACCGGGCGGAACGGGCTCGGGCGGCCCGTGACACCGGGGGCGCCGTCACACCGTACGAGGAAGCTCTCCGCGACTGGACGAGCGGCACCCTGTTTCCTGGCGTACCCGGCCCGTTCGTCGCGCAGACCCGGCGCCGGCTCGACGATCTGCGAGTCCAGTTGCTCACCGAGCTCGCCGAACTGGTCGCACCCGCGCGGCTGCCCACCATGACCGGCCGGCTCCTCGCGGAAATCCCGGCCCATCCGTTCGACGAGCGCCTGTACGCGGTCACGATGAGAGCGCTGCATCGTGGTGGCCGCACCGGCGAAGCACTGGGACTGTACGGGAATCTGCGCCACCGTCTCGCCGCCGACCTGGGGATCAGCCCGTCGCCGATCGTCGAGACGGTCTACACCGACCTGCTGACCGAGGACCGGAATGTATTCGCTCGGGACCTGGCCGCGCCGACGGCGTCCGATGACGGCGACCGGCCGCGGAGGTACGCCGCGCAGTGGCCGGAGCCCTTCACCCGAACCGACGAGGAGTTGGCGGCCGTCATGCAGAGCCGGGCCGAGTTCGACATCGCGGCCGGGAACGGGACCGAGGCGATCCGGTTCGCGCTGACCGGCCTCGAGCACGCCCGCGCCTCAGGCCGTCGCCTCCTCGAAGCCGCTTTGCTCACCACTGTCGGTCAGGTCCGGCTCAGCCTCGCGCAGCGTGCGGCCGCCGGCGAGGCGTTCGCCGAGGCCCTGCGGATCAGCCAGGATGCCGGTGACCCCTTCCAAGAAGCGCGGGCCCGGTTCGGGCTGGTCCGCTGTGAGGAGCCGGGTACCGATCCCATCCGCCCTGCCCTGGGCGGTCGCGCTGAGCCGGGTATCGGTCCCGGCGCCGAAGTGCCTGCTCTGGCCGACACCGGCCCCTAAGCCCGCCTACGCTGCCAGATCAGCACGGCCTCGACCCGGCTGCGGGCGCCGAGCTTGGCGAAGATGCGATTGACGTGGTTCTTCACCGTCTTCGGCCGTACCTTCAGCAGGATGGCGATGTCCGGGTTGGGTAGGCCGCGGCTGACCGCGTCCATCACCTCGGCCTCCCGCGGCGACAGCGCCCCGCCGCCCGCGCGCGGCGGGTCGTTCTCGCGGGTGCGCCTGGTATCGCGTGGCACCAGCGCCAGCTGGTAACGGGCCGTGGCCGGGTTCTGGTGCCGGGTCTGCCGGCCGGCCAGGCCGTTCAGGGCGCCGGCGAGCGCGTTCGCCGCCGGAGCCGCGCCGTCGCCCGGGGTGACCAGCACCTCGACCGTGGGGAGGCCGTCGATCCGTACGTCCCACCCCTTGTCGGTGAACTGCTGACGGATGTGGGCGAGAATTTCCGGGCTGGCGATCGCGATACGCAGCCGACCGCCGGGTTCGGCAGGAACGGTCATGACGGCCAGTGTCGGGCGGGCCGGGGCAGGTTGCCTTCAGATCGGCTTCACACGGCTCACTACCAGGCCGGACGTACCGGACCGGTCAGGAGTCCGGTGTCGACCGAGCCGCTGATGTCGACCCGCAGGCGCCACACCGCGTCGTCCACGCCGCTCGCCACTACCGCCCAGCGCCGCACCGGAGCGGCGACCAGCTCGCCGGCTCGGCGCAGGTCGTAGGGATCCGCAGGCCCGGCGAACAGCGCCGTCCCGCCTTCCGGACGGGTCAGTAGCGGCGAGGCCTGGGCCAGCCGCTCGACGCTCGGACCGGCGAAGCCCGGGTCGGCGGCGAACCCGACGCGGATCACCTGTCCCGGGCCGGCCCACGGGCTGCGAGTCAGCTGCCGGGACCACTGCGCGGCCAGGCGCGGCGCCAGCACGCTGTCACCGTCGAGGCTGATGATGCCGTCGGCTGCGGCGAGGTTGAGCAGCACGCGACCGTCGTCGTGGTCGCCGAGCGAGACCAACAGCGGCAGGGGCGGACGCGGCAGCGGGTCGGCCGCCGCGGTCTCCAGCCGGTCGAGCGGAACCCGCCAGGTGCGGCCGTCGTGCTCGAGCTCCCAGCCCGGTGGCGGGGAGCCCGCCGGGGCGATCAGCCGTAGCGACACCGCGCCGGAGCCCAGGACCACGACCCCTACCTGTGGGAACGGCTTGCCCTGGACGGCGCGGCCGGTGGCGAGAGCCCGGATCGCGTGGTCCACGATCCAGGCGCCGGACCGCCGTCTGCCCGGCGGGGTGGCGTGCCCCACGTTCATTGCTGACTCCTCGATGGCATGGGCGACAGGAATCGTCAGCGGTGCGGACCTGGCGTGTCAATGCGGGCCCTGGGCCCACGGGCCCACGCCCGGGCGCACTGCTCTGGACCCCGGGAGGCACCGTTCCTAGCGTGGTCGACGGTTGATCATCTGACGAAGGGACAGCCTGATGGCGAACCTGAGCATCACGTACTCCGACATGGAGGACAGCGCCAAGCGCATGAGTTCCAACAAGGATGAGATCGACAGCAGGCTCACCGAGTGCAAGACGATCGTGGACAACCTGACCTCGGCCGGCTTCGTCACCGACCAGGCGTCCGGCAAGTTCGACGAGGTTCACTCGGAGTTCAACACGGCCGCCGGCCAGGTCATGGAAACGCTCACCCAGCTCTCCGAGTGGCTCGACAAGGCCGTCGAGGCGATGCGTGACATGGACTCCGAGCTCGCCAGCTCGCTGAGCAAGTAGTCCGGGGGCCTTCCGTGCGCATGCTGATCACCCTGGCGTCGCCCCAGGCGTGGTCGGCCGACGTGATCGTGGACGCCGACCCCGCGACACCGTTGCGGGACCTCGTCAAGAACATGCTCCATGATCTCGATCCGTCAGCCGCCGCGCACGGGTACTCCCTGGACAGCGGCGGTGTCCACCACGACGACCGGCCGCTCGACCTGGACCTTCCGCTGTCGGCGACCGGGCTGCGTGACGGCTCGGTGCTGTGGTTCGGCGGGCCCGGCCCGGCGCCGTACTCCACCACCGGCGGCCTGGTGACGGTGCGTGCTGTCACCGGGGCCGGCGCCGGACGGATCTGGGCGCTGCCACCGGGCGAGCACCGTATCGGCGCTGCGCCGGAGTGCCGGGTGCGCCTGACCGGCGACGTCGCACCGGTGGCCGCCGTCGTCCGGGTCACCTTCGACGCCACCGTGCACCTGCGCGGCGTCGACGGGCGGCTGCGGCTCGACCAACAGGAGCTGACCGGCGGCGAGGTCGTCTGGAGCGAGGGCGCGCAGCTCGGCGCCGGCGCGACGGTTCTCGAGGCGTACCCGGTGCTGCTTGCGGACGCGGTCGTCGAACCGTCGCCGGAACGGGAGTACCTCGACTACAACCGCCCGCCGCGGCTGCTCCCACCGGCCCGGACCGAGAAGTTCCGGATGCCGGACGAGCCGAAAGCCCCGTCCGCCAACGCGCTGCCGTGGCTGGCCGCCGCCATGCCGGCCGCGTTCGGCGGCGTGATGGCGTTCGTGCTGCGCAACCCGCTCTATCTGATGTTCGCGGCGATGACCCCGATGATGGTCGTCGCCAACTGGTACACCAGCCGCAGCCAAGGCGGTCGCAGCTATCGCGACCAACTGGCCGGTTACCGGCGGCGCGTCGATGCGGTGGAGACCGAGATCGCCGAGGCGCTCGTCCTCGAACGCCTGGACCGGCGCGTTGACGCACCTGACCCGGCTGAGCTGCTGGTGGTCGCCACCGGCCCACGGGCCCGGCTGTGGGAACGCCGCCGCACCGACCCCGACCACCTGGTCGTCCGGGCGGGCACCGCGAACCTGCCCAGCAAGATCACGGTCGAGACGGCCGGCGTGACCGAGCGCCGCGCCGAACCGCGACGGCTGCACGACGTACCCGTGGCAATCTCCCTGCCGAAGGCAGGTGTCGTCGGCGTCGCCGGTCGTGACGACTGGCCACGGCACGTCGCCCGCTGGATGCTGGGCCAGCTGGCGGTCGTCCAGAGCCCTCGCGACGTGCAGATGTACGTGCTCACCGACCCGGCCGCCGCCCCGCTGTGGGCATGGGCGGCCTGGTTGCCGCACACCCGGCCGTCGCTCGGGCAGCAGTCGCTGAGCCTGCTCGGCACGGACGCCGAAACGACCGCGCACCGCATCGCCGAGCTGATCGAGCTGATCACCGCGCGTCAGCAGGCCCGCGCCGACGCCGGAGTCCGGGCGGTCTTCACCGATCCGGACGTGGTGGTCGTGCTCGACGGCGCCCGGCGGCTGCGCGCCCTGCCCGGCGTGGTCTCGCTGCTGCTCGCCGGCCCGGCCGTCGGCGTCTACTTCATCTGCGTCGACACCGACGAACGCACCCTGCCGGAGGAGTGCACGACGGTGGTGACCGGCGGCGAGGGACTGCCCACGACCGTGCGCCGGCAACGGGCGGAACAGATCGACGACGTACGCGTCGACCGGGTGATCGACGACTGGTTCACGGTCACCGGCCGCCGGCTGGCCCCGCTGCGCGACGTGAGCGACAGTCACGGCGAGGCCGCGCTCCCGGCGTCGGCCCGCCTGCTCGAAGTGCTGAACCTGGAGGACCCGGCGCCGGCCGCGATCACCGCCCGCTGGGCCAGTTCCCCGCGCGGCACCCGGGCGATCGTCGGCTACACCATGGACGGACCGTTCGCCCTCGACCTCGTCGCGCACGGACCGCACGGCCTGGTCGCCGGTACCACCGGTTCCGGCAAGTCCGAGTTCCTCCAGACACTGGTCGCGTCCCTGGCCGTCGCGAACCGCCCCGACGCGATGAACTTCGTGCTCGTCGACTACAAGGGCGGCGCGGCCTTCAAGGACTGCGTCGACCTGCCGCACACCGTCGGCATGGTCACCGACCTCGACACCCACCTGGTCGAACGGGCCCTCACCTCGCTGGGCGCGGAGCTGACCCACCGCGAGCACCTGCTCGCCGCGGTCGGCGCCAAGGATCTGGAGGACTACCTCGACTACGCCACCCGGCGACCGGTGCCCGAGCCGATCCCGCGCCTGCTCATCGTCATCGACGAGTTCGCGTCGATGGCCCGCGAGTTGCCCGACTTCGTCACCGGCCTGGTCAACATCGCCCAGCGCGGCCGTTCGCTGGGCATCCACCTGATCCT
Source organism: Actinoplanes sp. NPDC020271 (assembly GCF_044388125.1). Lineage (NCBI taxonomy): Bacteria > Bacillati > Actinomycetota > Actinomycetes > Micromonosporales > Micromonosporaceae > Actinoplanes > Actinoplanes sp. NPDC020271. The sequence continues at coordinate 19,439 of NZ_JBIRWQ010000033.1, forward strand.
GGCCACCCAGCGCCCGTCGGGGGTGGTGTCGGCCGAGATCCGGGCGAACACCAACCTGCGCGTCGCCCTGCGGGTGACCGACGCGGGCGAGAGCACCGACGTCATCGACGCCCGGGAGGCAGCGAGCATCTCGGCCACGCATCCGGGCCGCGCGTACGCCCGGCTCGGCCACAGCTCGCTCATCCCGTTCCAGACCGGCCGGGTCGGTGGCCGCCGCCCGCGCAGCACCGCCGGTCACGCTCCGCCTGCGCCATTCGTGCGCCCGGTGACCTGGGTCGACCAGGGCCGGCCGCGACCCCGGCCGCCCCGCGCGGCGGCCGAAGCGGACGAGGCCACCGACCTGTCGGTGCTGGTCGCGGCGATCCGGCAGGCCAACGACGTGCTCGGAGTAGCCGCGCAGCGCCGGCCGTGGCTGCCCGCGCTGCCCGCGGTGACGGTCGCCGAGCTGCCGGACGAGCCCGGCCCGGGCGAGCCCTCCTTCGCCTGGGCCGTGCAGGACCTGCCCCGCAGCCAGCGGCAGGAGCCGATGACGATCGACCTGGCCATGTTCGGCCACCTGCACATTGCCGGCGCGCCCCGCTCCGGCCGGTCGCAAGCGCTGCGCACGATCGCGACCGCGGCGGCCGCCGCGGCGAGCGTGGCCGACCTGCACCTGTTCGGGCTCGACTGCGGCAACGGCGCACTGCTGCCGATCAGCCGTTTCCCGCATTGCGGCGCGGTCGTGCAGCGCTCGGACACCGAACGGGCCACTCGTCTGCTCACCCGCCTGCACCAGGAGGTGCAGCGCCGGCAGCGGCTGCTCGGCGAGGGCGGGTTCGCCGACCTCAGCGAGCAGCGGGCCGCCGCCCCGGCCACCGATCGCCTGCCGCACATCCTGCTGCTGCTCGACCGATGGGAGGGCTTCGTCGGCACGCTCGGTGAGCGCGACGGCGGCGCGCTCACCGAGATCGTCCACACCCTGCTGCGTGAGGGCGCCAGCGCCGGCGTCCACCTCGTCATTGCCGGGGACCACACGCTGCTCAGCGGCCGGATCAGCTCGCTGTGCGAGGAGAAGCTCGTGCTACGGCTGGCGGACCGGACCGACGCGACCATGGCCGGGCTGAACCCGCGCAGGATCCCGGAGAACCTGCCGCCCGGCCGCGGCTACCGCGCGGTCAGCGCGATCGAGGTGCAGGTCGCGCTGGTTGCCGCCGACGCGTCCGGCCCGGCGCAGGTCGCTGCGATGCACGCGCTCGCGGCCCGGTTCACCGACCGCGAGGCGCACGTCGCCCGGGCGTTGCGTCCCGGCAAGATCGCCGCGATGCCCGCGCAGCTCACGTACGAGCAGGCGTGGGAAGCCGTCACCGAGCCCCGCCCCGGCTGGGCGCTGATCGGCGTCGGCGGCGACGAGCTCGAGCCGGTCGGCATGGACTTCGCCGCCGACCAGCCCACGTTCCTGATCGCCGGCCCTTCGCGATCAGGGCGCAGCACCGCACTCGCCGTCATGGCCGAGTCGCTGCTGCGCGGCGGGACCGAGCTGGTCATCGGCGCCCCGCTGCGCTCACCGTTGCGCGAGCTGGCCGGCCGACCCGGCGTACGGGGAATCATCACCGACGACAACCCGGACGCCGAGACTCTCGCCGCGCTCGTGGACCCCGGCGAGGGTTCCGTCGCCCTGCTCGTCGACGACGCCGAGGGGTGGCGCGACTGCGCTGCCCGGGACTGGCTGCGCCAGCTGATCCGGCAGGCGTCCGGCACGAACCGGGCCGTGCTCCTCGCCGGGGAGGTCTCCGCGGTCGCCGCCGGCTTCTCCGGCTGGCAGGTCGAGGTGAAGAAGAACCGGCGCGGCGCCCTGCTCTCCCCGCCCACCATGAGCGCCGGCGACCTGATCGGCGTACGGCTGTCGCGGGCCGGCCTGGCCGAACGGGTCGTGCCCGGCGTGGCCCGGGTCCACCTGGGCGACGGCACGTTGCAGACCGTCCAGATTCCTCTGCCGGAACCGACAGCGAAAGCGGTGACGTGATGGCCGACCTCGTGGTCAAGGACCTGCAAGGGCTGGTGAGCGACCTGAACGAGCTGGTCGGCCAGTTCGAGGGTGCGCTCGACTTCCAGAACGACGAGAAGGGGCAGTGGGGTCAGAAGAACGCGAACCTGTCGATGGGCGACTTCGCGGACAACTGGACGGTGCACCGCAACAAGATGGTCGACGCGATGAAGAAGTTCCGCGACAAGGTCAAGGAACTCGACGAGGCCTGGACCGAGGCGGAGAAGCAACTGACCGACAGCATGGAGCAGAAGTGAGCGACGGCCGGATCAAGACGCTCAAGCGTGCCGACCCTGCCGAGATCGACACGGTGCAGAAGCGCTACCAGCACATCTCGGACACCATCGACGACACCGTGGCGAAGCTACGCAAGATCATCGACGCCGGCAGCGACGCCCTGGTCGGCGAGTGGGTCGAGCCGCTGAAGAAGGACGCGACGTCCATCCACGACAGCTTGAGCAAGGCGGCGGTGCGCTATCACGACGTCGCCACCGAGATCGACCGGTACCAGCCGGACCTGCAGCACGCCATCGACGAGGTCACCGCCGCCGAGAACGAGCAGGACGACGGCACCGCGGCGGTCAAGAGCGCCGCCGCGATGCCCGATCCGCAGAAGGGCCCCGACGGCACGGTGTCGCCGGAGGAGCAGCAGAAGGCGGCCGACAAGGAGCGCGCGCAGGACGAGGCGCAAAGCCGGGTCACCGCGGCCAAGAACCGGCTCGAAGCCGCTCTGGACGCCCTGGACGTGGCCGGTAAACGCTTCGGTGACGCGGTCAACTGCAAGAACTACGACGACGGGCTGACCGACTCGCTCAAGGACAAGATCATGGCCGTCCTGAAGAAGATCAGTGACATCTTCGCGGTCGTCGCCCTGGTCCTGACCGCCCTCGCATTCCTGATACCCGGCGTGAACGGCCTCGCGATGGCCGCCTTCGTCGTCGGGGCCGTCCTGCTGATCTCCGACATCGCCCTGCTCGCCGGCGGCGAGGGCAGCGCGCTCAGCGTCGCCCTCGACGCGGTGGGCCTCGGCATCGGTGGTCTGGCCGCGCGACTCGGCAACGCCGGCAAGTCGCTCGACGACTACCGGAAGCTGCTCGGCAAGAAGGTGCCGCCGATCGGGATCAAACCGCCTCCCGGCGGCGGTAAGCCGGTCGGGGTCGGCAGCCCGGCCGGGCCGTCGATGCCGGCCGGGCTGTCCCCCCGAGGCAGGCCGGTCCCCGTCGGCCGCCCGTCCGGGCGGCGCCCGCCGCCCCTACCGAAGGGCCTGAACGGCCTCCCCCGGGCGATCGAGTTGCTGGACGGCCTGTTCAGCACCGGTGTCGGACTGATCTACGGCGGCCTGCAGACGCGGAACAACCCGGTGGTCACCAACTGATGGCCGAGCAGACCCCGGCCCTGTCCTGGTTCTGGGACTGGGCGCCGAACGCCGCCGGTGAAGCCCGGGACCGGTGGGAGGACTTGATCGGTGCGAAGGCGGCGGCCGATCTGATCGAGCGTTCCGGTGACCTGCCCCCGGCCTGCCACCTGATGTGGGGCGCAGGCTTCCTCGGCGACACTCCCCGCTGGCTGCCGATCGTCACGCTGGTCGAGTTCCGTGAGGCGCTCCGCGGTGACTCCGCCTACCTGCTGGGCGCGGTCGGCGCGGAAGGTTTCGACGACGACGTGCGCGAACCGGTCGTCGAGTACATCAGCACGCGGCACGGCGACGGAATCCGGGTGCTCGCGCTGGCCCGCTCCGAGGACGGCACGATCCACGGCCGGGTCGACGCGGCGCTGCGACTCGACCGTCCCGCCGGCGACATCGACGTCCTGTTCACCACGCGCGTCAGCACCCTCGGCGAACTCGCGGTGATCGGCGACGGGGTGGACGCGCTGATGACCATGATCGCCGACCAGTCGCCGGGGTTGCAGCTGATCGACGACGGAACGGACCTCACATGATCGACTTTGAGGTGATCCTGCCCGACGGCTGGGCGTACATCCCGACCACGCCCGGCCTGGCCCGGCTACGCAAACGAATCATCGACGGCATCGTCCGCCAGGCGCTGCCGGACACGCTGCCGCGCGACAAGGCCGGTCCGTGGCGGCGGATGCTGCACGCCGAGCTGACCCAGGCCACCGACGAGGCCGAGCGGCAGGGGGCCCGGGCCGTGGTCCTGCCGACCACCGAGATGCACGGCATGCGCCTGCCCGGCACGCTGGTGCTGTCGATCGTCGAGGACGACGGTGCGATCCCGGACCCGCGGCAGGTGCTCGACGGGCTGCTCGCCGACGCCGGAGCCGACGGGTCGGCGCTGGACATCGGCGGCTGCCCGGCGATCCGGATCAGCCGGATCGTCGACGCCGACAAGATCAAACGCAAATTTCCCGCCGTACGGGTCAGCTACTACATCGCGGCCCCCGACGCGCCCGGCGTCTGGGGCCTGCTGACGTTCACCGTGCTCACCGACGGTGACGCCGAGGCCGAGCCGGTGCAGGCGATCGTCCTGCTGTTCGACATGGTCGTCAGCACCCTGCGCTGGTCCGATCGGGTCGACGTCCCGACCGAGGACGAGCTGCTCGCCGGATGAGAGGACAGTCGAGATTGAGCCGCCTCGTGACATCGGGTGCCCTTCTTACGCTCGCCGCCGCGCTCGCCGCCGGAGGATTCGTAACCCGGCAGGCGGCCGGGGCGCCGGAATCCCACAGAGGCGAACGGCTCTCCGCGGCCGACGTGGAGATCGTCGTGACCGCGTCGTCGTCCTGCCCCGCGCTGACCCCCGCCCGCCTCGCCGGTCAGGTCATGGCGGCCTCGCACTTCGGTGACCAGCCGGTCGGCGACCTGCGCTCCGACGGCCGTACCGGAATCGCCGCCCTGACGGCCGAGCAGTGGCAGCAGAACCGGCCGGGATCGGACGCCGACCCCGCCGACCGGGCGGCCGCGATCACCGCGCTCGCGCACTACACCTGCCGGCAGATCGGGGCGGCCCGCGCGCTGAAGTCCGGTGAGGACCCGTGGCGTCTCGCGGTCGCCGCCTACCGGGTCGGCATGGATCGGGTCGCCGCCGCCGGCCGGATCCCGGAGGACGCCGGCGACTACGTCAAGACCGTCGAGAGCTACACCGCCTGGTACGTTACGCAACCGGCATTGGCCAGGAGCGACCCGGCACCGGCCGGCCCGGCGGCTGGTGCGGCCGTCGCCGTCCCGGACCACGACGTGGCCGCGGTCGTCGCCGCGGGCTCGATCTGCGCGGACGTGCCGCCGACCCGGATCGCGGCGCAGATCATGGCGACCTCCGGGTTCCGCGCCGACCGGCTGGGACCGGCCGGAGAGCAGGGCATCGCCTACTTCCTGCCACAGGTGTGGACGACGACCGTCAGCGGCGCCGCGCAGAAGACGCCGTGGGACCCGGCCGTGGCGATCCCGGCGCTCGGCGCGACGATGTGCAAGCTGGTGAAGGACGCCGGCGGCTACGGGGCGGCGCTCACCGCCTTCACCCACGGGACCAGCGCCACCACCGCCACGCTGCTCGCCGCCGTGACCAAGGCAGAGCCCGAGTACGCCAAGGACACCCGCCTGCACGGTGCGGCCACCGCCCCGGTCGCGACACTGAAGCCGATCCCGCCCGGCTCGGCCGCCCCGGCGCAGAACGTCGAGCAGCCCGCGGTCAACGGCGCGGACGGCGGCTCGGGCGGCCCCTACGGCCCGTACTTCATCCAGAACCTCACCACCCGCGACTGCGTCGACCGGTCTGAGAAGGACGCCTTGGTCAAGGGCGGCGGGGTGAGCCAGTCCGTCTGCGGTAAGGCCGGTGACCCGGGACAGCAGTGGACGTTCGAGGCCCGCGGGACCGACTCCAAGACCGATGCCGAGCTCTACTGGATCCGCGATGCCGACGACGAGCTGTGCCTCGACCCGCCCGGCGCCACAACCTACCCGTCGAGCAGCGTGCTCAGCGAGACCGACTGCCTCGACCACGACAACCAGCTGTTCCGCCTGGAGAAGCGGCTCGTCGCCGACGGCCGGCAGTACTACTGGCTGCGTAACACGGCAACCGGCATGTGTGTCGACGTGCCCGGTGCCGGGACCGGCGGCCCCGGCATCCGGCTCACGCTCGTCTCCTGCATGACCGGCGACGACCACGAGTGGGCGCTCACCAAGAACCCGGAGTCCTGAGATGGCGAACCTGACGACGGCCCGCGGGGCGACAGCCGCCGGGCTGGTGGCCGCGGTGATGACCCTGACCGCGGCGCCCGCCGCGGCTGCGAGCAGCAACGAGGTGTCCTACACGGTCAACGGCGCCTACCAGGGCCGGCCCGAGAACCTGACCGAGGTCGCGGAGCGATTCCTCGGCGACGGCAACCGGGCCGGGGAGATCCTGCGCCTCAACGCCGGCCGCACCCAATGGGACGGCGAACGGCTCACCGACGCGAGCCGGCTGCACGAGGGCTGGATCCTGGTCATGCCGTGGGACGCCGCCGGTGCGGAACTGCGGTTCGGCAAGGTACCGGAGGAGACCGCCGTCTCCGACTGCGACCGGGCCCCGGCCGGAGCCGCCATCCCGGCAGACCGCACGAAGCTGCGACCGCCGCTGAGCGAGGCCTGGTCACGGGCCGACGGCACGGGGGTGACGGTCGCGATCCTCGGCTCCGGCGTGGACGGGTCGGCTCCCGGACTGGCCGGCCGGGTCACCCCCGGCGCCGACATCGCCGCCGGCACCGGACGCGGTGACGTCAGCTGCGAGGGCACCGCCACCACCCTCGCCCGGATCGTCGCCGGCGACCGGGATCACGCCGGCATCGCGCCGCAGGCCCGGATCATGCCGCTGCGGACCGGTGGCGACGACATCCTGACGAGCACCGCCGTGACGGCCATCGCAGTCGCCGTCACCTCGGGTGTCCAGGTCCTGCTCATCGGCGGGGAGGTCGACGCGGATGACCCGGCGGTGGTCACCGCGATCCACGACGCCATCGCTCACGACGTGGTCGTCGTCGTGCCCTCGACCGTGCCCCTCGAGCCGGTGGACGGTCTGCTCAGCATCGGGCTGGACGCCGGCGGCCCGAAGTCTGGCGACTCCGGGCCGGTGGCGCCGGGAGCCGATGGCCAGGGCGATGGCGGCGTGGAGTACGCCGCGGCGTTCGTGGCCGGCGTCGTCGCCCTGGTCCGCTCGGCCGACCCCGGGCTGCCCGCCGCCGACGCCGCCCGGCAGGTCCGGTCCACCGCGGTCGACGGTGTCGTCAGTCCGGCGGCGGCGGTCTCGGCCGTGGTGGCCGCGGACCCGCGGTGGACGACCCCGCCCAGCGGGCTCCGGACGCTGGGCACGACCCTGATCTGGGCCGGCGTCGTGCTCGCCGCGCTGGTCGTGCTGGCCTTCCTGCTGCCGGGCCCGATCGGGGCGCTCAGCCGTCACCGGGCTCACCGGCGGGCGCTGGCCGCGCGAGCCCGGATGACCGGCGACAGCCACGACCCGTTCTGGACGAACTGACCCCTCCCGCCGAGCAGGACGCGGCGATCGGTGCCGGCACAACCCGCGAGCCCGCCGAAGACCGGATGCGCGACCGCATCCAAGGTCCGCCACCCGGATCACCCGGTCACGGCCGTATGACGAGTCCTCAGTCGGCTGCGGTCCAGTGCGGGAAGGCGTGCTTGCGCGCCAGGATGGCGGCGAGCGCCGTCGGCACCATCAGAATCAGTGCGGCCCACGGGATCGCCATGGTGCCGACATCGTCCAGCAGGATTCCGCCGATTGCGCCGCCGGCGGCGATGGCGAGGTTGACCAAGGTCACCATCGTCGGGGCGATGGCATCTCCCGCGGTTCGGATGCCTGCGGTCAGGAACAGTGTCGCGCCGCCTCCGAAGCCGAGTCCCCAGGCGGCCGCCGCCACGTAGAGCAGGGCGGGGCTGAGCGGCACGAGAGTGATCAGCAGTGCTCCGCCGCCGACCAGGACCAGGCTCGTCACCGTGAGGTGACGGTGCCGGCGGTCGATCAGGGTGCCGGTGATCAGGATGCTCAGCAGGGCCGCGAACCCGAAGGTCATCAGCACCCATTGGGTCTGGCCTTCGAGCCCGGCACGCGAAGCGAGCGGCGCGACATAGGTGTAGAGGACGTTGTGCGCCAGGAAGAACCCGCTCATCACCGCGAGGATCGTGACGACACCTCGGACGCGGAGCATGCCGGCGAGGCGCACCCGGCCGTCACCGGCGGCGTATCCGGGCAGGTTGGGCAGGGCGGCGAACGCCGCCAGGATCAGGACGCCGCCGGCGACGGCGACGACCGCGAACGTCGCGTGCCAGCCCGTGGCGTTGCCGAGCAGGGTGCCCGCCGGCAGGCCGATGGACAGCGCGATCGGAGTGCCCGCGTTGGCGATCGACATCGCGCGGCCCTGGACCGCCGGCGCCACCAGCCGGGCTGCATACACGGCCAGGTTGGACCAGATGAGGCCGGCACCGATCCCGGCCACGAGTCGCGCGGTGATGATGACGGTGAAGCTGCTGCTCGCGGCGATCACGGCGTTCGCCAGCACGAAGGCGGCCAGGGCCGCGACCAGGACGGTTCGCCGGCCCCAGGTGGCCAGCACGGCGCTGAGGGGGACGGCCGACAGTGCGGTGGCCAGGGCGTAGATGCTCACGGTCTGACCGGCGACCGACTCGGAGACGTGCAACGTGTCCGCGATCTGCGGCAGCAGGCCCGCGGGGATCGTCTCGTTGATGATGGTGAGGAAGCCGGCCGCGAACAGGACGAGCAAGCCTGCCCACGGAAGCCGGTCGGCGGGCCGTGGACGGGGACTTTCTGTCGCTGGGGGAAGCGTTGCCTCCGTGGACATGGAACACCTTTCCGAGAAGGTACGATGGAATGCGTACCTAGAGATACCCGAACGGCAGGTACGACGCAAGACGTACCTGCTAACTTTTCTCGCGGGCAGGCTCGCCCGACCCGGTGAAGGAGACGACGTTGGCCGAGGAGAAGCTCCCCACCCGCGACGAGATCGAGCTGGACAAGGTGCTCTCGGCTCTCGCCGACCCCCATCGCCGCCAGGTGGTGCTGGACCTGATGGAGGAACCCGCCGACACCGAGCGCACCTGCACCAGCTTCGGGCTGCCCATCTCCAAGTCGACGAGCACGTTCCACTTCCGGGTCCTGCGCCAGGCCGGCCTCACCTACGACGCCAGCTACGGCAACCGCCGCGGCGTCTCGCTTCGCCGCGACGACATCGAGGCGCGTTTCCCAGGCCTGCTGGACGCGATCGCCAAGTCGCGCTGAGCGCACCACTCGCGGTTCCGCCGATCTACCGAGGCGAGGTGGTTCCGAGCGCGAGCCCGGATTCTCCCCTCGTGCGGCGGCGCCTGGGCATACGCGTACCGTCGCATATCCGCTGCGACCGGATCGCCGCCGAGGTCACCCGGCGTGCACGAACCGCGAGGCCGTTACCGCGACACGAACGGGTCGTGCGGACGATGCGTGCCGTGGCGGCCGACCTGGCGGTCTACGCCGTAGCCGGCACGTCGATCTCGCGGTCCCACAACCCGTCGGCGAGGAGCGCGACCGCCTTGTCGCGGTGCCGCCGGTAGGTGTTGAAGGACAGGTGCAGGGTCTGCGCCACGCGCTCCTGGGTGGTGGCCGGTCGCAGGAAGGTGAGCGTCACCAGTTCGCTCAGGTCGGGCGGCAGCCGGCCGGCCCCGGCCACGAGCACCTGCCGCAGCGTCTCGGCCGCGGTCCGCCCGGTCTCTTCCCGGTCCCGCACCAGCCGTGCCCGCAGCAGCGGATTGGCTCGCAGCCGGTCCGGCTCGTGCAGATGCCGAAGGGCCGACCGGACGGCGTCGGCGAACTCCGGCCGGGTGAGCACCGGGATCTCGAGGTCCTGCGCGGACGGCGCGACCGGCTTACCCATCTGCCGGGCGTGCAGGCGCTCCGCCCAGGCCGCCGGGCCGGCCCGGCGCCAGTCGTGGGCGAACATCCGGATCGGCGATCCACCGCCGGGGCCGTCCTGGTCCACCGCCCAGAAGTCGAGGAACTCCATGCCGGCCCGCCACCACTCCGCCTCGTCGAACGCGCCGACCAGGCTCCACGCCACCGCCCCGGGCAGCCGGATGATGCCGAGCATCTGCGAGGCCAGGAAGAGCGTCATCGACGGGGACGGCTGCTGCCCGTGCTCACGGTCGAGGAAGAAGCGCCAGGCGTGCATCCGCTCGCCCGGCCGCAGCGGCCCGTGCCGTTCGGCATACCGCCACATCGCGTCCACCACCGGGTCCGCGCCCAGGTCGTCGGCGGTCGGGCTCAAGCAGGCGGTGTAGCCGCGCAACCGCCCGGACACCGTACGGAATCCGCGGAACGACTCCGGCCGCCGGTCCAGCCAGTGGGCGACCAGCTCGGCCTGTCGCTCGCCCTGCCAGGTGGCGGTCATGGCCACGACGTCGGACCGGTCGTCGTCGCGCAGTTCGTCGGCGTACGCGCCGAGCGCGGGCGGCAGCGCCCGTAGCGTCGAGACGCCGGACCGGACGCCGTTCAGCAGGATGGTGTCCACCAGCAGATTCAAGGACTCGCGCTCGCTCGGCGCCGCCCGGACCTGCCCGAGGAACGCCAACAGCTTCCGGCGGTAGAGATCGGCGTACCGCTGCGGGGCGCGCCAGCGGAGGTCGGTGTCGATCGCGTCGCGGACCACGTCGTGCGGGAAGAGACCGTGCCGGCTCTCGACCACGAACGGCAGCGTGCGAAGCCAGCCGAACAAGTCACCGGCGTCGTCGTCGAGCAGCGTGCTCAGCAGGTCCTCGGTGGTCACCGGCACATGCGCGCAGGCCTCCAGCGCGGCCCGGTGCCGCAGGCTGGGCGCCTCGTCGACGATCTGCGCCAGCAGTGCCCCGACGACCTCGGGCAGGTCGCCGAGCGTACGGGGAGCGGCGCCGCGGCGCACCGCGTCGATCAGCATCGCCAGGGTGAGCGGATGACCGCGGCTGATGGCCAGCAACCGGTCGTGCATCGGCTCCGGTACGCGCTGGGCGACCAGATGCGCGCGGCCGGCGTCGACCGGCAGATTGCCCAGCGGACGTACCCGCATCAGATCGCGCCATGCCGGATCGGCCCACCACCGCGGCCCCGGAGCGTGCCGCCCGGCGATCACGACCACGCTGTCGCGAGGCAGCGACGGCAGGTATTCGTCCCGCACCCAGTCGTCGATCGGCTCCAGCCGCTCGTACGTGTCGATCAGCATGACCGGTGTCTCGTCGTCGGCCGGCACCGGCAGCGGCTCCGGACCGACTGGGAGGTGGCGCGCGTCGACGCGGGTCGGTGTGCGGCCCGCGTCGACCGCCACTTGCGCGAAGGCGTCCAGCAACGTGCTTTTCCCGGTGCCGCCGGGCCCGTGCAGGAAGAGCACACCGGCGCTGCCCAGCACCTCGCGGAACAGGGCGATCTCGGCCTCCCGCCCGACGAAGGCGCGCCGGCGTGACTCCCGCAGTCTCTCCCCCAGTGACGGCACGCCTGCGACCCTAACCGAGCGGTGGCCGTCCGGAGGTTGGGCACCGGCTGGGCACTGGATGGGCTGGCGGCGGACCCCGCGCCGGATGACGATGCCGGCTCGATCCGACCGAAAGTGGATGCTGATGCCGACGTCGACAGAGATCACCGACAACTTCCCGACCAACTGGGGGCGATGGGGTGACACCGATGAGCGGGGAGCCGTCAATCTCGTCACCGACGAGGCCCGGGCCCGGGGCGCGGCCGAGGCCCGCACCGGCCGGTCCGTTTCGCTCGCCCGAGTGACCGGGTCGACGCCGCTGACCGCGGGGCCGGCCGCACCGGTCACCGGGTCGACCGGCGTCCAGACCATCATGCTCCACACCGGAGCCGACAGCCCCGCGATGGCTGAATTGATGCTGGTCAACCCGCATCATCCGCAGGTGACCCATCTCGACGCGATGAGTCACTGGGTGGCCGGCGGCCGCACCTATCCGGGCATCGCCGCGGCTGACGGCTCGGGTCCGCTCGGCGTACGGCATGGCAGCGCCGCCGCCTACGCCGACGGCATCGTCACCCGGGGCGTGCTGCTCGACCTGGTTCCCGGTGGGCGGCTCGCCCCGGCCTTCCCGGTGACCGGCGCCGACCTGGACGCGGCGGCGGACCGCGCAGACGTGCGGGTGCTGCCGGGCGACGCGTTGGTGGTACGGGGCGGGTGGCACCTGGCCGACCACCTCGACGGGGCGGAGCCGCTACCCGGCATGACCCTGGACGCGGTCCGCTGGATGCACGAGCGTGGGATCGCCGTCTACGCCGGGGACATCGGTGACGCCCATCCGCCGCTGCCCGGCGAGGTTCCGGGCGCGCTGCACCAGTTCGCGCTCGGCCGGCTGGCCATTCCGCTGATCGACGGCTGCGACCCGGAGGAACTGGCCGCGACCTGCGCGAGTCTGGGCCGGTGGACGTTCCAGCTGGTGATCGCCGTACCCCGGATCGCCGGGACCACCGGGATCCCGGTGAATCCGATCGCCGTCTTCTGACCCGGACCGGCCCTCGGCCGCCTCGGCCGGCGACGCACCGGTGATGCGGGCGGCCGCGCGGGTGGACAGTACGCGCGGAGAGCGGAAGGCCCGCGCAACACGAGGCGGCCGGTGACCGGCGCCGCACCGGGATCGCGGCCGGCGTCGGTGGTGCGCTCCCGCTCCTCGGCCGCGCCTGATACCTGATCGGCCGCCGGCGCCGTTCCCGGTTGGTGACCCGGCTGCGGCGAAGCACTTGGCTCACGCCCTTGCTGATGTAAGGAACCTGATATAAGGTTCCTTACATCAGCGCGGCGGAGGCCCCGCTTCCCACTCCGAGCCAGAGCCCGGAAACACCACCCAACGAAGGACGTGGCATGAAGAACACCGTCCCGGCCGGCAGTCTCCGGCCCGCCCGCAGCACCACTGTCCCGGTCGGCGACCTGCGGGTGACCGCCGACCAATACGACCGGACCCGTCCGTTCCTGCTGCTTCATGGTGGCGGTGGAGTCGCCACCATGCGCGGCTTCGCCGCGCTGCTCGCCGAGCGGACGCATTCCCGCGTGATCGTCCCCACTCATCCGGGCTTCGGCGGCACGGAGCGACCCGCGGGCCTGTCGACCACACGTGATCTGGCGACCGCCTATGTGGCCATGCTCGACGAGTTGGACCTCGATGACGTCACGGTCATCGGCAACAGTTTCGGCGGCTGGGTCGCCGCGGAGATGGCGCTGCTGGACAGCCCGCGGGTCTCCGGCGCGGTGATCGTCAACGGCATCGGTATCGAGGTCGACGGCCACCCGACCACCGACGTCCGCGGCCTGGCACCGAGCGAGCTGGCGAAGTTGTCGTTCCACGATCCGGCCAAGGCGCCGCGCCCGCCGGCGGGCGGCGCGAGCGGACCGGGTCCTGACCTGGCCGCGCTCGCCTCCTACAGCGGCCCGACCATGTCCGATCCCACCCTCATCAAGCGTCTGGCCGCCCTGGAGCTGCCCGTTCACGTCATCTGGGGCGAGAGCGACGGCATCGTCAGCCCGGAATACGGCAGGGCATACGCGGACGCCATCCCCATGTCGGCCTACACCGTGCTGCCCCGCAGCGGTCACATGCCCCAGGTCGAGACGCCCGAGGAACTTCTCGGCGCCCTCACCGACCTCGGCAACTGACCCCTTCACCCCGTACAGAGGACCTGATCATGACCACGCCCCTGACCGTCACCCGCATCGCGCACGCCTGCCAGCTCATCGAGATCGGCGACCTGCGTATCCTCACCGACCCCTGGTTCACCCAGTCCGCCGCCTATCACCAGGGCGAACCCATCGCCGGTGAGGTCGCCTCGCTCGGCCGCATCGACGCGCTCGTCGTCAGCCACGAGCATTACGACCACTGTGATCTCGACGCGCTCGTCGCCGGCGGCTTCGACCTGAGCACCCCGCTGTTCGGCCCGGGCACCGTCACCGCCCTCGCCGAGGGCAAGGGTTTCACAAGCCTGCACACGATCGAAGCGTGGGAGTCGGCCACGGTGGGCGACCTCACGGTGACCGCCACGCCCGGACAGCACGGCGTCCACGAGGTCACCTTCGTCATCCAGGCGGGGGGTCGCGCGGTGTTCTTCGGTGGGGACTCGCTTCGGGTCCCCGAGCTCGATGAGATCCCGAACCGTTTCGGCAAGATCGATCTGGCGATCCTGCCGGTCAACGGTCTGTGTATTCGCGTGGCCAACATGCAACAGGTCGTCATGGACGCCGAACAGGCCGCCGCGCTGACCGCGGTGCTCAACCCCACCGTCGCGTTGCCGCACCACTACGCGTTCCACAGCGGACGGCTCGGCGACCAGATCATCACCCGGGGGGACCGCGACCCCCGGCACTACACCGAGGCGCTGGCCCGTCTGGCGCCGACGGTGGCCACTCGGATCGTGCTCCCCGGCACGCCGGTGACGATCCCGTGAGCGCGCCCGCAGCCGGCCACGACCTCATGCCGACGGTGCCGGAACATCTGCCACCGGGCGAGCGGCCGGTACTCGCGACGCTTCGAGCCCGTCCCGGCCACGAGACACAACTCGCCGCCGCCATCAGCACCCTCATGGCTTCGGTCCGAGCCGAACCCGGCTGCCTGGAGTTCCGGTCGTTCCACGACGCCGCGGATCCGGGCGCGTTCTACCTCTACGAGATCTACGCGGACACCGAGGCTTTCCGTACGCATCTGACTCTGCCGCACGTGGCGCGTTTCTTCCCCGAGGTCGAGCGGCACAGCATGACTGAGCCCCGGGCCCTCGTCCAACTCGTGGAGCTGGAGGTCGGCGACCCGGCGGGCGCCTGACACCCTCGGCGACCACCCGTCGGTCAGCCACCCCACCATGCCCCACCGTGAACTGCGAGATCAGATCAGGAACGGCTCATCACTCGACATGGAAACGATTGCCGGGCCGGACAAGAGGATCCGGCCCGGCGATCGCCGGTCAGGTGCCGCTGAGTGCTTCGGTGGGCATGAGGCGGGCGGCTCGCATCGCCGGGTAGGCGCCGGCGACCGCCCCGATCAGCGCTGCCCCGCCGAGGCCGGCCAGCGTCGCTCCGGCGGGGATGACCACCGGCCAGTTCTGCGACCAGGCGTATCCGGTGGTCGCGGTGATGCCGAGCATGGTTCCGCCGATGCCGCCCAGCGCGGACAGCACGACCGCCTCGGTGAGGAACTGGGCTCGGATCTGACCGCGGTGGGCACCCAGTGCGCGGCGCAGCCCGATCTCGGCGCGCCTTTCCAGCACCGAGATCACCATGGTGTTGGCGACACCGATGCCGCCGACCAGCAGGGCCACCGCGGCCAGGCCGAGGAACAGCGCCGAGAAGCTGGTCTGGGTGGCCCGCTTGGCGGCCAGCGCGTCGGACGGGGCGGTGACCCGGACGTCGGACGGGTGCTGCGGGTTGATGGTGGCGGGCAGCACGGCCCGGACGGCCTCGATGTAGTCCTCCCTGGCCTGCAGGTAGATCACCGTGGGACGGCCGTCGAAACGCAACAGCGTCCGGGCGGCGTTCCAGCCGATCAGCACCGCGCGGTCGATGTCGGGGTTCAGTGTGAAGCTGTGCAGGATGCCGATGACGGTGAACCACTGGTCGCCGATCATCACCTGCGGCTTGGTCGTGCCGGCGGGCAGGTCGCTGAAGCCGAGCCGGGTCGCGGCCACCGAGCCGAGCACCACCATCGGCAGTTTTTCGCTGGTGGCGTCGAGGAAACGACCGGCACGGACGGTGCCGTTGAGGGTGGTCAGCAGATTGCTCTTGCCGGCCAGGACGGTCAGCCCGAGCCCGTCCTGGGCATCGGTGCGGTCGTTGCGGCGGATCACGGAGTGGGTGTTGGCCACGGCGCTGGCGGTGAGGACCGGTCCGATCCGCGCCACCATGGCGGGTGCGTCCTCCGGCAGGGTCACCGGCGGGTCGCGATCGACGGGTTCGGCCTGCAAGGTGTTGGTGCCCAACGCCGACAGGGTCCGCAGCAGGTCCGCCTGGCTGGATGCCGGGATGCCGGTCACCACGACCATCGTCGCGATCCCGATGGAGATTCCCAGCGCCGACAGCAGTGCTCGCATCTTGCGAGTACGGATGCCGATCAGGCCGACACCGAGCAGATCACGAGGGCCGAGCCGGCTCATGCGGCACTGTCCGGCGAGCGTACGTCCGCGATGAGGCGTCCGTCGCGCATGTGGACCTGTCGTGGCGCCCGGGCGGCGATGTCCCGGTCGTGGGTGATGAGCGCGATGGTCGTGCCTTCCGCATTCAATTCGGTCAGCAGATTCAGTACGGCCTGGCCGTTGGCCGTGTCGAGGGCGCCGGTCGGCTCGTCCGCCAGCACCAGGATCGGACCGTTCACCAGGGCCCGGGCGATGGCGACCCGCTGCCGTTCCCCGCCGGACAGCTCGTGCGGCCGGTGGGTGATGCGATGGCCGAGTCCGACCCGGTCGAGGGCTTCCTCGGCCATCGCGCGCCGGTTGCGCCGCGGTATGCCGGCGTAGAGCAGGCCGGTGGCCACGTTCTCGGCGGCGCTCAGCCCGGCGGTGAGGTGGAACTGCTGGAAGATGAAGCCGAGCCGGCGGCCGCGGAGGTCGGACAGGTCGCGGTCAGAGAGCCGGGTGACGTCCTGGCCGAGGATCTCAATCGTGCCGGAGGTGGGCCGGTCGAGCGTGCCCATGATGTTCAGCAGCGTCGACTTGCCGGAACCGGACGGGCCGACGATGGCCAGCATCTCGCCCTGTTCGATCCGGAGGGACACCTCGTCGAGAGCGGTGACCTCCGGGGCATACCGCATGCTTGCCCGGCACACCGACAGCACCGTGCTCACGACGTCGTCACCACGGTCATGCCCTCGTTGACGCCGGTCCCGCTGACCTCGACCCGACCGTCGGCGAAGATGCCGGTCTTGACGGCGATCAGGGCGCCGGCGGGGGTCTGCAGAGCGTACCCGCCCTCTTGCAGCGCGAGCAGCGCGCTGATCGGGGCGGTCAGGACCTGTTTGTGGGTCTGCGCCGCGAAGGAGACCTGCAGTTCGGCCGAGTCGACCTGCTTGAGCTTCGACGGCTGGTCCAGGACGAGGGTGATGGCGAGTTTCGGGTTCGACGGGTCACCGCCGTCCTCGGTTTGTAACGCCGTGCCTACCGAGGTCACTCTGGCCGGCGTGGTGGTGCCGTCGGAGAGGGCCACCGTGGCGTGATCGCCGTTGTCGATGGTGGCGGCTTCGCTCTGGCCGGCCAGCACGGTGATCACTTTGCTGGTCGACGTGGTCGACAGCAGCTCGCCCGTGGCGGGTCCGCCGACCTGCGCCGAGAGCGCACTGACGCGGACCGCGGCCGGGAGCACCAGGACCGAGCCGATCGTGAGTTTGCCGCTCGCCGGGAGCTCGAGGTGTCGCTGCCAGGCTTCGACGGCCTTGATCAGAGTCGCGGTCAGGACGGCTTCACCGTCGTGGACCGTCGTCCTGACGACCCTGGCCGGCGGATTCGTCCGGGTGGTGCTCGCCCCCTGATCCGTCGTGGCAGCCGGCGAGGGAGCGCTCGCGGGCGCATCGGTCGTGGCGCCGGACGCAGGCCCATCCGCGGTGGCGGTGGACGAGGACGGCGCCCCGGCCGAGCCGGCGCCGGGCGGGACGGACTCGGTGACGACCGTTCCTGGCGCCGGTTGTCTACCGACCGCGTAGCCCAGGGCTCGCAGGTTGTCGAACACCATCCGCACGTCGCGCCCTACGGTGCCCTTGGTGTCCAGATCCCGGAACAGGGGGATCTCGCCGTAGAACAGCGGGACGGATTGGTCGTTCACCGCGTACACCCGCTGTCCGCGAGTGATCGTCGTCCCGGCGGCCGGCAGCCACGTGATCACTCCGTTCCCGCTGCCGCTGATGACGCGGGTCGCGCCGTAGCCAAGAGTTCCGGGGAAGCTGCGCGTGGTGGAGATGTCATCCTTGGTGACCGTCGCGGTCGCCGTCGGGGTGACGACTTCCGCTTCCGGGCCGGCGGCGTCGGCTCGGCCGACCCATCGGGCGAAGCCGAGGCCCAGAGCCAGGAGGGACAGGGCCACGACGACGCTGACCATGACGACAAGACGGCGCCGACTGCGGGATCGACCCGGCCGGGGTGCCGCCGGAATGGCCGATCCGGCGGGCACGGATCGAGGGATCATTCGCATGCCGGCAGGCTGCCGGGCGATTGTCGGGAAACTGTCAAGGAAAAACCGCACATTTAGCGACCGTGGCCGGTGGCCGCTTATAGTCCGCCGGGTGTGCGCTGACATTCTCGTCGCCGAGGACAATCGCCGTCAGGCCGACCTGGTGAGCCGCTACTTGCGGGCAGCCGGCCATCGGCTTCTCGTCGTACACGACGGGCGTGAGGCGCTCGCCGAAGCCCGCCGGGCGCGACCGGATCTGATCATTCTTGACGTGATGATGCCGGGCCTCGACGGCCTCAACGTGTGCCGGATCCTGCGTAAGGAGTCGTCGGTGCTGGTCCTGATGCTCACCGCCCGTTCCGGAGAGGACGACCTGCTGCTCGGGCTGGACCTGGGCGCCGACGACTACGTGACGAAGCCGTACAGCCCGAGGGAGTTGGTGGCTCGGGTGCGTACCCTGCTGCGACGAGTGGATCGGGTCCGGGTCGACGACAACTTCCTGCACGTCGGTGACCTGACGATGGACATGTCCCGGCGGGCCGTCATCATCGGTGAGCGAGAGATTTCGTGTACGCCGACCGAATTCGCGATCCTGGCCATGCTGGCCGGGCAGCCCGATCGGATCTTCACCCGCCGCCAGATACTCGAACACGCCCAGGGCCTGGACCGGGACTCCACCCACCGGGCGGTCGACACCCACGTGCTGAATCTGCGGCGCAAGATCGAGAACGACCCGCGGCACCCGGTCCGGCTGCTGTCCGTGTACGGCCTCGGGTACAAACTCACCGACCCGTCCATCGCGCCGAAAGACGCCGATGCGCTCCCCTGACCTGCCGTGGCATCGCAGTCTGATCATTCGGCTGCTGGCGACGTCGATCCTGATCGCGATCGCTGCGATCGCGGCGACCGCGTGGTTCACGGCCAAGATGACAACCCGGGCCATCGCGCAGCAACAAGGCCGCTCACTCGCCGACGACACGCTGATCTACGACACGCTGATCGGTTTCGCCGCCACCCACTCCAGCTGGGACGACGTCTCCCCCACCCTCGCGGACCTGAGCCGCCGTAGCGGTCATCGGGTCACCCTGCTGACCCGGGACCGCCAGCCGATCGCCGACTCGTCCGCCGGGCCGAACCTGCGAGCCACCCAGCCGTCAGCCATCGTCGACCCGCTCCGGGTCAACCCCGACGGCAAGGATGCCGGCAAGGCGACCATCGATGCCCGCGCGGTCGGGCCGTACCTGCTCCCTACCCGCGAGCGCGAGAAACTCGACGAGTACGCGCGCCAGGTTCTCGAGTGCATGAAGGGCAACGTCAATGTGCGGTTGACCCGCTCACCCAGCGGCCGTCCCGTCGTGACCCCGGAACCCGCGGGGTCGAATTGCGGCCCCAAGGCGTTGGAGGTACCGACGCCGACCGAGGCGAAGGCGTTGCAGGCACTGCGCGGCCTGATGAGCAGTTGCCTGAGCATGAAGGTGCTGAAAACGTTCAGTATCGATCCGCTTTTCACCGTGGGGACCGGCGGTGAGCCTTTGCCGCACGGCGTCAGCCTGGAAAAAATCCAGCGATGCCTGCAATCCGCTCGCCAAGTGCAGCTGACCCCCTACGTAGCGCCGTCCGCCCTGCTTTTCATCACCGACGCCGAGGCCGACACCCCGGCCACCTCGATCAGCCTGACCCGTTCGAACGTGCTCCGGATCGCCGGCAGCACCGGACTCGTGCTGTTGATCGCGGTCGCGGTCACCCTCCTGGTCGGCACCCGTCTGGTCCGGCCGCTGCGGCGGCTCACCGCGTCCGTCCGCCGTCCGGTCGAGCAGCAGAGCCGGGTCCCGGTCGGCGCCCGCGACGAGATCGGTTACCTGGCGATGGCCCTCAACGACCTGTTCGACCGGCGCGAGACCCTGGAGGCGCAGCGTAAAGCGCTGGTGAGCGACCTGGCTCACGAGCTTCGCACGCCACTGACCAACATCCGCGGCTCCATCGAGGCCGCCCAGGACGGTATGACACCGACCGACGCCCAACTGCTGGAGGTGCTGTTAGAGGAGACGTCGCTGTTGCAGCGCGTGGTGGACGACCTGCGCGACCTGGCCGCCGCGGACACCGGAGACCTGCGGCTCCACCCCGAGTACGTGTACCTCAATGACGTCCTGACGCAGGTCGCCGACGCGCATCGCGGGATCGCCGAGTCTCAGCACGTCAGCCTCTCGACCGATTTCACCGTCGACCCGCAGCTGTCGGTGGACCCTGTCCGGCTGCGCCAGATCGTCGGCAATCTGGTCTCCAACGCCATCCGGCACACCGACAAAGGCGGTGTGGTCACCCTGCGGACCGCCGCGATCCCCGAACAGTTCACCATCGAGGTCGCTGACACCGGAACCGGCATCGCACCCGCCGACCTGCAACGAGTCTTCGATCGCTTCTGGCGCGCCGACTCGTCCCGCAGCCGAGCCACCGGCGGCAGCGGCCTGGGCCTGGCGATCGCCCGCAAACTCGTCGAGGCCCACGACGGCCGCATAACCGCGACGAGTCGACTCGGCGTCGGCAGCACCTTCACCATCACCCTGCCCCGAGCCCGCCAAGCCCCGAAGTGACCCGGTCGCCGGATGGAGCGGTCGCGTCGTTCGCCGCCGGTGGGCCTGGACCGACGAGCGCCGCATGACGCCCGGCAAGTGACTCGATCAGGAGATCGCGAGACCGGCCACGGCCACGAAATCATCGAAGAAGCCGGCCTCGGGATCCCGACAGTTCGCTGACATTGCCCGGTGAGAATCCCGGCATGTCCATCATCGACTTCTCCCGTTCGCGTAGCGCGGCAGCGGTTGTCACCGCCGCCGCCACCCTGACTCTCGCCGCCGGCTGTAGTGGCGCTGCCAAGACCGACTCCTCGCCCGGCGTCCAGGGCACCGCGGGTGTCGCCAGCATCCAGAAGCCGTCCGCCGCCGCCTCGGCTGAGACAGTCGCAACGGAGCGTCCCCTCATCCGGCTCGACACCTCCGAGGAGGAGATCAAACGCGTGTCGGATGTCTTCGCCGACTGTCTGCTCACGAACGGCCTCCCCAAGGCAGCGGTCATGAAAGGCGGGACCACGATCGATCCCGCCGACATCTCGGACGTCTGGGGCCCGTTGTCCGACAAGGTGCGAGCCGACCTCAAGAAGAACTGCGCGTCGAAGCAACCCGAGTTCGCGCGCGACCGTGCCCGGCGGCTCGACCCGGCGTACGCCGACCACATGGAGGCATTCGTCAAGTGCCTGAAGGATCACGACATAAAGGCTGTCCTCAAGGACGGCGAGTTGTCCTCGATCGACGAAATGCCCACCGGTGGCAAGGCTCATTGGATGCAGGACTGTGAACAGGAAGGTTTCGCCGGCTATTACTCGACGCTCAAGTGATTCGGTACTCGACGTTGGCATGATTGTGGGGCCGCACTTCGTGCCCGGCCCCACAATCCACCGGTCAGGTGGGTTCGGGCGCGGCGGTTGGTGAGAGAGCGTCGATGACGCGGCGACCCGGCACGCGGTCCGCCTCCGGGATGTGCGGCCCGGTCACGTCCCGCCGCAGCAACCCGGACGGCTCGCCCGACCGGAGCCCGATCAATACTCGGGGACCGGCGAGAGGATGTGGCGGAGAGACGCGGCGAGCAGGGCCGCGCGCGGCCCGTCCACCTCGGCGATGAGGGCCAGCGCCTGCCGGTAGGACTCCTCGGCGTCGACGGCGCGGCCGGCCCGGGTGTGCGCGTCCCCGAGGCGGCGCAGGGACTCGGCCGCGCTGACCGGCGCGTCGTGCCGGCGGTAGATGTCGACGGCCTGGTGGTAGCTGTCGACGGCTCGGCCGATCTCGCCGAGGCCGGCCCAGGCGAGGCCGAGAGTGTCCCAGGTGTCGGCCACCCAGTACGGGTTCAGGTCGGCGGCCGAGGCGATCACCTCACGGGCGTCGGTGATCGCCTCGGCGTACCGGCCCAGGTGTGCTTCAGCCCAACTCGCGGCGATCAGCAGACGGGCCCGCAGCGTGACGTCACGTCCGGGCGGATACGTCGCGAGCAGTGGCCCGGTCACCTCCAGGATCGCGTTCCAGTCGCCCTGCTGGTCGTACACCCCGGTCATCCAGATCATGGTCATCTCGGCCGACGTGGTGTCGCCGATCCGCGCGAAGATCTGCCGGGCGTCGCGGAGCCGGGTGAGCGCTTCCGGGTACCGGCCCATGAGGGCATCGGTCTCCGCCAGGCCCCAGAGTGCCCGGGCCTCGGCCGCCGGGTTGCCGGCCTGCACCGCGGCGGCGTACCCGGTCTTCTGGGACGTCCGCAGTTGATGCCACAGCCCTTGGCGGCTGAGATAAGCCCGCACCACCCAGGACAGCTGCCAGGCGTGACGGTGGAAACCTTCGCGGGCGGCCAGCTCCAGCGCGGCCAGCATGGCGGGGTGCTCACTGCCGAACCACGCGCCCGCCTCAGCGGCACGGCCCACCACCCCGGGCATCGGCCGGTCCGGCTCGATGGGCAGCCGGTTCTTGCCGAGCTCGGCGACCGCGTCGCGGCCGGCGTACACGTAGTAGTCGAACATGCGGTGCAGGGCCGCCCGGCGTTCGTCCGGAGGATCAAGGGCCAGGGCCAGATCATTCCCGTACGCCCGGACGAGGTCATGGACGGTCCACCGCCCCGGCTGGTGTTCCATCAGGAGTGCGGACGCGACCAACTCGGCCAGCAACCCACGCGCCCGAGTCACCGGCTGAGCCAGCATGCTCGCGGCGACCTCGGCGTTCAGATCGGGGCCGGGGTGCAGGCAGAGCAGCCGGAACATGTGTGCCGTGCCGTCGGCCAGCGTCCGGTAGGACCAGGAGAGCACGGCGCTCACGTCCACGGTCGCCTCCGGCATCCGGAAGGCGTCCAGCGTCCCGTGGGCGGCGCTGACCTCGGCGGCGGTCGCGGAGAGCGGCAGGTGCGCCCGGGCGGCGACCCGGGCGGCGACGACGGCCAGCGCCAGCGGATGACGGCCGCTGAGCTCGACGATGTCGCGTGCCGCGCGGGGTTCGGCCCGCACCCGGTCGCGGCCGGCGCGGGAGGCGAACAGAGCGAGCGCGTCCTCGTACGCCGGGGGCAGCAGCGTCAGCAGGGACGCGCCGGTCCGGATCAGCAGGTCCGGCAGTGTGCCACGGCTCGTCACGATCACCAGTGAGTCGCCGGTGCCGGGCAGCAGATCCAGCACCTGGTCGGCCGCGACCGCGTTGTCCAACAGGATCAGCATTCGCCGGGTGCTCGTCAGGCTGCGGAACATCCCCGCGCGGGCCGCGAGCCCCTCCGGCGCGTGTTCCGGTGCGAGCCCGAGGGCCTGCAGGAAACCGTCGAGCACATCCGCCGCCGACAGCGGATCGCGCTGCGGCCCGTACCCACGCAGATCCACGTAGAGCTGCCCGTCGCCGTAGCGCGGAGCCAGCCGGTGCGCCCAGTGCAACGCCAGCGAGGTCTTGCCGACGCCACCCAGTCCCGCGATCACCACGATCGACGGGCCGGGCCTCGCGGTGGCCAGGAACTCGTCGGCACGGCGCAGTTCGTTGTCCCGGCCGGTGAACTCGGCCGGAGCGGCGGGCAACTGCGCCGGCCGCGGCACGCCGGCTTCCGGGCCGGGCGCATCCTCGAGGGGCTCGGGATCGTCGGCCATGGGCTGCCCGGCCGGAGCGGTCGGCGGGTCCGATGCCTGACGCGACGGATCGAGGGTGGGGTCACCTCGCAGCATGCGGCCGTGCAGGTCCCGCAGCGCGGACCTGGGTTCGACACCCAGCTCGTCCCGGAGGAAGTCCCGCACATCGCGGTAGGCGGCGAAGGCCTCAGCCCGCAGACCGGCCTGGTACAGGGCGAGGATCTGCAGTTCACGCAGTCGTTCCCGGAACGGCAACCGCTGGATCAGGACGGGAAACTCGGCGATCGCTCGGACGTGGTGGCCGGCTTCGAGCTCCGCGGCGTACAGCAACTCGTAGGCTTCGGCCTGGCGGTAGGAGAGCTGAGCGCGATGGGACTCGGCCCACACCCCGTGCAGCCCGGCCAGTGGCTCGCCGCGGAAGACGTCCAGGGCCTGCCGGATCCGCGTCGCCCGGTCCTCGGCGGTGGTCAGCGCGAGTGACGCAGCGGTCAAGGCGCGGAATCGGGCCAGGTCGAAGTTCTCCGGACCCACCCGTAGGCGGTAGCCGCCGGCCAGCGATTCGACGATCGCGCCGGCGGGAGTCAGCACGGCGCGCAGCCGGGAGACGTAGGTGCGAATCGTCTTGACCGCCCCGGCCGGAGGCTCCTGCGCCCACAGCGCCTCGACCAGCTCACCGGTCGACGTGACGGCGCCCTCGTTCAGCAGGATCGCGGCGAGGACGATGCGTTGCTGCGGCGGCCCGAGTAGCAGACGGCGGCCCTCCGCCCAGGCTTCGACCGGCCCGAGAACGCCGAACGACACGCCTGCTGACATGCCCGCCCCCCCATTCCGGTGAAAGTTCAAACGTGTGGTGCGCGCCGGCCGCAGGTCATCGCCGCGATCGCGACCGGCTGGCGGCCGTGATGTGCCGTTTGCGGCCACGCCGCACGATTCAGCGTGACGCGGCCGCTTTGAGCAGCAGGTGGTGGAGGGTTTCGCGTTCGTCGGCGCCGAGGCGTCCGAGGGTGTCGGCCAGCACGCTGTCGACCGCCTCGCCACCGGCTTCCCGCAGGTCGTCGCCGGCCGTGGTGAGCTGGTGCTGAACCTTGCGGCCGGGTCCCTCGACCCGCTGGATGAGACCGCGGTCGACCATGCGCCGGGCGAGCTCACCCATGGACTGGTCGGTCTGGAAGGTCAACTCGGCCAGCCGGTGCAGCGAGGCGCCGGGGTTGGCATGCAGGTGGCGCAGGGTGTCCCACTGCACCAGGGACAGACCGAGCGGGGCCAAGCGCCGGTTTGCCTCGCGGTGGTGCTGCCACTGGAGGCGTTTGACGGCAAGACCGACCTGCTGCAGAGAGGCGCTCATCTCCGGAGGCTATCGCAAGGTACGTATATAAGGAACCTGAATCAAGATATTCTGAACGGGTCCGGCTCCGCCGACCTGGAGATCTCGTACCAGGATCTGGGAATGTCAGGCGGGGCGAAGATCGCCCGTTGGCCCTCGTCCGGCGATCCGACGCTCGGCGGGTGCGGCGCGCTGTCAGCTCCGGAGCGCCACGTATGCCGGGGCGGTCACGCTGACGGTCGCCGCTGTCGCGGCCGGCGGCCTGATGATCAGGTCGACTCGTGCGATGACGCTGATCGCGGGGAGGGGCGGGCGGGACCCACGGCCCTCCCCGGGATCAGGCGGCCAGGGCCGAGGTCGGGGTGAGCCGGGCCGCGCGCATCGCCGGGTAGACGCCGGCGATCACGCCGACCAGCAGGGCGCCACCGAGGCCGGCGGCGACGGTCATCGGCGGGATGACCGGTGGCCAGCGTTGCCAGGTGGCGTATCCGAGGGTGGCGGCCACGCCGATCGCGGTGCCGGCCGCACCGCCGAGCGCGGAGAGCAGTACCGATTCGGCCAGGAACTGGAGGCGGATGTGACCACGAGGAGCACCGAGCGCGCGGCGGAGGCCGATCTCGCGACGGCGTTCGAGTACCGAGATAACCATCGTGTTGGCTACGCCCACACCGCCGACCAGCAGTGATACACCGGCCAGGCCGAGCAGCAGGGCACCGAAGGCGCTGTCCGTGGCGCGTTTCGCGGCCAGCGCGTCGGACGGGCGGGACACCCGGACCAGGCCGGGCAGTTGCGGGCTGACCGTGGCCGGCAGCACCGCCCGGACCTTTTCGATGGCCGCCTCCCGGCATCGGACGTAGATGACGGTCGGGTGCCCGTCGAAGCCCAGCAGGCTTCCGGCCACGTCCCAGCCGACCAGCGCCGACTGGTCCAGGTCCGGGGCGAGCGGGACCGGTGCCAGGATGCCGGTCACGGTGAACCAGCGGTTGCCGATGCTGACCTGTGCGGCGGGGCGGTCCGGGCGGATCTCGCGCAGTCCGAGCCGGGCCGCCGCCTCGGAGCCGAGCACCACCGCCGGGAAGCGGGAGGTCGCCGTGGTGAGGAACTGCCCGGACCGGATCGTGCCGTTCACCGCGGCGAGCAGGTCGGTGCGGGTGGCGAGCACGGTCAGGCCGGATCCGTCGTACGGGTCGATCAGGTCCGACCGGCGCACCACCGCGTGGACGTTGGCCACCGCGCTGACGCCGGTCACCGGTCCGATCCGTGCGGCCATCGCCACCGACTCGGCCGGCAGCGGCGCCGGCTGGTCACCGGCGCTCTGCGGCTGGACGCGCAGCAGGTTCGTGCCGAGCGCGGCGAGCCGGTCCGCCACGGCCTGCCGGCTCGACGCGGGGATCCCGGTCACCACGAGCATGGTGGCGATGCCGATCGCGATGCCGAGGGCGGAGAGTGCGGCCCGCAGTTTCCGGGTCCGCAGACCGACCACTCCGAGCCGGAACACGTCACTGGGCAGCATCGATCCGCCCGTCGCGAATGGTGATGCGGCGGGGCAACCGCGCTGCGATCTCGCGGTCGTGGGTGATCACGGCGATTGTCGCGCCCTCGGCGTTGAGGCGGTGCAGCAGACCCAGGACGGCCTCGCCGTTCGCCGAGTCCAGCGCGCCGGTCGGCTCGTCGGCCAGTACCAGCGCCGGTGCGTTGACCACCGCCCGGGCGATCGCCACGCGCTGCTTCTCGCCACCGGAGAGCTGCCCCGGCCGGTGCGAGCGGCGGTGGCTGAGCCCGACCCGGTCGAGCGCCTCCTCGGCGAACGCCCGACGCCGCCGGGGAGGCACTCCGGCGTGCAGGAGGCCGGTCGCGACGTTCTCCACGGCGCTGACCCCGTCGATCAGGTGGAACTGCTGGAAGACGAACCCGATCCGGCGGCCCCGCAGTTCGGCGAGGCGACGGTCGGAGAGGGCGGTGACGTCCCGGCCTTCGATCGTCACGGTTCCGCTGGTCGGCAGGTCGAGCGTGCCCATGATGTGCAGCAGCGTGGACTTTCCGGAGCCGGACGGCCCGACGATCGCGACCAGCTCGCCACGGGCCAGTTCGAGCGAGACCCCGTCGAGCGCGGTCACTCCGCCGCCGTAGACCCGGGAGACGTTCCGGATCGAGAGGACCGGCGCGGTCACGGGTTGCTCACCACGATCGGACCGCACAACCGACGAGGCCACGGCCTGCTCACCACTGCCGGGCCGCGCGAACGGCGAGGTCACGGGGTGCTCACCACGGTCAGACCATCGGTGACTCCGGGGCCGCTGACCTGCACCATTCCACCGGCGAAGACTCCGGTTTTCACGGCGACCAACGTTCCGTCGGGGCGCTGCAGGGCGTACCCGCCTTCGGCCAGCGCGACCAGTGCACCGACCGGGACGGCCAGCACACCTTTGCGGGCGAGCGTGGTGATGCGCACCTGGACGGCGGCCGCGTCGTACGCGGAAATCGGTTTGTCGGGGGTGATGGTCACGTCGACCTTGGCGGGCTCGCCGCTGTCGCCGGTGGTGGCCGCCCGGCCGACCGCCGTGATCTTGGCAGGCGCGGAGGTGCCGGAGGGCGCGATCACGGCGACCTTGGTTCCGGTGTGGACGGAGGCGGCGTCGGCGGGACTCATCGACACGGTGACGGCAGCCTCGGTGGCGGTGACCGACAGCAGCGGCCCTTCTGCCGGGTCGCCGACCTGCGCGGTCACCTGGCTGACCCGGCTCGGCCCGGGCAGCACCACGGCCGCGCCCGGGGTCAGGCCCGGGCCGGACAGATCATGATCCTTCCGCCATTGTTCGAGTGCGGCGAGCAGTCCGGTGTCCGAGACCTCGGGGTGCAACGACCGCGCGGGATATCCGAGCGCGGTCAGGTTCTGCCGCACCTCCAGCACGTCGCGCCCGGTCAGTCCGGCTTTGTCCAGTGGCCGGAAGAGGGGCGTGTCGCCGTAGAGGACGACTACCGGCTGGTCGTCGACCCGGTACAACTCCTTGCCACGGCTGGTCTTCCGGCCGACTCCGGGAAGTTGGGTGATCACGCCGGTGCCGGTGCTCTTGACGACGCGGGCGGGGCCGAAGCCGAGTGTCCCGTTCACGGTGCGCTCGTCGGTGAGATCCATTGTCCGTACCTCAATCGTGGTCATGGTCGGATCGGCCTGCGGAGCCGGCGGCGCCGGGCGGTGACCGCGCACCGCGAGCGTCGCGCCCGCCGCGACCAACGTGACAGCGGCGACCGCACCCGCCGCACGCAGCAGCGACTCAGGAGCCATGACCGAACGCTTCGAGCAGGCAGTCGTGCTCGATCTGATCGTCGTTGGGCGGGATCACGGTGTCCGCCGAGTCGTAGGTCCACTCGCCGGGCTTGGTCACGTGCACCTTGAGACCGTGCGCACGCAGGCATTTCACGTGGTCGTTCCACTGCGCGGCGAAGTTCGGGTTGATGTCCTCGTCCAGTTCCGGTGGCTGCCGCGGCAGTTTCCCGGCGCAGGCGAGGTAGGCGGACTCGGGTTCTCCGCTCTGGTCGAGCCGACGGCCCGGCCCGGCCGGTCCGGGCTGATCGACCACGTTGGTCTTGACCCCGTTGGCGACCAGGCAGTCGTCGTAGGCGGTCCAGAACCGGTGCGCCTCTTCGTCGCTGGTGTCGAGTCGCAGCTGCGGGCGGGAGTCCGACGGCGTCGACGCGGTGGCGGCGGTGGGCGCGGCGCTTTCCAGTGTGGCGACACCGCCGTTGCCGGCATCGGCAGCGGGAGCCGGAGCACTGCAGGCACCCAGTAACAGCAACGCGGTCAGATAGAGGATCTTCGGCATGGGAGGCACTCTGGGCGCGACTTGTCAGAAACCTGTTGTGGTCCGGTAGTGGTCCCGTTCTCGACCCGTTGCGCCGTACGGGTCCGGCCTAGACTCGCCGCCGTGTGCGCATACGTGCTGGTCGCCGAGGACGACCCGAAGCAGGCCGAACTCGTGCAGCGCTACTTGGAGCACGAGGGTCACGCCGTCGTGGTGGTCGGTGACGGCCGGGCCGCGTTGGAGGAGATCCGGCACAACCCGCCGGACCTGGTCGTCCTGGACGTGATGATGCCCCGCGTCGACGGCTTGGACGTGTGCCGGATCCTGCGCCGTGACTCGGAGTTGCCGGTGCTGATGTTGACCGCGCGCACCGGCGAGGACGATCTGCTGCTGGGGCTGGATCTGGGCGCCGACGACTACATGACGAAGCCGTACAGTCCGCGCGAGCTGGCGGCCCGGGTCCGCACTCTGCTGCGACGCAATCGGCCGGCGGCCCCGGCGACGGATCCGGTGTTGCGGGTCGGCAATCTGCAGGTCGATCCGGTACGTCGCGAGGTGCGCGCCGATGGACGCCCGGTGATCTGCACGCCGGGCGAGTTCCACCTGTTGCGGACGATGGCGGCGGAACCGGGCCGGGTCTTCACGCGCGAGATGCTGCTGCGGCACCTGCACGGGTTCGACTCGTATGTCACCGCCCGCACCGTCGACGTCCACGTGATGAACCTGCGCCGCAAGATCGAGCCGGATCCGCGCCGCCCGGCGCGGCTGCTCACCGTCTACGGTGTCGGCTACAAGCTGGCCGATGGCTGACCGACGGCTCAGACGGCGCGGCAGCTTGTTGCGCCGGCTGCTCGTCCTGTCCGCGGTGGTCTCGCTGCTGTCGATCGGCGCGACCGCCTGGCTGGCGGTCCGCACCACCACCCGCGCCATCCAGCAGGAACAGGGTCAGGCGCTCTCCGACGACGCCAAGATCTACGACACGCTGCTCGGCTATGCGGCGACCCATCGCGGCTGGTCCGAGGTCACCCCGGTGATCGCGGAGCTGGCCCAGCAGACCGGTCACCGCATCGTGCTGACCGGCCAGGCCCGCGAGCTGATCGCCGACTCAGCCCGGACCGAGGCCGGCACCGGGACCGGCAACCAGCCCGGGACCGGCAACGCCGAGCCCCAGCCCGAGGCCGCCGGCGCACTCCCCGATCAGGCCTCGGTCACCGTCGACCCGCTCAACACGGACACGACCGGTTCGGATGATCACATCGACCCGCGGGTGATCGGCCCGTTCCGGCTGCCCGCCGCGGAGCGTTCGGAGCAGCGCGCCATCGCCACCCGCGTGCAGAGCTGCCTGCGCGACCCCCCGAGCGCTCCGGCCGGGCCGGATCAACCACGGGTCTTCCCGCACAACGCGGAGATCGTCGAGGAGGCTACCGGCCGCCTCCGGATCGACACTCCGGGCAGTGATCTGAGCGCCGACTCCGTGACCTGCGAGGAGGGCCGCGCCGCGCTGGCCGCTCCGACCGCCACCGAGAAGCGGGCACTCGCCCAGCTCGACAGGTTGGTCAACGCCTGCCTGACCCGGCAGGACATCCCGGCCGTCAAGGTCGGCTTGGGTGACACGTGGACCTGGGCCGATCCGCAGTCGGCCCGCACCGGGCAGCGCCACAACCGGCCGGTCGCGGACTGTCTTGCCGCCGGCCGCCGTGAGCAACTGGCGAGCTGGGTCGCGCCGGCCGCGCTGCTCTTCGTGACCACTCCCGGCGAGGTTCCCGCGTCCACTCTCGACCTGTCCGGACCGAATCAGATCCGGATCGTCGCCGTGACCGGGCTGGTGCTGCTGGCCGCGGTCGGCGTGACCGCCCTGGTCGGTGTGCGTCTGGTCCGTCCGCTGCGGGCGCTGACGGCGGCGGCTGGCCGGATGCGTGACGGCGACGCGGCCGCCGCGGTGAAGGTGACCGGGCGTGACGAGGTCGCGCGCCTGGCGACGGCGTTCAACGACATGGCCGAGCGGCGGCGGCACGTCGAACAGTTGCGGCACGCGATGGTCGGTGACATC
This sequence comes from Actinoplanes sp. NPDC020271, assembly GCF_044388125.1. Classification (NCBI taxonomy): domain Bacteria; kingdom Bacillati; phylum Actinomycetota; class Actinomycetes; order Micromonosporales; family Micromonosporaceae; genus Actinoplanes; species Actinoplanes sp. NPDC020271. The sequence goes on from NZ_JBIRWQ010000033.1 coordinate 50,369, forward strand.
GCGCACGAGATGCGCACTCCGGTGACGAACATCCGCGGCTGGCTGGAGGCCGCCGCCGACGGTGTCGTCCCGCTCGACCGGGAGTTGATGGCGTCGCTGCTGGAGGAGGCTCTGCTGCTCCAGCACGTGATCGACGACCTGCAGGACCTGTCCGCCGCTGACGCCGGCGAGTTGCGGCTGCATCCGCAGCTCGTGGAGGTCGCCGACCTGCTGCCGGCGGTCGCGGACGCGTTCGCGGCCGCGGCGGACCGGGCGGGCGTCTCGATGACGACCTCGGCATCGCCCGCGCTGATCACCGCGGATCCGATCCGGTTGCGGCAGGCGATCGGCAATCTGATCACCAACGCCATCCGGCACACGCCGACCGGCGGGAAGATCAACGTTTCGGCGCGTACCACTCCGGAGAAGCTTCGCATCGAGGTCAGCGACACCGGCCCGGGCATCCCGGCCGAGCAGCAGTCCCTGGTGTTCGAGCGGTTCTGGCGCGCCGACAAGTCGCGCAGCCGGCAGACCGGTGGCAGCGGTCTGGGCCTGTCAATCGTCCGCAAGCTGGCCGAGGCGCACGGCGGCACGGTTTCCGTGACCAGCCCGCCCGGGCGCGGCGCCAGGTTCACCATCGAGCTGCCGCTGGATCAGCGCGACTGGTAGGCCTCCCGGCTCGCCTCGATGTGCGGAACGTGCTCGATCGCCCAGCCGGCGAGGGCCAGTGCGGGCGGGATGAGACTCTTGCCGACGGCGGTCAGCGTGTACTCCACCCGCGGCGGGACCTCGGCGAACACCGTGCGGGAGACCAGCCCGTCGCGTTCCAGGTTGCGCAGGGTCAGGGTCAGCATCCGCTGGGAGATGCCGGGGATCTGCTGGACCAGGTCGCCGAATCGCAGCGTGCCCTGGTCGAGCGTCGCCACGATCAGCAGTGTCCACTTGTTGCAGATCTGGTCGAGGATCGCCCGCAGCGTCTTGCCGCCGTCGCCCCGGATCATGCAGGTGTGCTCGTACTCCGACACTTCTCCCCCTGTGCCTCAGGCACACGCGTGTGCCTTTTGTAAGCCCTCCGATACTGACGCATGATGTGGTCACTTACGACAAGTAACCATTGGGGTCAGCATGGAGATCGCGTACTGGATCCTGGGCGGCTTGCTCGCCCTTTTCTACCTTTACAGCGGCGGGATCAAGGTGGTCCGGAGCCAGGATCAGCTGCGGCCGATGATGGGCTGGGTCGACCGGATCCCGATGCCGCTGGTCCGGGTGATCGGTGCGCTGGAGGTGCTCGGCGCCCTCGGCCTGATCCTGCCGCCGCTCACCGGCATCGCCCCCGCTCTCGCTCTCGCCGCCGCGATCGGTCTGGTCCTGGTCCAGATCGGCGGCATCGTCACGCACGTCTCCCGCGGCGAGACGAAGGTGATCGGCCTCAACCTCGCCCTGCTCGTCGCCGCCGCGATCAGCGCCTGGCTCGCCACCACCTGGCTATGACACGGTCCTCCCCCGGAATGCCTGCCGGTAGGCGCTCGGCGCCACCCCCGACGTCTCGGTCAGGTGATGCCGGAGGGAGGCCGCCGTCCCGAACCCGGACTCCGCGGCGACACGGTCGACCGCGATCGGCGCGGATGCCGGCAGCAAACAGTTGAGGCATGCCGATTTCTTCGTCTGAGCGAGAGGGCCGTTGACGGACAGCGGCGAGCGACGCGCACGGCGGGCCTGCTCAGGGCAGCTCAGAGGTGGAACTGGTACGGCACGCGCCTGCGGCTACCGGCCTTACTGATGCGGCTCCACACCAAAAGCGACGTCGAGGCGGTACTTCGTTCCGGTGTAGCGCGACTCGCTCAGCTCCAGCGGACGCCCCTCCTGGTCCAGGATGAGCCGTTCCTCGACGAGCAGCGCGGTGCCGGCCGGGACGCCCAGTTCCTTGGCGTCCTCCTCGTTCGCCGGCTGGGCGGTGATCGTCGAGGTGCCCCGGGTCGGGATGCGGCCGAGCGCGACCAGCGCCTCGTGCACCGAGCCGGAGAGGTCGAAGTCGAGCAGCGCGTTCAGCACCCCGGGGTAGCAGGCGTGCTCGAAGGCGAAGGGGTCACCGTCGGCCTGTCGCACACGGTAGATCGCGACCACGTCACCGGCCCGCTGCCGCAGCCGGGTCGCCTCGATCACGGTGGCCGGGCGCAGTTCGGCGCTGACCACCCGGGACGACGGCTTCTTGCCCTGCTTGCGGATCTCCTCGCTGAGGCGGATCAGGTTGTCGGCGCGGCGCGGGCCGGTGGGCACCGCGACGAACGTGCCGCGGCCGGGCGCCCGGTACGCCAAACCGTCGTTGACCAGCTGCGTCACCGCCGCCCGGGCGGTCATCCGGCTGACCCCGAACTCGCGGGCCAGCTCCGGCTCGGAGGGCAGCGGGTCGTGGGGCCGCGCGTTGGCGATCCGCGCTCGGAGCTCCTGCTCGATACGGAAGTAGCGCGGCGCGAAGTCTGGTCCGGCGGACATGAGGGACACCCTACCGAGAGGCACAACCTGTCTAGACAGGCGGTTGTCTAGACAGGTAGCTTGTGAAGCCATGGATTTCACGGTGCAGCAGATCGCCCGCATGATCGACCACTCCATCCTCCAGCCCCAGTTCACCAGCGAGGACGTTCGTCAGGGTTGTGCCGTCGCCGCCAAGTACCAGGTGGCGTCCGTCTGTGTGCGCCCGTCCGACGTGCCGCTCGCGGTCGAGCTGTTGCGCGGCACCGGCGTCCAGGTCGGCACCGTGATCGGCTTCCCGCACGGCGACACCAGCACCGAGGTGAAGGTCGCCGAGACCGAGCAGGCGGTGGCCCGCGGCGCCACCGAGATCGACATGGTGATCAACATCGGCTGGCTGCGGTCGGGTGACATCGCCGCGGTGGAGACCGAGATCAAGGAGATCGTCCGGGTCGCCGGGGAGGCGCACGTCAAGGTCATCCTGGAGACGGCCTACCTCACCGACGAGGAGAAGCTCGCCGCGTGCTGGGCGGCCGAGCGGGCTGGCGCGGCGTTCGTGAAGACCTCGACCGGCTTCGCGCCGACCGGGGCGACGCTGGACGACCTGGCCCTGATGCGTTCCGCCGTCTCGCCGAAGGTGCAGGTCAAGGCGTCCGGCGGGATCCGCAGCCTGGACACGCTGCTGGCGATGGCCTCGGTCGGCGTGACCCGCTTCGGCTCGTCGGCGACCGCCGAGATCCTGGAGGACCTGGCCCGCCGCCAGGTGACGACCTATGCCCGCCGCGCCTGACCGCCACCCGGCAACCGCCGCCGGGCAGGAATCGGACCGGCACAGGCCGGAGGAACGCCGGCGGAAGGCCACCAAAGCTCTGTCCCGGTGGCGGGAAGGACGCCACCACCGGGCTCGCCGGCTGACGGGTGCGCCACCGTCGCCCCAGCCGGAAGGGGTACGCGTCCCGGGCGCCGAATCCGCTCGAGCCGCATAGCGACCCGGCACGCCACGTTTCCACAAGAGACGGGCGGGCCGGGAACCCCGCCCGCAATCATGGCGTACGCCTATGTTTATGATCTTGGCGCGTGATCCACAAACGTCTGTCCATAGTGGTAGCGACTGGATTGATCGGCGCTGCCACCCTCCTCGGCGCCGCCCCGGCGAACGCCCGCGAGCCCGGAGCCTCCGAACCACCCAGGGTCGAACTGGTCCTCGACGTCAGCGGCTCGATGGCTGCCGCCGACATCGACGGCGAGACCCGGATCGCGGTGGCCAAGCGGGCGTTCGGCAAGGTCGTCGACGCGCTGCCGGGGAGCACCCAGCTCGGCATCCGTGTGCTCGGCGCGACCTACGGCGGCAAGGACAAGAAGGTCGCCTGCCAGGACACCCAGCAGATCATCCCGATCGGCCAGGTCAACCAGGTCCAGGCCAAGAATGCGATCGCCACGCTCAAGCCGACCGGATACACCCCGATCGGCCTGGCGCTGAAGGAGGCCGCCGCCGACCTCGGCGACACCGGAGCCACCCGGCGCATCGTCCTGATCACCGACGGCGAGGACACCTGCACACCGCCGGACCCGTGCGAGGTCGCCCGGGACCTGGCCGCCCAGGGCACCCACCTGGTCATCGACACGCTCGGCCTGACCCCCGACGAGAAGACCCGCAAACAGCTGGTCTGCATCTCCACCGCGACCGGCGGCACGTTCGCCGCGGCCAACAGCGAGGAGCAGCTGACCGACCGGGTCCAGCAGCTCGTCGACCGGGCCGCGACCCCGCCGCCGGTACAGCCGGCCACCGTCACCGGCACCGCCGACTGCGCGAACGCGCCGCTGCTGGCCCCGGGCGTCTACACCGACCGGGAGAAGATCAGCGAGCACCGCTACTACCGGGTCGCCGTGCAACCGGACCAGGAGCTGCGGGCCTCGGTGAGCGTCGCGCTCGACCGGGCGGTCCAGCCCGACTACGGCGTACTGCTGAAAGCCTCCACCCCGGACGGCCGTGAGCTGGTCCGCGGCCTCGACGCCGGCAGCGGCCGGACCGACGTGCTCTCCTCCGGTCTGCGCTGGTCGGCCGACGAGCAGAAAGCCGACGCCAAGGCCTCGGCCGAGGCGGCCGACGCCGACACGGACACCGACGAGGAGGCCACGACGACCGAGGTCTGCCTGATCGTCAGCAACTCGTTCGCGTCCAAGGTGGTCACCGACAAGGGCATGCCGGTCGAGCTCAGCATCGACCTGGTCGACGCCTCGCACGCCCCGGACGCGCCAGGCCTCGGCCGCGGCTTCCTGTTCCTGCTGGTCCTGGCGATCGCCGGGCTGATCGCCGGCGTGCTCGCCGGTTGGATCACCCGTTACTGGGTGGCCACCTGGAGGGAGAACTGATGCGGATCAAGCAGCTCGCCGCCGTCGGCGCCGTGATCTTCGGCGTCGCGGCCGTCCCGGCTCCGGCGTTCGCCGACGACCCGTCCCCGGCGCCCGCGGTCAACACCGCCGGCACGTCGTTCCTGACCGCGGTGTCGATCACCGCGAACCAGCCGGTGCAGGTCGGCGCGGTCACCGGCGACTACCTGTACTGGCAGTTCAACGCGGAGGCGGGCCAGCGCCCGGACCTCACCGCCACGGTCGCCCTGCCCGACAAGGGCCGCTCCGGCGACGAGTCGTGGATCGTCGAGGTCTTCGACGGGCTGCGCCGGCGGCAGGCGTGCGTGGCCGGCGAGCAGAGCCCGGTCGCCGCCAAGGACGCCGCACAGGTCACGCTCGGTTGCCGGCTGCGTCAGGTCCGCTCGTGGGCCGAGCCGCAGGACGGCGATCCGTTGCCGGGCACGTACTACGTCCGGCTCTCCAGCACGAAACTGCCGGAGGGTGACCTCGGTCTGCCGCTCAAGGTCAGCCTGTCGCTCGCCACCCCGAAGGGTGACCTCGATGCTGACCAGGGCGAACTCGCCAAGCCGCTGGTTCCTGACAACCAGCCCGGCACGGTGCTGACCACCCCGGCCCCGAAGGTTTCCCCCTCCGCGGAAACCGACAAAAGCACCTTCAGTGCGGACTGGCTGCCGGACTTCTCCGGCCGCTGGTTCTGGACCGCCGGCGGCGGCATCCTGGCCGCCCTGACCGGCCTGTTCGGCTTCTCCCTCACCCGGCGCCGCCGCCGGGCTTAGCTCGACTTCAAGGGATTCATTGCCTGTCTCCGCCGGGGTACAGACCGTCGCTCCCGCGGGGACCCTTCCGGGCTGAGCAGGGCGCGGGGCGCCCAGAACGCTCAGCCCGCAAGGGCGGTCTCCGTGGGTGGGCACGGTCAGAGCAACAAACCCGCCCACGGGCCACGCCCGCGGCAGGGCCGCCCGCCGGATCCCGCGCGAAGTGGGCGGGTCGCTGCGGAGACAGCGCGCAGCCGGAACCGCGCGTCGCGGCCGCAACCCCGCGCGGACGTCGCGGGGTTGCGGGGCCGGTCAGAAGTCGTCGTCGAAGGTGACGGTGCCGGTGACGCCGACCTGGTAGGCGGAGACGCGGCGCTCGAAGAAGTTCGACAGCTCCTGCACGTCCTGCAGTTCCATGAACGCGAACGGGTTCTTGCTGCCGTACATCGGGGCGATCCCGAGGACCTGCAACCGCCGGTCCGCGACGTGCTGCAGGTACTCGCGCATGTCACCGAGGGACATCCCGGAGACGCCCTGGGCGAGCAGATCCTCGGCGAACTGGACCTCACACTCGACGGCTTCGGCGAGCATGTCGCGGACCTGCTGCTCCATCTCCGCGTCGAACAGGTCCGGCTCCTCCTGGCGGACGGTGTCGACCACGTCGAACGCGAACGCCATGTGCATCGACTCGTCGCGGAACACCCAGTTCGTCCCGGACGCCAGGCCCTGGAGCACACCGCGGGAGCGCAGGAAGTACACGTACGCGAAAGCGCCGTAGAAGAACAACCCCTCGATGCAGGCCGCGAAGCAGATCACGTTGAGCAGGAATGCTCGCCGGTCCGCCTTCGTCTCCAGCTTGCGCAGGTCGAAGACGGAGTCGATCCACTTGAAGCAGAATTCGGCCTTGCGGGCGATCGACGGGATGTTGTCGATCGCCGCGAACGCCTCGAACCGCTCCTGCTCGTCCGGCACGTACGTGTCCAGCAGGTTCAGATAGAACTGGACGTGCACGGCCTCCTCGAACAGCTGCCGCGACAGGTAGAGCCGGCCCTCCGGGCTGTTCACGTGCTGGTACAGGTTGAGCACCAGGTTGTTGGCCACGATCGTGTCACCGGTGGCGAAGAACGCGACCAGCCGTGACACCAGGTGCTGCTCGGCCGGCGACAGGCGAGCCAGGTCGGCGAGGTCGGAGTGGAGATCGACCTCCTCGACCGTCCAGGTGTTCTTGATGGCGTCCTTGTAACGGTCGAAGAAGTGCGGGTACTTCATCGGCCGCAGGGTCAGGTCCATACCGGGGTCGAGCAGCATTACTGGCAAGCCTCACAGATGTCGGGGTTCTCAAGGGACGCGGCGAGCGCACCACCGGTGTCGCCGAGCAGGTTCAGGCTGAGCGTGGCGACCTGCCCGGGACCGGACGGGTTGGCGACCATCGTGGTCGTCGGCGCGGGGACCACCGCCGGGGTCGCCGGGGCGACGGCCGTGGTGGCCTGCTGGATCCGCGTCGCGGGGCGCGAGCGCAGGTAGTACGAGGTCTTCAGCCCGGACTTCCAGGCGTAGAGGTACATCGACGACAGCTTGCCGATCGTCGGCGCGGCCATGAACAGGTTCAGCGACTGCGACTGGTCGATGAACGGCGCACGGGCCGCGGCCAGGTCGACCAGGGCGCGCTGGGGCAGCTCCCACGCCGTACGGAAAAGCTCCTTGATGTCCGAAGGAAGCTCGGCGATGGCCTGGACGGAACCCTCGGCGCGCTTGATCGCCTCCCGGATCGGGGCGGTCCACAGGCCGCGGGACTTCAACTCCCGGACCAGGTACGTGTTGATCTGCAGGAACTCGCCGGACATCGTCTCGCGCTTGAACAGGTTCGACACCTGCGGCTCGATGCACTCGTAGCAACCGGCGATCGACGCGATGGTCGCGGTCGGCGCGATCGCGATCAGCAGCGAGTTGCGCAGGCCGTGCTCGGCGATCGTGGCGCGCAGCGCGTCCCAGCGCGCGGTCTGCGACACCGAGGCGCCCCACAGGTCCGGGTGCAGCCGGCCCTTGGCCGCTCGCGTCTCGGCGTACGCCGGATGGGGTCCGAACTGCTCGGCGAGACCGGCGGAGGCTTCGAGCGCGGTCAGGAAGATCTCCTCCTGGACGCGGGTCGACAGCTCCTTCGCCTCGGCCGAGTCGAACGGCAGACCCAGCGTGAAGAACGCGTCCTGCAGGCCCATCAGCCCCAGCCCGACCGGGCGCCACCGCGGGTTGGACGCGGCCGCCTGCTGCGACGGGTAGTAGTTGATGTCGATCACCCGGTCCAGGAACACCACCGCGGTACGGACGGTGGAGCGCAACCGCTCCCAGTCCACCCCGTCGGCGCCGGTGTGCGCGCCCAGGTTGATCGAGCCCAGGTTGCAGACCGCGGTCTCGTCGTCGCTGTTGACCTCGAGGATCTCGGTGCACAGGTTCGACAGGTGGATCGTGTTGCCGGGCGCGCCGGTCTGGTTCGACAGCGCGTTCGAGCGGTCCTTGAACGTCATCCAGCCGTTGCCGGTCTGCGCCAGGGTGCGCATCATCCGGCCGTACAGGTCGCGGGCCTTGACGGTCTTGACCGCCTTCTTCTCCGCGATCCGGTACGCCTCGGTCCACGCGTCGCCGAAGAGATCCGGCAGCTCAGGCGCATCCGACGGGTCGACCAGCGACCAGTCCTCGTCGGCCTCGACCCGGCGCATGAACTCGTCCGGGATCCAGTTGGCCAGGTTCAGGTTGTGGGTGCGGCGGGACTCCTCGCCGGTGTTGTCCCGCAGCTCCAGGAACTCCTCGATGTCCGGGTGCCACGGCTCCAGGTAGACGCAGGCGGCGCCCTTGCGCCGGCCGCCCTGGTTGACCGCGGCCACGCCCGCGTCGAGGGTCTTCAGGAACGGGACGATGCCGTTCGACTTGCCGTTCGTGCCCCGGATCAGCGCGCCGCGACCCCGCACGCGGGACCAGGCGATGCCGATGCCGCCGGAGAACTTCGACAGCTTCGCGACCTGGTGGTAACGCTCGTAGATCGAGTCCAGCTCGTCCTTCGGCGAGTCGACGAGGAAGCAGCTCGACATCTGGGTGTGCTTGGTGCCGGAGTTGAACAGGGTCGGTGAGCTGGGAAGATAAGCCAGGCTCGCCATCAAGCGGTAGAAGCCGATCGCCTCGTCGACTGTCTGCGACAGCCCACAAGCAACGCGCAGCAGCCAGTACTGCGGGGTTTCGATCGGGATCCGCTTGGTCGGGTGGCGCAGCAGGTAACGGTCAGCGACGGTGCGCAGCCCGAAGTACTCGAAGCGCAGGTCGGCGTCACGATCGATCGCCGCATCCAACTTGTCCCGGTTTTTCATGACGAAGTCCAGGGTGGTGTCGCCGATCAGGCCTTCGGCGTGACCCAGCGCAATCGACTCGCTGAACGTGGTGACGCCCTGCTCACCGACCTCCTGCTCGACCAGGTCGACCAGCAGGCGGGCGGCCAGCCGCGAATACTGCGGCTCCTCGCCGATCAGCTCGGCGGCCGTCTGGATCGAGAGCTTGTCCAGCTCCTCGGTGGTGGCGCCGTCGTACAGCCCACTGATCGTCTTCGTCGCGACGCGAAGCGGGTCGACCTCGTCCAGGCCGGCGATCCACCGCTCGACCGCGACGACGATCTTGTTGACGTCGACGGGCTCCAGTTCGCCGTTGCGCTTGCGCACCTGCATGACGTGACGGCGCTGCTCCGGCACAGCAGCCGTCTCCAGGCTCTTCTCCGGCGTGAGCGTCATGGCCCTCTTCCCTCGCGAGTCAACACGGCCGCTGACCACGCGCAGGAAGACACCACTCTTACCCCGGGCGCACGCGCACCGGGGCAGTCAGGGCGTCGGCCGTCCCACGCGGCCTTCGACCGCCGCACACGGTTGCGTGCGGCGCGCTGGCAGGTCTTCGGACTCGCGGGCGTAGCCTCTCGCGAGGCTTCCTACTGACCGTCGCTTCCCAGGCCTCGCGGCCCAGTGCCGTGTGACGGCGGTCGTTCCCACTCACCGCTGCGGGGCAGTCCCGGTATCACACCGGATTCCCTCTTACCTCGGCGCACCCCTTGCGAAGCCCGCCGAACCAGCCGCGTTGGCCACTATATATGGGTGCGGCTCTCGCTCCGCAACGCCACATGGTGTGTCGCACAAGGTCATCAGGACAACACGCGTCAGTCCCCCGAAACGCCCCAGAAGTAGATCTCGGACGGATTACCGGCATCATCGTGCAGCACCGCGCACCGCCCGCCCCAACGCTGCTCGGGGAGCACTCGCGCCAGCATCGGGATGTGCTCGACGGTCAACGTGGCCACCCCGGTCTCCTCGATCGCCTCGGCCTCGGTGAGCGGCAGCACCCCGCCGAAACGGAACGCCGAGCCCGGCGGCAGCACCTCGTCCATGTCGAGGATCGAGTGCGTTCCGGTCTCCTGCATGTACTCCGACTCGAACAGCTCACCGATGGTGGGCGGCCGATCCGGGATCGGCTCGGCACTCCCGTCCCGGATCTGCTTCCACCAGTAAGCACTGTCGTGGGCCAGCTCCCGCCGATGGGCCTCCCGCAGCCCCGCGTCGAGATCGGCCTGATGAGGACGCGGTAGTCCCACCCCGAAGCACCCACTGCACACTCCTCACCAGAGATCGACGGGGGCGATCGGACCACGGGGGTACGACAGAAGCGGCCGCCCGCGTCGCGGAACAGCGTGGGTGGCCGGCAGACCGGAACGGCGGGGCCCCGGTAGAGGCGCCCCGCCGCTATGAGTGATGCCTCAGCAGGGGCCGAGGTCCTGCCACTGCTCGGTCCAGCCCGGTTCGGAGCCCTGTGTCCAGTACCGCGCCTTCCACAGGTGCTTGCCCTGCCCCGAGGCCGGCCCGGACGGGTCGCCGTACTTGCTCTTCTCGTGCTTGGCCAGCGCCCCACCCAGGTAGACGTTGCCGAACGCCCATTCCGGCGCGTCCGAGCACCCGGTCGCCGGTGGTTGCGAGGTGGGCGGGGACGACGGCGGCGAGGACGGCGGGGTCGACGGGTTGGAGCACGTGCCGCTCGACGCGACGGTGTCCAGGAACGCGGTCCCGCCGGTGCGGTACCCGGCCGCCTGTGAGGTCGCCTGGGCCGGCGACAGCACCTGGTTCTTGGCGAAGAGCACCCAGTCGACCTGCTGGACGTACGTGCTCTTCCCGCCCGCATGTGCCGCCAGGTCGATGAACCACAGGTTCCAGTTGATCGTCATCGTCTGGCGTGGGAAGTATTTTCCGCCGTGGTCCCCGACCTGCACCCCGTCGATCCAGTAGACGACGTGCCCGTCGGCGACCTGCGCGACCAGGTCGTGCCATCCGTCGAGGCTGGAGCGTTGCGAGGAGTGCAGGTTGTCGGCGTACCAGGGCTCGTTCTGGTACGTGTACCAGGTCGTCTGATAGTTGATCGGCCCGGTTTCGCCCCAGCCTCCGTTCGGCAGGTATTCGGAGATGTCCAGTTCGCTGTAGGTCGGGTCGAGGTCGGAGTTGAGCGGGCTGATCGTGAAGAACGTCTCGTTGATGTGGTCGCCGTCCGGGCCGGACGCCGGGGTGTCGGTGAACTTGATCCGGCTGGCGTAGGTGCCTTCGAGGTACCGCTTCTGTGTCGAGTAGAGCTCGGCGTGCCCGGTTCCGGCCGCGGTGCCGTCGGTGTACGCGGTGAGCTGCGCGACCTTGTCCCCGTTGGCGGTCGGGAACGTGACGTTCGCCGGTGACCAGTTCGCTCCGGCGACGCCCGGCCCGCCCTGGTAGCTGCGTGGCGTCCAGCCGTTCGCGGTCAGGGCAGTGTCCGCGGAGGTGTTGTAGTGGAAGTCGTCGAAGAGGTAACCGCAGTCGGCGGCGGAGGCGGGGGTGCCGGAGCTGAGGGCGACGATGCCCGAGGCGGCCAGCACGGCCACGGCGATACCAGTGAATCGACGCCTATCGATGAACATGGGTGCACTCCTCCCATACGGGGGTTACTGCGGTCTTCCCGGAGAGCCCGGGAGACGCTTCAGGTGCCGATCAGGCGATGCGCCGGATCCGGCCGGCGTACCGAGCCTCCAGCTCGGCATTGTGTTCCTTGCCACCGGGAACGTTGTCGGAGTGGTAGACCGGCGGCGTGATCCCGTCCGCGAGCAACTGCGCGACCACCTCGGTGACGATCTGCTGGGCCAGCAGCGCCGCGGTGATCGACGAGACCGCGCCGACCGCACCACCGCCCGGCAGCGCCAGGGCCGCGTCACCGTAGGGCGCACCGTTGTCCAGCACCACGTCCGCGATCTCGCCGAGTTTGCGCCCGCCCGGGTGCCGGGACTCCACGCCGGCCGAGTGCTGCGCCGACGTGATCGCGATCAGCGCGTGCCCACGCTCCTTGACCAGCAGCGCCATCTCGACGACAGCGCCGTTGATCCCGGAGTTCGAGGCGATCACGAACGCGTCGTCCGGCTTGACCGGGGCCAGCTCGTAGAGCCGGTGGGCGATTGCCGGGTCGCGCTCCACCATCGGGTCGGCCAGCACGTCGAGCGGGTCACCGCCGTAGAGGACGACGTCACGCAACGCGATCCGATTCGCCGGAACCAGGCCCCCGGCGCGACCGGCGATCTCCATGGCGAGCGCCTCGGAGTGGCCGCAGCCGAAGGCCTGGATCACGCCCCCGTTGCGCACGGTCGTGGCCAGCAGCTCGGCGGCCTTGCGCTTCTCGGCCGCCTGGCCCGTGCCGACGACCTCGATGACGGCGCGGATGTGCTGCAGGAAGTCCTCGCTGGTGACGCTCACGGTTGTCCTTTCGCGGCCCGAACCTGCGATCATCGTTTTCACCGTCATCTGTTGTTGATGAAAATTACGACCGTGACGACACCAAGTCAATAAGAAATTCCCGTTCGTCGATCGCCGCGGCTCGGGCCGGCGGTATGAGCGGTTTGGGATATCCACATCTTTCGATGCTCATGGCACCCTCGTCTCAACGCCCCACCGGGCGCGTCCCCCGCGACGAGGAGAACCGAAGATGCGCAGATGGCGAACCCTTCTGGCCACATTCGCCGCACTGGTCACCGCACTGGCCGTCCCCGGAGCGGCGCAGGCCGACACCAGCGTGGTCGGCGGCACCCGGGCCACGCAGGGCGAATTCCCGTTCATGGTGCGGTTGTCGATGGGCTGCGGCGGCGCGCTCTACAGCCCGAACCTGGTACTCACCGCGGCTCACTGTGTCGGCGCCACCGGCACGAACACCTCGATCACGGCCACCCTCGGCGTGGTCGACCTGAACTCCACCAGCAAGATCACCCGGAAGTCGAACTACGTGTACCGGGCGCCCGGCTACAACGGCAACGGCAAGGACTGGGCGTTGATCCGGCTCGCCAGCCCGGCCACCGGCCTGGCCACGCTGCCGACCGCGTCGACCACCGCCTACGACACCGGCACGTTCACGATCGCCGGCTGGGGCGCGGCCAGCGAGGGCGGATCACAGCAGCGCTACCTGCTGAAGGCCACGGTTCCGTTCGTCAGCGACACCACGTGCAACTCCGCGTCGATGTACAACGGCGAGATCATCGCCAGCAACGAGATCTGCGCCGGATACGCCGCCGGTGGCACGGACACCTGCCAGGGCGACTCGGGTGGCCCGATGTTCCGCCGCGACGCCGCCAACGCGTGGGTCCAGGTCGGCATCGTCAGCTGGGGTGACGGGTGCGCCCGCCCGAACAAGCCGGGCGTCTACACCCAGGTCAGCTACTTCTCCTCGGCCATCGCCACAGCCGCTTCCTCCCTGGGCGGCTGAGGTCGGCGATCCGGGCCGGGACGTGGCGTCCTGGCCCGGATTCAGGCCGTCCGGCGAGGATCAAGACCCGATTCGCGTACGCCGCGGCCAGCCCCGGATCGTGCAGGACCACGCCCACCGCCGCGCCGGCCCTCGCCCGGTCCCGGGCCGTCCTCAGCCCCAGCCCCTGGTGTCGCAGGCCGAGCGCCGCGGTCGGTCCGTCACCCGGGCGCTCGCCCGAGGCCACGGGCTCTTCCCGGACGAGGAACCGGCCGGGAATTCCGCAACGATTCCCGGCCGGCCCGCACCCATCGTAAGGAGCACCATGGTCGTACGTGGTGCTCCGGCGCTGTACTTCTGCTCGTTCTGACTCCGCGCCGGCGTCGCCCTGGACACCGTCCCCGCCCCCGCCGCATGATCAGGTATGCGCTCATCGTGCTTCCTCCCCATCGCCACCAGGAAGGACGAGCCGACCAGATGACCGGATTCGCCGCCCGTCTCCGCAAGGCCACCATGTCCGAGCATCGCGACGCCGAGACCCGGAGCTTCATCGCCCGGCTGATGAGCGGGACGGTCCCGGCCGCCGGGTTCGCCGCACTCACCGCGCAGTACCTGATCGTTTACCGCGAGTTGGAAACCGCCGCGCTCGCCATGCGGGACGACCCGGTCGCCGGCGACTTCGCCGACCCGGCCCTGTCCCGCGTCGCCGCCCTCGAATCCGACCTGGCCTGCCTCTACGGCCCGGACTGGGCGGAGCACGCCGAGCCGACCGAGGCCACCCGGCGGTACGCCGAGCGGCTGCGCGAGTTCTGCTACACCTCACCGGCCCACTTCGTGGCCCACCACTACGTGCGCTACCTGGGCGACCTGTCCGGCGGGCAGCTCGTCGGCCGCAAGGTCGCCGCAACCTACGGACTGGGCGCGCGGGGGACCGCTTTCTACCGATTCGAGCAGATCAGCGACCCGAAGGCGTACAAAACGGTCTACCGCGCCCGGCTGGACGCGCTCGACCTGCCCGACAGCGAACGGGACACGCTGGTCGCCGAGTCACAGCTGGCGTTCACGCTGAACGCGGCGGTGTTCCAGGAGCTGGGCACGGCGTACCCGGAAGATCTCGTCGCCGCGGCATGACGCGATCGTCGCCGGCCGGCGACCGTCCACGCCGGCTTGATGCGCCGGCCTCGCGGGAGCATGTGGACATACCGGCCGTTCGACCTCGCGGAGGCGGTGACGGGAAGCTAAGACGTATCGCGCCGCAAATGGGGTGAACGGCCAATCGTCCGGAAGGCGACTGTCGTCCGGTGCGGAAGGTTTTCCATTCATCTGCGACCATGTGCGTGCCTCTTGCTGATCAACGGCCGAAGGGATGGCGCACCTATGCGGCCACTTCTACCCGGCGAACCACTCCGGGTCGGCCGGTACGAGATCGAAGCCACCCTCGGCGCCGGTGGAATGGGAACCGTCTACCTCGGACGGTCGCCCGGTGGACGCCCCGCCGCGGTGAAGGTGATCAGCCCGGATTACCTGGAGCACCCGGAGGCGGTGGCCCGGTTCCGGCGCGAGGTCGCGACGGTCGGGACGGTGCGCAGCGCGTACACGGCCGCGCTGATCGACTACGAGCTGAACGCGGCGCCGTTCTGGATGGCGACCGAGTACATCCCCGGGCCGACCCTGTCCTCGGCGGTCAAGGCGGACGGGCCGATGCTCCCGAGCCGGTGCGCCGAGGTGATGGCCGCGATCGCCGAAGGGCTGGCCGACATCCATCGGCACGGGATCTGTCACCGCGACCTCAAACCGCAGAACGTGATCCTCTCCGCCACCGGGCCACAGCTGATCGATTTCGGTCTCGCCCGCTCGGCCGGGGCGAGCGGGTTCACGCTCACCGGGGTGTCGATGGGCACGCCCGGGTACATCGCGCCGGAAATGGTGGACGGCGACGACCTCACCCCGGCGACCGACGTGTTCGCGCTCGGCGCGACGATGGCGTACGCGGCGACCGGGCGACGGCCGTACGGGCACGGATCCTTCCAGGCCATCTACCTGCGGCTGATGCGCGAACAGATCGACGTCGACGGCGTCGACCCGGCGCTCGCCGCGGTGATCCGCGCGTGCGTCGCGAACCACCCGGCCGACCGGCCGTCTCCCGACGACATCATCGACATGTGCCGCCACCTGCGCAGCACCGACGGGACCACGCCGACCCGGCTGCTCAGCCACCTTCCGGTCCGGCCGGCCGGCCTGCCCGGCGCGCACCTACCCGGAGCGAAGGTCGCCTCCAGCCGGCCTGCCGCAGGCGTCGCGCGGGCGCCCGGTGAGTCCTCCCGCTTCGCCGGCGCGGCACGGCCCAGCGGGCTCACCGGGGCAGCGCGGGCGACGACGACCGGGTCGGATCCGCGGTTCGCCGGGGCGGCGCGGCCGGTGACCAGGCCGCCGGGTCAGCAGCCGGCTCACCCTGGCCGGCTCGACGCCTGGCGCGCCAGATCCGGCCAGCCTCTGATCATTCTCGGTCTCGTTGCGGCTGGCCTGCTGGTCCTGGTCTGCGGCGGCGCATCCGTCCTTCAACTCTTCTCCTGAACGACCCCTCCCCTCTCCTCCGCGCAGCGACGATGCGGACCCGTTCCGGCCTTGGCCGGAACGGAGATCGGTGACTACACTGCCGCGTACTTGATCTCCGCCAGGTGACGGGAACCGCTATGCGCTCGACCAGAATCGCGCTCGCCGCCGCTCTTCTCGCCGGCGCGGGGGCCCTCGCCGTCACGGCGGCCGGCACCGCGTCCGCCGACGACGTACCCGCCGTAGAGGCCGGCGCTGTTGCTGAGCCCAGCGCGAGCACCGAGGCAAGCACGGCTGCGCCCACCTTCACCATGACCGCGGTGCCATCGGAGGACGGGGGCCGGTGGCCGGTCATCAGCGGCGCGGTCACCGGTGCGCCGGACAGCGTCTGGGTCGACTTCGTCCGGACCGACGCCGAGTCCCCGACCGGGGTGGCCATGCCACCCCTGGAGACCCGGCCGGACGGTACTTTCGACATGACGGACGGGTCGACGTTCGTCGGGGGCGTGGCCACCTACACCGGGACGACCCGGGCCACCCCCCGCTATCCCAGCGTGTCCGCGCAGGTCAGCATCGTTCTGCCGTTCGCCTCCACCACGCTCTCGGTGCGCCCGTCCGGCGTGATCTACACCGCCGGTGACCAGGTGGGCTTCTCTGGCGCCCTCGGCAAGACGTTCAGCAACCGGCGGGTGGAGATCTGGACGGATCCGGTCGGCGCCGACCAGCCGGCCCGCCTGGCCGCGGCCGGCACGGTGAACGAGTACGGCATCTTCGGCACGAATGTGAAGCTGAGCCGCAACACCACGGTCACCGTGAAGTTCGCCGGCGACACTCGGTATGCGCCTCGGACGGCGTCGACGGCCATTCGTGTCAAGGTCTTGGCGTCCACGGCGATCACGAAGAGCTACAAGACCGCGAAGATCGGCTCGACGCCCTACCAGTACGTGCGCAAGTCGGTGCACCCGGTCTTCACCACCTCGATGACCTGGAATGCCGGGCGCAAGCAGAAGCTGACGTTCGAGTATTACTCCGGCGGCAAGTGGAAGTCGTGGCGGAGCGGGCTGTTCCCGCTCAGTAAGGCCGGCAAGTCGATCTACACTCTGACCGGCACGAACAAGACCGGCGTCCGGTATCGCGTCCGCACCGCCTATCTTCCCGGGACCTCCGGCGACAGCCTCAACTACACGACGTACGGCGCCTGGAAGTACTTCACCTTCACCTCGTGAGGGTCCGCCGGCTTCCCGGGGTGTCAGGATGCGCTGGGGGACGGTGATGCCGTGGGCGGCGGACCGCCGGGCGGGAAGCCGCCGCCGGGTTCCTCGACTGATCAGCTCGTCGGGGCGAGGCACGCAGCAGAACATCGGAGTCTATGAATTCTTTCATGCCGGATCGGTCATAGCGTCAGCCCGCCGGATACGCCCGGGTCTCGGTGGCTTTGACCGCGGCCCACAACTCGCGGCCCGGGACCAGGTCGAGATGGGCCGCCGCGGCCGGGGTGATGTCCGCGGCCACCACGATCGGGCCGTCGAGCCGCACCCGCAGGTTGTCGCCGTGCCGCTGGATGTCGGTGAGCACGGCCGGCCAGGTGTTGCGCGGGCTGCCGTCCGGACGGGCCGGGTGCAACGCGACCGCCGCCGGAGGAAAGGCGACGAACGCGTCCCCGTGCACGCTGTCGGTCGCGGTCAGGACAAAACCGCTTTCCAGGTGTACGGCGTGACCGTCCCCCCGCCCCCGGAACAGGTTGAGGCCGACGAGTTGGGCGACGTAGTCCGTACGGGGCCGGGCGGTGATCGTCGCGGCGTCACCCTCCTGGACCACGCGACCACCCTCGATCACGACGAGGCGGTCGGCGAGCACCAGTGCGTCCAGCGGATCGTGCGTGACCAGCAGCGTCGCGCCCGGATGAGCGGAGAGGTGACGGTGCAGCTCGGCGCGGGTCTCCAGCCGGGTGCGCGCGTCCAGCGCGGCCAGCGGCTCGTCCAGCAGCAACAGCACCGGGTCGACGGCGAGCGCCCGGGCCAGCGCCACCCGCTGCGCCTGCCCACCGGAGAGGTGCCGCGGTTTGCGACGGGCGACATCGGTCAGCCCGACACGTTCCAGCCAGCGGTCGGCGGTCGCGTGCGCGGCCTTGCGGTCGACACCCTGCCGACGCGGGCCGAACGCCACGTTGTCGCGCGCGCTGAGGTGCGGGAACAGCAGATAGTCCTGGAAGACGACGCCGACCCGGCGGTGCTCGGGCGGGGTGTTCGCGAGGTCACGTCCGTCGACCCGCAGGAACCCGTCGGTGAGCGGGGTCAGCCCGGCGAGCGCGCGCAGGGCGGTGGTCTTGCCGGCGCCGTTCGGGCCGAGCAGAGCGACCGTCTCGCCGCGGGCGATGGCCAGCTCGATGTCGAGCCGGAACTCGCCGCGCCGAACGACGAGCCGCGCATCGAGAAGAGGATCAGAAACGGTCATGGGGCGGTCAGCCAGCGGTCGCGGAGGGCGGCCAGAATCGTCACCGAGACGGCCAGCAGGATCAGGCTCAGCACCACCGCTCCGTCCAGGTCGCCGCTCTCCATCGTCTGGTAGACCGCGAGCGGCATGGTCTGTGTGATCCCCGGATAGTTCCCGGCGAACGTGATCGTCGCCCCGAACTCGCCCAGCGCCCGCGCCCAGCAAAGCACCCCGCCGGCCGCGATCCCGGGAGCCACCAGAGGCAACGTCACGTGCGTGAACGTCGTCCAGCGGCTGGCGCCGAGCGTCGCGGCCGCCTCCTCGAAACGCGTGTCGGCGCCGCGCAACGCCCCCTCGACGGAGATC
This sequence comes from Actinoplanes sp. NPDC020271, assembly GCF_044388125.1. NCBI lineage: Bacteria > Bacillati > Actinomycetota > Actinomycetes > Micromonosporales > Micromonosporaceae > Actinoplanes > Actinoplanes sp. NPDC020271. The sequence goes on from NZ_JBIRWQ010000033.1 coordinate 69,058, forward strand.
ACCAGGAACGGCAGCGCCACGAACGCCTCGGCGACCACCACCCCGGCCGTGGTGAACGCCAAGCTCACCCCGAACGTCGACTCCAGCCAGCTGCCGAGCAGCCCACGCCGCCCCAGGGCGAGCAGCAGCGCGATGCCGCCCACGACCGGCGGCAGCACCAGCGGGACGGTGATCAGCGCCCGGACCAGACGCCGGCCGGGGAACTCGACCCGGGCCAGCATCCAGGCCAGCGGCACGCCGAGGACCAGGCACAGCACGGTGGCCAGGCTCGCCGTGAGCAGGGACAGCTTGAGGGCCTCGATCACCTGCGGCTCGGTCAGCCGCTGGGGGAGGCCGGCCCACGGGGTACGCCACAGCAGGCCCGCGAGCGGCAGGACCAGGAAGATCAGTCCACCGATCGCGGGCACCAGCAGCGCCACCGGAACCCGTCCTCTGGTCACGGTGCTTCTTTCATCACGGGGCCTGGAAACCGGCGTCGGTCAGGACCTTGATGCCGTCGGCGGAGAGCACGTAGTCGACGAAGGCCTGCGCACCGGCCGCATTCGTCGCCTCCTTCAGCACCGCGATCGGGTACTCGTTGGTCGCCCTCGCCGACTCCGGGAACTCGATCGCGTCCACATCGGCCGCGGACGCCTTCGCGTCGGTGCGGTAGACCAGGGCCGCGTCCACCTCACCGAGTTTGACCTTGGAGAGTGCCGCCTTCACGTCCTGCTCCAGCGTGACCGGGGTGAGCTTGACCCCGGATGCGTCCAGCGCGGTCGTGGCCGCCGCGCCGCACGGCACCGCCTCGGCGCAGAGTGCCACCTTGAGGCCGGGCCCGGTCAGGTCGGACAGCCCGGCGATCTGCTTCGGGTTGCCCTTCGCCACCGCGATCACCAGCTGATTCCTCACGAACGTGGTCGGCGCCACCGCATCGGTGACCGCTTGCATGTTCTTCGGCGCGGCCGAGGCGAACACGTCGGCCGGCGCGCCCTGATTGATCTGGGTGGCCAGCGCGGAGCTGCCGGCGAAGTTGAACTTCACCGTGGCGCCCGGGTGCGCGGCCTCGAAGTGCTTGCCGAGCGTGGTGAACGACTCGGTCAGCGACGCCGCCGCGAAGACGTCGACCGGGCCGGTCACGCCCCCCGAACTGTTGCTCGCGGCCGGGGTGTCGGAAGTCCCACCACAGCCGGCCAGGCTCAGAACGAGCGCGACCGCCGCGAATTTGAGCCTCAACCGGTCCTCCCCAAAGTGGATCTTTCCACCACGACGGTGGTCGACTTGATCACCGCCACCGCCACCGAGCCGACCCGCAGGTCCAACTCGTCGACGGCCTCCCGGCTCATCAGCGACACCACCCGGAACGGACCGGCCTGGATGTCGACCTGAGCCATGACGGTGTCCTTGACCACGGCGGTCACGATCCCGCGCAGGCGGTTGCGGGCCGACGAGGAATCCGAGCGATCGTCCGGGTCGGCGGCCTGAGCCCGGACGAAACCGGCCAGGTCCACTCCGTCGATCACCCGATGCCCCTGCTCGTCCCGGGATGCGGCGAGCCGGCCGGCATCGACCCAGCGGCGCACCGTGTCCGGGCTGACCCCGAGCAACTCGGCCGCCTCGCCGATCTGGAATACCGTCATGGCCTCACCCTACTCATTCGCAGTTGCCAGTCGGTATAGCGTTTCTCGCCCGCATCCTCGGCTCCAGCTGACCCATCATGCCCGCAACTGCCGCACGCTCCCGTCCGCTTCGGCGGCCGCCCGGGCCCGGTGAACCCGGCATGGTGCGGGCCGGCACCGCGGCGGTGGCCCGGAAAAAGATCGCCGCGGCGGGCAACCTTCCGGCGCCGGCGGAACACCACCACGCATGACCCCCACCCCCACTCGGAAACGTCGCAAGGCTCTCGCCGGCGGCCTCGCCTCGGTCGCCGTGCTGGCCGGCATCGGCCTGCTCGGCGGCCAGCCCTGGGCCAGTGCCGCGTCCAACATCACGTTCGACACCGGCACCGGCGTGACGTTCGTGGTCAACTCCACGAACGGCAACATGACGTCGCTGACGCACAACGGCACCGAGCTGACCGCTTCCGGTCAGGCGGCCGGGCAGTTCGAGTCCGGCTGGTCGTCGGCCACGGTCACCGGCCAGACATTCAACAGCGGCAGCTCGATCCTGGTCAGCGCGACCAACTCGTCGATCGGCGTGACGCAGTACTACTTCGCGCGCAAGAACGACAACACGATCTACATGGCCACGAACATCACCAAGGCGCTGAACCCGGGCGAGGCGCGGTTCATCACCCGGCTGAAGAGTTCGCTGCTGACCACGTCCCCGGTGGCCGCGCGGACCGCCGGCACGTCGTCGACGGTCGAGGGTTCGGACGTGTTCGCGTTCGCCGACGGGCAGACCGCGTCGAAGTTCTTCAGCTCCCAGCGGCTGATCACGCAGCAGCCGTTCGGGGCGAGCGGAAACGGTCACGGAGCGTACCTGATCCCGGGTAACAACGACATGACCTCGGGCGGCCCGTTCTTCCGGGACATCGAGGTCAACGACACCGGGACCGCCGTCAACATCACGCACTACATGTTCAGCGGCCACCAGCAGACCGAGGCGCTGCGGCTGGGGCTGCACGGGCCGTACGCGCTGGCCCTGACCGACGGCACGTCACCGACCCTGCACAGCATGGACTTCCTCAGCTCCTACATCCCCGGTCTGCTCTCCAACGCGCAGCGCGGTGGCGTCAGCGGCACGGCGAGCGGCAGCTGGAACGGCCTGTCCGCGACCGTCGGGCTGGCCGGCGCCAACGGGCAGTATTGGGGACAGGTCAAATCCGGTCAGTTCGTGATCGGGCACGTCAAGCCGGGCACGTACACCGCCACGCTCTACGCCGGTGAGCTCGCCGTCGGCGCCACCAAGTCGATCACCGTGACCGCCGGCGCGACCACGTCGCTCGCGATGACCGGCAGCGTCCCGGCGGCCGGCACGCTCTTCCAGCTCGGCAAGTTCGACGGCACCCCGGCCGGCTTCCTCAACGCCGACAAGATCGAGACTCAGCACCCGTCCGACACCCGGATGTCGTCGTGGACGGCGAGCAGCTACAGCGCGACCGACGCCGCGAAGTTCCCGATGGCCGAGTTCAAGTCGGTCAACTCGCCGATGGCGCTGAACTTCAGCCTCTCCTCGGTGCCGTCCAACGGCGTCAAGCTGCGCATCGGCACCACGTCGAGCTTCGCCGGCGGCCGTCCCGCGGTCACCGTCGGCAGCTACTCGTCGCCGTCCTCGGCCTCCCCCGCGCCGACGAACCTCGACTCGCGCAACATCACCCGGGGCACGTGGCGGGGCATCAACACCACCTACACGTTCACCATCCCGGCGAGCGCGCTGAAGACCGGCACGAACACGCTGTCGATCTCCACGATCAGTGGCAGCAGCGGCACGACGTTCCTCAGCCCCAACTTCATCTTCGACGCGCTCGCTCTCGACCCCGCCTAGGCCCCATCGCCGGTACCGGCCGTGGCCGCGCGATCCCCGCGGCCGCAGGTGGCACTCATGGCTGTTCCTGATCTTCGAGACCAGCCATGAGTGCCGACCGGCTGCTCGCTACTTGAAGGTGAAGTACTTCCAGGAGCCGTACGTCGTGTAGTTGAAGCTGTCCCGGGAGGTCCCCGGCAGGTAGGCCGCCCGGACGCGGTACCGGACACCGGTCTTGTGGGAACCGGTCAGCGTGTAGACCGACTTACCGGCCTTGTTCAGCGGGAGCAGCGCGCTCTTGAAGGTCTTCCACTTCCCACCCGAGTAGTACTCGACGGACAGCTTCTGCTTGCGCCCGGCGCTGTAGGTCATCGTGGTGGTGAAGATCGGGTTCACGGACTTACGGACGAAGTAGTACGACGTAGAACCGATCTTGCCGGTCTTGTACGCCTTCGCCATCGCGGTCGACACGTTGACCTTCGTGTAGAGAGCGTTCGTCACGGTTCGGGGCTCATACTGGTCGTCCCCGTTGAAGACCGCGCGGATCACCGTGCTGCGGGTCAGCTTTAGGGCCACCGACACGTTGCCGACACTGTTCACCGTAGCCGTCTTCAGCAGACGATTCGCCTGGTCGGTACCGTTGGGGTCGGCCCAGATCTGCACGGTCCGGTTGGTGTACGTGGCCCCGAGGTGCGCAGTAAGTGTGACAGTCGCGCCGTACCCGTTGACCGTCTTGTTCGGGGTCAGGGTCAGCACCGGAGTGGTGCGGCTGACCGCGACCGCCGCGTTGCCGCTAGCCGCGCTGATGCCGTCGGCACCCGGGTAGGAAACCGTGTATGTGACGGTCCCGCCGACCGGCGGCGCGTCCGTGAGGGCGAATGTGCCGGCGTCGGTGACGGTTACCGCGGGGAGTGCGACCCCGGTCGGGGAGGCCACGTCGGTCCGGGTCACCGTGAGCCCGGTGCCGGCCGGGATGCCGGTGACCTTGCCGGTGACGGTGAGAGCGGTGCCTCGGGTTGCGGTGGCCGGGGCGGTCACCTGGACAGCGGTGCTGGTCACGGTCGGCTGCTCGACCACCCACAGCGTCTCGGCGCCGCTGATGGGGTGACTCGTGATGGCGATCAGGCGACTCCCGCCCGGCTCCCACGCGAGGTCCGCGACACCGCCGTCGATCGACGAGTTGGGCAGTCGAACCTCGCGGGTGACCTCAGTCGATCCGGCCGGAAGGAGGAGCAGGTCACCGTAGCCCATGTACGGCCGGATCGTCGCCAGCCAGCCGTTCGAGGCCCGGGCGAGACCCGTCGATTCGTTCAGTGCGGTGGTGCCGACAGTCGTGAGGTCGGCCGTCGACAGGTGCAGGATGCCGTTGTCGCCACCGAGCGAGATTCGGCTGCCGTCCGCGGAGAAACTCATGTCGTTGAAGGAGTGGACGTCCGTGGAGAGACTTCGGAGGGCGATCTCCTGTTCGACGTCGCCCGAGACGTCGTAGAGCGCGACCGGCCCGTAGTAGCCGCCGACGGCGATCACATCCGGATCGACCGGACTCTTCGCGATCATCGGATCGCTGCCGTACCACAGATTGCCGGTCGGGGACGTGTGGGTCCGGACCGCACCGGTGGCCGGGTCGAGAACGCCGAAGCCGTAGCTCCTGCTCGTGAACCACAGCCTGCCGCCGGCCAGGGCGAGCCCGCGCGGGGATGCGCCCTGGGTCGGGTAGGTCGTGACCTCGCTGAGGTCAGCCGCGTTCAGCGCAACGATCTTGTCGGCGCCGGTGACCGCGACGTAGACGATCGACGAGTCGGCCGAGAGCACCACTCCATGCACATCCGTCAGGCCGGTGACCTCGGCCGCGGTCGTGCCGTCGTAGCTCACCGACAACAGTCGTCCGGCCTGCGGGTCGGTGACCAGCACGCGGCGACGCGTCGCATCGACGATGACTTCCTCGATGGAGCTCACGTCGGACATCGGGTGGCCGGCGGAGGCGGGCACGGTCACAACGACCGGATCGGCAGCGTACGCCGCGGTCGGCACACTGATGAACAGCCCGGCAAGGAGCACGCTGCCAAGCGCGGCCCGTGATATTCGCATATGGAAGTCCCTCGTATTCGATGTCGAGGAAACCTTAGAGGGTAGGACGGGACGATACGAGATCGGCCTGACGTGAGATCTCATCCAGCACCTCGGCGGCGCGGATCGCATCGTGCAGGGTCGCGCCGTGCGGCGTCCCGGAGATGATCGAGCGCAGGAACAGCGCGGCCTCGATCACCTTCAGGTCGTCGTAGCTCATCGCGTTGCCGGGACCGGGCTGGAACGCCACGAACTCGCCGTCGCCGGGCCCGGCCAGGGTGGTAAGCCCGTTGACCCGCAGCTCCCCCATTCGCCGGAAATCCCAGGTCAGGACACCGTCCGTACCGTGAATGGCGAAGCCGTAGTTGTTCTGTTCGCCGCTCGCGACGCGACTGGCCTCGATGGTCACCCGGGCGTCACCGGCTCGCAGCAGCGCCGCGAACCAGTCCTCGTTCTCGACCGTCCCCAACGGCCCGGTACCGCGTTCGTGCCCGGTGGTCGCCCCGCCCGGCGCCGGACGCCGGGGGATGAAGATCGCCGTGTCGGCCGCGACCACCTGATCGATCTCGCCGAGCAGGTAGCGGGCCAGGTCGACGGCGTGCGCGCCGAGGTCGCCGAGTACCCCGTTGCCGCCGCGGGCGCGCTGGAATCGCCAGGTCAGGGCACCGGCCGGGTCGGCCGCGTAGTCGCTGAGGAACTGGAACCGGGCGTGGGTCACCGCACCGATCCCGCCGGATCGCAGGATCGTCCGGGCCCGTTGCACGGCCGGCGCGTGCCGGTAGTTGAAGCCGACGCAGGCCTGTCCGTTCCCGATCAGCGCCCGGGCGTCGTCCGCGCTGAGCCCGACCGGTTTCTCGACCCAGATGTGCCGTCCGGTCGCCGCGAACGCCGCGCCGATCTCCCGGTGCAGGAAGTTCGGCGCGGTGATGCTGACCGCACCGATCCGCGGGTCGTCGAGCAGTTCCCGCCAGTCGGTGGCCGCGCCGGCGAATCCGAATCGGGCGGCGGCCTCGGCGGCCCGGCCGGGAACGTCGTCGGCCACTGTCACCAGTTCGGGGACCGGCAGATCGGGGTAGTGGTGGCGAGCCCGGGCATACGCCTGGGTGTGCACCCGGCCCATCCAGCCGAACCCGACCACGGCGACACCGATCGAATCCATAACGGTGCATGGTAATCGGAACGTTGGGTAACCCGTGAATCACATCACGGCATTACTGGAGGTGTTCCTATGGCCCAAAGCCTCGGTTCTCCAGCCCCGGCCTCCGATTCGGGAACCATCCGGAGCTTGATCCCGGCGCGCATCGACCGGCTCAGCTGGTCGCCGTTCCACACTCGAATGATCCTGGCGCTCGGCACCGCATGGGTGCTCGACGGCCTGGAGATCACCATCGCCAGCGCGATCGGCCCGGTCCTGAAGGAGGAGGAGACCCTCCATCTGAGCAGCACCGCCGTGGGCGCGATCGCCACGGTCTACCTGCTCGGCGAGGTCTTCGGGGCGCTGTTCTTCGGCCGCCTCTCCGACAAGCTCGGCCGCAAGAACCTGTTCGTCGTGACCCTCGGCGTGTACCTGGCCGGTAACGCGCTGACCGCGTTGACCTGGGGAAACGATGCTCTGGCGATCACCTTCCTGTATTTGACGAGATTCATAGCCGGGGCGGGCATCGGCGGTGAGTACGCCGCGATCAACTCCGCGATCGACGAGATGATGCCGGCGAAGTACCGCGGCCGGGTCGACATCGGGGTCAACGGCACGTACTGGGGCGGCGCGATCCTGGGCACGCTCGGCACGTTCATCCTGCTCGACCACATGGACCTGAACCTCGGCTGGCGGCTCGGCTTCTTGATCGGCCCGGTCATCGGTCTCTGCATCTGGAACCTGCGCCGGCACCTGCCGGAGAGCCCACGCTGGCTGATCATGCACGGCCGGGAGGCGGAGGCCGAGGAGAACATCCGGCAGATCGAGGAAGCCGTCGAGGCGTCCGGGCAGACCCTCGCCCCGGTCGACGAGTCCAAGACGATCGACATCCGGCCGACCGAGTCGCACGGCTACCTGTCGCTGCTCCGGGTGCTCTTCAAACAGTTGCCACAGCGGTCCGTCCTCGGCGCCACGCTGATGATCACGCAGTCGTTCCTCTACAACGCGATCTTCTTCACGTACACGCTGGTGCTGACCAACTTCTACAACGTCGACGAGACGAAGGCGCCGCTCTACCTAATCGCCTTCGCGGTCGGGAACCTGGCCGGGCCACTCGTCCTCGGACACTTCTTCGACGTGGTCGGGCGACGCAAGATGATCTCTGGAACGTACCTGCTCTCCGCGGTGCTCCTGGCCATCAGCGCGGTGATGTTCAACGCCGGCATCCTGAACGCGATGACCCAGACCATCGCCTGGTGCATCATCTTCTTCTTCGCCTCGGCAGGCGCCAGCTCGGCCTACCTGACGGTCAGCGAGATCTTCCCGCTGGAGATCCGCGCGCAGGCCATCGCGGTCTTCTTCGCCATCGCGCAGTGCTTCGGCGCGATCGGCCCGGTCTTCTACGGCTGGCTGATCGGCGAGGGCGAGGACCCGGGCAAACTCTTCATCGGATACCTCATCGGCGCCGCGGTCATGGCCATCGGCGGTGTCGTCGAGATCTTCCTGGGCGTCGACGCCGAGGGCAAGTCCTTGGAAGACGTCGCCACTCCGCTCTCCGCCGTCACCAGCCGCCCCCGAGCCACCGGCTGACCCAACCCCGAAGATCAAGATCGAAGGCCGATTTCCCGTACGGGGAATCGGCCTTTGTCCGCCGGTCAGAAATCGCGCCACTCGTCGAACCAGTCGTCCGCCTGCCCGTCGGACACACCGGCGCGCACTGCGAGCCCGGCGAAAGCGTCGCCCGCCTCCTCGCGCCGCACGGTGTCGATGATCCGGTACCGTGCGTCGATCCGGTTGAGCTGCTCGACGAGGCGCCGCAGGACCGCCTCGGCCCCACCGCCGTGGTCCGGCGCCTGCTTCGCCAGGGCGTCAACCGACCGCACCGCCGCCGCATACGCCTTGCACGCGGCCGCCCCGCCGCGCGGATCATCGTCGGCCCAGTCCCGGAACGGGTTCGTAAGGTTCGCCGCCAGCCAGGTGTCGTTCTTGGCCCCGGTGACGTCCACCCGGACCCCGGTGCCCCGATAGCGGGCCTTGAGGGCGGCCGCCACCGTACGGCGCAGGCCGTGGACCGTCAGCGCACTCAGCGCGGGCAGCTCGGGCAGCGTGCCGGCGTCGATCCCGTAGGCGTCGTTCATGGTCAGGTGAGCCAGCCGGGTCAGTTCACCCAATGCGGCAGCATCGTCGAGTTCGCCGGGGCCTCCACGCCAGGACAGCCACAGCTCCTCCAGCTGCCGCAACTCGGACAGCGGCGCGGCGCTGATCGTTCCCCGGCCGACCTGACGCAGGTCCCGTACCTGACCCAGCCCGGCCGGCAGCCGCTCGCCAGGCCCGGGGTCGATGACGGTCATCCTCAGCCACCGGCCGTCGCCGGCAGCGGAAACCGTCCCGATCCGGGCGCCGGCCATCAGGTGCAGCGCGGTCAGGTGGTCGGGCAGCTGAAGCAGGTCGATGGTGCCCCGGACGGACAGGCTGGTCAGTCCGGTACCGCGCAGGTCAAGGTGACGCGGGGCATCGGTCCAGGTCAGGTCGTGAACGATCGGATGATCGGTGAGCGCCGCGACGAGCCCTCGGTCAGGGCCGGTCCAGGTGAGCGACGTGCAGCGCGCGAGCAGGCCCAGGGCCGCCCAGCGCACCGGTCCGGTCGGTGGCGGGCTGAGCGGCCCGGCACCGGTCAGGTCCAGGTGCCCGGTTGCCGCGCCGAGCGTCACCGGCCCCAGCCCGAGGTCGATGTCGACCTGGCCACGGGTCGCACCCCTCCGGTACGCCTCCTTGGCTGCGGCGGGCAGATACCGGTCCCATCGTCGTTGCTCGGTTATCTGGATCGTCAGCCACGACCAACTCGAGTAGCTGTTGATCTCGCCCGACATCGCGGCCGGGACGGGCAGGTTGCCGAGCCACCTCCATCCGGGTGGGGGCAACTGGTCACCAGCGATGCCGATCCGGGCCGGCCCGCGTGGATGGGCGTGATGATCCAGCGTCAGTGGTGGCACACCGGCCAGCTGTGGCAACGCCGGGATGTCGGCGGACTCCCACGCCAGCGCGTAGGCGGTGACGCCGTTCCCGTCGGTCCCGGCGACCTGGCAGGCCCCGTATCCGCTGATCGGCAGCCGCATCACCGCGACGTCTCCGACTGCAGGTGACACCGTCGTCATCGCGAGAGGCTAGCTCACCCGAGCCCGCGTTGACAGATAGTCTGCGCGTAGATAATCTTCACGCACACCAAACGGATGAGGGAGCGACACCATGTGGGAGTACCAGCACAGCGCCGAGACCACCGCGACGCCCGAGGCTCTGTGGCGGCACTGGTCGGCGGTGGATCAGTGGCCGGAGTGGAACGACGGGGTGGCGACGATCGAGATCGACGGCCCGTTCGCCGCCGGCTCGGTGTTCACCATGACGCCGCCCGGCGAGGAGCCACTGCGGATGCGGCTGACCGAGGTCGTGCCCGGCAAGCTGTTCACCGACGAGCTGGACGCCGGGGATTTCGTCGTCCGCACCGTGCACTCGCTGGAGCCGGTGGACGGCGGCCGGACCCGGGTGGTCTACCGCACCGAGATCAGCGGTCCCGCCGCCGACCAGGTCGGGCCGCAGATCGGGCCGGCCATCACCGCCGATTTCCCGGATGTCGTCGCGGCGCTGGTCCGGCGGGCGGAAAGCTGAGGCATGGCACTCGACCCCGGCGACAGCCCCGGCTTCCTGATGTGGCACGTCACGCTCCGCTGGCAGCGTGAGATCGCGGCGGCGCTGGCCCCCCTGGACCTGACCCATGTTCAGTTCGTGCTGCTGGCCACCACGTGGTGGCTGAACACCCGCGGCGAGCCGCCGAACCAGCTGACCGTGGCCCGGCAGGCCGGCACCGACGTGAAGATGACCTCGCAGGTGATCCGCAAGCTGGAGGCCAAGTCACTGATCGAGCGCGAGGTCGACGCCGCCGACACCCGCGCCAAACTCCTGCGGGTCACCGACCACGGCGCCGCTGTCGCTCAGCGGGCGATCACGGCAGTGGAAGCCACCGACGCCGCCTTCTTCGGCTCCGTCGCCGACCCGAAGGCACTCCTGGCAATCCTGCGCCCCCTGGCCAACCCCCCACCTCCCGTCACAGGCTGACTCCGAGGTCGCAAAACGCCGCCGGTGAGGAGACAGCTGGTTTTCCGACGCCCGCGGGGTGTGCGGGTGGCGGAAAACCAGCTGCCTCCTCACCGGTTACAAGGCGTTTTGCCGCGAAGCGAAGCGGAGCAATCAAACACAGCAATCAAGCACTATGGGCTGCGACGAACTCGGCGATGTAGTCGTTGAGCTGCTTCCGGGGCTGCCAGCCGAGCCCGGCCGCCTTGGTCAGGTCGGCCTTGCCGCGCACCCGCTCGCCGGGCAGCGCCGGGATCAGTGTGATCTCCGTGCCGAAGAGCCCGGCGACTTCGGCGAGCGGCCATTCCCGCCCGGTGCCGAGCAGGTATCCGTCGCCTTCGCCGCTGCGGGCGACCAGGATCAGCCCGCGGACGATGTCGTCGATGTGGGTGAAGTCGCGGGTCTGGGTGCCGGGCGAGACGACGGTGAGCGGCTGACCGGCCAGGTACTGCCGCTCGAAGATGCCGATGACGGTCGCGTACTTCCCGTTGGAGATCTGGCCGGGGCCGTAGACGTTGTAGAAGTACGCGATGGCGTAGTCCAGCCCGAACCAGCTCGAGTAGTTCTTGATGTACTCGATGTTCTTCGCCTTGGTCCAGGCGTACGGGTTGAGGTTCTCGTCGTCGCCGTCGTTGCCGAACTTGGAGCTGGAGCCGGCGTAGATCAGCTTCGCCCTGGCGGCGGCGGTGAACTTCACCACCTCCTTGGTCCCCAGGAGGTTGAAGTCCCAGGTCAGGTCGTGGTCCTCGAAGGACTGCACGATCCGCGAGTACTCCCCGAGGTGGAAGACCAGCGACGGGGCCGGCAGCCCGTGACCGGCCCAGATCTTGGCGATCTCGGTGGTCGAGCCTTCGAGGTAGGTCACCCGGGGGTCGTGGACGTGATTCTCCGACGACCCGGTGAAGTAGTTGTCCAGCGAGACGATCGTGGCGTCCGGGAACTCGGTCAGCAGGGACGTGATCAGCGCGGTACCGACGAATCCGGCACCACCGGTGACCAGCAGAGTTTGACTCAACGTAGTTCCCAACCTTCAGCCGCGGCGAGTGCGCCGACAAGGCTACCAAGCGAAGCGGCCGTACCCGAACTCGTCGGGTACGGCCGCGATACTTCACCTCATGGAGGTCACCAGCGAGAAGGCGCAGGTGGGGTGACGACTGGCGGACGGTCGTCGCAGGTGATCACGTTCGGGACGAACGGGCCGAGCCAACCACCGTCGTTACCGCCGAGATCACTGAGGGTGAACTCGGACCCGCTGGGTGTGAAGTGGAACGAGCCGCAGTTGTTCACGCCGACCGCTCCGACGTTGCGCGCGTCGACGTTCTCGAACGTGGCGCTGCCGGCTGTCCGGGCGCTGATCACGCTGGTTCCGGTGCCGTCGACCCGTACGTCGGAGAAGTGCACCCCGTTGATCGAGTAGAGGTCTTTCACCGGCCAGTCGGAGACCAGCATGATCGCGTTGTACGTACTGTCCAGGTAGTGATCCCCGGTGACCCGGATGTCCGCGTCGATGCTGGAGTCGAGCGCGTAGAACCAGATCGCGCCGAGACCGATGTTCCAGGTCAGCTCGTACGTCCCGGCCCGTACCGTCGTGTTGTCCTTGATCTTGAGGTGGCCGGTGAACGGCTCGGCGCCGAAGCGGGAGCCGACATGGAGGCCGCTGCCCTCCCGGATCGGGTCGGCGATCAGGTTCCGTGACACGGTGTTGTCGGCGCCGCCGTAGATCGCGATGCCGTTGGCCAGGGTCGGCGTCTGGATCGTGTTCCGGTCGAACGTGTTGCCGCTGTCCGCGATCTTCTCCGACCACATCGCCAGCCCGTCGTCGCCGGTGTTGCGGATGAAGTTGTTCCGCACGACCGACCCGGTGACGCCGGTGTGGAAGTTCAGCCCGTCGGCGATCTGGTCGACGATGATGTTGCCGCTGACCTCGACGTTCGACATCGGACCGTCGAACCAGAGCCCGACCTTGGTGTGCCGCAGGTGCAGCCCGGTGATCGTCGAGTCGCTCATCGCGCCGCCGATGCCGTTGACCTGGTCGGTGTCGATGCGCTCGCGGACGTCACCCTCGATCGCGAAGTCGGCGAGGTGCACGTTCCGGCTGCCACCGTCCTTGCCGTAGAAACCGACCCCGGTGTGTACGGACCCGTCCGGTGCCGGCGTGGCCAGCGCCACCTCGTGACCCTTGACCGTGGTGTACCAGTTGCCGGCCCCGGTGATCGTCACGTCGTCGACGACGAGGTGCCGGTTGACCTGGAAGACGCCCGGCGGCAGGTAGACACGGCGATGGACCTTCTTCGCGTACGCGATGGCCCGCTCGATCGCCGGTGCCGCGTCCCGCCGCCCGGTCGGGTCGGCGCCGAACAGCAGCACGTCGACGCCGGCGAGGTCGACCTTCGGCGCCCCGACCAGTTCCGAGTCGAGCAGGTCGATCGTGGTCGTCACCTGGCGCGCGGTGAGCCGGATCTTCTCCCCGGCGCGGTAGGTGCGGCCGAGCAGCAGGCGCTGCTCGTCGTAGAAGTGCATCGGCCGGAACGGTGTGCTCACCTGGGGAGCCGGCGTGGTGGCCGCCGGCACGCAGGAGCACTCGGTGATCCACCAGTCCGGGTGCAGCAGTCCGGCCCGCGGGTCGTTGCTGAACGGGTACTGGTTGTAGAGCCACGAGTACTGCGAGGTCAGCGTCATCGTGCGGGTGCCGCCGGGCGTGCCGACGGTCAGCGGCGTGGTGATCCCGCCGCCGGTCGGCGCGTCCGGGAGGCTGTAGCGCACGGTGATCGCGTTGGCGGCCTTGGGCAGGGTGAACTCGACGTACTCCCCCGGGTCGAGCGAGACGGCGGACCGTCCGGAGGCCTCGGCGGCGAGCGTGTACGCGGCCCGGCTCGGGCTGAGCACGTCGCCGGTGGTGACGGCGTGCTCGGCCTCTTGCTCGGCGAACGCGACTCCTGCGCCGCGCCCGGCGACCAGGGCCGGATCGAGAGCGGCGCGAGTGGCCGCGGGTGTGGTGGCGGTGGAGGACGGATGTGCTGCGGCAGCGTCGGCCGGGCCGATCGCCACGCCGAGGGTGACCAGCGGCGTGGCCAGGAGAGCGGCCCAGCGGGGCGGAGCGAACATGCCGCGACCATAGAAGTTCTGTGATCTGCTCCACAAGGGTCGGTCCTGTTTTGCCGAGATTCTGCTTAGTTTTTGCAACGCATAGGTTGCTGCTTGCTGATCGCGTCAGCTCTCTTCCGCAACGCACGACGTTCCGCGTCCGAGCCGGCCAGGTCGGCCGCCTGCCGGAACAGCTCGGCGGCGGCACCCCGATCACCGGCGCGCTCGGTCAGGTCGGCCGCGGCAGCCGCCGCCGGGGCGTACCCGTCGAGGGCGTCCCCGACCGCGGCGAGCAACTTCAACCCGGGCCGGGGACCGTGCGCGTAACCGTGCGCGACCGCCCGGTTCACCTCGACGACCGGGGACGGGTGGACGCGGGCGAGCTGGTCGTACCAGCCGGCCACGGTCGGCCAGTCGGTGGCCTCGAAGCTCGGCGCGGTCGCGTGGCAGGCGGCGATGTGCGCCTGAATCGCGTACGGCCCGGTCACCGGACTCGCGCCGAGCAGCCCGACCGCCTCGTCGATCGCGGCGTGATCCCACCGGGAGCGGTCCTGCTGCTCCAGCGTGACCAGGTCACCGGCCTCGTCGGCCCGGGTCGCCCGCCTCGAGTGCTGCAGCAGGCAGAGCGCCAGCAGCGCCGTCGCCTCCGGTTCGGCCGGCAGCAGCCGGGCCAGCCGGATCGCCTCCCCGGCCAGGTCCGGCTCACCGTCGTACCCCCGGGTGAAGAGCAGATAGAGGACGGCCAGGACGGACGGGAGCCGCTCGGCCAGCGCCGGCCCGGACGGCACCCGATACGGGATCCTCGCCTGCGCGATCTTGGCCTTCGCCCGGCTCAGCCGCCGCGCCATCGCCGACTCACCGACCAGGAAAAGGCGCGCGATCTCAGCGGTTTCAACACCCGCGACAGTACGGAGGGTGAGGGCCACCCGGGACTCCATCGCCAGCGCCGGATGGCAGCACGTGAAGATCAGCCGCAGCCGGTCGTCGCCCTGCGGCGGGGGCTCGTGATCCTGCAACAGGGCCAGATCCCGCAACTTCCGGTCGGCCATCGCGGCCCGCCGGAGCTGATCGATCGCGCGATTCCGGGCGGCCGTCATCAGCCAGCCGCCCGGATTCGCCGGCATCCCGTCGCGCGGCCACCGGGCCAGCGCCGACTCGACCGCGTCCATCGCGCAGTCCTCGGCGAGCTGCCAGTCACCGGTGAGCCGGATCAGCGTCGCGACGACCTTGCCGTACGCCTCCCGGAAGACGGGCTCATTCACCGTGGTACGGCCGCAGCTCCAGCCGCCCGGACCAGGCCATCGGGTGCCTGCGGGCCACCTCGATCGCCTCGTCGAGGTCGGCGCACTCCAGGATGTCGAAGCCCACGATCACCTCTTTGGTCTCGGCGAACGGGCCGTCGGTGAGCAGCAGCTCGCCGCCACGAACCCGGACCGTGGTCGCCGCCTCCGGACTGACCAGCTGATTGCCCAGCACCCGGCGGCCGTTGGCGTCGTTCTCGGCCACCCACTCGAAGATGTCGGGAGCCTCCAGTTCGGTCTCCGGCTCGGTGTCGGTGCAGACGAACATCATGTACTTCATGGTGTCCCTTTCGTTGGTCTCATCCCGATGACGAACGGCCACACCGTTTCAGGACACCGGGATGTTGAAAGGCGTGATTATTTTTACGGCAGCCCGTGGAAACGCCGGCCCGGGATCCTCGTGCAGCACCGCGTTGATCCGGTGCGCCCGGAGCAGCGGCAGATTCTCCCCGTCCAGGCCGTGCGCCACGAACACGTCGTAATTGCGGTTCTCGGCCTCGAACGCCGCGACCACCTCGGCACAGCCACCGCTGCGCGGCACGTAGACGGCCCGTACCGCCCGTGTCCCGGCCAGCGTGCCCCGCACCTGATCCGGACCGGTCACCTGATGCAGCCGCCGGGCCGGGCCGAGCACCTTGCGGAAGCCGTCGATCCGCTGCTCGGTGCCCGTTCCCGCGACCACCAGCACGTCTCCGGCCCGGTCGTGCAGCCACTGCTCGACCAGATAGGCCGCGGTCTGCCCGGCCTCGCCATCGAGTGCCGCCCGTTTCGCCGGGCCGATCGCCACGAACTCGCGGTCCAGGGCCGCGATCGCCTGGTGCACCTGGCGAGCCGTGCTCTCCCGGACACCACCACGCTGGTGCAGCACCCGGTCGACGGTGGCCGGGCTCAGGCCGGCTCGCGTGGCGATCTCCCGGATCGGGTGGGGGTGCTTCACGACGTACAGGATGATGGGTTCTTGAGGTGGCATGGAAGGTCTTTGATGTTTTCTCATCCCATCACGTGACCGGTGGAACCGTCGCTAGGCTCCCGGGGTGCGCGTGATCTCCCGCCGGACCGACGCCGGCATCGAAGTGTTCTCCGAAGATCTGGAGTCCTCCCGGGTCTTCCCCGTGCCGCCCGGTTTCTGGGGCTGGTCGGCCCCCTCGACCAGGGATGCCCTGGTCTACGCGACCGGGGACTCGGCGGTGATCCGGATCGATCCGGACGGCCGCGAGCAGTGGCGTCTCGATCTCGGCACCGAGGCGTCGAACGGCCAGGCGGCCATGATCGCGGTCCAGTTCTCCGCCGACGACGCGAAGGTCTGGGTCTACGCGCCGGACGGGATGCCGGGGCACGACGCCTGGATCGTGCTCGACGCGACCACCGGCGAGGTCGAGAGCCGGCGATCGCTGGCGGCCGCGGGACAGGGCGCGGAGCACTTCCCGCTCCGCGACGGCCGCATGCTGCTCGACGTCGGCGAGGGTCAGGACGGCTCGCTGATCTTCCTCGCCGGGCCGGAGGGCGAGCCGCACGACTACGGATGGTCGGACCGGGTGCTGATCGACGTCTCACCGGACGAGCGCCAGTTCATGACGATCGACCACGACGGCCAGGCCGACGTGGCGCTGCACGCGTTCCCCGGCGGCGAGGTGCTCACCCGGCTCACGGTCGCGGACTTCGGCGAGGATCCCGAGGTCGGCGTGATCGAGTGGACCGGTGGTTACCTCGACGCGGAGACCGCCATCGTGGTCGTCTACGGCGAGGACGAGGAATCGGACGGCCCGTGGTGGCGGCACTACCGGGTCGGCACCCGCACCGGCGAGGTGCTGGGTGACCTGGGCATCGTCACGATCGACGAGAACGACCTGCAGCCGCTGGGGGACGGCACCTTCGTCGTCACTGATACCGACGGAACCCTCAGGCGCATGTGATCAAGCGCCGAAGAAGATAAAGTAGTTACGCCTATCCGAGAGGCGCTGCAACGGACAACGGAGTCCGCCACGCTCGGGTGCGGTGTGTTGACGTAAGGGCGCCTCCTGAGAGGGAGGAGCCCTCTTTTCATGAGCGACAAACTTCGATCCGTCAACGGTCTCGACTTCGCGATCGCCGACATCAACCTGGCCGAGGCCGGCCGTCACCAGCTGCGGCTGGCCGAGCACGAGATGCCGGGCCTGATGTCGCTGCGCGAGGAGTTCGGCGACTCGAAGCCGCTGACCGGCGCCCGGATCGCCGGTTCGCTGCACATGACCGTGCAGACCGCGGTCCTGATCGAGACGCTGGTCGCGCTCGGCGCCGAGGTCCGCTGGGTGTCCTGCAACATCTTCTCCACGCAGGACGAGGCGGCCGCCGCGGTCGTCGTCGGCCGTGAGGGCACCGTCGACGCCCCGGCCGGCGTCCCGGTCTTCGCCTGGAAGGGCGAGTCCCTGGAGGAGTACTGGTGGGCCACCACCCAGCTCTTCGACTTCGGCAACGGCCAGGGTCCGAACATGATCCTGGACGACGGCGGCGACGCCACCCTGCTGGTGCACAAGGGTGTCGAGTTCGAGGCGGCCGGCGCGGTCCCGTCGACGACGGAGAACGACAGCCACGAGTACTCGATCATTCTGGACACCCTGCGGGCCAGCCTGGCCGAGGACCCGCAGCGGTTCACCAAGATCGCGTCGGAGATCCGCGGCGTGACCGAGGAGACCACCACCGGTGTGGCCCGGCTCTACAAGCTGGCCAAGGAGGGCACGCTGCTCTTCCCGGCGATCAACGTCAACGACGCGGTCACCAAGAGCAAGTTCGACAACAAGTACGGTATCCGGCACTCCCTGGTCGACGGCCTGAACCGCGCGACCGACGTGATGCTGGGCGGCAAGCTCGCGCTGGTCTGTGGTTACGGTGACGTCGGCAAGGGCGCGGCGGAGACGCTGCGTGGCCAGGGCGCCCGCGTCGTGGTGACCGAGGTCGACCCGATCTGCGCGCTGCAGGCGGCGATGGACGGTCTGCAGGTCGCGCGGATCGAGGACGTGGTCGGCGAGGCCGACATCTTCGTGACCACGACCGGTGGCACCGACATCATCACGGTCGAGCACCTGTCGGCGATGAAGCACAACGCGATCGTCGGCAACGTCGGTCACTTCGACGACGAGATCGACATGGCCGGGCTGAACAAGGTCGCGGGCATCGAGAAGATCGAGATCAAGCCGCAGGTGCACGAGTGGCGCTTCCCGGACGGGCACTCGGTGATCGTGCTCTCCGAGGGTCGCCTGATGAACCTGGGCAACGCCACGGGTCACCCCAGCTTCGTGATGTCGGCGTCGTTCACCAACCAGGTGATGGCCCAGATCGAGCTGTGGACCAAGCCGGGTGAGTACGAGAAGCAGGTCTTCGTTCTCCCGAAGCACCTGGACGAGAAGGTCGCGCGCCTGCACCTGGACGCGCTGGGCGTGAAGCTGACCACGCTGACCAAGAAGCAGGCGGAGTACCTGGGCGTGGACGTCGAGGGTCCGTTCAAGCCGGAGCACTACCGCTACTGAGGTATAAGCAGTAAATAGTCCCCCTATGTCGGATTAGGCGCAGCTAGCCTGCTCCTACCGACATAGGGGGTTTTGCTATGACACTTCGACGTCTCGCGACAGTCCTCACCGTGGTCGCAGCGCTGGTCGCACCGGCCACGGCCGCCACGGCGGTCCGCCGCCTGGATCCGGACGCCGCCTTCCTGCGCACCGCCCACCAGGGCAATCTCGCCCAGATCGCGCTCGGCCGGATCACCGCCCGTAAGGCCACCAGCCCGGCTCTGCGGCGGCTCGGCGCCCGTTTCGCCGCCGACAGCGCCCGCCTCGACCAGGCTGTCCGGGCGACCGCGCAGCGCCTGGACGTCCCGCTGGACCCGGAGCCGAACAGCACCGTTGCGCAGAGCGTGATGGTCTACCGCTCCACCCCGGACGCCGAGTTCGACCAGCTCTTCGTCTCCAGCCAGACCATGCTGCACGAACGGGCGGCCCGGGTGGTCCGCGCGGAACTCACCGACGGTGACGAGGCCGCCGTGCGTCAGCTCGCCCGCCGCGCGCTGGCCGTCGTCCGGGGGCACCGTGCCTCGCTGGGTCATTTCGGTCAGTAATCCGCCGGTAATCCCGATCACGTCATCCACCTGCCACAACTGTGTGACCGGGAATAGCGAAGAATAGGGAGATGAGCCACGAGGAGACCCTTCTTTTCGGTCTGGGGGCCATCGCGATCATCGTGCTGGTCCACTGGATCACCGGGAAGACCGGCCTGCCCGCCGCCGTCCTGCTGACTGTTGCCGGCATCATTTACGCGTTCCTGCCCGGCCAGAATTTCGAGATCGAACCCGACGTGATCTTCACGTTCCTCCTGCCGCCGCTGCTCTACAACGCGGCGCTGGATTCTTCACTTATCGACATCCGCCGCAATCTACGCACCGTGATCAGCCTTTCGGTCGCCCTGGTGATCGTCACCGCGTTCCTGGTCGGCCTCGGGCTCTCGCTCGTGGTCGGCGGCGTCACCCTGGCCGCCGGGATCGCCCTGGGCGCGGCCGTGGCGCCTCCCGATCCGGTCGCCGCGCTGGCCGTCGGCCGCAAGGCCGGCCTGCCGCCGCGGCTGATCACCCTGATCCAGGGCGAGGGCCTGCTCAACGACGCGACCGCGCTGACCATCCTGCTGGTGGCCCAGCAGGTCGCCGTCGGCAAGGAGGAGTTCACCTTCTCCAACACGGCCGGGAAGTTCCTGGTGATGGCGGCGGGCGGCGTGGTCGTCGGCGTCGCGGTCGCCTATCTCGTCCGGTTCCTGCGGGTGCTGCGCGCCGACCCGCTGACCGCCAACGCGATCTCGCTGATCACCCCGATGGCCGCGTTCCTGGCGGCCGAGCACTTCCACCTCTCCGGTGTGCTGGCGGTCGTGGTGGCCGGCCTGATCATCGGGCACGACACCCCGCGGTACGCGACCGGCGCCAGCCGGCTGCAGACCGCCGCTGTCTGGCGACTGATCGACTTCCTGCTCGAGGGCGCGGTCTTCCTGCTGATCGGCGTCCAGATGCGCAAGGTGCTGGACGAGCTCCACGAGTACAAGACCAGCACGATCGTGATCGCGGTCAGTGTCACGCTCGCCGTGGTCCTGCTGCTGCGCCCGATCTGGCTGCTGCTCACCCAATTGTTGCCGCGCTCGCTGCACACCCGGCTGGGCGGCGAGGACGAGGACGACGAACTGGAGGACCTGCCGAAGGCCAAGCGCCGGGAGAAATCGCTCGGCGGGCGGGAGTCGGTCGCGCTGAGCTGGGCCGGCACCCGCGGCGTGATCACGCTCGCCGCGGTCTACAGCTTGAACACCAACATCCCGAACCGCGGTCTGCTGGCGTTCTGCGCGTTCGCGGTGGTGCTGGTCACGCTGATCGGCCAGGGCCTGACGTTCGCGCCGCTGGTCAAGTGGCTGGGCCTGCGGGCGAACCAGACCGACAAGGCGCGGCTGCGCAACGAGGCCCGCTCGGCCGCGGTGCGGGCCGCGCTGAACCGGCTCGACGACATCCAGGGCGAGCAGCACGACAACGTCGAGGACGAGGCGATGGAGACCATGCGCAAGCAGCTCCAGATCCGCCTCGACCGCTACCGGCACCGGCTCGACCTGCTGGAACAGGTCGACACCCCGGAGTTGCCGCCGTCACCGCAGTACGAGGCGGCGCTGATGGTCCGCCAGGCCGTGATCGACGCCGAGCGCGAGGAACTGCTGCGCTGGCGCGACGCCGGCCGACTCGACGACGAGAACCTGCGGGTGCTCAACCGCGAGTTGGACCATGAGGAACTGGTCCTGCCGAAACGCGGCAAGTTGTCGCACTGACCTGTCGATCCGGCCTGCGGCAACGCCGCCGGACGGCTGGTTCGCACCGTGGTTGTTCGTGCCTTGAAACCACGGTGCGAACCAGCCGATGCGCGTCACGCGGGGATGTCGCGACGCCGCAGGGCGGTCAGTCCCGCCGCGCCGATCAAGAGCGCAATCAAGATCAACACAATTTCCGGTACGGCCGAGAAGCTCGCCGCCGGCAACTGCGGCACGTGCGTGAAGGGCGACACGTCCATCGCCCACTGCGGAAACTCCAGCAGTGGCCCGACCAGCAGGATCAGCAGACTCAAGGCCACCGTCGCCCACGCCACCGCGGCGAACCGTGGCAACGCCCCGACCAGCAGCACGGCCACCGCGCCCAGCACCCAGACCGCCGGCAGTTGCGCCATCGCGGCCCCCAGCACGGGCCCTGAGTCGCCGAAGGTCATGCCGGCCAGCGCGCCCTGCGCGGCCATCGCCACGGCCGGGCCGAGCAGCACGAAGAGCAGGTGGCTCGCGGCCCACGAGGTACGCCCGACGGCAGTTCCGAGAATCAACTCGGCGTGCCCGTTCTGCTCCTCGTCGCGCATCCGGAGCGCCGCCTGGATCGCGTAGAGCGAGATGATCAACGCGCAGGTCCCGGTCGTCGACGCGAAGTAGGCGTCGGTGATCGACCCGGAACCGCCGATCTTGCTGAACGTGTCGGCCACGCTGCTGCTGGTCTCGGCGAGCTGCACCACGCTCGTGCCGACCCCGCCGAAGACGACACCGAGCGCGGCGAACCCGGCGGTCCAGCCGAGCAGCAACCCCCGGTGCAGCCGCCAGGCCAGGCCGAGCGGCGAGGAGAGACCGGCACCGGCATGCGCCGGGCCCAGTCGTGGGGCGATCAGGCCGGCACCCAGGTCCCGACGGGTGAGCAGGGCAACGGCCGCGACCACGCACACCGCCGTGCCCAGCAGCGCGACGATCGCGGGGGCCCAGTCGTCCGCGCCGTACGGGATGATCTTCTGCACCCAGCCGAGCGGCGACAACCAGGCCAGCCAGGCGAAACGCCCGTCCCCGATCGCCGAGATGTCCCCGCCCATCCGGAGCACGAAGGAGACCCCGAGCACCAGCACCGCGGTCATCCGGGCGCCCCGGGCGCTGCTGGTCAGCTGGGCGGCGATCGCGCCGACCCCGGCGAAGAGCCAGGCGCTGAGCGTGAACAGCACGCCGAAGGCGACCGAACCCTCCCGCGGCTCGCCGGCCCCGATCATCGAACCGGTCACCAGCAGGCCGATCACCAGGCCGCTGAGCAGGGTGACGAGCAGCGCGGCGGCCAGCTGCGCCCAGCGACCGACGACCGTGGCCAGGATCAGGTCGCTGCGCCCGGCCTCCTCCTCGGCCCGGGTGTGCCGGATGACGGTGAGCAGCGCGGCCAGGCCGATCATCACCGGGACGAAACCGGCCCGCCAGACGACCAGCTCGCCCAGGCTGTCGCCGGAGAGCGGCCCGTAGAGCCCGGCGAAACCCGCGTTCGCCGCGCTGACGTGCGCATACTCCAGTCGCTCGACGTCGGTGGTGAACAATTTCTGGAAGCCCGCGAGGTAGACCTGCGGCAGCAGGCCCAGCAGGAGCACCCAGATCGGCAGGATCACCCGGTCCCGCCGCAGGATCAGCCGCACCAGCCGGCCGGTGCCGGTCATCGCGGACTCCCCGCCTCGGTGCGGGCGTAGTGCCGCAGGAACAGCTCCTCCAGCGACGGCGGCTGGCTGACCAGGCTGCGCACCCCGGCCGCGACCAGCGACTGCAGCGCCGGCTCGAGCGCCTCGGCGTCCACGTCGAACGCCACCCGCCCGTCCGCGCTGGTCAGGTCGTGCACCCCGGCGATGCCGGCCAGGCCGTTGACCGGGCCGGTCAGCTCGGCGCGGATCGTGGTCCGGGTCAGGTGCCGCAGGTCGTCGAGCGTGCCGGTCTCCACCGAGCGCCCGTCCCGGATGATCGTCAGCCGGTCGCAGAGCGCCTCGACCTCGGCGAGGATGTGGCTGGAGAGCAGCACGGTCCGGTCGCCGCGGGCCTTCTCCTGCAGGATGACCTCGCGGAACACCTCCTCCATCAGCGGGTCCAGCCCGGAGGTCGGCTCGTCCAGCATCAGCAGCTCGACGTCGGAGGCGAGGGCGGCGATCAGCGCGACCTTCTGACGATTTCCCTTCGAGTACGTACGGCCCTTCTTCCGTGGATCCAGCTCGAACCGCTCGATCAGGTCGTCGCGGCGGCGCGGATCGAGGCCGCCCCGCAACCGTCCGAGCAGGTCGATCACCTCGCCACCGGTGAGGTTGGGCCAGAACGTGACGTCGCCGGGCACGTACGCCAATCGCCTGTGCAGTTTTGTCGCGTCGGCCCAGGGGTCGCCGCCGAGCAGGCGCACCCGGCCGCCGTCGTTGCGCATCAGCCCGAGCAGGATGCGGATCGTGGTGGTCTTGCCGGCGCCGTTGGGGCCGAGGAAGCCGTGCACCTCCCCGGTCCGGACCGTCAGGTCGAGCCCGTCGAGGGCCGTGACCTTCCCGAATCGCTTGATGAGACCCTCGGCATCAATTGCCGGCGTGCCGTCACCTCCGCTTCGCTCCGGCGCCGGGCCGCCTGTCGTGACGGAGCTAGCCGATTCGCTCGCAAGCTCGCTCATGTGCTCTCCCCTTCGTGGAGTGCGAGCCGATCCAGCGCCTTCATGGCCTGGTCGGCCTGTTCCGGGGTGAGCAGCGGCTGCCGGAAGATCTCCACCGCGGCACGGTTCATCCGCAACCAGCCGGGCATGACGCGCACATCCTCGCCGAGCACGGCGGAAAGCTGCTCGTGCATGAGGAACATGCCCATCTTCATGGCGGCGATCACGGCGACGAACGCCTGCGGGTCGGCACTGTCGATGCCGGTTTTCTCCAGCCAGAACCCACCGTGGCCGATCGATCGGGCGAACAGTTTCGCTCCGGTCGGCGAGCCGTCCATCAGCGATCGCACCAGATAGCGCTGGAGGATCATCGTGTCCGGCGGGAGCGCCCCGATCAGCTGGGTCTCGGCGAACCGGATCTGCAGCTCGGCGACGCGGCTGGTGGCCCACTCGTCGCAGGCGTCACGCAGCCCCTCCTTCGACCCGAAGTGGTGCCGGAGCAGACCGGAGGAGACCCCGGCGGCCTGCGCGATGTCCCGGATCGTCGCGCCGGCGACGCCCTTCTCGGCGAAGAGCTCGATGGCGGCGTCACGGATCCGGGCTCGCGCGGTCAGGTCGCTGTCACTACTCACATGTGTAGACTACTGCACAAGCGTGTAGCCACAATACCCGTCAATCTCCGCCGTTGATGCTCGCCTCGGTCACCGCGCCACTGGTCAGCTTCCAGCGCTGGAGCAGTTCGCCGTAGGTACCGGTGCTGATCAGTCGCGTCAGCGCCGCCTGCAGCGCGTCCCGCAGCGCGGTGTTCTCCTTGGCCACCGCGAGGCCGTAGAGCCCGGGCTCGTACTGCTGGTCCGAGGCGAGCTGGTAGTACGCGTCGGTCAGCGAGTCGCTCACCAGCGCGACCGCCGGCGGGTAGTCGAGCAGCAACGCCACCGTCCGCCCGGTCCGCAACCGCAGCAGCGCGTCCGCACCGGTCCGGCCGACGTCCAGGATCATCGGCCGGTCACCGCATGTCGCCTGGTCCCGCCGGAGCATGTCCTCCTGGACGGTGCCGTCCTCGACCGCCACCCTCTGCCCGCACAGGCCGGCCAGCCCGGTGATCCGCTGCGGGTTCCCGCGCTGTACCAGGACCGCCGAGCCGGTGCTGAAGTAGTTGACGAAGTCGGCCCTCTCCTCCCGGTCGGCGGTGTCGGTCATCGACGAGAGCGCGCCGTCGTAGGTCCCCTTGCCGACCTCGTCCAGCGCCGTGGCGAAGTCCCCGAACACCATCTCGACCCGGATGCCGAGGACCGCCCCGAGCGCCGCGGCCAGGTCCGGTTCGAAACCGATGATGGTCCGCCCGTCCGCCGCGAAGTACTCCATCGGCGCGTAACTGGCGTCGGTCACCAGCCGCACGAAACCGCGGTCCCGGGCGCTCTGCGGCAGCATCGCGCGCAGGCTCTCGTCGGCGGTCACCGCGCCGGTCAGGTCAAGGCCGGCGCTCGCGGTGGACTCGGCCGCCGACCCGGCGCAGCCGCCGGCCGCCAGCACGGCCAGCACGCCGGCGACGGTCACGACACGACGGAAGACGTTCATCGGGCGATCCTCTCGGTGATCGGTTCGGCGATCGGCTCGACGGTGACCTGCGGCCACGGCACCGGGCGGCCGTACAGGTAGCCCTGCGCCTCGTCGCACCCGGCGTCGACGAGCCAGCGGTGGATCTCCACGGTCTCCACGCCCTCGGCGGTGACCCGGCTGCCCAGCCCGTGCGCCAGCTCGATCACCGAGCGGACGATCGCCTGGCTCTGCGGGTCGCCGTCGACGTCGGCGACGAACGCCCGGTCGATCTTGATCTCGCTGATCGGCAGCCCGCGCAGGTGCGACAGGCTGGTGTAGCCGGTGCCGAAGTCGTCGACCGAGATGCCCACGCCCAGCGCGCCCAGCTCCTTGACCACCCGGACCGCGGTGGCGGCGTCACCGGCCAGGGCCGTCTCGGTGACCTCCAGGATCAGCCGGTCCGGCCGGGTGCCGGTCTCGGCCAGCAGCGCCGCGACGTAACCGACGAAACCGGGCGCGTCCAGGTTGCGGGCCGACACGTTGACCGAAAGCGTCCAGTCCTGACCGGTCGCCGTCCAGCCGGCCTGATCGGCCAGCGCGCGGCGCAGCACCCACTCGGTGAGCGGCGCGATCAGCCCGGAATGCTCGGCCGCCGGCAGGAACTCGCCGGGCGGCAGCAGTCCGCGCTCCGGGTGCTGCCAGCGGACCAGCGCCTCCACGCCGCTGATCCCGGCGCCCGGCAGCCCGACCTTCGGCTGGTACCGGAGCACCAGCTCGTCGCGCTCCAGGGCGTGCCGCAGCTCGGCCTGGATCTTCAGCCACTGGTGCGGGTGCCCGGCCGTCCCGCCGGTGAACACCACGATGTCCTCGGTGCCACGTTTGCCCTGGTACATCGCGGCATCGGCACGTAGTTTGAGCGTCTGCAGATCGAGACCGTGCTCGGGGTAGAGCGCGATGCCGAAGCTCGCCTCCATGCTCAGCGGCACTCCGTCGAGCACCAGTTCCTCGGCGACCGCCGCGCGGACCCGTTCCAGCACCGCCACCGCCTGCACGGCGTCGCGCCCGGGCAGCAGCATCGCGAACTCGTCGCCGCCGAAGCGGGCCAGCATGTCGCCCTCGTCCAGGCCGTCCCGCATCCGGGCCGACACCACCCGCAGCAGTTCGTCGCCGGCGTGGTGGCCGAGAGTGTCGTTGACCTCCTTGAACCGGTTGAGGTCGAGCAGCACCACGGCGCCGTGCCCGCCGTCGCGGCCGGCCGTCGCGAGCACCGCCTCGGCCCGGTTGCGGTACTCGGCGCGGTTCGGCAGCCCGGTCAGCATGTCGTGGGTGGCGTTGTACTCCTGGCGGGCCGCGTACCGGCTCAGCGACCGGGTCGTCCACCACGCCAGCAACGCCAGCACCAGGTAGAGCGCGGCCAGCCCGAGGGCGATCCGCTCGGTCACGCCGTTGAGCTGCTCGCGCATCTGCGCGGCGATCTCCTGGAACGGCAGGTACAGCTCGAGCACCCCGAGCGCCTGCCCGGAGGCGCCGGCCACCAGCGGCTGCACCACCCGGATCACCTCGTGCCCGGAACTGCCGATGACCTTGACCCGGGACGCGCCGGTCGTCGCGGCCCGGAAGTCCGGATCCGATACCGGCAGCCCGCCACCGGTCGAGCCGTCGTCGGAGAAGACCACCTGGCCGGCGAACCCGCGCACCCGCAGCCGCAGCACCGAGCCGTGGTAGACGGCCAGCCCGGTCGCCCGGCGCAGACCTTCGAGCTGGCTGGTGGTCAGCCCGTCCTCCAGGTTCGCGCCGTCCAGCGACGGAGCGACCGCCATCTCGGCGATCACCCGGGCCTGGGCCAGCCCCTGGCGACGACCCTGCTCGGACGCGTCCCGGCGATAGCCCTGCCACATCACCGTGCCCAGCACCATCACCGGCACCAGGCTGGCGGCAGCATAGGTCGCGAACAGACGCCGGCTGGTCCGAGCGCCTGTCCGCCGACGAGACCGGCGCAACCCCATGCGGGACTGATCGACGCCCGGCGGTACGGGCTGAGAGTTTCACCGCATCCCCGGCACAGGCCACACCGTTTGACCCGGCATGCGTATCTCACCTCGGCTGCGGTTCGCCCTGACCGTGGTCATCGCGGCCGTGAGCGTGCTGAGCTGTTCCCCCGCCCACGCCTCGGCCGGTTCGTCGGCGCACGGCGACCTGCCGGCGTTCAACGGCTCGGTCCATGCCGTCGCGTTCCGGGACGACACGGTCTACGTCGGCGGGGACTTCACGGCGGCGATCACGCACGGGCACCGGGTCGCCCGGTCCCGGCTGGCCGCCTTCGACGCCGGCACCGGTGAGCTGCTGGACTGGAAGCCGACCGCCGACCGGACGGTACGCGCCCTCGCCGTCAGCGGCGACGCAGTCTTCGCGGCCGGCGACTTCAGCACCGTCTCCGGCCAGGAGCGGGACGCGGTGGCCGAGGTCGACGGCGACACCGGCGAGGTGGGCCAGTTCGAGCACGAGGTGCAGGGCACTCCCCGCGCGCTGGCCGTCACGCACGGCCGCCTCTACGCCGCCGGGGACTTCACCGAGGTGGACGGCGAGACCCGTTCCCGGCTGGCCGCTTTCACGATCGACGACGGCGATCTCGACCCGGACTGGACGCCGACCGCCGACGCGCCGGTGTACGCGCTGGCCACCGCGGGTGACCGCATCTACCTGGGCGGAAGCTTCCACCGTACGAACAACGTCCGCTCCACCCGTCGCCTGACCGCGGTCGACGCCGGCAGCGGCGAACTGGACCGAACCTTCCTCCCGAACCCGGCCGCGGCCGTCTACGCGGTGGCCGCCGACACCACCGGCGTCTACGCGGGCCTGGGTGGTCTCGGTGGCCACGCCCAGTCGTGGACCACCGACGGAGAGCTGCGCTGGTCACACACGTTCGACGGGGACGTCCAGGCGGTCGGCGCGCTGGACGGCACGGCGTACGTCGGTGGGCACTTCGACCGCGCCTGCACCAGCGCCGACATCGACAGCTTCGGCGACTGCGCCGACGACTCCCAGTCCCGGATCAAGCTCGCCGCGATCGACGCCGACGGCGACCTGACCGACTGGGCCCCCCAGGCCAACGGCATCCACGGCGTCCGTGCGATCACGGTCAGCCGCGCCCTGGGCGTGATCGCGGTCGGCGGCGACTTCACCATGATCGGCGGCGCCCCCCACCACCGCATCGCCACCTTCGACTGACACAGCCTGTGGATAACTCCCCTCAGCCTGTGGATAGAGCTGTGGACGGCGGCGGGGCGGCGCCGGTCATGATGGCTACGGCGTCCGACATCGAGTGCGACGACGGGTTGATCACCGCAATCCGCCGGCCCAGCCGCTGAATGTGGATCCGGTCCGCCACCTCGAACACGTGCGGCATGTTGTGACTGATCAGGATCACCGGCAACCCCCGGTCCCGGACGTCGCGGATCAGCTGCAGCACCCGGTTGCCCTCCTTCACGCCGAGCGCCGCGGTCGGTTCGTCGAGGATCACCACCTTGCTGCCGAACGCCGCGGCCCGTGCCACCGCGACGGCCTGCCGCTGTCCACCGGAGAGCGACTCGACGGCCTGCCCGATGTTCTGCAGGGTGGCGACGCCGAGCTCGCTCATGTGCCGGGCGGCCTCGTCCCGCATGTGCTTGCGGTCCAGCATCCGGAAGATCGATCCCAGCGGGCCGGGCCGACGTTCCTCCCGGCCGAGGAACAGGTTGTCGGCGATGTCCAGGCCGGGCGCGACGGCGAGGGTCTGGTAGACGGTCTCGATCCCGGCCGCACGGGCCTCCATCGGATTGCGGAACTGCACCGGGACGCCGTCGAGCCGGATCTCGCCGCTGTCCGGGATCAGGGCGCCGGACAGGGCCTTGATCAGGCTCGACTTGCCGGCACCGTTGTCGCCGATCACGGCGAGGATCTCGCCCGGCAGCAGTTCGAGGTCGCTGCCGTCGATCGCGACCACCCGCCCGTACCGCTTGACAAGCCCTTTTGCCTCTAGAACCGGCTGGGTCACGACTTGACCTTCCTGATCCACTGGTCCAGCGAGACCGCGATCAACACCAGCAGGCCGATCGCGAAGCCCTGCCAGACCACCTCGACGCCGGCCAACTGCAGCCCGTTGCGGAAGACGCCGACGATCAGCGCGCCGATCAGCGTCCCGATCACCCCACCGCGTCCGCCGAAGAGGCTGGTCCCGCCGAGCACCACGGCGGTGATCGAGTCCAGGTTGTACTCCGTGCCGACGTTCGGGCTGGCCGAGGCGAGCCGTCCGATCAGGATCCAGCCGCCGATCGCGTAGAGCAGCCCGGCCACCGTGTAGACCGAGAACAACACCCGACTCGTCCGGATCCCGGCCAGTCGCGCCGCCTCCGCGTCGTCCCCGGTGGCGTAGACGTGGCGCCCCCACGCGGTCCGGCCCAGGGCGTAATAGAAGAACCCGAAGAGCAAGAGCATCAAGATTGAGCCGTACGTCAACTGGAAGCTCCCGATCGACATGGCGTCCCCGGTCCACGTCATCAGGTGCGGCATGTCCGATCCACGTACCGTCTCGCTGTTGCTGACCACGGAGTTCAGTGAGAAGAAGATGGTCAGCGTGCCGAGCGTGACGATGAACGGCGGCAGCTTGATCTTCGTGACGAGCACTCCGTTGATCGCGCCCATCGCCGTCCCGCAGGCCAGCCCGAGCAGCAGTGCGAGCACCGCGGGCAGCCCGGCCTTGACGCAGAACTGCGCCATCAGCACCGAGGAGAAGACCGCGATCGCACCGGCCGACAGGTCGATCCCAGCGGTCAGGATGATCAGCGTCTGCCCGAGCGCGAGCGTGGCGATCACGGTCACCTGGACGAGCACCAGCGACAGGTTGGCCGCGGCGAAGAAGCGGGTGTTGACGATCGAGAAGGCGACGATCGCCAGGATCAGCACGGCCAGCGGCCCGAGGACCGGGTTGCCGTGCAGGGTGTGCTGCAGTCGCAGGCCGAAAGAGTCGTGTCGTCGTACGTCGAAATCGGTCGCCGTCGTGGCCATGCCTTACCCCCAGCAGTTCTGCTTGCCCCACGCGGAGTCCTTCGCCTCCACGCCGGCCTGCGGGTCGTCGGTGATCAGCTGGACGCCGGTGTCGACGAAATCCTTGCCGGCGGTGTTCTGCGGTTTCGTGCCGTTCTTGGCGTACTCGGCGATCGCCTCGACACCGAGCTCGGCCATCTTGATCGGAAACTGCATCGAGGTGGCCCCGATGACCCCGTTCGCCACGTTGTCCACGCCCGGGCACCCGCCGTCGATCGAGACGATCGTGACGTCCTTGTCTCGCCCTGCCGCTTTCAACGCCTGGTAGGCGCCGGCCGCCGCGGGCTCGTTGATCGTGTAGACCAGGTTGATCGACGGATCCTTCTGGAGCAGGTTCTCCATCGCGGTGCGCCCGCCCTCCTCGTTGCCGTCGGTGACGTCGTGCCCGGCGATGCGCGGGTCGTTCTCGTCGCCGATGCGGTTGGGGTCGCCGTTCGGGATCCCGAACCCCTCGAGGAAGCCCTGGTCCCGCTTCACGTCCACGGACACCTGGTTCGGGTTGAGGTCGAGCATCGCGATCCTGGCCTGTTTGCCGTCCTTGGCGAACTTCACCTTCGCCCACTCGCCGATCAGCTTTCCGGCCTGGTAGTTGTCGGTGGCGAAGGTGGCGTCGGCGGCGTCCGGCGGATCCACGGGCGTGTCGAGCGCGATCACCAGCATGCCGGCTTTGTGGGCGCGGTCCAGCGACGGCACGATCGCCTTCGAGTCGTTCGGCGTGATCAGGAAACCCTTGGCGCCGAACGAGATGAGGTTCTCGATCGCCTGGACCTGGGCCTCGTTGTCGCCGTCCACTTTGCCGGCGAACGTCTGCAGGTCGATGCCCTGTTCCTCGGCGGCCTTCTGCGCGCCGTGCTTCATCGTCACGAAGAACGGATTGGTGTCGGTCTTGGTGATCAGTCCGGCCACCGGCTCACCGTTGCCCCGCGTACAGGCGGAGCCGGCCAGCACCAGCGTCATGCAGCTCGCGACCGCTGTCAGCCTGCGCATGCCGCCTCCGCCACATCGAGGGACGCCGTTGTCTTGGAGTAGACGCCTCCAACTTCACCCATGTCAACACAAGGTTTCGCAATGATCACGGCACGCAACCGACCACATTGGCCCGAAAGGGGGAGGCCATAACGACAAGATCATCAATACGATCAGCCGCACATCGGGAAATCACGGGGAGATTTCGTTGCGCCGGCACATCGGGGCGCGCACGGGGACGAAATTGCGGTGGACCGGGCTGCTCGCAGCCGGGATCGCTGTGCTGTGCGCTGCCATATTCATTTCGGTTCCGCTGACGAGAGCCGAGGCCGAACCGGTCTTCGTGCCGTCGCCGGTCGTCCGGGCCCTGCCCGTGAGGGTCACCGAAGACCCCGTCGTCAAGAATCTGTGCGACAAGCCGGGCGACGAGAGGGTCCCCGACGGCCGGCCGATCCAGGTCACCCTGCCGCCTGCGCCGTCCATGACCGTCGGCGAGATCACCGGTGAGACCTGGCGACGGCCACCGGTCACCGACCCCGCCTGGCTGCTCAACTTCCAGGGTTTGCGCTGGGTGGCCCCGCTGGCCTATCGCGCCGGCCAGGACGGGCAGTTCACCTCGCTCACCGCGCTGATCCGGCAGGCCGTGACCTTCCACATCACGAATCCGGACCCGGGCGACAACTCGGCCGGTTGGGACGAGGGCACCGCGCTGCGCCGCCTGCAGACGGAGAACTGCCTCTATGCGCTCACCCACTCGGCGGCGCTGATCCCGGGCATGACCGCTGACGTCGCCGTCCTGACCGGGAAGCGCTACGCCGGACCGCCCCGGTTGCCGGTTCACAACCACGGCCTGATGGCGAACATCCACATGATCAACGCCGGCAAGATCCTGAAGAAGCCCGAGTGGGTCAGCTTCGCGGCCGACCGGATCGTGGCCGAGGCCCCGAAAGCCTTCTCGGCGAAGGGCGTCACGTTCGAACAGTCGTCGTCGTATCAGAACGTCAACGTGTCCCTCTGGCGCACCGCCGGGGACATCCTGACCGAGCTACCGGGGTACGCCGATCAGGGTGCGCAGATCCAGCAGAGGGCCCGGAACGCGGATCGCGTCTGGAAGTACCTGACCGAGCCGGACGGCAAGATCGTGCAGGTCGGTGACTCCGATCTGCTCAAGGGCCGGCCGGGGCGCCCGAAGGACCCCCAGGTGCTCCGGGACGACGAGACCGGCTGGGTGATCGGCCGCACCAGCTGGACCGATCCGGACGCGACCTTCTACACCGTTCGTTACGGGCCGGACCGCCGGGCGCACGGCCAGGAGGACCGGGCCGGTGGCCTCACCTGGTCGGCCGCGGGCACGCGAGTGCTGGTCGGGCTCGGCCGCTACGGCTACGACACCACGGATCCGCTCTGCAACTACCGCCGCGAGCCGTCCAGCCAGAACGTCGCCTCGCCGCCGGACCCGCACATCAAGGGCGGCCGCACCAGCACGATCGACACCGAGTTCGGCAAGACCCGGCACAACCTCGCGGTGACCGACGACGTGTACGGCCCGCTGCACCGCCGCCGGATCATGGTCGACCAGAAGCGCCCGGCCCTGGCCGTGACCGACGCGTTCGGCGACGTGCCGGAGTGGTCGCAGAACTGGCACCTCGACCCGGCCTGGAAGCTGGTCTCCGGCAAGGTCGGCGACGCCAACCTGACGTTCCGGCACCCGTCCGGCCGCATCCTGACGGTCAGCACCAGCGGGCGAGTGTCCGGCATCTGGATCGGTGACAAGAGCCTGCCGTACGGCTGGGTCTTCCCGGAGGCCGGCAAGAAGATCGCCGCCTACCAGCTCAGCGTGAAGTCTCCGGACGGCGCACCGGTCGCCACCACCTTCCGGGTCACCTGACACGCCGGCGGCGTGGGACCGGGCCTGGTCCCACGCCGCCGGTGCCGCCCTGCTTACGGGAAGCTGACCAGGTACGACGGCACGGTCGCCGTCCCCTGGGCCGCCGCCCCGGTGTTGTTGACGACGTGGTCGATCACGCCGTTGCCACCGAGCGACACGGTGAGCAGGTCGTGCAGCTTGACGCCGGAGTTCACCGGCACCTCGAAACCGTTGTTGGAGTGGATGCTCGGGTCCACGTTGAAGTAGCAGTAGCTGCCCAGGCCCCACGCCTCGTGGCTGGTCACCGAGTCGGCCACCTTGTACGCGGCGTACCCGTTGGCCCCACTGCGCCACGCGGACTGCGACGGCGGGTCGTACGGCTGCTCGTTCTGCAGGAAGTACGTGCGGCCGCCGTTGCCGTTCCAGATCACCTCGTACTTCTGGTAGTGCTCGACGAACAGGCCGTACGCGGTCACGTTCTGACCGTTCACGATCAGTCCGCTGTCGGCCGTGTTGACGGTCCAGCCGTACGTGCCGGCGTTGCCGTGGTCGGCCCGCCACGCCCAGATGTGGTCGATGATCGTGTTGTTGCTGTTCACCAGCAGGCTGTTGGTGGCCTTGCCGGCGATGGAGCCGCCGATCCGGAAGAACACGTCCTGGATCGTGGTCGGGTTCGCGGCGTGGTTGGCCGACGCCCCGGTCGGGCCGATGACCAGCAGGTTCGCCGAGTTGGTGGTGCCCGCGTCGAAGAGCAGGCCGGCGATTTTGATGCCGTCCACGTCGGCGGTCTGCAGCGGCGTGACGCCGTTGTCCGGGATGATCGTCGCGTAGCCGAGGCCCATGACCACGGTGTTCGCCCGGGTCACGTTGATCGTCTGGTTCACGTGGTAGACGCCCGGCTGGAAGATCAGGTTGAGGCCCTGGGCAAGCGCCTGGTTGATCGTCGCCGCGCTGTCACCGGGCTTGGCCACGTAGAACTGGCTCAGCGGGATGCTGGTGCCAGGCGTGTTGCCGTTCGCCCAGCTCACACCGGACGAGTTGGTCGACAGGTTCGGCACGAAGACCGCGTAGTCGCTGCCGTTGAGGTACAGGTACGGCTTCTCCCGGATCACCGGGGTCTGCCCGATCGTGGTGTACGGCGGGTTCGGGAAGCTGTTCGCCGGGGCACCCTGCACACCCACGAACGTCTGGTTCCAGACCGCGTTGGTGTTGGAGCCGATCTGGCTGTTCCGGGTGAACCACTGCTGCTGCGAGTACTGGCCCTCGGAGCCACTGATCCGCGAGTCGGCGATGTAGCCGCCGGACGCCCAGCCGTAGCCGTTCGGCGCGAGGTTCAGGTCGCCGTGCACGTCCATCCGGCGGAACGGCGCGGCCTGCGACACGGCCCAGCGGTCGGCGCCGGAGACCGGGTAGAGCGAGATGTTCTCGACCGACCGCCAGAAGTTCTGGGTCGCGTTGCCCTGGAACCAGCCGGCGTCGACCGTGATGTCGCCGTTGATCCGCACGTCCTGCGGGTTCTGACCGAGACCGATCACCGAGGTGTTGAACCCGACCTGGATGTTCAGGCCGTTGTAGGTGCCCGGCTTGAACGCGATCAGGTTGCGCTGGGTGCCGAACTGGTTCGTCTCCTGCTGCTTGAAGATCGCGTCGGCCGTGGCCTGGATCGACGCGCTCGACATGCTCGGGTCGAAGACGGTCACGTTCGCGCCGAGGCTGCCCCCACCCGGGATGGTGGTGGTCGTCCCGCCGCCGTAGACCTTGAACTCGTAGAGCGAGTAGCCGTAGGCGGTGGTGCGCTGAGTGCCGTACATCCGGACGTACCGGCCCGAGCCGGTGACGGTCAGGCTCTGGTTGCCGCCGGCCGACGTCGTGGTCGAGTAGATCGACGTCCACGTGGAGGCGTTGTCCGAGACCTGGATCTGGAACGCCTTCGCGGCCGCGGTCTCCCAGTTCAGCTCGACCCGGGAGATCGTGCTGGTGCTGCCCAGGTCGACCTGCAGCCACTGCGGGTCGGAGAAGGCGGACGACCAGCGCGTGCCGAGATTGCCGTCGACGGCCTCCGAGGCGAGGTAGGCGCCGGCCGCCTCGGTGGAGGACGCGGTGGCGGGCTTGCCCTGGGACAGCAGCGACTCGGCGGCGGACGCGCCGGAGATGGTGACGGCGGCGTAACCGGCGACGACTGCGGCCGTGAGGCCGACTATCGCGCTGCTCCGCCAGCGGGAGCGTCTCATGGGGGTCTCCTAGGGGGAGGACGGGAGGGGGAACCAGGACTGGGAGAGCGCTCACCCGGTGCCACGACGCTAAGAGTCGTTACCAATCGATGTCCAGGATGTTGCGAGGTTCCGGTACCGGTACCGGGTGACCCTCGATTCACCCCGCACGCGCCGCCGTCCGCGACATAAGCGCAGCTCAATGCGTTCTTAACAATCGTCATGACGTGTTTCACGAACGTCGATAACAGCTCTTCCGAAACCGGTTCCGCCGAGCCTTGCGAAAACACTTATATAGTACGAATGTGGATGTTCATCCCAGTCGATGGTCTCGCTCCCACCGGAACAACGGTCGGCGGGTCCCCGCCACACCTCCCGGTCACGCGGTCGGCAAGCGGCAGGATGAACCCATGCGACTGACCTTGATCAGCGACACCCACGTGCCGAAGCGCGCCCGCGATCTACCGGCCGAGGTCTGGTCCGCCATCGACGAGGCCGACGTCGTCCTGCACGCCGGCGACTGGGTGGACGTGAGCCTGCTCGACCGAATCGAGGAACGCGCGACTCGCCTGGCCGGCTGCTACGGCAACAACGACTTCGGTGACCTACGTAAACGCCTCCCCGAGATCGCCCGGGTCGAGCTGGAAGGTGTGCGCTTCGCGATCGTCCACGAGACCGGCTCCGCCGACGGGCGCGACAAACGGTGCTCCGCACGTTTCCCCGACGTGGACGTCCTGGTCTTCGGCCACTCCCACATCCCGTGGGACACCACCGCCGAGACCGGACTGCGGCTGCTCAACCCGGGATCACCGACCGACCGGCGCCGCCAGCCCTACGCCACCTACATGACCGCCGAGGTCACCGCCGGCCGGCTGACCGAGGTCACCCTCCACCGCCTCTCATCCCGCGGATGACCCCAGCCGGCCCGGATGGGCATCAGCAGTCCTTCGAGAGGACCGAAACAACCCTGGGAGCCGGCCGGGCGGGGCGAGCGCCGCAGCGACCGCGCGCCGCAGCGGCTTCGCAACGGACAGCGGAGTGCCGCGGTCTTCAGCCCACAGCAAACCGCCCCCGAGGATGACTCCCACGGGGGCGGTTGCGCGTGACGGGGATCAGCCGAGGCTGACCGACGGGTAGAGCGGGAACGGCGCGAGCAGCTCCGACGCCTGCTTCGAGATCCGGTCCGACAGCCCCGCGTCCAGCGTGAACTTCGCCTTCGACGACGGATCGGGAGTGGTGCCGGCGAGCACCGTGTGGATCAGCTCGGCGATCTGGTCCATCTCCGCGGCGCCGAGGCCACGACTGGTCAGGGCCGGGGTGCCGACCCGGATGCCGGACGTGTACCAGGCACCGTTCGGGTCGGAGGGGATCGCGTTGCGGTTGGTGACGATGCCACTGTCCAGCAGCGCCTGCTCGGCCTGACGACCGGTCAGCCCGAACGGGTGCACGTCGAGCAGCACCAGGTGGTTGTCGGTGCCACCGGAAACCAGCTGCACCCCACGCTTGAGCAGACCCTCGGCCAGCGCCTGGCTGTTGGTGACGATCTGCTGCGCGTACGTCGCGAACTCCGGCCGGCGCGCCTCCGCGAACGCGATCGCCTTCGCCGCCATCACGTGCGGCAGCGGGCCACCGAGCACCATCGGGCAGCCGCGGTCGACCTGCGACGACAGCTCCGGCTGGCAGAACACGGCGCCACCACGCGGGCCACGCAGGCTCTTGTGCGTGGTGGTGGTGACGATGTGCGCGTGCGGGATCGGGTTGTAGTCCCCGGTGAAGACCCCACCGGCGACCAGACCCGCGAAGTGCGCCATGTCGACCATGAAGGTCGCGCCCACCTCATCGGCAATCTCGCGCATCTTCGCGAAATTGACCTTCCGCGGGTACGCCGAGTAGCCGCCCACGATCACCGCAGGCTTGAACTCCTTGGCCGACTCCAGCAGCGCCTTGTAGTCGATCTGCCCGGTGGCCGGGTCCACCCCGTACGACCGCTGGTCGAACATCTTTCCGGAGATGTTCGGCCGGAAACCGTGGGTGAGGTGACCGCCCGCGTCCAGCGACATGCCGAGCAGCCGCTGGTTGCCGAACGCCTGCCGCAGCTCGGCCCACTCGGCGTCGGTCAGGTCGTTGATCTGCCGCTTCTCGAACTTCTTCAGATACGGCACCTCGACGCGGTCGGCGAGGATGGCCCAGTAGGCGACCAGGTTCGCGTCGATGCCGGAGTGCGGCTGCACATACGCATACGGCGCGCCGAACAGCGCCTTCGCGTGCTCGACGGCGACCGACTCGACGGTGTCCACGTTCTGGCAGCCGGCGTAGAAGCGGCGCCCGATGGTGCCCTCAGCATACTTGTCAGAGAGCCAGTTACCCATGGCGAGCAGGACGGCCGGCGACGCGTAGTTCTCGCTGGCGATCAGCTTCAGCGACTCCCGCTGGTCCGTCAGCTCCTTCGTGATCGCGTCGGCGATGCGTGGCTCGACGGACCGGACCACCTCGAGGGCGGAACGGAAAGCTACGGATTCAGCATTCAGCTCAACAGAGTTAGCTTCAGACATGGGACCTCCCTATCACGTAGTGAAGAGGCCCAGGCGCACGGCATGTCGTCGTCTCGACGAGGCCGCTCCCCGATGGTCAACCATCCGAACGCGCCAGTCACGGCCCGCCGCCCAGCATACCGACCTCGGACGCGACGGTCACACTCGTTGCCGGCCTCAGGGGCCACCGTCACTCGATTGGCCCCGAATTTCAGACAAAAAGAAACGCCCACCCGTTACCCGGGTGGGCGTTTCTCGAAGTTGAGTCCGGCGGCGTCCTACTCTCCCACACCCTCCCGAGTGCAGTACCA
>NZ_JBIRWQ010000034.1:0-34429 GCF_044388125.1 Actinoplanes sp. NPDC020271
GCGCCCCCGCGGCGCGCGGGGGTCCGGTGGTCGGGGGGGGGGGGGGGGGGGCGGCCGCCGGGGGGGGGGGCCCCCCCCCCCCGGCCCCCGGGGCCCCCCGCCCCCCCCCCCCCCCCCCCCCCCCCCCCCCCCCACCCCGCCCACCCGCACCGTCCGAGGGTGGCCGGGCCGGTTGTCAGATCAGAGGGACCACCACACGCATGTGTCCGGCGGCAGCACGACCCCGTCCGGGCCGCCCTCGACCGGGCCGCTGGCCAGCAGCAGCTCACCGGCGCGGGGCAGGGTCACCGGCTCGTCGCCCATGTTCACCTCGCAGCGGAACACCGGGGCGCCCGCCACCTCGCGTTCGAACGCGAGCACGCCGGCCGGCGCGGTCACCCAGCGCAGGTTGTCGATCGGCTGCAGCGCCGGGTCGGTGCGGCGGACGGTCAGCGCCGCGCGGTACAGCTCCAGCGTCGAACCCGGCACCTCGGCCTGCGCGGCCACGCTCAGCCGGGCCCAGGACTCCGGCTGCGGGAGCCAGCTGCCGCCGCCGTCCGGGCCGAAACCGTACGGCGCGGTGTCGCCACTCCACGGGATCGGCACGCGGCAGCCGTCCCGGTAGCCGTCCTGGCCGTCCGCACGGTGGAACGCCGGGTCCTGGCGCACCTCCGGCGGCAGGTCGACGACCTCGGGCAGGCCGAGTTCCTCACCCTGGTAGAGGTACGCCGAGCCGGGCAGCGCCAGCATCAGCGCGCTCGCGGCACGGGCGCGACGCAGGCCGGCCGCCTCGTCGACGGCGACCGCCTTGCGCCCGGCGACCTCCCCGTCCCCGGTCTGCAGCAGGCGGGTGGTGTGGCGCACCACGTCGTGGTTCGACAGGGTCCACGTGGTCGGGGCACCGACGGCGCTCATCGCGGCCAGCGATTCGTCGATCATCGCCCGCTGCTCGTGGACGTTCCACGCCGTACCCAGATAGCTGAAGTTGAAGGCCTGATGCAGCTCGTCCTCGCGGACGTAGTGAGCGACCCGCGCCAGATTCGGCGCCCAGGCCTCGGCGACCGCGATGCGCTCGCCCGGGTACTCGTCGAGGATCTGCCGCCAGGAACGGTAGATCTCGTGCACGCCGTCCCGGTCGAAGCACGGGCTCTCGCCGACGCCGAGCAGGTGCCATTCGGCGTCCGCGCCGACGTCGGGCAGGCCGTCCTCCTTGATCAGGCCGTGCGCCACGTCGATCCGGAAACCGTCGACGCCCTGGTCCAGCCAGAACCGGAGGATGGTCTTGAACTCGTCCCGGACGGCCGGGTGGTCCCAGTTGAAGTCGGGCTGCTCGGCGGCGAACAGGTGCAGGTACCACTCGCCGTCCGGCACGCGCGTCCACGCCGGCCCGCCGAAGATCGACGGCCAGTCGTTCGGGGGCAGTTCGCCGTTCTCACCCTTGCCGGGGCGGAAGTGGTAGCGGTCGCGGAAGAGCGAGCCGGGGCCCTCGGCGAGCGCCTTCTGGAACCATTCGTGCTGGTCCGACGAGTGGTTCGGCACGAGGTCGACGATCACGCGCAGGCCGAGCGCGTGGGCGCCGGCGATCAGCTCGGCGGCGTCGGCGACGGTGCCGAAGATCGGGTCGACGGTCCGGTAGTCCGAGACGTCGTAACCCGCGTCCGCCTGCGGCGAGGCGTAGAACGGGGAGAGCCAGACCGCGTCCACCCCGAGATCTTTGAGGTACGGCAGCCGGCCCGTGATGCCCGGCAGATCCCCGATGCCGTCGCCGTTCGAGTCGGCGAAGCTGCGCGGGTAGATCTGGTAGATGACCGCGTTGCGCCACCAGGATGCCGGCGGCGCCTCGACGGTGGGCGGTGCGATCAGTTGATCTGTCATGGCGACGAAATCTAGCAGGCAACTAACACGTGTTACATAGCCCGAAGGCTGCTTTCTTTCTGCAAGTTCTTGCAGAGGTAGGGTTATGGGCGCTTTGCGGCTGAATCGCGCACGATCAGTGACGTGCCAAGTGTCTGGTGCGGGTGCTGGTCCTCGCCGCGGATCGCCGAGATCAGGAAGTCGGCGGCCATCCGGCCCTTGGTCACGATGGGCTGCCGGACGGTGGTCAGGCGGGGGCGGAACCAGGCGGACTCGGCCAGGTCGTCGAAACCGGTCACCGAAACCTCGTCGGGAACGCTGATTCCCAGCTCCTGCAGGGCGTCGACGGCTCCGTAGGCGAGGACGTCGGAGAGGGCGAGGATCGCCGTGGGCCTTCCGGGCACCAGGGCTTTTGTCGCGCTGTAGCCCTCCAGGCGCGTCGAGGGCACCTCGGCGAGGGTGACGTCGTCCATGGTCAGGCCGGCCTCGGCCAGGGCGTCCCCGATGCCGGCCAGCCGGCGGCCGAGCGGGCCGCGGCCGGCCGACTCCGGGCCGGGGCCGATGGAGAGTACGGCGATCCTGCGGTGGCCGAGTTCCAGCAGGTAGCGGGCTACCTCGCGGGCGCCGCCGCGGTCGTCGACCTCGACGTGCGGGGCGCCCTCGTGGCGGTCCGAGTCGATCAGGACGAACGGGATGTCGCGCCGGTCCAGCTCGGCCACCTCACCCCGGTCGATCTCCAGCCCGCAGACGATGAAGCCGTCGACAGCGGCGTACGGGATCGCCTTGAGCACCGAGTCCTGCAGCGGCGGGGTGAGCAGCAGCGTGTAACCCTCCTGGTCACAGACCTGGCCGGCACCCATCAGGAACCTCGAGTAGTACGGGTTCTCCAGGATCTGCGCCAGTCGCTGGGGGAGCAGCACACCGATGGAGTTGGTGGTGCCGGCCTGCAGCATCCGCCCGAGGGTGTTCGGTGTGTAGCCCAGTTCTTCGGCGACGGCCAGGATCCGCTTCCGCGTCGCGGTGGAGATTCGTTGCGGATTGTTGAACGCGAACGACACCGCCGACCGCGAGACTCCCGCCGCCCGCGCGACGTCGGTCGAGGTCGTTCTGCCGGTTTTCGCCGGTCTTGTGGCCGCCTGGGTTGCTTCGTTGCTGGAAGTTTTGACGATTCTTGCAGCGGCCCGTTTCGCCCGTTTTCGTGGGCCATCGGTCGGCGCGTCAACGTCCCTCTTCGACGGCATCCGCGCCCCCCAAATTCGCCGCCCACCATAACCCAGCCCCGTCCCGCCACCCCGCCCACCGTCCACCCCTCCCACCGTCCAACCCGCCGAGCGGCACCGCCCGCCCCGAGGGCCGTCACCACCTGAGGCGCGCCGCGAAGGCCGCCCAGCCGGGAGCGGGGGCGCGCGGCGGCGGGACCACCGCGTCGGTCACGGGCTACGGCGGACGGGGCTCGACGACGACGGCCGGCCGTGGGACGGGTTTGTTGCCCTGACCGTGACCACCCGCGGACGTCGCCCTTGTGGGTTTCGCGTTCCGGGCCGGCCACGGCCCTGCGAAGCCCGCGAGGGTCCCCGCGGGAGCGACGGTCTGTACCCCGGCGGAGGCAGGCGATGAAGAACTTGATCTTGGAAGTGTGACGGATGTGCCGGAGGAGGTATGAGTGGGGAGCGGCGGGGTAAGGAAGTCGGTCAGACAACCTGGAGGTGTGCGATGGCTTTCGACGACAAGGTCGACAACAAGGCCGAGGAAGTCGGCGGCAAGGTCAAGGAAGGCGTCGGCAAGGCCACGGACGACGAGCGGCTCGAGGCCGAGGGTAAGGCGGACCAGACCAGCGCCAACCTGAAGCAGGCCGGCGAGAAGATCAAGGATGTCTTCAAGTCCTGATCGGGGTGCGGGATCGGGCCGGGACTGAGACATTCAGTCCCGGCCCGGTTTCATTCCGCCTCGATTCCGCGCGGCGAGTGCCCGGTTCGATCGGCGCGGCGTGACGTGGCGAGCGCCGGCGAGCAGCACGTCGTCGAGGCCGAGGTGTGCGGCCTCCCCGCCCAGCCTCGTCGATCATGTTGAGGCATCCTATCGAGCCCATGGGATTTATGGGTAGGCTCCGGGCATGGACTTCCACTGGTTT
Organism: Actinoplanes sp. NPDC020271; assembly: GCF_044388125.1. Classification (NCBI taxonomy): domain Bacteria; kingdom Bacillati; phylum Actinomycetota; class Actinomycetes; order Micromonosporales; family Micromonosporaceae; genus Actinoplanes; species Actinoplanes sp. NPDC020271. The sequence goes on from NZ_JBIRWQ010000034.1 coordinate 3,965, forward strand.
CTTCCCACCAACGGCGACAGCCGGGACATCGTCGGTGGCGGTCACGGCACGCCGGTCGGCTCGGCCGGCGGCGTGCGGCCGCTGACCATCGGATACCTCGGCCAGATCGCGCGCAGCGCCGAGCAGCTCGGATTCGTCGGCGCGCTCACCCCGACCGGGGCCTGGTGCGAGGACGCCTGGCTGACCACGGCCATGCTGACCGAGGTCACCGAGCGGCTGAAGTTCCTGGTCGCGTTCCGGCCCGGGCTGATCTCGCCGACGCTCGCGGCGCAGATGTCGTCGACCTTCCAGCGGCTCTCCGGCGGGCGGCTGCTGCTCAACGTCGTCACCGGCGGGGAGTCCAGCGAGCAGCGACAGTTCGGTGACTTCCTCGACAAGGACTCGCGCTACGCGCGGACGGCCGAATTTCTCACGGTGGTCCGCGGGTTGCTGCGCGGAGAGACGATCACGTACGCCGGTGAGCACGTCCGGGTCGAGAACGCCAAGCTCGCCCGTGTGCCGGAGATCCCGCCGACCGTGTATTTCGGCGGGTCCTCCAAGGCGGCCGGTCCGGTCGCCGCCGACCACGCCGACGTCTACCTGACCTGGGGTGAGCCGCCGGCCCAGGTCGCCGGGAAACTCGCCTGGATCCGCACGCTGAAGCCGGACATGAAGTTCGGCATCCGCCTGCACGTGATCACCCGGGACACCGCCGACGCGGCCTGGGCCGAGGCCGACCGCCTCCTGAAGAACGTCTCCGAGCAGGACATCGCCGGCGTTCAGGCCGGGTTGCGCACGAGCGAGTCCGAGGGGCAGCGCCGCATGCTCGACCTGCACGGCGGGAACCGGGACGGCCTGGTCGTCTCGCCGAACCTGTGGGCCGGCGTCGGGCTGGTCCGCGGTGGCGCCGGGACCGCGCTGGTCGGCAGCCACGTGGAGGTCGCGGACCGCATCGAGGAGTACGCGGCGCTCGGCATCGACGAGTTCATCCTCTCCGGCTACCCGCACCTGGAGGAGGCGTACTGGTTCGGCGAGGGCGTCCTGCCGGAGCTGCGCCGTCGCGGCGTCTGGCAGCACCCGGCCGGCGAGAAGAACACGACACCGGCCGCGATCCCGTTCGCCGGTGTCCCGGCCCGGGCCTCCTGACCTCAAGATCAAATTCCCGATTCGGTACGCCGTGAGCCCGGCCGAGCCTCGACAGCCCGGCCGAGCCTCGACAGCCCGGCCGAGCCTCGACAGCCCGGCCGGGGCTCGACAGCCCGGCCGGGGCTCGACAGCCCGGCCGGGGCTCCGCGGATCAGGCCTTGTCGGCCGGTTCCGTGAGTTCGGCCCGGTCGACCGCGTCCCCTGCGGTGTTCCGCGCCGCCGAGCCGTCGGTCCCGGCGGCCGGAGCGTACGGGCGCCCCGGCCACCAGAACCGGTCCCCGAGGATCGTCGCCAGAGCCGGCACCAGGACCGTCCGCACGAGCAGCGTGTCCAGCAGCACCCCGATCATCACGATCACCCCGATCTGGGTCAGCGTGATCACCGGCAGCACCCCGAGCACCGCGAACACGGCCGCCAGCAGGATGCCCGCGCTCGTGATCACCGCGCCGGTGACCGCGACCGCGTGAACCATCCCGTCCCGCGTGCCGCGCTTGCCGGCCTCCTCCCGGGCCCGGGTGACCAGGAAGATGTTGTAGTCCACCCCGAGCGCCACCAGGAACAGGAACGAGAAGAGCGGCACCTGGTTGTCGAGCGCGTGGTCGAACAGGAACGAGCCGGCCCCGAGTGCCGCCGCGTAACTGATGATCACCGTGACGATCAGCAGCAGCGGCGCGACCAGAGCCCGGAGCAGGACCACCAGCACGAGCAGTACCACCAGCAGGATCACCGGGGCGATCACCTGCAGGTCGTGCCGGGTCGCGTTGCGGGTGTCCAGGCTGGTGGCGACACTGCCACCGACGAGCGCCCTCCCGTCCAGCGCGGAACGCAGCGCGCGGATCGCGTCGTACGCCTCGGTGGTGTCCGGCGCCGCGTTCAGGATCACCTGGATGCCGGCCTGCGACGCGGTCTGCTCGGCGAGCCTTGCCTGCGCGACCCCGGGCGTGCGAGCGACCGTGGCCAGCACCGACTGCGCCTGATCCGGGCTGGTCAGCACGACGGTCGGGCTGGCCGCGCCGGCCGGGAAGTACTTCGACAGCGTCTCCAGGCCGGCCACCGACTCGGACTTGACCCGGAACTGCTCGGTCTGTGACAGGCCGAGCCGCGTGCCCAGCCCACCGGCGGACAGCACCCCGAGGATGATCACGGAGGCGACGGTGACGGCGACCGGTTTGCGGGAGACGAACCGGCCGACCCGTGCCCACATGCCCTTCTCCGCTTCGACGCCGGCCTGCCCGACCCGCGGCACGAACGGCCAGAACAGCCCACGCCCGCAGATCACCAGCGCGGCCGGCAGCATCACCAGCGCGAACACCGCGGCGACCGCGATACCGGCGGCGGCCGTGACGCCCAGTGACACGTTGCTCTCGAGGCTGGCCAGCAGCAGGGTGAGCAGGCTGAGGACGACCGTGCCGGCGCTGGCCGCGATGGCCGGACCGGCCCCGCGCAGCGCCACCTTCATGGCCTCGAACCGGTTCTCGTGGTTGTGCAGCTCCTCGCGATAGCGGGAGATCAGCAGCAGCGCGTAGTCCGTGCCCGCGCCGAACACCAGGACCGTCACGATGCCCGTGGTCGAGCCGCTGACCGGCAGGCTGGTGTGCTGCGAGATCAGCGCGACGATCCCGGTGGTGACCCGGTCGGCGAGCCCGACCACGAAGAGCGGGACCAGCCAGAGCAGCGGACTGCGATAGGTCACCAGGAGCAGCAGCGCGACCACCACGACCGTGACCAGCAGCAGCCGGGTGTTCGCCCCGGTGAAGCTGTCGGCCAGGTCGGCGCTGAACCCGGCCCCGCCGGTGACCTGCGCCGTCACGCCCGCGGGCAGCCCGTTCCGCACCTTGGCGCGCAGGTCGGCGACCTGCTTGATGGTCTCGTCGGACGAGACGCCGGCCGGCAGCGGCACCGACACGATCGCGGCTTTCCGGTCCTCGCTGAGGATCGGCCGGCCGAGGCCCTGGACCGTGGCGAGGTCGGCGTCGGTGAGCGCCTGCCCGCCTTTCGCCACCACGATCAGGGCCGCGCTCGTCCGGCCGGAGGGCAGTTCCTTCTGCCGCTGAGCCACGCGCGTGGACTCGGCGGACGACGGCAGCGAGGCGTTCGGATCGTTGGTGGTTCTCGTCGACCCCGAGAGGCCGATCACCAGACCGCCGAGCACCAGGGCCAGGAGCAGCGACGCCCATGCCCGTCTCATGAAGCCTCCAAAGCAAAGAATCTCGATAGTCGAGATTCTTACCGACCCGGGACGGATCTGCAACACTTACCTCCGTGGAGGAAACAAAAGCCCCCGAAAGGGAAACGGCGGAACGGCAGCGGTTGCGCTCCCGGCTCGTCGACCTGCTCAACGCGTACGCCAGTGAGGCCAACCACATCGGGCACGCCTTCGCCGGGAAGAATCACCTGCACGGCCCCGACCTGCACGCGCTGCTCGCCGTGATGCACGCCGAGCGGGCCGGCGCGCCGCTGACCCCGGGCCGGCTCGGCGAGGCGATGGGGCTCTCCTCCGGTGCGACGACCGCGATGATCGACCGGCTCGAGCGCGGCGGGCACCTGCGGCGGGCGCGCGAGAGCAACGACCGGCGGGTGGTGCACCTGCGCTACGGCGAGTCCGGGATGTCGCTGGCCATGGCGTTCTTCACACCGCTGGCGCCGCGCACCGACGCCGTGATGGAGAAGTTCGACGTGACCGAGCTCCAGGTGGTGGAACGGTTCGTCCAGGGCATGGTCGACGCCCTGCTGAGCTACCGCGACGAACTGCGCGAGCAGGGATAACCGCACCCGGGTCGCAACGTGAGGTTTTCCAAGGTCGGGCCCGGGGCCGCCGATCTACGGACTCGTGCGAACCGAGCCCCTGCTGTCCCAGGCCGACGACCTTCTCGCCCGTGGTCGTGCGGAGAACGCCGCCCACCTGCTCGCGCCGATCGTCGGCCGGCAACCCGAGAACGTCGACGCCTGGCACCGCATGGCCCGGGCGCACCTCGCGATGGGCGACCACGATGCCGCCCTGCGGGCCGCGAAAGCCGCCCAGCACTTCGACCCGCACGGGCCGGAAACCCTCTACTGGGTCAGCCGCGCCGCGACCGAGCTGGGCCGGCACCGCGAGGCGATCGACGCCGCCCTCGACGCCTGCCGCGAGGACCCGGGCAACCCGCGCCTGCACAACCGGCTCGCCGACGCGCAGCTGGCCGCGGGCCGGGTCGGGGACGCCCTCGACGGCCTGAGGATCGCCGTCGAACTGGCCGGCTACGACGCCGGCCTGCAGGTGACCCACGGCCGGGCGCTGTTCGCGGCGGGCCGCCCGCTGAGCGCCCGGGAAGCGCTCGGCCGGGCGCTCGCCCTCGACCCCGGGCACACCGGCGCACACCGGACGCTGGCCCTGTTCGAGATCGCGATGGAGTCCGTGGTCGACGCGTCGTCACTGGCCCAGGCCGCCGACGAGTTCGCCCAGTCCCTGCGCGTCGGCCCGTCCGGCCGCGTCGACGAGCGCGCCATCCTCGCCCGCGACGCCATGGGCTACGCCTCCCGGGTCACCCTCACCTGGTGCCTGATCTTCCTGATCGCCCTGGGCGTCCTCGGCGCCACGTCCTTGGTCGCCGTCCCCGCCGGGCTCTACCTGGCCATCCTCTGCCTGGGCGCGCTCGGTGCGTGCGGCGCCTTCGTCTTCCGGTCCGCCCTCCGGCGCAAGCCCTGAGACCCTTCTTGCGTGTACGCCCGCAAGCCCCGGCCGTGCCCGACCTCCCCCACGCGCCTGCCCCGCCCGGCTGCGTCTCACCGTTATGAGGCGCGGATGGCCACGGTGAGACGCAGCCGGAAGGCGTGAGGCCCGCTGCGGGCCGGTTCGCGGGAGCACCTCGCCGTGGGGCTAGGCGGTGGTCAGTTTCCGGAGGATGCGGGACAGGGTGGCCCGGTCGGTGGGGTCGAGGGAGGCGAAGACCCTTTCGCCGGCGGCGGCTCGGGCGGACTTGATGCTGGTTCCGGTGGCGCGGCCGTGGTCGGTGAGGGCGACGAGAGTGGCTCGGCGGTCGGCGGGGTCGGGGTGGCGTTCGACCAGGCCGCGGTCCTGGAGGTCGTCGACGACCTCGGTGGCGGAGCGCGGGGCGATGCGGAGTCGCTCGGCGAGCGCGCTCAGGCGCATCGGGCCGCCGGTCAGCAGCACGCTCAGGGCGCGGCCCTGGGACGGCGCGATGCCCCAGGGTTCCATCTCGCGGCGCGTCTGTTCCCGCATGCGCCGGCTGACGGCCCAGAACACCTCGTGCAGTGACTCCTCTTCCACGGGAACAAGCTATCAGCGATTACCGTTGTAGCCTCATGTTGAGGTAACCTCAGCTTGTTCCCGACGTACTGAGGAAAGGTTTTGCACTTGGCCGACAAACCAGGCCGGGGCGCGGGACGGACCGTGACCCCCGCGGAGAGGGCGCAGGCCCGATCCGTGTCGCTGCGCCGCATCGGCGCGTTGTTCATCGGTCACCGCAAGCAGCTCACGCTGGTGGTGGCGATCATCGTGGTGGCGTCCGTGCTGGGCATGGCGTCACCGTTCCTGCTCCGCGAGATCATCGACGTCGCCCTGCCGCACAGTGACCTGCGACTGCTGTCGTGGCTGGTCGCCGGCATGATCGTGGTCGCCGCGATCACGTCCGTGCTCGGCGTGGTGCAGACGTGGATCTCGACCACCGTCGGCCAGCGGGTCATGCACCGGCTGCGCGTCGACGTCTTCAGTCACCTGCAGCGGCAGTCGGTCGGCTTCTTCACGAAGACGCGGACCGGCGAGGTCCAGTCCCGGATCACCAACGACATCGGCGGCATGCAGTCCGTGGTCACGTCGACCGCGACCAGCATCGCCGCCAACCTCACCACCGTGGTCGCCACCATCGTCGCGATGGTTGCGCTGACCTGGCAACTCACCCTGATCTCGCTGCTGGTGCTGCCGCCGGCGATCTATCTGACCCGGCGCGTCGCCCGGATGCGGCAGAAGATCACCGCGGCCCGCCAGCGGGAGCTCGCCGAGCTCAACGTGATCATCGAGGAGGGTCTGTCGATCAACGGCGTCCAGCTGAGCAAGACGATGGGTGCCGGGGCCGCGCAGGTCGAGCGGTTCACCGGCTCGTCGACCCGGCTGATCGACCTGGAGCTGCGCTCCGAGCTGGCCGGCCGCTGGCGGATGGCCGCCATGAACATCATCTTCGCGGTCATCCCGGCGACGATCTACCTGGCGGCGGGGCTGCCGTTCGCGGCCGGCGCGATGAGCATCGGCACGCTGGTCGCGTTCACCGCGCTGCAGGGCAACCTGTTCCGCCCGCTGATGAGCCTGCTCGACGTGAGCGTGACGATGACCAGCTCGCTGGCACTGTTCGCGCGGATCTTCGAGTACCTGGACCTCCCGGTGGAGATCGACTCGCCCGAGTCGCCGGTGCGCCTGGCCGAGGTGCGTGGCCACCTCCGCTTCGAGGATGTCCACTTCGCCTACGACTCCCGGTCGGGCGCGGCTCTCACCGGGATCGACCTGGACGTTCCCGCGGGCACGTCGCTGGCCCTGGTCGGCGAGACGGGCTCGGGCAAGAGCACCACGGCCGCCTTGATCGCTCGTCTGCACGACCCGACCTCGGGCCGCGTCACGATCGACGGGGTCGACATCCGGCAGCTGGCGCTGACCGACCTGTCGGACATCGTGGGCGTGGTCAGTCAGGAGACCTACCTGCTGCACACGACGATCAAAGAGAATCTGCGGTACGCCAAACCGGCCGCCACCGACGCGGAGATCGAGGCCGCGTGCCGGGCGGCGCAGATCCACTCCCTGATCGAGGCGCTGCCCGAGGGCTACGACACGATGGTCGGCTCGCGCGGCCACCGTTTCTCCGGTGGGGAGAAACAGCGGATCGCGATCGCCCGGACATTGCTGCGCGACCCGCGGATCCTCGTGCTCGACGAGGCGACCAGCGCGCTGGACAACGAGACCGAGCGGGCCGTGCAGCGCGCGTTCGACGAGCTGTCCCGCGGCCGGACGACGGTGACGATCGCGCACCGGTTGTCGACGGTCCGCGACGCGGACCAGATCGTGGTGCTCGACCACGGCCGGGTCCTGGAGTCCGGTGACCACGACAGTCTGATCTCCCTGGGCGGCCGTTACGCCACGCTGGCCCGGGCCGGGCAGCCGTCCACCGTCGACGCGGTGTGAGGCAGTCGCCGGCCCGTGGCGGGCCGGCGCCCCGGGTGCCGAGATGTTTTGTGCTGGTGTTGCCGCGCGGGGAACCGGTGCGATCTCAGGCCGGGCTCCGCGCGATGACGGCCCACACCCGGTGCGGGACGGCCAACTCGCCGGTGTCGATCAGCGCGGTCAGTTCGGCCGAGAAACGGTCGACCGCCTCGGGCGGCAGGCTCGCCGCCACCCCGGCGCTGGCCCGGATCCGGCCCACCCAGCCCTCCCGCGTGTAGGGCACGTCGACGTCGAACGAGAACGTCTCCACCCCGCCGAACCCGGCCGTGCGCAGGTCGGTCAGCCAGCGCGGATGCATGCCCGTCCCGCCGGACAGCGACCATCGCGGGTTGTGGGCGAGGATCAGCCGCTCGGTGGCCTCGACCACGTTCCCGGGCAGCGGCAGCCAGTCGAAGTGCGCGATCACGATGCGGCCGCCCGGGCGCAACAGTCGACGGGCCTCGGCCGCGGCCGCGCCGGCCTGGAACCAGTGCCAGCACTGACCGGCGGTGACCACGTCGAACGCGGCGCCCGGCAGGCCGGTGTCCTCGGCCCGGCCGGCGATCCAGGTGATGTCGGGACGGGCCTCGCGCGCCTTGGCCAGGAGTGGCTCGGCGGGATCGAGGCCGGTCACCACGGCACCACGGTCCGCGAAGAGGCGGGCCAGGGTGCCGGTGCCGGTGCCCAGGTCGAGGACGGTCTGGCCCGCTTCGCCGATCCGGTAGGGGGCGAGTCGCTCCATCAGCGACGGCGGGAAACCGGCCCGGTGGCGGGCGTAGTCGGACGCCGTACGTCCGAAATCGATTGTCTCCATGATCAGCTGTTCCGGCGCCGGGCGTCGGACCAGCCGGTGATCTCCGCGGCCTCGCGCCCCGGCACGCCCACGTAGTCGGCCGACGGGCGAATGATCTTGCCGAGGCGCTTCTGCTCCAGGACGTGCGCGCTCCACCCGGCCGTCCGGGCGCAGGTGAACAGCGAGGTGAACAACTCGGCCGGCACGCCCGCGAAGTCCAGCACGACCGCGGCCCAGAACTCGACGTTGGTCTCCAGCACCCGGTCCGGTTTGCGCTCGCGCAGCTCGGCCAGCGCCGCCAGCTCCAGTTCCCGGGCCACCTCGAAGCGCGGTGCGCCCAGCTCGAACGCCGCCTCCCGCAGGATCCGGGCCCGAGGATCCTCCGCCCGGTAGACCGCGTGACCGAAACCCATCAGCCGCTGGCCGCCGTCGAGGACGCCGCGCACGTACCGCCGGGCGTCGCCGGACCGTTCGACCGCCTCGATCATGCCGAGCACGCGGGCCGGGGCGCCGCCGTGCAACGGGCCGGAGAGCGCCGAGATCGCCGCCGAGACGCAGGCCGGCACGTCCGCGCCGGTGCTCGCGACGACGCGGGCGGTGAACGTGGACGCGTTCATGCCGTGCTCGGCGGCGCACACCCAGTAGCGGTCGAGCGCGGCCACGTGCCGCGGGTCCGGCTCGCCCTGCCAGCGGATCATGAACTGTTCGGTGGCGTTGCGGCCCGCGTCGACGAGGCGCTGCGGGACGGCGGCCCGCGCTCCCCGGGCGGCTTGCGCCACATACGACAAGACCATTGCCGAGGTACGGGCGAGATCGTCCCGGGCCTGGACGTCGTCGATGTCGATGAGCTGCCGCAGACCCCGCTGCGGGGCGAGCATCGACACGGCGGCCTGGGCGTCGACGCGTACGTCCCCGGAGTGCACCGGGATCTCGAACGGCTCGGCCGCCGGCAGCGGACGGTCGAAGTCCCCGTCGGCCAGCAGGCCCCAGACGTCGGCGAACGACACCTGCCCGGCCAGGGAGCGGATGTCGACACCGCGATAGCGAAGGGAGCCGCCGTCACGGTCGGGTTCGGCGATCTCGGTGTCGAACGCGACGACACCGGCGAGTCCTGGATTCACAGTCAACATGACTTCACGATTCGACTTGACCGGCGGCCGGTCAATGTTGATCCGGTCAACATGAGAGGATCCGCACATGCAGCTTCTCACCACCGACCAGGTCGCCGAGCGGCTCGGGGTCAAACCCGCGACCGTTTACGCGTACGTCAGCCGGGGCCTGCTGCCGAGCCGCCGCAACGCCGCCGGGAAGGGCAGCCTGTTCGCCAAGGCCGACGTCGACGCGCTGATCGCCGGCCGGAAACGTGCCACCCCCAACATCCAGACCGGGATCACGCTGATCCGCGACGGTGGCCTGTTCTACCGCGGGCGCGACGTGACGGTGCTGGCGCGGGAATCGACGTACGAGGCGGTCGCGCACCTGCTCTGGACCGGTGAACTCGATCGGGTGCCGTTCCCGGCGAACCCGGAGTTCGTGGCGCTGGCCGCTCGGGTCGGCGCGCTGCTCCCGCCGTCGGCCCGGCTCGCCGACCGCCTGCGGGTCACGGTCGCGGCGGTCGCGGCGGCGGATCCGCTCCGCTTCGACACCACGCCGGCGGCCGTCGTGGCGACCGGCCGGACCCTGACGGCGACGATGGTCGCCGCGCTCCCGCTCCGCACCCCGTCACCGGCCGGCGTCGCCCCGGTCCTCCCGATGCCGTCGGCCGCCTCGGCCGCGGACGTCTCCACCTCGACTGCCTCGGTCGCGGGCGTGTCCGTGCCGCCCGCCTCGGCCGCGGACGTCCCCGTTGCGGGCGTCCCGGATGCGGGCCCCTCCGTTGCGGGCGTCCCGGATGCGCGCAGCTCCGTTGCGGTTGGTGCGTTGCTGTGGCCGCGTCTGACTGCGCAGCCCATGTCCGGAACGGGCCGGCGCGCGATCGAGGCGGCGCTGGTCCTGCTCGCCGATCACGACATCGCCGCCTCGACGCTGGCCGCGCGGGTCGCGGCGTCGACGCGGGCGCATCCGTATGCCGTGGTCAGTGCCGGGCTCGCGGCGCTCGACGGCCCGTTGCACGGGGCGGCGAGCGAGCACGTCCACCCGCTGCTGGCGCGGGCGGTCGCGGGGGAGGACCCCGTGGGGATCATCTCCGAGCACTTGCGGGTCAGCGGTGGGATTCCCGGGTTCGGGCACCCGCTCTACCCGTCGGGGGATCCCCGGGCCGCGGTGCTGTTCGAGCTGCTCGGGGATCATGCGGTGCGCGAGGCCGCGGCGGGGCTGGCCGGCGCCGCACGTACTAAATCGGGAATTCTGCCCAATATCGACTTTGCCCTGGCGGCTTTCGCTCTGCGGTACGACATGCCGCCCGACGCCGGTGAGGCGATCTTCGCCGTGGCGCGCACCGCCGGCTGGTTGGCGCACGCCCTCGAGGAGTATGCGAACCGCCCGGCCCGCTTCCGCCCCAGCGGCCAGTACTCAGGCCGTCCACCTGTGTGAAGCCCACGCCGGGCCCGGCCGGCAACGCGAGCGCGAGCCCGGCCGGACCTCTGACGGACGGTCTACGCCTGGTAGCGGTCGTAGAAGACGACCTCCTCGAGCGGACGCCGCTTCGGCTGCGCCCAGCGGCCCTTGCTCGGGTAGCCCAGCGGAACCAGCGCCATGGTCAGCGCGTTCTCCGGAAGACCGAGGAGCTCGCGTACGTCCGCCTCGTGCCCGATGTGCAGCGTGGTGAGCGTCGCGCCGAGGCCGTGGGCGCGAGCGGCCAGGATCAGCTGCTGCACCGCGCCGTAGATCGAGGAACCGAGCCGCGGGTTGCTGGACTTGGCGGCGCCGAGGATGGCCGGGATGATCCAGACCGGTGCCTCTTCGAGGTGGGCGGCCAGGTGGTCGGCGGCGAGGAAGCTGCGCTTGCTCATCGGGCCGTCGTCGCCCGCGTTCAGGATCTCCTCGCGCCGGGAGCCGTAGTGCCGCTCCCAGCCCTCGCGGTACCAGTCCGCGATCGGCTTCTTGAGCTCCGGGTCGCGGACGACGATCCAGACCCAGGGCTGGCTGTTGCCGCCGGACGGGCCGCGGATCGCGGCGTCGAGGATGTCGCGGATCACGTCGTCGGCGATCGGCTCGGTGGAGAGGTAGCGGCGGGCCGGGGTGGAGTGCAACGCCTCCAGCAGGCCGAGGTCCTGCGGCGCGGGATTGGTCATGATCAGGAGCCTAGGGCAGGGCGTGCCGGCGCACCGGGCGGTCCAGCCCCGGCGGCTCGGCGGGCGGTCCGGGGTGAGTGACTCAGCGGGCGGTCCACGCCAGGACGACGCCGGACGGCGTGACGATCTGGACCTGCGCGTTGCGCCCGGCGGCGGCGCCGAACGGGATCTCCCAGGCCTGCGTGACCCCGGCGTGCAGCGTGTATGCGACCGGCGGCACCGCCCTCGTCCCGGACGGTGCGGTGTCCGGCCCGTCGGCGTGGTGGAGCCGGACCGTCGCCGGCCCGAACTCGTACGTCCCGCGCAACACCTGGACCGTCACCTTCACCGCGTAGCGGTCGGCGGACGACAGCGTGCCGGTGACCGTGACCCGGGCCGCCAGCTCCGGCGCACGGATGTCCTGCCCCGCACCGAGGGGCTGGGCCGTGCTGACCGGTGCGGAGAACGCGGGCGGCGAGGCGGTGTGGGCCGGCGCTGCCACCGGCTCCGGGCCGCAGCCGGCCAGGGATCCCCCGATCAGCGCGGCGATCAGGAATATCGCTCCACGCATGCATTCCATCAAACATCGGACTTCTGGTTCCGCAACTCCACGGACGGGGGACATGCGTCGGCAATACGGCGCTGACCAGGCGTTATCGGCCGTCCGATGTCGACATCCCGACTATGCGGAAAAAGCCGCGAAAGTCGCAGAACGGGATCCGGACGACGCCCCCTTCCGCCGCCCGGATCCCTGGTCTCAAGCCGGCACCGACGCCAGCATCGGCCGCACCAGCCCGGCGAACTCGTCCGGTCGTTCGATCTGCGGCATGTGCCCGGTGTCCGGGAACATGTGTGATTTCGCATGCGGGAACGACGCCCGCGCCGCGGCCAGGTGGTGACTGGGAAGGATCATGTCCCGCTCACCCCAGACGATCATCGTGGGCAGGTCGTTCCCGGCCAGCGACGCCAGCAGCGAGGACCGCCAGGCGGCCGCCACCCCGCGGAACCCGCCGAGCTCCTTGGCGATCTCCAGGTAGACCGGCGCGAAGTCCGGCTGCCGCGCGATCCTGATCGCCATCTCGACCCGCTCCGGCGTGACCAGCGCCCGATCCCGGAACAGGGTCCGCTCGACCCGCGGCGCGGTCCGCCGGTCGATGCGCCGCAGCATCTGCCGGCCCAGTCCCGGCACCGCCAGCATCCGCAGCGCCCAGGTGACCTCCTTGCCGAACCCGGCGCTGTTGACCAGCGTCAGCGTCGTCACCCGGGACGGGTCGGCGGCGAGCATTCTCATCGACACCGCGCCGCCGAGGGAGTTGCCCATCAGGTGCACGGGCCGGGTCTCGCCGAGCGTGTCCAGCGTGGCCCACACCCCGTCGGCGAGCACGGGCAGGCTGGTCGGCTCCGGCATCCGCTGGGAGAGTCCGAACCCGGGCATGTCGATGCTGATCACCCGGTACGCGTCGTCGAACCGCGAGTGCTGCAGGGCCCAGTCCTCCAGGCTGCGCCCGATGCCGTGCAGGAGCACCACCGGCGGCGCGTCCGGGTCACCGGTCTCGTGGAAGCGGATGCGCGAGCCTCGTACGTCCAGATAGTTCATCGACCCGCACCCACCTCGGAGCGGGAAGCGGCCTTGACCGAGACGGAGGTCAGCCTTCTGATGATCTCGGCGGAGCCGACGGGAAGCAGGCGTTGCAGCAGGTCAGGACCCTTGGCGTTGGCCGCGATGAGCAGTCGCGCCTTGCGTTTCTCGATGGCGCGCAGGATCTGCTCGGCGGCCTTGCCGGCGGGGAAGCTGAGCAGCGCGGCGAACAGTTTGCGCGTCGGTGCGATGTCCGATTCCGGCACGCCGTCGCCGATCAGCGCACTCTCCGCGATCCGGGTGCGGATGCCGCCCGGGTGCACGGTGGTGACGCCGATGCCGTTCTCGATCAGCTCGCCGCGCAGGGACTCGCTGAGGCCGCGCAGGGCGAACTTGCTCGCGCAGTACGCGCTCTGCCCCGGCGGCGCGATCAGGCCGAACAGGCTGGACACGTTGACCAGGTGACTGCCCGGGTGCGCGCTCAGCGCGGGCAGCAACGCGTGCGTGAGCAGCATCGGGGCACGGAAGTTCACGTTCATGACGTGCTCGAACTGGTCGACGCCGACCTGGTCGAAACGCCCGCCGAGGGCCACGCCGGCGTTGTTGATCAGCAGCCCGATCTCGCCCGGGATGCGATCGGCGACCGAAGAGACGGCCGCCCGGTCGGACAGGTCGGCCACGATCGTCGCCACCGCGAGGCCGGGATGGGCGTTGCGGATCCGGGCCGCGACCGGCTCCAGGCGGGAGGCGTCGACGTCGACCAGGATCAGGTCGCTGCCGCGGTGCGCCAGGCCGTAGGCCAGCTGCTCGCCGATACCGCTGGCAGCGCCGGTCAGCACGGCGGTGCGGCCGGCGAACCGGTAAGGATCGAGACGGGTCATCGGACCACCTCAGGGTTGGGGACGGGCGCGGATCGGCGGGCTCGCGGGGTGAACGTCATGTCCTGGGTCACGTCGGCGCGCGGGGTGGCGAACACGTCCCGCAGGTAGTTCTGCCGGACCAGCCACGGGTCGCGGTCGCCCTGCCGCGGGAACTTCTCCAGCGCGCGCTGGACGTACCCGGAGGAGAGGTCGAGCAGGGGACGACCGGAACCGGTCAGCCGGGCGGGCGTCGCGACGGCCAGACCGTGGCGGTCCATGTGGTCGAGCAGTTTGAGCACGTACCGGTGGGAGAGGTCGGCGCGCAGCGTCCAGGAGGCGTTGACGTAGCCGATGCAGTACGCGAAGTTCGGGACGCCGGAGAGCATCATGCCGCGGTACGCCGCTTGCCGGCCGATCTCGGTCGGGGTGCCGTCGAGGCTGACCTGGATCCCACCGACCGCCTGCAGGGACAGGCCGGTCGCGGAGACGACGACGTCCGCCTCCAGGACCCGGCCGGACTTCAGCCGGATGCCCTCCGGGACGAACGTGTCGATGTGGTCGGTGACGACCGAGGCACGGCCGGACGTGATGCTGTGGAACAGGTCGCCGTTCGGGATCACGCAGAGGCGCTGGTCCCACGGGTCGTAGCGCGGTGTGAAGTGCTCGTCGACGTACCCGGGATTCTTCAGGAAACGGCCCGCGAGGCCCTGCAGGATGCGGCGGACCTGCTTCGGGTGCTTCCGCGCGACCTGGTAGAAGAGCTGGCTGACCAGGACGTTCTTTCCGCGGGCGACCCGGTTGGCGGCGTTCGGGGGCAGGAGACGGCGGGCCAGGTCGGCGACGCCGTCCTTGTTGGGGAGCGGGAGCACGTAGGTGGGGGAGCGCTGCAGCATCGTGACGTGTGCGGCGTCGGTGGCCATCGCGGGGACCAGGGTGACGGCGGTTGCGCCGCTACCGATGACGACAACGCGTTTGCCCTGGTAGTTGAAGTTCTCCGGCCAGAACTGGGGGTGGACGACTTGGCCGCTGTATGACGAGATACCGGGGAAATCGGGCAGGTAGCCTTCGTCGTAGCTGTAGTAGCCGGCGCACGCGTACAGGAACCGCGCTGTGCAGACATCGCCTTTGTCCGTTTCCAGGGTCCAGCGGGCGTCGGCGGTGGACCAGTCCGCGCTCACCACGCGCGCCCCGAATCGGATGTGTCGGGTTATACCCGCCTCGGACGCCGTGTCCTCGATGTACCGCCGGATCTTGTCCCCGGACGCTAGCGACTCCGGCTCCCGCCACGGCCGCCACGGATAGCTCAGCGTGAACATGTCCGAATCGGATCGCACCCCGGGATAGCGGAAGAGATCCCACGTCCCGCCGATCGCGTCCCGCGCCTCCAGGATCGCGTAGGTGTCCTTCGGCCGCTGCTTCTGGAGCCGCCAGGCCGCCCCGATCCCGGACAGCCCGGCACCGATGATCACCACGTCGAAGTCGGTCACGACGCCACCGCCGCCGGGAACCAGGGCGGTGTCCCGGTGCCACTGACCCGTACCCCGCCCCACGGGTCGGGCTCGCTCAGCCTCACCGGAGCATCAGCTGCTCCAGGGATCACGATGATCGCCTTGCGCAGGCCGCCGCTGACGCGTACGCGCAGGTCGTCGACGGGATTGGTGCGCCCGGCCCAGCGGAAGCGCCCCTCGATCGGCTCGAAGTGCGCGGACATCCGCACCTGCACCGCCACGTCACCGTCGTCCAGTCGCAGCGTCGCCGGCCCGCGGTACTCCTCCTCGGGTCCCTCAGCGTCGCCGATGTCGAAATCGGTCACTGCACTGCCCATCCTTCCTGTTGAGCCGCGAACCCGCCGGGCGTGTCGGCCGCGCGGCTGATGCCGGCGATGCCACCCCAGAGGAACGTCGTCAGGTACTCGCCGAGCGCCTCCCGGCTGATCGGCTGCTGCTGCCGGAGCCACCAGTCGCCGACCGACTGGACGTAACCGACCACGCCGTACGCCCAGGGCAGTGATGCCCCGGAGTCCAGCCCCCGCGCTCGCAGCCGGTCGCCGAAGATCCGCGCCAGCCCGCTGGCCACCGTGTCGACCACGTCGGCGACCACGTCGCGGTGCCGGGCGATGTCCGGTTGGTGCACGACGAACCGGTACAGGTTGAGGTCGCCCTCGATGTGGGCCAGGTAGACGTCGATCGCCGCGGCGATCGCGGCCCGCTCCTCGCGCACCGACGCGACCGCCGGGATCATCGCCTCCAGCACCATCGCGCCGGCTGCCTGCCCGACCGCGAGCCACAACTCCGACTTGTCGGAGAAGTACCGGTACAGCACCGGTTTGCTGACGCCCGCGTGCGCGGCGATCGCCTCCATGCCGACCTCCGGCCCGTGCTGCCGGATCGCCTCGATCGCCGCGGCGGTGAGTTCCGCGCGGCGCTGCTCGCGATGACCGTCCCACCGACCGCGGCGGCCGTCGGTGTTGACGGGGGGAGTGACCGAGTTCATAGTACTAGAAGTAACTGTTACCGCCGGTAACGTCAAGCTTCGGAGGGGCCGATGTCAGTGACCGATCGGGACCGCACGGCCACCAGGCTGCTGCGATCCTCAGCCGAGCACTCCTACGACCCGGCGATCGAGATCGACTGGGAGGCCCCGTTCGTCGACGGGAAATACTTCGTCCCGGTCCACCGATCGAGCCTCTACGGCACCGCGCTCTGGGACCGCCTCACCGAGGAGCAGCGCATCGAGCTCACGAAACACGAGGTCGCGAGCATCGCCGGCCTCGGCGTCTGGTTCGAGACGATCCTGATGCAGCTGCTCATCCGCGGATACTTCAAACAGGACCCGACCGCCCCGCACGCGCAGTACGCGCTCACCGAGATCGGCGACGAATGCCGCCATTCGGTCATGTTCGGCAAGATGATCGCCCGTCTCGGCACCCCGGTCTACCGCCCGCACGGCATCGACGAACTGCTCGGCCAGTGGATCGCCCACACCGCCACCGGCCCCCGCATGTTCGCCGCGATCCTCATCGCGGAAGAGATCCTCGATACGTTGCAGCGGGAGGCGATGGCCGACGAGAGCGTGCAACCCTTGGTGCGGATGGTGTCCCGCATCCACGTCGTCGAGGAAGCCCGACACGTCCGCTTCGCCCGCGAGGAACTCGCCCGCCAGATCCGCCGCGCCGGCAAGTCACGCCTCGCCTTCGACAAGCTGGTCATCGGCCGCGCCGCCTACCTGACCGGCACCCGGCTCATCGACCCCCGCGTCTACCGCGCCGTCGGCATCGACCCGGAAGAAGGCCGCCGCGCCGCGCGCGCCAACCCCCACCATCGCGAGACGATGCGCTGGGCCGGCGAACGCATCGTCACCTACCTGTCCGAACTCGACCTCATCGGCGGCGGCCCGGCCAAGTCCCTCTGGAAAGCCAGCGGCCTCCTACCCCGCTGACCCCGCTCCCGCCGGGGCAGCCGGCCTACCGTTTCGCCGATGCGGGCGGTCGGCCCGCCGTTCCGCCGGATGCCGGCGGCGACCCCCCTCGCGTCCGGGTTCGCCCCGGCGGCGCGGCCCGCGTCCTCCGAAGGCGCGGGCCGGGTCGACGCGAACACCTCCTGAGCCCGCGGGCCGATGTGAGGGAAGTCGCTCAGGTGCAGGACGGTTTCCACTCGGTTGCCGGTGTGCGGATGCCGCCCGGTCACCCCGGACCGGCTGACGGGTGGAGCGATCGAGACCTACGGACGGTTTCCCCACTCCACCAGGCGTGCGAGATTGACGCCTGACATATGCGGACAGGGAGAACGATCGATGGATAACGCGCTGGTGGCCTACAACGCCGGACGGGTGGACGGCGCCGCCGGATTCCGCGACCCCCAGATCGCCGACGACCCCGAGGTGGGCCCCGACTACCGCGTCGGTCTGCTGGACGGCCGGATAGCCGCCTTCCACCTCCGCAAGGAACTCCGCGAAGTCCTCGGCGCCGACTCCCTCTTCGATCACCCCGACGACCCCCGCTGAGCCGAACCCCGGTCACTGCCCGCGCCCCGGGTCACTGCCCGCGCCCCCGGCCACTGCCCGCGCCCACCCGGTCACTCCCGCCGTCCCGGCCGTCGCTGCTGCCTCGCCGTCGCTGTCGCCCGGCCGGCGCTGAGCGGTGCATCCGCAGCCCCGGAACGCCTCGAACCCCAGCCCCGGGACGCCTCGAACCCCAGCCCCGGAACGCCCCGACCCCCAGCTCCGACCCCCAGCCGGCCGGTCCCGGCCGGCGATGCGGCGTGTGTCCGGCGTGGTGAAGCGCACCCCTGGAAGCCGGCCAGTGACCGGGGCTCTTGCTGAGGGCTGGATTGGGATCGGGAGCGGTCTTGGGCGCCGGCTGGTCGTGGGCTGGGGATAAGTCGGGCTAATGGGGCGCGGGGAGCCGGGGTTGGGGGGAGCGGAGGAGGGAAGACTGGGGGTAGGGGTGGCGGTGATCGACTGCTCACATGCGGGGTGCGTCGGGAAGTGAGTCGGCGTTATCACCGTGGAAACATTCACCTACCGTTCCCGAAATCAGGTCTTAGGACTCTTGCAGCGGAAACGGCAGCACAGGATGGGGACCGGATGACCGAGGGCGCACTGGCCGGCTTCACCGTGGCGGTCACCGCGGAGCGACGCCGCAGTGAGATGACCGCACTGCTGGAGCGGCGCGGCGCGCGGGTGGTCAGCGCGCCGGCGATCACCATTGTGCCGCTGATCGACGACGAGGCGCTGCGCGCGGCGACCGAGGCGTGCATCGGGCTGGAGCCGCATCTCGTGGTGGCCACCACCGGCTTCGGGTTCCGGGGCTGGCTGGAGGCGGCCGAGGGGTGGGGGCTCGGCGAGCCGCTGCGGGAGTCGCTGCGCGGTGCGCGGATCATCGCGCGCGGGCCGAAGCCGTGCGGCGCTATCCGGGCGGCCGGGCTGACCGAGGACTGGGCGGCGAAGACGGAGGCCTCCGAGGAGGTGCTCGAACGGTTGCTCAGCGACGGCGTGGCCGGGCAGCGGATCGTGGTGCAGGAGCACGGCGAGCCGCAGACCGAGTTCGTGAACGCGCTGCGTGCGGCCGGGGCTGCGGTTGTCGAGGTGCCGGTCTACCGCTGGGCGCTGCCGCCGGACGTCGCGCCGGTGCGGCGGCTCACCGAGCAGGTCGCGGCCGGGCTGATCGACGCGGTGACGTTCACCAGCGCGCCCGCGGTGAAGGCGTTCCTGCAGATCGCCGGGGAAGCCGGGGCCGATGTGGGGCGCGCGTTCCAGGGCGGGACGCTGGCCGCCTGTGTCGGGCCGGTGACCGCGGCGCCGCTCGCCGAGCGGGGCATTCCGGTCGTGATGCCGGAACGGTACCGGCTCGGGGCGCTGATCAAGACGGTCACGGACGAGCTCCCGCGGCGTGCGGTGAAGCTGCGGGTGGCCGGTTCGATCCTGGAGGTACGGGGGCACGCCGCTCTCATCGACGGTGTCCCGCACGCCTTGGCCCCGGCGGCGATGGCGATCCTGTCGTCGCTGGCCGCGCGGCCCGGGGCGGTCGTCTCCAAGGATCAGCTCGCGGCGGCGCTGCCGCGAGGGAACGACGGGCACGCCGTGGACGTGGCGGTCGCCCGGCTGCGGGCCGCGCTCGGATCCGGCAAGCACATCGAGACGGTCATCAAACGCGGCTACCGCCTCCGCGTGGACGAGGCCGCCTGACCGGATGCGCCGCGGGACGCCCTCCCGCACTTCGGTGGCCGAGCCCGATGTCCATGCCGGGCCGCCACTTCCACGGCGCCGCCCGATGTGCTGCCGGGCCGCCGTTGCCGCGCCGGCAATGAGGCCGAACCGGGTTTTGTGGTCTGACCGTGCCCATCCACGGAGATCGCCCTTGCGGGCCTCGCGTTCTGGGCCGGCCACGGCCCTGCGAGGCCCGGAAGGGTCCCCGCGGGAGCGGCGGAGGGCGACCACGGCGGACGTAGGACATGAAGAATTTGATCTTTAAGGAGTTCGGCGTGACCACTCTGATTGCTGTTGCTCACGGGACTCGTTCGGCCGGCGGGCGCCGGCAGCTGCAGGAGCTGGCTGCTTCGGTGGCGCGGCGGCGGCCCGGGCTGGACGTGCGGCTCTGCTACGTGGACGTGCAGGAGCCGAAGGTCGCGGACGTGGTGCCGACGGTGACCGATGCCGTGGTGGTGCCGCTGCTGCTGTCGTGTGGATATCACGTGCGGGTGGACATCGCGGAGGCCGTCGCCGGCACGAGTATTCCGGTGACGGCGCCGCTCGGGCCGGACCCGCTGCTGCTCGCGAGTCTGCGGCGGAACCTGCCCGAGGCGGACGCGGTCGTGCTGGCCGCGGCGGGTTCGTCGGATCCGGGGTGGCGGGCCGATGTGGCGGGGGTGGCGGCGCAGCTGCCGGGTGGGGCGCGCGTGGGGTACGTCTCCGGCACCGGCCCCCGCGTGCCGGACGTGGTCGCGCAGCTGCGGTCCGAGGGTGCGCAACGGGTCGCGATTGCCACGTATCTGCTGGCTGACGGGCTGTTCTACCGGTCGTTGAGCGATGCCGGAGCGGACTCGGTGACGCCGCCGCTGTGCCGGGACGCGGGTGTCGCGGATCTGGTGCTGAGCCGGTACGACCGTGCCCGCAGTCTCACAACGGCGGGCCGCCGGTTGTAGGGATTTGCGAACAACAGTGTCACCGTAAGTGGTCTTCCGGGTTAACGACCCGCCACGAGAGTTCACTGCACACCGGATGCGAAGGGACCGACGCAGTGACTCAGAAGCTTGTCGTCATCGGCAACGGCATGGCGGGGGCCCGCACGGTCGAGGAGATCCTCGCCCGCAACGGGGACTTCTCCGTGACGATGTTCGGTGACGAACCGTATGGCAACTACAACCGGATCATGTTGTCCAACCTGCTCGCCGGGGTGGAGACGGAAGAGGGCATCTTCCTCAACGACCTGGCGTGGTACCAGGACAACGGGATCACGCTGAACGCCGGCGTCAAGATCGAGCGGATCGACGCGAAGAACAAGACGGTCCACGACAGCAACGGCGTGGCCACCCCGTACGACAAGCTGATCATCGCGACCGGCAGTTACTCGTGGACGCCGCCGATGAAGAACGTGCACAACCCGAAGCGCGGCTACCACCAGGGTGTGTTCGCGTTCCGGACGCTCGACGACACGCGCGGCATGATCCGGTACGCCCGGGACCACGAGCGGGCGGTCGTGATCGGTGGCGGCCTGCTCGGCCTGGAGGCGGCGCGCGGCCTGCAGAACCACGTCAGCCACGTGACCCTGCTGCACGCGATGGGCCATCTGATGGAGCGCCAGCTCGACCCCAAGGCCGGGCAGATGCTGCAGGCCAGTGTCGAGGGCAAGCTCGGGATCAACGTGATCACCAACGCGATGACCTCGGAGATCCTCGGCAAGGACCGGGTCACCGGGGTCAAGCTGGCCGACGGCACGGTCATCGAGTGCGACGTGGTGGTGATCGCCGCCGGCATCCGGCCGAACACCCAGATGGTCGCGGACAGCGGGCTGCCGGTCGAGCGCGGCATCGTGGTCGACGACCAGATGCGGGTGCAGGGGCAGGACGACATCTACTCGGTCGGGGAGTGCGCCCAGCACCGCGGCAACCTCTACGGCCTGGTCGCGCCGCTGTGGGATCAGGCGAAGGTGCTGGCCGACCACATCACCGGCACCACCGGTGTGGCCTACACCGGCTCGAAGCTGCACACCAAGCTCAAGGTCGCCGGCATCGACGTCGCCTCGATGGGCCTGATCGCCCCGGAGCACGACGAGGACGAGGTGATCGTCTACAACGAGCCGAAGAAGGGCGTCTACAAGCAGCTGATCATCCGGGACGACGTGCTGGTCGGTGCGACGCTGGTCGGGGACAACAGCAAGGCGGCGTCGCTGATCCAGCACTTCGACCGGGGGACCGCGCTTCCGGACGAGCGGTCGTCGCTGATCTTCGACATCGGGGGAGCGGTCGAGGAGTCGCCGGCCGAGATGTCCGACGACACCCAGGTCTGCAACTGCAACGGTGTCAGCAAGGGCGCGATCTGCGGGGTCGTGGCCGGTGGCTGCGGAACGGTCAGCGGAGTCATGGACAAGACTCGCGCGGGCAAGGGCTGCGGCACCTGCAAGCCCCTGGTCCAGCGGATCGTGGAGTGGGCCAACGGGGGAGCGGCGGAAGAAGACCCGGCTGCTTCGTGGTACGTCCCGGGCGTGCCGATGCCCAAGCCCGAGCTCATGGCTGCGATCCGGAAATATGAGCTCAAGAGTGTCTCGTCGGTTTTCGCCAAGCTGGTGCCGGGCGGGGAGCACGACGCCAAGAGCAAGATGGGCCTGGCCTCGCTGCTCAAGATGATGTGGGCGGACCAGTACGAGGACGAGCGGGACGCCCGGTTCATCAACGACCGCGTTCACGGCAACATCCAGAAGGACGGCACGTTCTCCGTCGTCCCGCAGATGAAGGGCGGCGTCACCACCCCGGCCGAACTCAAGCGGATCGCCGAGGTGGCCGAGAAGTACCGGGTCCCGATGGTGAAACTGACCGGTGGCCAGCGCATCGACCTGCTCGGCGTGCCGAAGGAGCAGCTGCCGGCGATGTGGGCCGACCTGGACATGCCGTCCGGCTATGCCTACGCCAAGAGTTTCCGCACGGTGAAGACCTGTGTCGGCTCGGACTTCTGCCGCTTCGGGGTCGGTGACTCCACCGCGCTGGGCATCGCGATCGAGGAGCGCTTCCAGGGTCTCGAGGGCCCCGGGAAGATGAAGCTCGCGGTCACCGGGTGCCCGCGCAACTGCGCCGAGGCGTACGTGAAGGACCTCGGGGTCGTCGCGATCGACGGCGGCAAGTGGGAGATCTACGTCGGCGGTGCGGCCGGCGCTCACATCCGCAAGGGCGACCTGCTCACCACGGTGGACTCGGCCGAAGAGGTGATCCGGCTGACCGGACGCTTCCTGCAGTACTACCGGGAGAACGCCAACTGGCTGGAGCGGACGTACGCGTTCGTCCCGCGGATCGGCATCGACCGGATCCGGGGGATCGTCATCGACGACGTGGACGGTATCGCCGCTGCTCTCGACGCCGCTGTCGAGGAGGCCGTGCAGTCCTACAAGGACCCCTGGAAGGAGCGGGCCGAACCGGCCACGCCCGGCCAGTTCCGTACCTCCCTGCCCCTGACCGTCCTCCCCCAGGTTCCGGTGCGCTCATGAAAACGATCTCTTTGGTAAACCTCGGCCCGCTCACCGACATCCCGTTCGGCGAGGGACGCACCTACGCCGTCGACGGGGAAATGATCGCGATCTTCCGCCTGCGTAACGGCTCCCTGCGCGCGGTCTCGGCGGTCTGCCCCCACAAGGGCGGTCCGCTGGCGGATGGGCAGATCGACAACTCCGTGGTCGTCTGCCCGCTCCACCTGTTCTCCTGGGACCTCTCCACCGGGTGTTCCCAGTCCGGCCAGCCCCCGATCAACGTCTACCCGGTCCGGGTCGACGACGGGCAGATCGTCTTGGGAGAGTGACATGACCGCCATTGCCGTAGAGCGTCCTTCATCCGCTTCACTCAAAGGCCACTGGATCGACGACTGGAACCCCGAGGACCCGGCGTTCTGGGCCAATGGTGGGTCGAAGATCGCCAAGCGCAACCTGATCTTCTCGATCTTCTCGGAGCACATCGGTTTCTCGGTGTGGTCGCTGTGGTCGGTGATGGTGCTCTTCCTCGGCCCGCAGTACGGCTTCGACCCGGCCCAGAAGTTCCTGCTCACCGCCGTGCCGACGCTGGTCGGGGCGGGGCTGCGGATCCCGTACACGTTCGCGGTGGCCCGTTTCGGCGGCCGTAACTGGACCATCATCAGCGCCTCGCTGCTGCTCATCCCGTCGGTGCTGGCGGCGTTCATGATCAAGCCGGGCATCGAGTTCTCGACGCTGCTGATCCTGGCCGCGACCGCAGGTGTCGGCGGTGGCAACTTCGCCTCGTCGATGGCGAACATCAACGCGTTCTTCCCGAACCGCTACAAGGGCTGGGCGCTCGGCATCAACGCCGGCGGCGGCAACATCGGCGTCGCCGCGGTGCAGCTGGTCGGCCTGTTCGTGCTGGCGACGTTCGGCGCCGCGCACCCCGGATATGTGGCCGGCATCTACATCCCGCTGATCGTGCTCGCCACGCTCGGGTCGGCGCTGTGGATGGACAACCTCAGCCAGGCCCGCAACGAGAAGCGCGGCATGCGGGACGCCGTGAAGGAGGGGCACACCTGGGTGATGTCGCTGCTCTACATCGGCACGTTCGGCTCGTTCATCGGCTTCGGGTTCGCGTTCGGGCAGGTGCTGCAGGTGCAGTTCGCCACCCAGTTCAACACGCCCATCAAGGCGGCGTACCTGACGTTCCTCGGACCGCTGCTGGGCTCCCTGGTCCGGCCCGTCGGCGGGGCGCTGGCCGACCGGCTGGGCGGCGCGAAGGTGACGTTCGTGAACTTCATCGCGATGGGGCTCGGCGCCAGTGTCGTCCTGGTGGCGGCGCAGCAGCGGTCGCTGCCGCTCTACATCGCCGGGTTCATCAGCCTGTTCATCCTCAGCGGGCTGGGCAACGGGTCGACGTACAAGATGATTCCGGCGATCTTCAAGTCGAAGTACGCGTCCGACGACCACCAGGCGCGGCGGATCTCCGGCGCGGTGATCGGCATCGCCGGGGCGATCGGCGCGGTCGGCGGGGTGCTGGTCAACCTGGCCTTCCGGCAGTCGTTCCTCACCTACAAGGACGCGGACGCGGCGTACCTGGCCTTCATCGGCTTCTACGCCCTCTGCGTGGTCGTCACCTGGGTGGTCTACCTGCGGCCCGGCGCTCGGAACAAGATCGCGGTCTGACGCTCTGCATCCTGGTGGCCCGGCGCTTCTTCTGCGCCGGGCCACCGTCCGTTCACCGGCTCCCCACATTCGTACCCCGTCTGCGGTGCCGGGGTTGACGTTTCATGGATGCGTAATGAGCTGCACAAATGCTCGGTTGATCAAGCTTCGTCGAAGATCGAATGGCAATCCGGGGTCACCTGATCGTGGACGTGTGTCGCCAAGCGAAAAGACCCGTCATCCATATGATCGGTTTGTCCGAAATTACCTTTCTGAGCGAAATGGTGATCCCTATGAACAAGGTGATGCGCGGCGTCGCGATGTCCGGCCTGGCCGTCGCCGCCGGCTTGATCGTCACCGCCGGCCCGGCCGCGGCCTCCTCCGCGGCGCCCGCTACGCCGCAGGCCAAGCCGAAGGCGCCGGCTGCGGCCCACGCCCAGCCGCGCTCCCGGGTGCTCGGCTTCTACCGCAGCGCGGGCGCGTGCCACAGCGACGGGCGACGCGGCGAGTTCCGCCGCCAGTGGACCGGCCACGACTGCATTCCGGTGCGGGAGCGGTTCCGCCGGGGTTACGTGCTCAAGGTCTACTACGGCTGGGGCCGCCCCGACTTCCACGACGGCCCGCACGGCCCCGGCGGCCCGCACGGTGGCCCGGACTTCCACGGCGGCCCGCACGGTGGCCCGGACTTCCACGACGGCCCGCACGGCCCGGGTCCCGATCACGGCCCGCACGGTCCGTGGAAGAAGAACTGACGCACTTCGTTTCACGGCCGCGGGCCGCATCCCTCACGGATGCGGCCCGCGGCCGTTTCTGCATTTGTCCCGGCCGCTGCCGCTTCCGGTCGACGATTTCCCGGTACGCCGTGAGCCGCGACCCTCGCACCGGAATGATCAAATGAGCTGCCGACGTTTGTCGCCGCAGAATGCGGGAATATCCGACTTTTTCTGTACAAATCTGTCCGAACGGTCGGCGGCGATTAGTCCCTTTCGGTGACCGCGACGGGCGCCGTCTCGGTATCGACCCGAGCAGCCGCCGCCCCCACGCCAGCCTCGAGCGGCCGCCGCCCCCACAACACCAGCCCGGTCAGCAGCATCGCCGCACCGAACGCCACCATCCCCAGCGCCGCTCCGGTCCGGGCACCCCCACTCAGATGCCCGGCCACGATCCACGCCCCGTGCACGTCCAGCACCAGAACCAGCAACCCCTGCGGCAGTACGGGAATCCACCCCACCGTCAGCAGCACCAGCGCCCACGCCGTCGACTTGTTCTCCCGGTACCACTCGGCGTCCCAGGTCAGCGGCACCGCGGGCGCTGCCGGGGCGCTCCGATCACCGGCCGCCGCCAGGATCTCGGTGCCTCGCCGCGCGACCCGCTCGTCGGCCAGCCAGAGCGCCCCCCAGCCGGTCGCTGCCCCCACGATCACACCGGCCACCGGCGCGAGCAGTCGCAGACCGCCCGGCCCCCACACGGCCAGCGCGAACGCGGGCGCGGCGGCCACCAACGGACCGGCCAGCGCCAGCAGCACGCTGACGATGTCGGTCGGGTTGTCGGCCGCGGTCGGGTGGCGGGCGTCGCGCACCGGCCGGACCCGCAACAGCGACACCCAGACCGGGGTGGACGCCCCGGCGGCGAGGACCGCGGGCAGCACCGCGAGCGCCGGCAGCGGGTCGACACCCGGCGCGACCAGGATCCCGGCGACGGTCAGTACGACACCGATCGGCGCGGCCAGGATCAGCCAGGCCAGGGCGCGGCCCCGGACCTCGGCGCGCTCGCCGAGCGGACTGAGCAGCGGGATCCACAGGGCGGTGCCGTCCAGCCCGACCAGGCCGGCGGCCATCGCCGAGGCCCACAGGACGGCGAGCGGGCCGGCCCACGGCGCCAGCAACGTGACGTGGGCGAGCAGCGGCAGCATCCCGAGCAGCAGTCCGTAGACCACGGCGAACGTCAGGTACTGCAGGCGCAGCGGATGCCGTACCCAGGAAAGCAGTTCCCGGACCGTGACCGCGCGGATCGGGCCCGGTGCCGCGCCGGCCCTCGCGTCCGCGGTGAGAGTGCGGCGCGGGCTGAACGGCGCCCCGGCCGAGATCGCCCGGCGGACCAGCAGCGCGTAGGCGACGACGCCCACGCCGACCAGCAGCGCCAGCGCGATCAGCAGCCCGGCCGTGGCCGCCCCGCGGCCGGTGGCGGCGGCCAGCGGCCAGTCCCCGGGCAGTCGCTCCAGGGCGGGGATCGTGGCCGCGGGCGGGCCGGTGACCAGCAGCGAGCCGATCCACGGGGCAACCGCCCAGACGGAACCGGAAACTCCCATCACCGCGCCGGTGAAGAGCCCGGTGAGGACGGCCCCGACCGGCCCGGCGGCCCGGCCGACCGCCTCCACGGCGACGGCCGACCCGGTGAGGCCGAGGAGCCAGAGCAGGACGGCGCCGATCGCGGCCACCCCGGCCGGCCCGGCGCCCTGCGTGACGGCGGCGTGCACGGGCAGGGCGGCGAGCGCGATCAGCGACACGGCCGGGCCGATGCCGACCGCGGACGAGGTGAGCAGACCGGCCGTCATCGGCCCGGTGGTGATCGGCTCCAGGCGCAACTGGGTCGGCCGCAGCCGGCCACGGGTCCCGCCGAGCAGGAGCGGCAGGACGATCCAGCCCAGGACCCACGCCTCGGCCAGGATGCCGAGCGTGTGGCGGTTTCCGGTCACGGCGTACCGGATGAGCCAGGCGGCGGCGAGCAGCCCGGCCGGCGCGGCCGCCATCGGCGCCGGGTTCTCGCGCAGGGCGCGGCGCAGCATCGTCCACCGCATCCGGGCCAGGGTGGCGACGGCGGTCGCCGGCGCGGTGGTGGTGGTCGGCGTGCTCACGCCGGGATGTGTGCTCATCCCGGGATCAGCCAGGCCAGCTCCGCCGACCCGGGCGCGTCGGCACCGACCAGCTCGACGAAACGGTCCTCCAGGCCGACGTCCCCGGCGACCTCACCGACCGGGCCGGCTGCCACGACCCGGCCCTTGTGGATCACGGTGACGTCGTCGCACATCTGCTCGACCAGCAGCATCGAGTGGGTGGAGAGCACGGTGGTGCCGCCGCCCGCGACGAAGCGGCGCAGAACCCGCCGGATCGCCGCCGCCGACACCGGGTCGACCGCCTCGAACGGCTCGTCCAGCACCAGCAGCCGCGGTGCGTGCAGCAGCGCCTGGGCCAGGCCGACCTTCTTGCGGGTACCGGTCGAGCAGTCGGCCAGTGGGGTCGCCGCGCCCTTGGCCAGGCCGAGCACCTCGATCAGCTCGGCGATGCGGCTCTCCGGCGAGGCGACCCCGCGCAGGCCGGCGCAGTAGCGCAGCAGTTCCGCCCCGGTGAGCCGTTCCGGGAAGTCCAGCCCGTCCGGTAGCACACCGGTCAGGGCCCGGGCCCGCGGCCGGTCGGCGAGCGCGTCGCCGCCGAGCAGCCGGATCGAGCCGGCGTCGGGGCGGATCAGGCCGACCGCCATGCCGATCGTGGTCGACTTGCCGGCGCCGTTCGGCCCGACGACGCCGTGGAACGTCCCGGGCCGCACGGTGAGATCGAGGTGATCCACCGCCCGGTATGTTCCGAAAGTCTTGGTCAGGCCACGTATCTCCAGGGCGGTGTCGCTCACGGGTTCACCCTAGTCAATGGCTTCCCATCGGTGCGTGTAGATGGAAATGTGTCCACATGAGATGGCGAACCCCTTTCCTGGCGACCCTGGTCGTGGCGCTGGTGACGGCGTCGGCGGGACCCGCCGGTGCGGCCGTGGCCTCGCCCCGGCTCGGACACCTCGACCCCGGCGGGCAGCCCCGCCTGACCGAGAGGGTGCCGGTCAACGTGGTCTTCGTCGGCTACACGCCGGCGCAGGCGGACAAGAGCAAGTTCCTCGCCGGCCTCGCCACGAAGTACGAGCCGGTCGTCCGCTCCCGCCTGGCCTACGGCGTGACCGAGAAGCTGGGCATCACCTACACCTACGACTACCGCCTCAACTACACCGGCAAGGCGTACCAGGACACGTTCTTCCGGCAGCTCGGCAAGCTGGCCACGCCGGCCCCGCTGACCGCGTACCAGCAGGCCTACAACGATCAGGCCAAGAACGTCCTGGACATCACGTCGAACAACTACATCGACGCGCCGAGCGTGGAGAAATGGCTGGCCTTCCACCCGCCGGCCGGCGTGGACACCCGCCGGAACACCATCTACTTCATCAACTGGTTCGGGCGCTCCGACTTCAAGTTCCACGTCTATACCAAGACCGGAGAGCCCGATCCGGACACCGGCTACGACTTCGGCAAGAACCGCGAGAGCCGCAAGATCATCGCGTGGGGCGGGACGACCGCCGACGACGAGGAGACCGGCCTCGGCGCGACCCGGCGCGTCTGGTTCCACGACCTGTCGGCCGGCCCCGAGTCCTGGACGTCGAACTACGACGTCGACAACGCCGACGTGGACGGCGACGGCGTCCCCGACTACCGGATGCCACCGACCTGGGAATACGCCGAGAACGGTTTCCGGGACCCCGGCCGGCTCGCCGGTGACCTCTCCAAGATCACGCGGTACGTGGCGCTGAACCTGCTGATGACCACGTCACCGCTCTACCCGGTCGAACTGCCCGGAGCGAGGCTGCCGAAGAGCATCAACGTCGACAGCAACACGTACGAGGGCTGGGCCGGCGTCGACGCGTCGAAGCAGTACATCAAGCCGGCCCTGGTCACCGAGGAACTCTCCGAGCTGCGCTGGCGCAACCGGATCGGCGAGGACCAGCAGGACCTGCCGTACACCGCCGAGAACCAGGCCTGCTACCTGGCCGAGCTGGCCGACGAGTCGTGCTACCCGGAGACCGGCTACCCGGCGTTCGCGAACCTCTACCTCTACACGCGTGATCACCTCGACGGCGTGCTCGACGGCAAGCCCGACTACGAGGTGCCGGTCTTCAACTACGCGGTCGGGGCGGGCATCGGCGTGCCGGCGCTCGGTTACGCCGACGACGACTACGAGACCGGCGACCAGACGTACGTCTTCTCGTTCATCTCGCCCGAGGTCGTGGCCAGCGGATACGGCCTGACCACGACGCAGATCCACGAGGTCGGCCACCACCTGGGCATGTCGCACCCGCACGACGGCTACGACAGCGCCACCGGCGTCGACTACGGCCCGTCCGGCGACTTCCTGTTCGCCAACGCCGGCGACGAGAACAACTCGATGATGAGCTACATCGACCTGAACTGGGACTTCAGCCAGTTCGACCGCGACAACAGCGACCGCTTCCTGACCGCCGCCTACTGGGAGGCCGCCGACCGGGTGGCCGCGACCGTCCCCGCCGGTAAGGGCCGCGCGTCGCTGAAAGCAGCCGACGCCCTGCTCGGGCTGGCCGCGAAGGCGTTCGCCGCCCACGAGTACCGGGCCGCCTACGCCCTCGCCGAGAAGGCCTACTACACGGTCGCCGCGATCCCCGGCGCGCACACCGCGCAGGTGAACACGCAGCTCAAGGCCGAGGCCAACGCCGCCCGCCGCAACACCGAGATCCACGACCCGCACGAGTTCATCGACACCCTGGCCCCGGAAAGCCCGCGCAGCCAGCCCTGAAACCAAGCAAGTTCGTCATGGCCCGGCTCCGCCGGGGTACCGACCGTCGCTCCCGCGGAGACCCTTGCGAGCTGAGCGTTCTGGGCGCCCCGCGCCCTGCTCAGCCCGCAAGGACGTCCTCCGTGGGTGGGCACGGCTACCCAAAACCACACCCGGCGTCCACCGCATGGTTCGACCCCGCCGCCAACGCATTTCGCCCGTCGATGGCGAGCGGAGCGCGGGCCACAGAAACACCAATATAAGCCCCCAGGGCGGCAGGGGGGGGGGGGGGGGGGGGGTTGGGCGCGGGGGGGGGGGGCCCCGGGGCCGGGCCC
>NZ_JBIRWQ010000034.1:34437-106306 GCF_044388125.1 Actinoplanes sp. NPDC020271
CCCCCCCCCCGCCCCCCCCCCCCCCCCCACCCCCCGCCCCCCCCCCCCCGCCCCCCCCCCCCACCACCCCCCCCCCCCCCCCCCCCCCCCCCCCCCGCCCCCCCCCCCACCCACCTCAAGGGGCGAAATGCCGCCGAGCGAAGCGAGGCCATCAGACACAGTAAGATCCGCCGCATGCTCGAAGCTGGGCGCCGATGGCGCTGATTGTCCGGCGTGCGGCGGCAGCCCGGGGACTGCTCGCCGCGGCGGCCGCGGTCATGATCGCCGCAACGCTTCTGCTCACAGGTCTGACCGCGTACGCCACCGCCTCGGCCGGCGAAGCCGTCAGCGCCACCGTCGCCGCCGCCGGCCCGGATGAACGTTCCGTGCTGGTCCGCGGCGCTCTCGACAAGGATGCGGCAGCCCGGGACCAGGCCGTGCGGAACGCCTACGCCCCGGCCCGGATCAGCGCCGCCCGGTACGGCTCCGGCTGGGCCGTTCGCGGCGCGACCGGCACCGCGGTCCCGGACTCCTCCGGCGTGATCTACGCGTCCCTGGTCCAGCTCGACGACCTCGAACGGCACGCCGAGCTGGTCTCCGGCGCCTGGCCGACCGGCCCGCGACAGGTCACGCTGGCCCAGCCGGCCGCGACCGCCCTCGGGCTGAGCAGCGGCAAGGTGCTGCGGCTGGAGGACCGGCGCACCGGCAAGGTGCTGTCCCACACGGTCTCCGGCGTGTGGCGGCCCCGCGACCTGGCCGACCCGTTCTGGCTGCTCACTCCGGACGTGGCCGCGGGCCGCCGACCGGACACGGCCACGTACGGCCCGATCGTCAGCACCGATCCGGCGTTCTTCGCCGAGGCGTCGGGCGGCTGGCTCGCCGAGCCGGATCTGACCGATCCGACGCTGGACTCCATCCGCCGTGCTGCGGAAAGGGTCGTCGCGACCGAGGAGAGCCTTCCGCAGACGTCGGGCCTCGGCACCTCGGCGACGGTGACCACCGGCCTGCCGGGGCTGGCCGACCGCCTCACCCGGGCCGACCTGGTCCGCCGGTCCACCATGGTCACGCCGATCCTGCTGGTCGTCGTCCTCGGCGGCTACGCGTTGACGCTGGTCGCCGTGCTGCTCGCCGAGTCCCGCAAGGGCGAGACCGCGCTGTTGCGGGCCCGCGGCGCGTCCCGTCGCCAGCTGGCCGGCCTGGCCGCTGTCGAAGCGTTCGCCCTGGTGCTGCCGGCGGCGCTGATCGGTCCGCCGCTCGCCGTCGCGCTTCTGCGGCTCAAGTATCCCGAGCTGGCCGCGGATGCCGGCGTCTGGACGGCCGGTGTCCTGGTCGCGCTGGGTGGCGTGCTGGCCCTGACCGCTCCGTCGCTGCGCCGCGGCCGTACCTACGTGGCGGAGACCGCCGGCCGCAAGCGCCTGCCGATGCTGCGCCGGGCCGGGCTGGACCTGGTCGTGGTCGCGCTGGCCGCGCTGGCCTGGCTGCAGCTGCGGCAGTACGCCACGCCGACCGGCGGCAGCCTCGGCGTCGACCCGCTGCTGGCCGCGGCGCCGACTCTCGGCGTGCTGACCGGTGCGGTGCTGGCCGTCCGGCTGCTCCCACCGGTCGCCAAGCTGACCGCGGCGCGCCTGAGCCGCGGCCGGTCCCTGGCCACGTTGCTCGGCACGTGGCAGGCGGGCCGCCGGGCGCATGCCGGTCCGATGGTGATGCTGGCCCTCGCGGTCGCCGCCGCCACCGTCTCCTGGTGTCTGGCCGCCACCGCCCAGCAGTCCCGTGTCGACCAGGCGGTGCAGCAGGTGGGTGCGGACATGCGGCTGGTCGAGACCGGCGGTGTCGCCCCGCGCGACCGGGGGGAGACGCTCGCCGCCCTGCCCGGTGTGCGGGCCGTGGCGACGGCCTGGCGCGATTCCGTGCCGCTGGGCGCCGGCACCGACCCGGCCGAGCTGGTCGCCCTGGACACGACGGCCGCCGCCGGGGTCGTCCAGGCCCGGGACGACGCCACCGGTGGATCACCGGACAAGCTGCTCGCGAAGTTGTCCACGACGGCCGCCCCGGGTCTGACGGCCGAGCTGAAGGCGGGCCGGATCAGCAGCTCCGGCCCGGTGCGGACCACCGCGGTCTTCGCCGGCGGCCGTCGCGTCGACCTCGGCGCGACCGACGCCGGCAAGGCCCGGTCGTTCCCGGCCGTCGGCCCCGGTCTGCTCGGTTTCGTGGTCGAGTCGACGACCCAGCAGCCGGTGGACTGGTCGATCAGCGGCCAGGGCGACGACTGGCGGGCCGACGACGGGGGCGGACGGTCGGTGCTGCCCACGGCCGGCGTCTACCGGTTCACCGGCCGGCTCGTGCTGAGCAGCAAGGAACCACCACCCCCGGTGCCGGTCGCGATCACCAGGGCCGCCCGGGACGCTCTCAGCAACGTCACCTCGCTCACCATCGGCGGCGACTCCGTCCGGGTGGTGGTGGTCGACACCGTCGACCGGCTGCCCGGCACGACGCAGGCCGCCGCGGTCCTGGCCGACCGTGGTGCGTTGGAGGGCCGGCTCTTCTGGGACCTGGGAGCGGTCTACGACACCGGCGAATGGTGGATCAGCGGACACCCGGCGGGCGTCTCCGGCCTCACCGGCCTGCAGGTGCTCGACCAGCGGGAGTTGGCCTCCGGAAGTGACCCGCTCGGCGCCGTCACCCGGTTCGCACTCTTCGGCGCGGCGCTGGGCGCGATGGTGCTCGCCGCGGCCGGGATCGCCGCCGACGCCCGGGCCACGGCCCGGCACCGTTCGGTCGAACTCGCCGTTCTGCACACCCTTGGTGCCGGTCCGCGGCTGCTGGCCCGCTCGATGATCGTCGAGCAGGTGCTGCTCGCCGGGCTCGGTGCGCTCACCGGTCTCGGCGTGGGCCTGCTGGTCGCCGCCGGGATGGCGCCGCTGCTGGTCCTCACCCCGTCGGCCCGCCGGCCGGTGCCGGACGCGATCCTGCAGGTCCTGTGGGGCCGCACGGTCGGCAGCGCGGCGCTGCTGGTGCTGATCGCCCTGACGGTCAGCGCGATCACCGCGATGTCCGCGACCCGCCGCCTGCCGGCATCCCGTCTGCGACTGGGGGAGGACCAATGAGCGAGCTTGCGAGCGAATCATCGGGCTCAGTTCTGGCCTCATCGTGTCGCCGGAGCGCAGCGGAGGTGGCGCGGTGAGGGAGCTTGCGAGCGAATCATCGGGCTCAGTTGTGGCCTCATCGCGTCGCCGGAGCGCAGCGGAGGTGGCGCGGTGAGCGAGCTTGCGAGCGAATCGGTCAGCTCAGTTGTCACCTCATCGCGGCGCCGGAGCGCAGCGGAGGTGGCGCGATGAGCGTGCTGCGTCGTGTCCGCGCCTTCGCCGGTCAGCTCCTGCTGCTCGCGGTGCTGGCCGGGCTGACCGCGTTCCTGGTGTCCGGCCCGGCCCGGATCGCGAACGGCCGCACCGACGACGGCCTGGCCGGTGACATCAACCGGCTGCCCGCGGCCAGCCGTGACCTGACTTTCACCGGTACCCGCTCCTTCGGCGAGACCAGTTCGGCTGCCGGGGAGGAGCGGCTCCCGCAGATCCGGGAGAGCCTGCCCGGCCCGCTGCCCGGGGTGCTCGCCGGCGCCTGGTACCTGGCCGAGACCCGGGCGAACGCGTTCCTCCCGATCGGTTCGCCGCCGAAGGCCTGCCCCGACGTGGCGGTGTTGCGCTACGAGCCGGCCACCGAGGCGGCGGTCAGGA
The DNA here is from genome assembly GCF_044388125.1 of Actinoplanes sp. NPDC020271. Classification (NCBI taxonomy): domain Bacteria; kingdom Bacillati; phylum Actinomycetota; class Actinomycetes; order Micromonosporales; family Micromonosporaceae; genus Actinoplanes; species Actinoplanes sp. NPDC020271. The sequence continues at coordinate 38,148 of NZ_JBIRWQ010000034.1, forward strand.
TCGTCGACGGGCGTGCGCCCGCGTCGTCGGGGACGACCGAGGTGATGGTGACCGAGCAGGCCGCGACCGCGTTCGGCGTCAAGGTCGGTGACGGCCTGGCCATGACCGCCCAGTTCGGTTCGACCCGGCTGCGTGTGGTCGGCCTGTTCGCCCCGGTGGACGCGGCCGATCCGATCTGGTCCGACCAGCCGCTGCACACGGGCGGCTGCCCGGACCCGGACGACGGCCTGCGCGACGAGGGGGTGATGCTCACCGACAGTTCGGGTGCCCTGCTGGCCGCGAGCTCGCTGAACGACCTCACCGACCGGTGGCGGTTCCGGCTGGACGAGAAGCGGATCACCGCCGACCGGGTCGACGCGCTCAATCGCGCGGTGGCCGAGTTGCGGCGCACCCCGCCGGAGAAGACGTCGATCCAGAGCAGTGTGGACACCACGCTGGCCGAGTTCGACCGGGAAGTGCGGTCGGTGCAGGCGCTGCTGGCCGTGGTGCAGTTCGGCATCCTGGCCACCGCGGCCGGGCTCATGCTGCTCGCGGCGCGCCTGATGACCGATCGCCGGCGCCCCGAGTTCGCTCTGATCCGGGCGCGCGGAGGTTCGGTCGGTGCGGTGGCCGGGCGTACGCTCCTGGAGGTCTTGACCGTGGTCCCGATCGCCGTGGCGATCGGCTGGCTGGGCGGTTTCCTCGTGCCGGGGCGGGCCGACGGCGTCGAGCCGCTGCTGGTGGCGGTGGTCGCCCTGCTGGCGCTGCTGGCCGCTCCGGCGTCGGCGGCGCTGGTCGCGCGGCATCCGTCGTTCTCCGGGCACCGCTCGGACGTGGCCGCACTGCGCCCTTCGGCCCGGCGGCTGACCGCGGAGGGGTTCCTGGTGCTGCTCGCGGCCGGTGGGATCTACCTCGTGCGGCTGCGCGGGCTGGACGCCGGGGCGGGCGTGGATCCGTACCTGATCGGGGCCCCGGTCCTGCTCGCGCTGGCCGCCTCGGTGGTGGCGCTGCGCGTGGTGCCGTTCCCGCTGCGCTGGGCCGCGCGGCTGGCCGCCCGGGCCCGCGGCGTGATCGCCTTCCTCGGCCTCAGCAGCGCCGGGCGCGCCCCGCTGCACTCCGGGCCGCTGGCCGTGCTCGTCGTGGCCATCGCCACCGGCCTGTTCACCGGCACCGTGACCAGCACCGTCAGCGCCGCCCGGGACCGCGCCGCGGACCTGGCCGTGCCGGCCGACGCGGTGATCACCGGTTACTACTTCACGGCCGAGACCGCACCCAGAATCGCCACGCTGCCGCACGTGACCAGGGCGGTGCCGATGCTCGTCGCGCCGGGCGTGACGATCCACGGCGACGCCGGCGTCAACATCCTGCAGGGCGAGGTGATGGTGGTGGACGCGACGACCGCCGGGTTCGGCCTGCCGCCCGTGCTGACCGGCGCGAGCCGGACCGACGGGCCGGTGCCGGCGGTCGTCTCGCCGCACCTGGCCGAGCAGATCGGGACCGCGGGGACGATCAGTGTGGCCGGCGCGACCTACCGGTTCACGATCGCCCGGGTCGCCGCTCAGGTGCCCGGGCTCGTCGCCGGGACCAGGGATTTCATCGTGCTGCCGCAGCAGGCCATGGCGGTTCCGGCCGCCCAGCCGATCAAGCCGAACCGGATCCTCGTCAGCGGCGACGGTTTCGATCGCGAGGAGTTGCGCAAGGCTGCCGACGCCGGTCAGCGCGACGAGGCCCTCCGGCTGACCGGAAAGCCGGTCGAGGACTGGCAGCTGCCGATCCCGGCGAGCGTGCTGACCTGGGCGGAGTACCGGTCGGGTCTGGAGAACCGTGGCGTCGACGGGGCGTTGAGCTTCACTTTCATCGCCGGCATGGCCGCGGCGGCGGTGCTGTCGCTGACGGCCGTGGCGCTCGCGGTGCTGACCGGGGCGCCGGCCCGCGGTCGTACGCTGTCCCGCCTGCGCACCATGGGCCTGTCCCCGGGCCAGGGCCGCCGCCTGCTGGTCTTCGAGCTGATCCCGCTGATCGCGGTGGCCGTGGTCGCGGGCGGGCTGGCCGGTTTCGTCCTGCCGATGCTGATCGGGCCGGCGCTGGATCTCAGCGGGTTCACTGCCGGGGTGACCGCCGGGACCACCCTCGATCCCTGGTTCGCCGGCGGGGTGCTGGCGCTCGCGGTGTTCGCCGTGGTCGCCGCGCTCGCCGTGGAGAACGTCGCCAACCGCCGCCTGCGCCTCGGCACGGTGCTGCGGGTCGGAGAGGAGCAGTCATGACTTGTCAAGCGGGGCGGCGAGCGGAGGAACGGTCATGACTGATCTAGCGGATCTGGAACGGAAGGCGGCGCAGCAGGCCGCGGCCCGCGCCGGTGGACAGGACCGGCTCAGCGGGCACATTGTCTGCGACGGTCTCGTCCGGATCTTCCGCACCGAGGGTGTCGAGGTCATGGCGTTGCAGGGCCTGGATCTGGTCGTCGACCGGGGCGAGCTGCTCGCGGTCGTCGGCGCGTCCGGCTCGGGCAAGTCGACGATGCTCAACATCCTCTCCGGGCTGGACGAGCCGACCGCCGGGATCGCCAAGGTGGCCGGTTTTGATCTGCTCGGCATGACCGCCAGGAAGCGCCTGGAGTACCGCCGCCGGATCGTCGGTTTCGTCTGGCAGCAGACCGCGCGGAACCTGTTGCCGTACCTGACCGCGCGGGAGAACGTCGAGCTGCCGATGCGCCTGGCCGGCACCCGCAGACGCCGGCGGGCCGACGAGCTGCTGGAGATGGTCGGGGTCGCGCACCGGGCCGGTCGCCGTCCGGCCGAGATGTCCGGTGGTGAGCAGCAGCGGGCCGCGGTCGCCGTCGCGCTCGCCAACGACCCCGAGGTGCTCTTCGCCGATGAGCCGACCGGCGAGCTCGACGAGGCGACCGCCGACGAGGTGTTCGGGGCGCTGCGCACGGTCAACGCCGAGCTCGGGGTCACGGTGGTCGTGGTGACTCACGACAAGGCGGTGGCCGGGCAGGTCCGCCGGGCGGTCGCTATCCGCGACGGGAAAACCGCTTCGGAGGTACGACGTTCGGCCCGTCTCGCCGAGGACGGCACCGAACAGCACGTCTCCGAGGAGTACGCCGTCCTCGACCGCGCCGGGCGGCTCCAGCTGCCGGCCGCGTTCGTCGAGGCGTTGGAGTTGCGTGACCGCGTACGCCTGAATCTCGAACCCGACCACGTCGAAGTCCGCCCGGGAGAGTCCGCATGAACTCGGTCGAAAGCCCATGGCATTGCCGGAGCACGTCGCAGGTGGCGGCATGAGCGTCGTCGAGGTGTCCGGGCTGAACCGGGACTACGGCAGCGGCGAGCGGGCCGTCCACGCCCTCTCCGACGTCTCGTTCACCGCGGAGAAGGGCGAGCTGGTCGCGGTCCGTGGCCGGTCCGGCGCCGGTAAGACCACTCTGCTCAACCTGATCGGTGGCCTGGACCGCCCCACCTCGGGCAGCATCGCGGTCGCCGGCCGCAGCGTCACCGGCGCCGCCGAGGCCGACCTGCTCGAGCTGCGCCGCGACACGATCGGGTTCGTCTTCCAGTCGTTCGGCCTGGTCCCGATCCTGTCCGCGGCCGAGAACGTCAGCATCCCGATGCGACTGGCCAAGCGCGACCCGCGCGAACGCGACGAGCGGGTGTCGGTCCTGCTGGAGATGGTCGGGCTGGGCGGTCAGGCCAACCAGCGGCCCGGCGAGCTCTCCGGCGGCCAGCAGCAGCGTGTCGCGCTGGCCCGTGCGCTCGCCAACGACCCGGACCTGCTGATCGCGGACGAGCCGACCGGGCAGCTCGACTCGGACACCGGGCGGGCCATCATGGATCTGCTCCGGGCCGTCGTCGACGCGCGGGGGATGACCGCGCTGGTCGCGACCCACGACCCGAACCTGATGGACCGGGCCGACCGCGTCCTCAGCCTGCGCGACGGCCGCCTGGTGGAGTCCGTCTAGAGCTCGCAGAGTTTCGCGCCGGAGCTCATCTCGGCCAGGTAGCCCTTCAGCGCGGCGGTCCGGGCTTCGGCCTCGGCGATCAGGGTCTCGGCGACGCGGCCCCAGTCCTGGCAGGACGGTTCCTGCGGGAAGCCGTCGAAGACCTCGGCGATCTCCCGCACGGTCAGCCCGACGCGCTGCGCGACCTTGGCCACCTTGATCCGGCAGGCCGCGCTCTGGTCGAACCGCCGCTGGTCGCCGCTGGTGCGTTCGGCGCGGATCACGCCGTGCTGCTCGTAGAACCGGACCGCGGAGGGCGCGACCCCGGCCTCCGCGGCCACCTCGCCGACCGTTTTCGAATACGCCGACGGCGTCGTAACGATGCTCATGCCGTTACCTTTCAGTGCTTTGGTGAGCACATGGTCGGTAGTCCTGCCCCCATCCTTGACTTCAACATATGTTGAAGGTCAAGCCTGGCGGCATGACCGATTCTCCTCTGCGGCTCGCGGTGATCGCCGGCAGCGTCCGGGACCAGCGGATGAGCCGCTCCGTCGCCGAATGGGCCGCCTTCCGCGCGGCCAACGCCAAGACCGAGGTCGACCTGATCGACTGCGCCGAGGCGGACCTGCCCGACGACGGCGGCCTGCGCCCCGGCGGCAGCGCCGAGTCCGGCGTCGCCGCCCGCATCGACGCCGCCGACGCGTACCTGATCGTGACGCCGGAATACAACCACAGTTACCCGGCCGGGTTGAAGCGCTTGATCGACTGGCACTACCGCGAGTGGATGTTCAAACCGGCAACCATCATCCCGTACGGCGTGCAGGGCGGCCTGCTCGCCGCCGAGCACCTGCGCGGCGTCTTCGCCGAACTGCACGTCGTCACCACCCGCCGCGTCGTCGGGCTGACCCGGCCCTGGGAGCACCTCGCAGCGGTCGGCTTCGCCCCGCCCGACCCGGTCGGGGAGGCGTTCGACGTGGCCGTCCACGAGCTGACCTGGTGGGCCACGACGCTGCGGTCGGCTCGGCGCGACCGGCCGTACGGCCGCTGATGCGCCGCCTCGGACTGACCTTGGCGCTGGGCGGTCTGCTCGTGGTGGTCGACACGACGGTCACCGTCGTCGCCGTCCCGGCCCTGGTCACCGGCCTGCACGCGACACTGACCGAGGTGCAGTGGGTGACCACGGCGTACCTGCTCGGCATCGTCGCGGTCATCCCGCTGGCCGGCTGGTCCGCGGCCCGCTTCGGCGACCGCCGTGTCTACCTGACCGCGCTGCTGGTGTTCACGCTCGCCTCGGCCCTGGCCGGCCTGGCCGGGAACGTCGCCGCGCTCGCCGCCTTCCGCGCGGTGCAGGGTCTCGGCGGGGGCCTGATCAACCCGGTCGGCCAGATGATCGGCCTGCGAGCCGTCCCGGTGGAGGGCCGTGGCCGACTGCTGGGGCTGATGGCGTTGCCGCTGGTCGTCGGGCCGGTCTGCGGGCCGCCGCTGGCCGGTTGGCTGATCGCGTCGGCGTCCTGGCGCTGGATCTTCCTGATCAACATCCCGCTGGGGGTGCTGGCGCTGCTCGTCTCGGCCCGGGTCCTGCCGGCCGGCGCGGAGTCGTCACCGGCGTCGGGGGAGCGGGTCGACTGGGCCGGTCTCCTCCTGCTCTCCGGTGGCGCGGTGCTCATCGTGCTCGGCGGGACCCTGCTGGACCGCCGCGGGCCGGGCGTCGCCGTGCTGGTTGCCGGCCTGGGGCTGGCCGGCGTGTTCACGTGGCGGTCGCTGCGCCCGTCCGGGGCGGTGACCCCGCTGGTGGATCTGCGGTTGCTGGGCCGGCGGCCGTTCGCGGGCGGCAGCGCGGTGATGGTCTGCTTCGGCGCGGCGTACTTCGGGGCGATGGCGGTGCTGCCGCTCTACGCCCAGGGGGTGCGTGGTGACTCGGCCGCGCTGGTCGGGGCCCTCACCCTCCCGCAGGCGATCGCCGTGGGTCTGACCGTGCAGGCCGCCACCCGCCTGACCGACCGGATCCCGCCGCATCGCATCGTGATCGCCGGCACCGCGGTGGGCCTGGCCGGGTCGCTCGTCCTGTTCGGCGCCGCGTTCACCGACGCCGGATACCCGCTGCTCCTGGCCGGGACGGTGCTGGTCGGTGCGGGCTCCGGTGCGACGCTGATGCCGGCCATGATCCTGGTCGTCCGCGACCTGGACCACGAGGAGACACCGCGCGCCACCACCCTGCTCAACCTGATCCAGCGTCTGTCCGCGGCGCTCGGCACGGCGGCGTTCGCGGTTGCCCTGACCGTTCTGGTCACCACGCGGCTGCCCGGTGGCGTGGCGGCGATGCTCGCGCTGTCCCCCCAGGACCGGGCGGACGGCCGAGCCGGGCTGGCGCACGCGGTGGGACTGAGCTACCTGATCGCGGTGCTGCTGGTGGCCGTCGCGCTCGGGGTCGCGCTCCGGTCCCTGCGCCCGCGGCAAGCGGAGGTGGCCGGGCGGGCGGCTCATGACGTACGCGCGAATCGTCGGTGAAGGAAAACCGGGGCCGCATCGAGCGATGCGGCCCCGGGGAAGTGCGACGAACGGTCAGCCCTTGACGCTACCGGCCAGGAGACCCCGGACGAAGTAGCGCTGGAGCAGCAGGAACACCGTCACCGGCACGATGATCGAGACGAACGTGCCGGAGGACAGCAGGTGCCAGGCCGTGCCCCGGGTGCCGGTCAGGTTGGCCAGCTGCAGGGTGATCGGGGCGACGGTGTCACCGCCGCCGGCGAAGACCAGGGCGACCAGCAGGTCGTTCCAGACCCAGAGGAACTGGAAGATGCCGAAGGCCGCCAGGGCCGGAGTGAGCAGCGGCAACATCACCTTGAAGAAGATCGCCACGTGACCCGCGCCGTCGACCCGGGCGGCCTCGATCAGGGTCGCCGGGATCTCCTTGATGAAGTTGTGCAGCAGGTAGATCGCCAGCGGCAGGGCGAACGTGGAGTGCGCCAGCCACAGCGGCCAGAACGTGCCGGCGATCCCGACCTTCGCGAAGATGGTCAGCAGCGGGATCAGGGTGACCTGCAGCGGGACGATCTGAAGGGCGAAGACCGCCACGAACAGGATGTTCTTGCCGCGGAAGTTGATCCAGGCGAACGCGTACGCCGCCAAGGACGCCATCGCGAGCGGGATCAGCACCGAGGGAATGCAGATCACCAGCGAGTTGATGAAGAACGTGCCGAGGTTGACCCCGGTGTCGCTGTCGAAGACCGCCCGGTAGTTGTCCAGGGTGACCTCGGGGTTGGTGAAGAACGTCCACCAGCCGGTCCGCTTGATGTCGAGCTCCGGCCGGAACGACGAGAGCAGCAGGCCGAACGTCGGCAGGGTCCACAGGATCGCGATCACGATCGCGGCCAGGGACGCCCACGGCGAGCTGAGCCGCCGCTTCGCTCGAGCGGTGGTGCTCTCGACGACGGGCTTGAGTTCCGGCGTGGTCGCCAGGGGTGTGGCCGTCATCATGCCTCCTGACGGACTTGGCGGATGTTGTACACGATGATCGGGATGACCAGGATGAACAGCACCACGGCGAGTGCCGCGGCGAGGCCTTGGTTGTCGGCCCGGATCAGCTGGCTGTAGAACTCGTTCGCGATGACGCTGGTCTTGAAGTTGCCGCCGGTCATCGTGCGGACCACGTCGAAGACCTTGAGCGTGCCGATGGCCAGTGTGGTCAGCACGACGACGATGGTCGTCCGGACGCTGGGCAGCGTGATCTTGACGAACATGCTCCACGGGCTGACGCCGTCGAGGCGGGCGGCCTCGATGATCTCGTCCGGGATCGCCTTGATCGCGGCCGAGAGGATCGTCATGGCGAAACCGGCCTGGATCCAGATGAACACCACGATCAGCAGCAGGGTGTTCAGCTTGCCGGTGTCGGTGATCAGCAGCTGGACCGGGTCGCCACCGAGCCAGACGATGATCTGGTTGATCAGGCCGATCTGGTGCACGTTGGGCTGGTTGACCCGGTACTCGTAGACGAATCGCCAGATGACGCCGGCGGCGACCATCGAGATCGCCATCGGCAGGAAGATCAGCGCCTTGGCGAACGATTCGAACCGCGACTTGTCCACGAGGATCGCGTAGATCAGGCCGATAGCGGTGGCCAGCGGTGGGACGATCAGCACCCAGATGATGGTGTTGCCCAGCACGGTGAGCTGATCACCGTCGGTGAGGATCGTCTTGTAGTTGTCGATGCCGATGAACGAGCTGCCCTGCGCGTCGAAGAACGACTCGTAGATGGTGCGCAGCCCGGGATAGACCAGGCCGACGGCCAGCAGCAGCACGACCGGTAGCAGGTAGAGGTAGCCGACCCAGTTGTCGGAGCCTTTACCGCGAACCCGGCTCGCGAAGAAAAGGATGACGCCAAGCACGGCGGCGAACAGCAGGAGTGCCGCCAGCATCTGCAGAAGCTTCTCAGGGGTGGTACTCGCGGTGGAGAACACGCGACCCGGACCTCCTTCGTGTTTCCGAGGGGAAAGAGGGCGATGGCCGGCCGGGATGCTGGGAGCATCCCGGCCGGCCTCGGAGTACTACTCAGATCACTTGGGCCACGCGGCTTCGATGTTGTTCACCGTGGTGGTCGTGTCCTGACCGGTGATCCAGGCCGTGGCCTGCTTCCAGAAGGCGTTCGAGCCGACCGCGGCGGGCATCTGGTCCGAGCCGTCGAAGCGGAACTGCGCGTTCGGGTCCTGCAGGATCTTCGCCGAGAGCTGGTCGATCGGGTTCGTCAGGTTCTCGACCTTCAGACCCTTGTTGGCGCTCACCCAGCCGCTCGACGCCTTGGCCTTCAGGTTCGCCCAGGTGTCGGTGGACAGGAAGTACTGGAACGCCTTGACCTCGGGACGGTCGGCGAAGGCGAGAACGAACTCGCCACCACCCAGGACCGGCTTGGTGGTCGCGTCCTTGCCGGGCAGGTAGAAGGCGTAGATGTCGCCCGTCTCCGAGATCTCGGTGCCCTTGGGGAAGTTGGCCGCGTAGAACGAGGCCTGGCGGTGCAGCGAGCAGTTGCCCTCGAGGATCTGCAGGCCGGCGTCCTGGAACGTGGTGGAAGCCACGCTCTTGACGTCACCGAGACCGCCGTTGACGTACTTGTCGTTCTTCAGGTAGTCGCCGACCGCGTTCCACACCGCGGTGTCGTCCGCGTTGTTGAACGGGGTCTCGTGCTTGACCCACTTGTCGTACGCGTCCGCGCCGTACAGCCGGAGGTAGAAGTCCTCGATCCAGTCGGTGACCGGCCAGCCGGTGGCGTCACCGGAGCCGATGCCCGCGCACCACGGCTTCGAGCCGTCCGCGGCGATCTTGTCACTGAGGGTCTTCAGCTCGTCCAGCGTGGTGGGGACGGTGTAGCCCTTGTCCTTGAACTGCTTCGGCGAGTACCACACCAGGGACTTGACGTTGGCACCGAGCGGCGCGGCGTAGAACTTGCCGTCGACCGTGCCGTAGGCCTTCCAGTCCTTGCCGAACCACTTGTCGGTGTTGTCGGCGACCTCCTTGGGGGCCTCGACAGCCTTACCGGTGGCGACCAGCTGCTGGAGCAGACCCGGCTGCGGCACGTACGCCACGTCCGGCGGGTTGCCGGCCTTGGCGCGCACCAGGATCTGGGTCTCGAAGGACTTGTCGCCCTCGTACTTCACCGTGGCGCCGGTGCACTTCTCGAAAGGCTCGTACGACTTCTTCTGCGGAGCGTCCTCCGGGGTCACGATGCCGGTGTAGACCGAGATCGTCTTGCCCTTGATGTCGCCGAACTGAGTGAACACCGAACAGTCGATGCCCGCTGACGCTGTATCACCGGAACCGCTCGAGTCGTTCTTGTTGTCGCCGCAGGCGGCCAGGCTGAAGACCAGCCCGACGCCGAGAGCACCGGCGAGCGCGACTCGGGATCGCGAACTCCCACTGTGACCGAACATACCGCTCCCTATGTCTTGACGCGCCTCCGGCGTCAGGTGACGCCGCCGTCCGAAGCGCTTCTTGACCAACAGTCAAGAGGTAACCGGCAAGTTGCGCAATGATTTCCGCGTGATCGAGTCGGTAACGATATAGCAGCGGAGCCCGGGCACCTTAACCGGTTAAGGAGATTGACGGAAGAGCTCTCTTCTTCCGGGAGTGTTTAGGGGGATTTTTCAGCACTTAGGGCTCATGATACGGACGGTGAGTCGGTTTTGTTGGGCTTCGCCTGAACCCGCTTCCAGTGGATGCGTATCAACGCGCCACGCCGACACGCGGAGCCGATCGGCGGTAAGAACTTGCATCCGGTGATCGCGTCTTGATCGGAACGATTCAGACAAAAAAGAACCGCCGTGGCAGAACGCCACGGCGGTTCCTCAGGATCGGGCGGCGGTCAGCCGGCGATCGCCACGTACTTGTACCCCAGGCGGGCCATCCGCTCGGCGTCGAGCGCGTGCCGCCCGTCGAGGACCAGCGGGTTGCGCATCAGGCCGACGAACTTGCTCCAGTCCAGCTCCAGGTACTGGGCCCACTCGGTCACCAGCACCACGGCGTCACAGTCGTCGAAGACGCCGTCCAGGCTCTCGCTCAGGTACGGCGCGAGCTCCGGCTGCTCCCGGCGGAAGCGCTCGGACGCGATCGGGTCGTGCAGGCGCACCCGGGCCCCGCGAGCCAGCAGCAGGTTCGCGATGTCCAGCGCGGGCGAGTCGCGCAGGTCGTCGGTGTTCGGCTTGAACGCCAGCCCGAGCAGGCCGATCTTGCGGCCCTTGAGGATGCGCAGCTCGTCCTGCAGCCGCTCGACGGCGATCGCGCGCTGCCGCTGGTTGACCTCGCGGGCCGCCTTCACGATCGGCATCTCGAGGTTGTACTCGCTCGCGGTGGCGACCAGCGCCTTGGTGTCCTTGCCGAAGCAGGAGCCGCCCCAGCCGACGCCGGGCTGCAGGAACCGGGAGCCGATCCGCTGGTCCAGGCCCATGCCGCGGGCGACCTCGGTGATGTCGGCGCCGACCTTCGCGGCGAGCTGGCCGATCTCGTTCACGTAACTGATCTTGAGGGCCAGGAAGGCATTGGCCGCGTACTTGATCAGCTCGGCCGAGGCCAGGTCGGTGGAGACCAGGGGGACCGCGGTGGCGTCCTCGGGCCGGGGCAGGAACGTCGGCGGCGTGAAGGTCTGGTTGATGATCGGCCGGTAGAGCCGGTTCAGCACCTCGAGGCTGCGCGGGTTGTCCGAGCCGATGACGATCCGGTCCGGGAAGAGGGTGTCGGCGATGGCGTTGCCCTCGCGCAGGAACTCCGGGTTCGACGCGACCGCGAACTCGACGCCGGCCGGGCGCTCCGCGCGCTGCGCGAACGACTCGCGCAGGATCGCGTCCACCCAGTTGCCGCTGCCGATCGGCACGGTCGACTTGTTCACCACGACGGTGAAGTCGTGGTTCAGCGACTGGGCCACGCTCTCCGCGGCCGAGCGCAGGTAGCGCAGGTCGGGGCTGCCGTCCTCGGCCGACGGCGTCTGCACGGCGACGAAGACCACGTCGGCGCCGGGCACGCCCTCGTCGTAGCTGGTGGTGAAGGTGAGGTTGGGTGCCGCCTCGGCGAGGAGGTCCTCCATGCCGGGCTCGTAGATCGGGCATTTACCGGCGCGCAACATGTCGACCTTGTTCTGGTCGAGATCCACGCACGTCACCTCGTGCCCCAGGAAGGCGAGGCTGACGCCGGTGGTCAGGCCGACATAGCCGGTACCCACAACGCAAACCTTCATGCAATCTCCTCCACCGCTAGGCCCGGCTGTCGTCACGCCGTGTACCGGTCACTTCGCCGCCGATCGGCTGCGGGCCCGACCGGTAGGTACTGGCCCGCGCATTCCGCCGAATGATACACAGCCGCCCCATCGGTAACTTGTCGCAGCTCACAGCGTTACGCCCACCGATAAGCGCGCTGACTAGGGGTTTTACCCCCTCGGCCGGAGATCGAACCCGGCCGTTCACCCAATTGTCGCTCTCCGTAGTTGAACGGCGACGGACCTCGAATGTTTCCGGCTCTTGACAGAGGGATGACGGGGACAGACGCTTTGGGAGCGCTCCCACCTTCATGTGTGTCGATGGAAGGTATCCCCCTATGAGAAGGTCCCCCGGCGGCACGATCATCGCCGCCCTGGTGGTCGCCGCCGCCGCGATCACCGTCGTCACTGCCGCGCCGATGTCGGCCACGGCCGCGGCCGTCGACCCGTACGCCTGGAGGAACGTCCGGATCGACGGCGGGGGCTTCGTTCCCGGTGTCGTCTTCAACCCGGGCGAGCAGAACCTGATCTACGCCCGCACCGACATCGGTGGCGCCTACCGCTGGAACCAGTCCGGCCAGAGCTGGACGCCGCTGCTCGACTGGGTCGGCCAGGACGACTGGGGTCACAACGGCGTGCTCAGCATCGCGCCGGACCCGGTGGAGACGAACCGGGTCTACGCCGCGGTCGGCATGTACACCAACAGCTGGGACCCGAACAACGGCGCGATCCTGCGCTCCACCGACAAGGGCGCCACCTGGCAGCAGACGAACCTGCCGTTCAAGGTCGGCGGCAACATGCCGGGCCGGGGGATGGGGGAGCGGCTCGCGGTCGACCCGGCCAACCACAAGAACGTCTACTTCGCGGCCGAGGGTGGCAACGGCCTCTGGCGCAGCACGGATTACGGCGTGACCTGGGCCAGGGTGGCGAACTTCCCCAACGTCGGGAATTACGTCCAGGATCCTGCCGACACCAACGGCTATCTGAACCAGAACCAGGGTCTGACCTGGGTGACCTTCAGCGGGGCGCAGATCTACGTCGGCGTCGCCGACAAGGACAACCCGGTCTATCGTTCGCTCGACTCCGGGGCGACCTGGGAGCGTGTGGCCGGCCAGCCGACCGGATACATCGCCCACAAAGGCGTAATTCAAGGAAAATACCTCTTTATCGCGACCAGCGACACCGGCGGCCCCTACGACGGCGCGGCGGGCCAGGTCTACCGCCTGGATACCGCAACCGGTGCGTGGACTGACATTTCGCCCACGCCGGTCGCTGACCGTTACTACGGTTACTCCGGGCTGACCGTCGACACCCTGCACCCCGGCACCCTCATGGTAGCCACCCAGATCTCCTGGTGGCCCGACGCGATCTTCTTCCGCAGCACCGACTACGGCGCCACCTGGACCCGCGCCTGGGACTGGACCAGTTACCCCAGCCGTTCCAAGCGCTACACCCTCGACATCTCGGCGAACCCGTGGCTGGACTTCAACAGCACCGCCCAGGCGCCCGAGGAGAGCCCGAAGCTCGGCTGGATGAACGAGTCGCTCGCGATCGACCCGTTCGACTCGAACCGGATGCTCTACGGCACCGGCGCCACCCTCTACGGCACCACCGACCTGACCAAGTGGGACTCCGGCGGCACGATCACGATCAAGCCGACGGCCAAGGGCATCGAGGAGACCGCGGTCCTCGACCTGGCCAGCCCGCCCAGCGGCGCCCCGCTGGTCAGCGCGCTCGGCGACATCGGCGGTTTCTACCACGCCGACCTCGACACCGTCCCGGCCAACTTCCACGACACCCCCAGCCTGGGCAGCAACACCAGCCTCGACTTCGCCGAGCTCAGCCCGAGCTTCTTCGTGCGGGTGGGCAACGCCGACGCCGCGCCGCACATCGGGATCTCCAACGACGGCGGCAAGAGCTGGTACCAGGGGCAGGAGCCGTCCGGCGTGACCGGGGGCGGAACGGTCGCGGTCGGCGCCGACGCCGGCAACGTGGTCTGGTCGCCGGCCGGCACGGGCGTCCACTACTCCACGACCCGAGGCAGCACGTGGACGGCCAGCTCCGGCATCCCGGCCGGCGCGATCGTCGAGTCCGACAGGGTCAACCCCAAGACCTTCTTCGCGTACGCCGGAGGAAAGTTCTACACCAGCACCGACGGCGGCGCGACCTTCACCGCGCAGTCGGTCGCCCTGCCGACGACCGGGCGCCTGCACCTGAAGGCGGTTCCGGGCATCGCCGGTGAGGTCTGGGTCGCCGCGAGCACGGGCCTGTTCCGCTCCACCGACGCCGGCGCGACCTTCGTCAAGGTCAGCGCCGTCGCCGAGGGCGTCAACGTGGCCTTCGGCAAAGCCGCTCCGGGCGCCACCCATCCGGCGGTGTTCCTGGTCGGCACGGTCGACGGCGTCGACGGGGTGTTCCGCTCCGACGACACCGGCGCGAGCTTCGTCCGGATCAACGACGACAAGCACCAGTACGGCAACGCCGGCGACGCGCTGGCCGGTGACCCGCGCATCTGGGGCCGGGTCTACCTGGGCACCAACGGCCGCGGCATCTTCTACGCCGACCGTACCGGCCCGGTCCCGTCGCCCAGTTCGACCAGCCCGTCGCCGTCCATCTCGGTGTCGCCGTCGACCTCCGTGTCCCCGTCGACCTCGGTGTCGCCGTCGACCTCGGTGTCCCCGTCCACCTCCTCGTCGGCGGGCACCGGCTGCACCGCCACCTACAAGGTGACCGGCTCGTGGACCGGTGGCTTCCAGGGCGAGGTCACCGTCACCAACAACGGCTCCACGGCGACCACCGGCTGGACCGTGAAGTGGGCCTGGACCACCGGGCAGACCGTCACGCAGAGCTGGGGCGGCACCGCCACCCAGGCCGGCACGGCGGTGACCGTCACCAACGCGTCCTACAACGGCGCCCTCGCGTCCGGGGCATCCACGACCTTCGGGTTCCTCGGCAGTACCACCGGCACCACCAATCCCGTCCCGTCTCCCGTCTCCTGCTCCCGAGTCCCCTAGGAGGACACCCCGTGAGACAGTCCCGGCTTTTCAGAGGGCGCCTGCGACGCAGGCTGGCCGTCATCGGCGTCGCCGTCCTCGGCGCCGGCGCGGCCTTCGCGGCCGGCGGCCCGCCCGCCTACGCCGCCGCCGGTTGCGCCGTCGTCTACAAGGTGCAGAGCCAGTGGTCCGGCGGATTCACCGGCGACATCGCCATCACCAACTCCGGTGACCCGCTGACGTCCTGGAAACTCGAGTACGACTTCCCCGACGCCGCCCAGAAGGTGTCCCAGGGCTGGAGCGGCACTTACGCCCAGAGCGGCCGGCACGTCACCGTGACGAACGCGTCGTGGAACGGCACGCTCGGCACCGGCGCCTCCACCAGCACCGGCTTCAACGGGACGTTCGGCTCCACCAACCCGGTGCCGACCGCGTTCACGCTCAACGGCGTGCCCTGCAACGGCTCGGCCGCGGCGCCGACCGTGGCGATCAGCAGCCCGGCCGCGAACACCCATTACACCGCGCCGGCATCCATCCCGGTCGCGGCCACGGCCACGGCGGCGAGCGGGCAGAGCATCGCGAAGGTCGAGTTCTACCACGACGGGCTGCTGCTGGGCACCGACACGGCCGCTCCGTACGCGTACACCTGGAGCGGTGTCCCGGCCCAGGCGGCCGCCTACCACCTCCAGGCCATCGCCTACGACAACGCCGGAACCAAGAGCAGCACCGCCGACGTACCGGTCTTCGTCGACGCCTCGACCGCCCCGGCGATCGTCGCCGACGCCACCTCGGCGAGCCTGGAGCCGGGCGCGAGCGGAACGTTCAAGCTGGCGCTGAACGCGGCGCCGAGCGCGAACGTCACCGTCGCGGTGGCCCGCAGCGCCGGCAGCACCGACGTCACCGCCACCCCGGCCACGCTCACGTTCACCCCGTCGAACTGGAGCACCGGCCAGGCCGTGACGGTCGCGGCGGCGAGCTCGGCGGCAGCCGGTGACACGGCCACCATCACGGCCACCGCCAGCGGCTACACCGCGGCCAGCGTCGCGGTGAGCGTCGTCAAGGCGGGCGCCACCGACGTCCGGTTCACCCAGATGTACAACGACATCAAGAACTCGGCCAACGGCTACTTCAGCCCGGAGGGCGTGCCGTACCACTCGATCGAGACGCTGATCGACGAGGCGCCCGACCAGGGGCACGAGACGACCAGCGAGGCGTTCAGCTACTGGCTGTGGCTGGAAGCCGAGCACGGCCAGGTCACCGGGGACTGGGCGCCGTTCAACAGCGCCTGGACGACGATGGAGAAGTACATCATCCCGTCGCACGCGGACCAGCCGACGAACGCGAACTACAACCCGGCGAAACCGGCCACGTACGCGGCCGAGCACCCGTTGCCCTCGCAGTACCCGTCGCAGCTCGACTCGAGCGTGTCGGTCGGCACCGATCCGCTGGCGGCCGAGCTTAAGAGCACCTACAACACCGACGACATCTACGGCACGCACTGGCTCATGGACGTCGACAACGTCTACGGCTTCGGCCACTGCGGGGACGGGACCAGCCGGGTCACGTACATCAACACGTTCCAGCGCGGCCCGCAGGAGTCGACCTTCGAGACCGTGCCGCAGCCGGCCTGTGACACGTTCAAGTACGGCGGCCCGAACGGTTACCTCGACCTGTTCACCAAGGACTCGTCGTACGCCAAGCAGTGGAAGTACACCAACGCCCCGGACGCCGACGCCCGTTCCATCCAGGTCGCCTACTGGGCGAACCAGTGGGCCACCGCCCAGGGCAAGCAGTCGCAGATCTCCGGCACCGTGGCGAACGCCGCCAAGATGGGCGACTACCTGCGGTACTCGTTCTACGACAAGTACTTCAAGCAGCCCGGCTGCACCTCCACGTCGTGCGCACCGGGCACCGGCAAGAACAGCTCCAGCAACCTGATGTCCTGGTACTACGCCTGGGGCGGCGCCTACGACACGTCCGCCGGCTGGGCGTGGCGGATCGGCTCCAGCACCAGCCACTTCGGCTACCAGAACCCGATGGCCGCGTACGCGCTGTCCAGCACCGCCTCGCTCACGCCCAAGTCGGCGACCGGAAAGTCCGACTGGCAGTCCAGCCTGAGCCGGCAGCTCGAGTTCTACCAGTGGCTGCAGTCCAGCGAGGGCGCCATCGCCGGTGGCGCGACCAACAGCTGGGACGGCAGCTACTCGGCGCCGCCGGCCGGCACGCCGACCTTCTACGGGATGTCGTACGTCGAGGCCCCGGTCTACGCCGACCCGCCGTCCAACCAGTGGTTCGGTATGCAGACCTGGTCGCTGGAGCGGCTGGCCGAGTACTACTACACGACCGGTGACACCAAGGCCAAGACGGTCCTGGACAAGTGGGTGACCTGGGCGCTGGCGAACTCCACCATCACTGCCGGCAGCTTCGAGATCCCGTCCGACCTGACCTGGTCCGGCGCGCCGGCCACCTGGAACGCGTCCAGCCCGGCGGCCAACACCAACCTGCACGTCACGGTGAAGAGCAAGGGCACCGACCTGGGCGTGGCGGGTTCGTTCGCGAAGCTGCTGACCTACTACGCGGCCAAGTCCGGCAACACGACGGCGAAGACGGCGGCCAAGAACCTGCTCGACGCCATCTGGACGCACAAGGACGCGAAGGGCGTGTCGGTCACCGAGACGCGCGCCGACTACAACCGCATGGACGACACGTACAACGCCAGCACCGGCCAGGGGATCTACATCCCGAACGGCTGGACCGGCAAGATGCCGAACGGCGACGTGATCAAGCCCGGGGTGTCGTTCCTCGACATCCGCTCCTTCTACAAGAACGACCCGGACTTCCCGAAGGTCCAGGCGTACTTGAACGGCGGAGCCGCACCGACCTTCAACTACCACCGGTTCTGGGCCCAGGTCGACGTCGCCACCGGCTACGCCGACTACGCCCGCCTCTTCCCCCAGGGGTGACCAGATGAAATTCGCCCGTCTGGCCGTGGCGGCCTTGATCGCCGCCGCGGCCGGGGCCCTCGTGCTCCCGGCCTCGGCCTCGGCGCACGGCGCCCTGCAAGTACCCGGCAGCCGGACCTGGCTCTGCTACCAGGACGGCCGCAACCCGACGACCGGCGCGATCGAACCGAAGAACCCGGCCTGTGCCGCGGCGGTCGCGCAGAGTGGCACCACCTCGCTGTACAACTGGTTCGCCGTGCTCCGCTCCGACGGGGCCGGCCGGGTCAGCGGCTTCATCCCGGACGGTCAGCTGTGCAGCGGCGGCACCGGCGGGCCGTACAACTTCACCGGTTTCAACCTGGCCCGCAACGACTGGCCGCAGACCCACCTGACCGCCGGAGCCACCGTCGAGTTCCAGTACAACGACTGGGCCAAGCACCCCGGCACGTTCTATCTCTACATCACCAAGGACGGTTACGACCCGACCAAGCCGCTCGCCTGGAGCGACCTCGAGCCGACACCGTTCGACCAGGTGACCAACCCGCCGGCGAACGGCGGGCCGGGCACCGACGCCGGGCACTACTACTGGACCGGGAAGCTGCCGTCGAACAAGACCGGTAAGCACCTGATCTACTCGGTCTGGTCCCGCTCGGACAGCACGGAGACCTTCTACGGCTGCTCGGACGTCGTCTTCGACGGCGGCAACGGCGAGGTCACCGGGGTCGGCTCCACGCCCACCTCACCGAGCCCGTCGTCGCCGGCCAGCCCGTCGCCGTCCAGCCCGTCGCCGTCCACGTCGACCCCCGGCGGGGGCACCGGCAGCGGCTGCACCGCGATGTACAACATCACCTCCGCCTGGTCCGGCGGGTTCCAGGGCGAGGTGATGGTGCACGCCGGCACCACGGCGGTGAACGGCTGGAAGGTCACCTGGACGTGGCCCGGCAGCCAGGGCCTGGCCAGTGTCTGGAGCGCCAAGGGGACCAGCAGCGGATCGCTGGTGACAGCGACCAACGAGGCGTGGAACGGCTCGATCGCGGCCGGGAACTACACCACGTTCGGGTTCCTCGGCTCCGGCACGGCCCCGGCCACCGTGCAGAACCTCAGCTGCTCGACCGGCTGACCGGAACGACCCGGGGGTGTGCGACTGTCACACCCCCGGGTCGGCTCCCGGCGGAAACCCTTGACGACGTCCCGCCGCGCTTCTTACGTTGCGGCTATCTTGCGAACGAGAATCCTCCCCGGCCCCGGGCCTGCCGCCACCCGGCGGGCCCTGATCCTCGGCGGTGCCGGCACAGCCGTGCTGATCGCCGCCCCGGGCAACGCCGGCGCCCCGCCGGCCGCCGGCGCGACCACCCGGTGGACCGGCACCTGGACCACCGCGACGACCGCGGCGCCGCCCGGGCAGGCCGTGCTCCCGGCCGGCTGCACCGTCCGGCAGGTCGTACACCTCAGCATCGGCGGCGACCAGCCGCGGATCCGGTTGAGCAACGCGTACGGCACCGAGCCGGTCCACGTCGGCGAGGTCTGGGCCGGAATCCGCGCCGGTGGCCCGGCCGGCTGCGCGATGTTCCCGGAGACGATCCGCCCGGTCACCTTCCGCGGACGCACCGCCGTCCTGCTCCGGGCCGGTGGCGAGGCGGTCAGTGACCCGGTCCCCGGCATGCCGCTCCAGCCCGGCGCCGACCTGGTGATCGGCTTCCATCTGCCCGAGCGCACCCGGGCCGGCACCGTCAGCCCCCGCTCCTTCCAGCACAACCGGGTGCTGACCGGCAACCTCGCGGCCGCACCCGCCCCGTCCGGCGGAGCCGCGCTCGGCCGGTACGTGCTGCTCGGCGGCGTCAGCGTGCGTACCGCCGGGCCGAGCTCCGCGGTCGTCGCGTTCGGTGACTCGATCACCTGCGGATCGCAGACCGAGGAGGACGCCAACCACCGCTGGCCCGACCGGCTGGCCTCCCGGGTCCGCGCCGGCGGGCTGCCGGTCGGCGTGCTCAACGCCGGGATCGGCGGCAACCGCCTGCTGAGCGGGCCGGACGTCGGGCTCCCCGAGGCGGGTGGTGGCAGCGGGCCGGCGACCGTCGACCCCGCGGCCGACCGCGGCAGCGGCCCGGCCGGGCTGCGCCGGTTCCGCCACGACGTGCTGACCCAGCCGGGCGTCACGCACCTGATCACGCTGATCGGGGTGAACGACATCGGCGCCGGCGCCGGCGCGGAGGAGCTGATCGCCGGGCACCGCGACCTGATCGCCCGCGGCCGGGCGGCCGGGCTGACCGTGCTCGGCGGCACGCTGCTGCCGTTCGGCGGCAGCAGCTACGACCGGGGCGACCACCGAGTGGTCCGCGCCACGCTCAACGACTGGATCCGGAACAGCGGCGAGTTCGACGCGGTCGTCGACTTCGACGCGGCGATCCGCGACGGCAGCCGCCCGGACCGGATGTGGCCCGGCTACGACAGCGGCGACCACCTGCACCCGAACGACGCGGGGATGCTCGCGCTGGCCTCCGCGGTACCCCTGCTGCTGCTCGGATGAGAACGTTGTGGCGTCCACGGCCCCCCGTGGCCCGTGGGCGCCGAACCATGGTGGGGAAGCCGGTTTGCAAAACGTTTGCACCGCAAGGGATGGTGGTAACAGCAACGCTGAGTGACATTCACGGGGGACGCACGACATGCGGTGGCGCCTGCTCGGCCCGGTCGGTGCGATCGGCGACGACGGCCGGGAGATCGACGCCGGCACCGGCAAGCAGCGCTGCGTGCTCGCGGTGCTGCTGATGACCCCCGGCCGGGTGGTGTCGGCCGAGACCCTGATCGACCGGGTCTGGGGCGACACTCCACCACGCTCCGCGACCCCGCTCGCGCCCTACGCCACCCGGCTGCGCCGCGTCCTCGACCCGCTCGCCGGGCCGGGCACGCTGCGCTGGACCGACGGCGGCTACCTGCTCGACGTCCCGCCGGAGCAGGTCGACCTCTACCACTCCCGGCTGCTGGTCCACGACGCCCGGACCGCCGCCGCCTCCGGCGACCACCAGCGGGCCGCTGACCTGCTCAACGCGGCCCTGGCCGACTGGCAGGACGTGACGCTGGCCGGCGTGCCGGGGGAGTGGGCCGACCGCGTCCGGGCCGGCCTGGCCCGGGAACGCCGCGACGCGATCGCCCAGCTCGGCCGGGCCGGGCTGCGACTCGGCCGGGCCGCCGAGGTGGCCGAGCGGCTCCTCCCCTTCGCCGTCGAGGAGCCGACGGCCGAAGGCCTGGTCGCGGTGCTGATGCGGGCGTTGGCCGAGGCGGGCCGGCCCACCGAGGCGCTGGAGGAGTACGCCCGCGCCCAGTCCGCGATCGCCGAGCAGCTCGGCGCGACCCCCGGCCCGGAACTGACCGGGCTGCACACCCGCATCCTGCGCGCCACCCACGAGACCCACATCCCGGCGCAGCTGCCGGCGGCCTCGCCCGGATTCACCGGTCGCACCGGGCCGATCGCCCGGCTCGACGCGAGCCGGCTGGCCGTGATCACCGGGCCGCCCGGCGTCGGCAAGACCGCGCTCGCCGTCCACTGGGGCCACCACGCGCGAGCCGCCTTCCCGGACGGTCAGCTCTACCTGGACCTGCGCGGATTCGACATGTCCGGCACCCCGATGGCCGTCGCCGAAGCGGCGCGGAACCTGATCGTCGCGCTCGACCCGGGCCGCCCGATCCCGGACGGGTTCGACGCCCGCACCGGACTGCTGCGCAGCCTGCTCGCCGGCCGCCGGGCGCTGCTCGTGCTGGACAACGCCCGCGACGCCGGGCACGTCCGCCCGCTGCTGCCCGGCACCCCCGGCGTCACCGTCGTGGTCACCGGCCGGGACCGGCTGGCCGGGCTGGTCGCCTCGCACGGCGCGACCCCGGTCCCGCTGACGCCGCTGAGCCCGGCGCACGCCCGGCAGGTGCTCGCCCACCGGCTCGGCCCACGCCTGGCGGCCGAGCCGGACGCCGTGTCCGCGCTGGTCACAGCGGCCGCCGGGATCCCGCTGGCGCTGGTCGCGATCGCCGCCCGGGCGGCGCTGCGCCCCGGCCGGCCCCTGGCCGAGCTGGCCGCCGAGCTGGCCGTCTCCCGGTTCGACGGGATGCGCAGCCCCGACCCGGCGACCGACCCGGCCACGGTGATCTCCTGGTCCTGCCGGACGCTGGGCCCGGCCGCCGTGCGGCTCCTCCGGCACTTCGGCACCCCGGACCCGGACGGGGACGCCCTGGCCGAACTCGTCGCGGCGGGCCTGCTCGTCGAGGACGACAGCGGGCGGTGGGTCGTGCCGGAGCTGCTCACGGCGTACGCGCAAAGCCGGTGCCTGATCGGTGACGTCAGTCGCTGAACCGCCCCGGGTCGCCCGCACCCACCCGGAGGATCTCCGGCGCACCCTCGGACAGATCGACGACGGTCGTCGGCTCGGTGCCGCACTCGCCCTCGACGACCGCGTCCACCGCGTGATCCAGCGCTTCCTTGATCTCCCAGGCCTGGGTCATCGGCTCCGCCTCGCCGGGCAGCAGCAGCGTGCTGGAGACCAGTGGTTCGCCCAGCTCGGCGAGGATGGCCTGGGCGGTGGTGTGTCCGGTGATCCGTACCCCCACGGTCTTCTTCTTGGGGTGCAACAGGCGCCGCGGGACCTCTTTGGTCGCCGGCAGGATGAACGTGTACGGCCCCGGCGTGCTCGCCTTCACCGCCCGGAACAGCGCGTTGTTGATCTGCACGAACTGCCCGAGCTGGGCGAAGTCATGACACATCAGCGTGAAATGGTGCTTGTCGTCGAGATGCCGGATGCTGCGGATCCGGTCCAGACCGTCCTTGTTGCCCATCCGGGAGCCGAGCGCGAAGCACGAGTCGGTCGGATAGGCGATCAGCCCGTCCTCCCTGATCAGCTGCACGATCTGGGAAATCGTCCGCGGTTGCGGGTTGTCCGGATGCACGTCGAAGTACTTCGCCACTCCGCCCAGCTTAGGCTGTACCTAGACTGGGCGGTCATGGAGCCGGTCTTTCGCCCCGCCGTCCGGATCATCTGCGTCGACGCCGACGGGCGCGTCCTGCTGCTGAACTGGCGCGATCCGATCGACGGCCACCTGCTCTGGGAGCCTCCCGGCGGCGGCATCGACCCCGGCGAGACGCCGCTGCAGGCCGCGCGCCGCGAGCTGACCGAGGAGACCGGCCTCGATCCGGCCGCGATCGACCCCGACTGCGTCGAGGTCCACCGTGACACGCTGTGGAAGGGCCGCCGCATGGTCGGCGTCGAGCAGTTCTTCGCCGCGTCCTACCCGGTGGTCATGCCGGAGATCACGCGCGACGGCCTCCTGCCCTACGAGCAGGCCGACCTGCAGGGCCACGCCTGGATCCACCCGGCCGACTTCGCCGCGCTCCCGGATGATCTCGAGCCCCCGTCGCTCGGCGACATTCTCCGATCGAACCCCCGATTCGGTACGTCGTGAGCACGCCCGCCGGGCCGGCTCAGCGAGCTTCGAGCGCGCGGATCACCGCGGCCATGTCCTCGCCGCCGTGCCCGGCCGACGTGGTCTCCGCGTACAGCTCCAGACACGTGTCCAGCAGCGGCGACGGGATCCCGGCGGACTCGGCGGACTCCACGATCAGCTGGTTGTTGTAGAGCACGTCCCGGATCGCCGCCTGCACCCCGAAGTCCCGGTCGAGCAGCTTGCGCCCCTTGATCTTGGAAACCGGGCTGGCCATCGGCCCGGCGTCGAGTGCCGCCAGCAGCGTCCCGCGGTCCAGGCCGTGCCGCGCCGCGAAGTGGAACGCCTCGGCCAGCCCGGTCACCATGCTGATCAGGAACGTGTTCACGGACAGTTTCATCAGCAGCCCGTTCGGCACCGGCCCGCACCGGACCACCTCCCGGCACATCGGCCGGACCAGCGCCGCGATCCGTTCCACGTCCGCGTCCGCCCCGGCCAGCATCACGACCAGCTCCGCGTTCTCGGCCGGCACCCGCGACCCGGAGACCGGCGCCTCGACGTAGCTGCCGCCGGCGTCCCGGACCTGCTCGGCCAGCCCCCGCGACCAGACCGGCGCGGTCGTCCCCATGTGCACCAGCGTCCGCCCGGCGACCATCCCGGCGAACCCGGGACCGTCGCGCCCCAGCACCTCGTCCGCGACCTGGTCGTTGGCCAGCATCATCAGCACGACGTCCGCCTTGGCGAACACCTCGGCCACGTCCGCCGCCACCACGGCCCCCGCCGCGCGCAGTTCCTCGGCGGCGCCGGCCGACCGGTTCCAGACGACCAGCTCGGTCCCGGCACGGACCAGGTTGAGCGCCATCGGCCGCCCCATCACCCCGAGCCCCACAAATCCTACGGTCACGCAGGTCACGCTAGCCGCAGCCGGGTCTCCGCGCGGTAGCCAATCGGGGAAGCGTGGCGGCCGCCCGGGATCCGGAGAATGCTTAGGGCCTGTCCTGCCGATCACCCAGGGCTGCGGCGTGGCCCCGGCGGCGCCTGACGGCGTCCGTGGAAGGCCTCATCCCGGTGTTGTATGTGGCCTTTCCGCGGCCGGCGCCAGCCACCACCCGGGCCTCGCCTCGCACCCGGGTGATCGGCAGGACAGGCCCTTGGCGTAACCGGACCTTGTTGGAGGAGTGTCAGTGGAGACCGAACTTTTCATCGGCGGCAAGTGGGTGGCCGCGTCCTCGGGGAACCGGTTCGACGTGCTCGACCCGGCGACGGGGGACACCGTCGCCTCGGTGGCGGACGGTGGTGAGGCGGACGCGATCGCCGCGGTGGACGCTGCGGCCGCGGCCGGCCCCGGATGGGCCGCAACCCCCGCCCGGGTACGTGGTGAGGTGCTCCGCAAGGCGTTCGAGCTGATGACCGAGCGGGCGTCGGAACTGGCCCGGCTGATCAGCCTGGAGAACGGTAAAGCGCTGACGGACGCGAAGGGCGAGGTGACGTACGCGGCCGAGTTCTTCCGCTGGTTCGCCGAGGAGGCCGTGCGGATCGACGGCAACCTGACCTCTGCCCCGGGCGGCGCGAACCGGATCCTGGTCACGCGCCAGCCGGTCGGCGTGTGTGTCCTGGTCACGCCGTGGAACTTTCCGGCTGCCATGGCCACCCGCAAGATCGGTCCCGCGTTGGCGGCCGGCTGCACCGTGGTCCTCAAGCCGGCCAGTGACACCCCGCTGACCGCCCTGGCCATGGCCGCGATCCTGGCCGAGGCCGGCGTGCCCGAGGGTGTCGTCAACGTGCTGCCGTCGCGCAGTTCCGGCAAGGTGGTCTCGGCGATGCTGCGCGATTCCCGGGTCCGCAAGCTGTCGTTCACCGGTTCCACCGAGGTCGGCCGGATCCTGCTGGCCCAGGCCGCGGAGAACGTGGTGAACACGTCGATGGAGCTCGGCGGCAACGCCCCGTTCCTGGTCTTCGCGGACGCTGATCTGGATGCCGCGATCGAGGGCGCGATGCTGGCGAAGATGCGCAACGGCGGTGAGGCGTGCACCGCGGCGAACCGGTTCTTCGTCGAGGCGAGCATCGCCGGCGAGTTCTCCCGCCGGCTCGCCCAGCGCATGTCGGCCCTGGTCGTGGGCCCCGGCACGGAGGAGAAGACGCAGGTCGGCCCGCTGGTCAACGAGGACACCGTGGCGAAGGTCGACGCGCTGGTCAAGGGCGCGCTGGATGCGGGCGCGTCGGCGGTCACCGGCGGGAGCCGCCCGGACGGGCCGGGCTTCTACTACCCGCCCACCGTGCTCACCGGCGTCGCGGCGGATTCGGCGATCCTGCGCGAGGAGATCTTCGGCCCGGTCGCCCCGATCGTCACGTTCACCGGTGAGGACGAGGCGGTCCGGCTGGCCAACGACACCGAGTACGGTCTGGTCGCCTACCTCTACACCGGTGACCTGGCCCGTGGCCTGCGGGTCAGCGAGAAGATCGAGGCCGGCATGATCGGCCTGAACCGTGGCCTGGTCAGCGATCCGGCCGCCCCGTTCGGCGGGGTGAAGCAGAGCGGCATCGGCCGGGAGGGCGGCCACGAGGGCCTCCTGGAGTACCTGGAGTCCAAGTACATCGCCGTGAACTGGTAGTTCAGCGGCGCTCCGGTCAGGGGAACGAGTCGGCTCCGGCCGGCCGTTCCCCTTTTTTCGTCCCGGCTCTTTCCACGGTGGACCGTCACACCTAAAGTACTAGGAAACTAGTGGAATGGTGGTGGCGAGGTGATCGAGTTCCACCTGGACGCGCGGTCCGGGGTGGCGCCGTACATGCAGCTGATCCAGCAGGTGCGGCACGCCCTGCGGCTCGGCGTGCTGAAGGAGGGCGACAAGCTGCCCACCGTCAAGGAGGTCGTGGCGCTGGTCGCGATCAACCCGAACACGGTGTCGAAGGCGTACCGCGAGTTGGAGTACGAGGGGCTGGTCACCGCCCGCCCCGGCGTCGGCACGTTCGTCACGAAGACGCTCGGCTCGGTGAGCGCGCACGAGCCGCTGCGGCAGAACCTGAGTCGCTGGCTCGCCGAGGCCCGGGAAGCCGGGCTCGACGACGAGAGCATCGAGGCCCTCTTTCTCAGTACTTTTCGGAGTTTTTCGGAGGCGCGAGCATGACTAGCGCACTACGCACCGAGCGGCTGACCAAGCGGTACGGCCGCCGCACCGCCCTCGACCACTGCACCCTCGACGTCCCGGCCGGTCACGTGGTCGGCCTGGTCGGGCCGAACGGTGCCGGCAAGTCCACGCTGCTGCAGCTCGCGTGCGGGCTCCTCGATCCGACCGCGGGGCGGATCGAGGTGCTCGGCGAGCAGCCGATCAGCGGGTCGCCCCGGGTCGGGTTCGTCGCCCAGGACACCCCGGTCTACGCCGGTCTGACCGTGGCCGAGCACCTCAAGCTCGGCGCCCACCTGAACCCGGCCTGGGACGACGCGCTGGCCGAGCGCCGGATCGCCCAGGTCGGCCTGGACCCGGCGCAGAAGGCCGGCAAGCTCTCCGGCGGTCAGCGTGCCCAGCTGGCCCTGACCGTGGCCGCCGCCAAGCGCCCCGAGGTGCTGCTGCTCGACGAGCCGGTGGCCGCACTGGATCCACTGGCCCGGCGTACGTTCCTGCAGGGCCTGATGGAGCTGACCGCGGAGAGCGGGATGAGCGTGATCATGTCCTCGCACCTGGTCGCCGACCTGGAGCGGGTCTGTGACTACATGATCGTGCTGGTCGCCTCCCAGGTGCGGGTGGCCGGGGACGTCGAGGAACTGCTGGCCGGCCACCACCGGCTGGTCGGGCCGCGCCGCCCGGTCGACGACGCGTCCGGCTGGGACGTGATCGAGCAGAGCCACACGGATGTCCAGTCGACGCTGGTGGTGCGCAGCACCGCGCCGATCGACGACCCGTCCTGGCAGGTGAACGGGTTGGATCTGGAGGACATCGTGCTGGCGTACATGGCCGGGGCGCCCGGGTCCGGCCACGAGCGGGTGCTGGAGGGACAGCGATGATCTGGCTGACGTGGCGGCAGCTGCGGGTCCAGGCGATTGCCGGCGCGGCCGTGATCGCCCTCGCCCTCGCCGCTGTCCTGATCTCCTGGGGCCAGGTGAGCGAGCTGGCGTCGAGCAGTGGGTACGCCGGTTGCACCGCGGCGACGTGCGGCAGCGCCGCGGCGACGTTCGTGGCCCAGGTCCACGAGCAGGCGTTCTACCTGGTGTACGTGGGTGCGGGCGCCGCCCTGCTGCTGGTCCCGGCACTGGTCGGCGCGTTCTGGGGTGCGCCGATGGTGGCCCGGGAGCTGGAGTCCGGGACGTACCGGATGGTGTTCAGCCAGTCGGTCAGCCGCCATCGGTGGCTGCTGGTCAAGCTGGTCCTCGTCGCCGGTGCGGTGGCGGTCGGGGCCGGTCTGCTCAGCCTGCTGCTGACGCGGTGGGCGCACCTGATCGACGCGGCCAACGGTGACCGGGTCACGCCGCTGGTCTTCCCTGTGCGGGGTCTCGTCCCGGTGGGGTACGCCGTGGCCGGGTTCGTCATCGGGGTGACTCTCGGCCTGGTGCTGCGCCGGACCCTGGCCGCGATGGCGGTGACGTTGCTGGTGGTCGTCGGGCTCCAGGTCGCCGCGCCCCTGCTCTTCCGTCCGTGGCTGGCCGGTCCGGTCGGCACGGTGTCCGCGTTGAACGTGGCGGACCTGGACGGGATCGGTATGAACAGCACCGGGAAGATGCATCTGGAGGCCGAGCCGACGTTCGAGGGCGCCTGGATCCTGAGCAACAAGGTGATCGGCTCGGACGGCAAGCCGTTCGAAGGGCCCGCGGACCTCACCAAGTGTGGGCCGAAGGGAAGCTTCGAGGACTGCCAGCAATGGCTGAAGGGTCAGAACCTCCAGGTCCGGATGTCCTATGTTCCGGCCTCCAAATTCTGGACCGTGCAGTGGCGCGAGTTCGGAGTCCTGGTGGCGCTTGCTGCCGCACTGACCGTTTTCGCCCTGTGGTGGATCCGGAGAAAACTGGTCTGACCAGGCGTTGTCGGGCGGTTCACGTAAGCGGGCCGCCCGCTCCGCAATCGGTTCCAGAAACAGTCGTTTGTCGATACGTTCCGTGATGGCTTGCCCGTGACGCGCGGCTAAGTGAATAATCTTGCACTCAGGTCTACACCCGATGTTGCGGCCGAGGCGCAGTAGCCGATACTTGGCGGGCTTCCCGGCACCCCCCATGCAGGTCGGGATCCACCCCTGAGAGGACTTCTTCTGCCATGCGCAAGGCACTGATCGGACTGGTCGCTGCCGGGCTGATGACGTCGGTCACGCTCACGGCGTGTGACGGCGGCTCGGACGGCGGTGACAAAAGCGGCAGCAACGACACCTTCAGCTCGACGGCCAGCTCCTCGGGCGAGGGCCGTAACGGCGTCGGCGTGGTCATGCCGGACACCGAGAGCTCGACCCGGTGGAGCAAGGACGACCCGACGTACCTGAAAGCCGCCTTCAAGCGGGCGAACGTGCCGGTCGAGATCCAGAACGCCCAGGGCGACGCGGAGCAGTTCAAAGGCATCGCGAAGGCGATGCTCGACAGCGGCGTCAAGGTGCTGATCATCGCGAACCTGGACTCGGTCAGCGGCAAATGGGTGATCGACCTCGCGAAGTCCCGCAAGGTGCCGGTGATCGACTACGACCGGCTGACGCTGAACGGTGGCGCCGACTACTACGTCAGCTTCGACAACGAGAGGGTCGGCCAGCTCCAGGCTGAAGGCCTGATCAACTGTCTCACCGCGAGGAACGTGAAGAAGCCGGTGATCGCCGAGCTCAACGGCTCGCCCACGGACAACAACGCCACCCTGTTCAAGACCGGCTACGACAAGGTGCTGCAGGACAAGTTCGACAGCAACGACTACGTGAAGGGCCCCGACCAGTTCGTCCCCGCGTGGGACAACAAGGAGGGCGGGAAGATTTTCGCCCAGATGCTCCAGCAGTACCCGAACATCGCGGGTGTGCTCTCCGCCAACGACGGTCTCGGCAACGCCGCGATCGAGGTGCTGAAGGCGGCCAAGCCGCCGCTGAACGGCAAGGTCCCGGTCACCGGGCAGGACGCCACCGTCCAGGGGCTGCAGAACATTCTCGCCGGCGACCAGTGCATGACCGTCTTCAAGAACACCAAGACCGAGGCGGACGCGGCCGCGGACCTGGCAATCCAGCTGGTCAAGGGACAGAAGCCGCCGGCGGCCCAGCTGTCGCGCGTGAAGGACCCGGAGTCGGGCGCCTACGTCCCGTTCAAGTCGCTGGACCCGATCCCGGTCACCGCGGCCAACATGTACGACGCGGTCGTGAAGACCGGCGCCGTCAAGGCCTCGGACATCTGCACCGACAAGTTCGTGACGCTCTGCAAGGACAACAAGCTCTCGCAGTGACCCGGAACAGAAAAGCCAGGGCCGGTTCCGCCGGCCCTGGCTTTTTTCGTGCTCCGGTACGGACTATCGACGCCCCTTGAGTCGCCGGCCCATCTCCTTGGCGATCTCCTTCTTGGCGTCCCGCTCGGCCAGCACCTGCCGCTTGTCCCAGGACTTGAGGCCGCGGGCGATCCCCAGCTCGACCTTGACCCAGCCGTCCTTGAAGTACATCGAGAGCGGCACCAGGGTCAGCCCGGTGCCGTCCCGCAACGTGTTCAGGATCTTGACGATCTCGACCTTGTGCAGCAGCAGTTTCCGGGTGCGGCGCGGAGCGTGGTTGGTCCAGCTGCCGAACCCGTACTCCGCGATGTGCAGCCCGTACAGCATGATCTCGCCCTCGTGCTCCTGGGCGAACGCGTCGACCAGCGAGGCGCGGCCCAGGCGCAACGACTTCACCTCGGTGCCGGCCAGCACCAGGCCCGCCTCGTACGTCCGCAGAATCGCGTAGTCGTGCCGCGCCTTCTTGTTCGAGGCGATCAGCTTGGTCCCGGTCTCCTTGCCCACCGGACAAGGTTAACCAGGCCCGGTCTCGTGGGTCGCGCGGGAGCGAGGCGAGGTCCAGTGGTGGCTGACGGCGTCCGGGAAAGGCCGCATACCGGTGTTGTACATGACCTTTCCCCGGCCGGCGTCACGCGGGGCTGGGCCACGCCGCAGCCCCGCGTGATCCACGGGACCGGGCCCTACACGCTGTCGACCGGGATCGGGCGGCGCATCGAATACGTCACGCTGCTCAGCCGGTGCGGCTCGTCCTTCACGTGGATCACCGCGCGGTCGTAGGCCTGCCAGCCCGCCGCCCCGGCCCGATTCAGATGGCGCAAATCGTCGAAGCGCTCGTCGGTGCCCCACCGCAGCACTCCGCCCGGGTGATGGAACGTCGCCGTCCAGTCCATGAACCGGTCCGTGCCCAGCGTGCCCGCCGCGCGGTACTCCAACCGCGCATACTCCCAATTGGTCACCCGGACGATTATGCCCCTTGACGGACGTACGCCGCCGTCCGTACCGGACACCGGGGCACGTAAGCCACCGGGCGTACGCCATCCCTGAAGAATCCCTGATCCGACCCCTCACGGGGTTCATTTCGATCTCCCTCCATGTCTAGGCTCCGCCTGTTCACGCATTGGGGGGAAAGCGATGACGACGGGTAGTTTTGCCCGGCTGGTCTGTGGCCGGGTCTCGAAATGGATCGTGCTTGCACTGTGGATCGTCGTGCTGGTGTTCGCCGGTTCGATGGCCGGCAAGCTCGGCGGCGTCGAGAAGAACGACAACGCCTCCTGGCTGCCCGGCGACGCCGAGGCCACCCAGGTCGCCGACCTGCAGAAACAGTTCCAGCCGGACGACATCGTGCCGGCCATCCTGGTCTACGAACGCGTCGGCGGGATCACCCCCGCCGACCAGCAGAAAGCCGCCGCGGACGCGAAGGCGATCGCCTCGGTGCCCGGCGTCACCGGCGACGTCGTCGGCCCGGTGCCGTCCGAGGACAAGGAGGCGCTCCAGGTCATCGCGCCGATCAAGGTCGACGCCGACGGATGGGACAAGATCGCCGGCACCGTCGACCAGATCAAGAGCATTTCCGGTACGGGCGAGAACGGCCTCGGCATCTACCTGACCGGCCCAGCCGGGGTCGCGGCCGACTCGGCCAGTGCGTTCGAGGGCATCGACGGCACACTCCTCTACACCACTTTGATCGTGGTGGCGATCATCCTGCTGGTCACCTATCGCAGCCCCGTCCTCTGGCTGCTCCCGATCATCACGGCCGGCGCCGCCCTGACCACCGCGCAAGCCGTCATCTACCTGCTCGCCAAACACGCCGGCCTGGTCGTCAACGCACAGAGCGCGGGCATCCTGACCGTGCTCGTCTTCGGCGCCGGCACCGACTACGCGCTGCTGCTGGTCGCCCGTTACCGCGAGGAGCTGCGCCGGCACGCCGACCGGCACGAGGCGATGATGTTCGCCCTGCACCGGGCCGGCCCGGCGATCATCGCCAGCGCCGCCACCGTCGCCGTCGGCATGTCCTGCCTGATGCTCGCCGAGGTCAACTCCACCGCCGGGCTCGGCCCGGTCGCCGCACTCGGCATCGTGGTCGGCCTGCTCGCGATGATGAGCCTGCTCCCGGCCCTGCTGGTGATCTGCGGCCGCTGGCTGTTCTGGCCGGTCCGCCCGCGCTACGGCACGGCCGAGCCGACCGCGACCGGCCTCTACGCCCGGATGGGCGACCGGATCGCCCGCCGCCCGCGCACCGTCTGGGTCACCACCACCGTCGTGCTCGGCGCGATGGCCCTCGGCCTGCTCCAGCTCAACGCCAACGGGCTCAGCCAGCAGGACTCCTTCACCAGCACCCAGCCGTCCGTCACCGGCCTGCAGGTGCTCGGCAAGCACTACCCGGCCGGGCAGGGCGACCCGGTGATCGTGATCGCCAACGCGCCGCAGAAGGACGCCGTCCGCACCGCGTTCGCCGGGGTTCCGGGCATCGCCACGGTCAGCGACCCGGTCGAGAAGGACGGCCTGGTCCAGTTCCGGGGGACCCTGCGGGCCGCGCCGGACAGCCAGGAGGCCGAGGACACGGTGCTCGCGGTCCGCGCGGCGGTCCACCCGATCCCCGGTGCGGACGCCAAAGTCGGCGGCACCACCGCCATGACCTACGACATCAACGAGGCCAACAAGCACGACAACCGGCTGATCATCCCGCTCGTGCTGCTGGTCGTGCTGGTCATCCTCGCCGTGCTGCTGCGCTCCCTGGTCGCGCCGCTCCTGCTGATCGCGACCGTGGTGCTGTCGTTCGCGGCCGCACTCGGAGTCAGCGCCCTGGTCTTCCGGCACGTGTTCGGCTTCGGCGGGGAGGACACCGCGTTCCCGCTGTTCGTCTTCGTGTTCCTGGTCGCGCTCGGCATCGACTACAACATCTTCCTGATGACCCGGGTCCGCGAGGAAGCCCGCCAGCACGGCACCCGCCGCGGCGCCCTGATCGGCCTGGCCGCCACCGGCGGTGTGATCACCTCGGCCGGCATCGTCCTGGCCGGCACGTTCGCGGCCCTCGGCAGCCTGCCACTGGTCGCGTTCGCCGAGATCGGCTTCGCGGTGGCGTTCGGCGTGCTGCTGGACACGCTGATCGTGCGGTCGGTGCTGGTCACCGCGCTGAACCTGGACATCGGCCGGTGGATGTGGTGGCCCGGCAAGCTGACCCGTCAGGACCCGGCAGTCGACGCCCCGATCTCACCGGCGCCCGTCGTGCTCACCCACCAGCCCGACTGACCGTTCCCGGGCCCGGCCCAGGGACAACCCGGGCCGGGCGAGCCGGGTCAGCCGGACCAGCCCGGCGCGGAGGCCACGATCCAGGCGAGCAGGAACCCACCGATGCTGATCACATACCCGAGCCGGATGCCCTTGCCCCGCACCCCCGGTTTACGCCCGCACGACACCAGCGCGACCAGGACCCCGGCCGCCCCGGCGTAGAACGGGACGACCGGAATCAGGTTCTGCCCGGTCACGGTGCACACGAAGTGGGTGTCCTGATCGCCGCAGGGATCGCTCGCGAACACGAGCACCAGCATGCCGAAGGCACTGGTCAGGAACGAGATGATGATCAGCACGACCACCGCGGCCACGGCGGCGGCGCGGCCACTTCCCGGCGGCGGATCGGCAGCGGGCGGCGTCATGCCCGTCGACCGTACGCGACTCGCCGAGCCCGTGCCGCCCCGGATACGAGCCGTCGTCACAGTCTGAACGCGCGGGCGCCGCTGACCGTCCACGCCGACCGCCCGCATTGACCCCCGCGCTGAGCGGCCCCGCGCTGAGCGCCCCCGCGCTGATTGCCCCGCGCCCGGGGGTGCGCGTGCCGGGTGTCCGGCCCGGTGGGGGACCGGGCCGGACCTCGGGTCACGGGATGACGCCGGCGAGCGGCGGGTACCACCGGTTGGCGATCTTGACGTTGCCGGCGTCGTTGGGGTGGACGCCGTCGTAGGTGTCGGTGGCAGTGTCGAACCCGGTCCACTGGTCGACCACGGTGATCGGCGACGCGGCCGTGGTCAGGCCCGCGGCCCAGGCCGGGATCGCGGCGTTCAGAGCGACCACACGCTGGGCGCACTCGGTGCAGGTGGGCGGGTTCATCGGGATGATCTGCGCGACCAGAATTCGCATGCCCGGGTTGCTGGCCCGCATCTGCCCGACGAGCGTGGTGTAGGCGGCCAGGATTGTCGAGACCGGCAGGTTGCTCCAGACGTCGTTGGTGCCGAAGTGCATCAGCACCACGTCCGGGCCGGTCGCGGCGAGCCAGCCGGTCAGCAGGTTCTGGTTCGCCACGTTGGTGACCAGGTATCCGCCGTGCCCCTCGTTCTCGCCGTCGTAGTCGAAGCCGCAGCCCTGACCCGGCAGTGTCCCGACGAAGTCGACCTTGTCGGCGGGCAGTTTCTGCCAGAGCAGGGCGCGCCAGCAGCCGGGCGAACCGGTGATCGAGTCACCGAGCGCCATGATCTTCGTCTTCTGCCCGGCGGGAGTGCTGGGCGATGGCGACGAGCCGGACGGCGACGGCGACGGGCTCGACGGGGAGGGCGACGGGCTGGACGACGACGGTGAGGGGGCGGGCGAGGACGGGTTGGTGGTGCCGCCGTTGCAGATGACGCCGTTCAGCGCGAACCCGCTCGGCACCGGGTTCGACCCGGTCCACGAACCGTTGAAGCCGAACGAGGCGGTGCCCCCGGTGGCGAGGGAACCGTTCCACGCGGCGTTGCGGACGGTGACCGACGAACCGGACTGGGTGACCGCCCCGTTCCAGAGCTGTGTGATCGTCTGCCCGCCTGTGAACGTGAACGCCAGCGACCACGAGGCGAGCGGATCACCGAGGTTCGTGACGTCGACCGTGGCGCCGAACCCGCCGGGCCACTGACTGGCGACGGTGTACTTCACCGAACAGCCGGCCGCCGCGTTCGCCCTGGTGGCGGTGGCGAACAGGAAGCCGGCGAGGACTGCACAGACACTGGCGAGGACAGCCGGCGTGCGTCGATGCATGGGGATTGCCTCCTTGGACGGTTCCGGGAGCGCTCCCATCAACGTACGTCAATGCCGGACGATTGAGAATCGCCTGCGGCGCTGTTCACGGGCCAGGATCAGGGCATGACGATCGTGGGACTCGTGCGTGCCGGCTTCATGGGGTCCGGCCTCG
Source organism: Actinoplanes sp. NPDC020271 (assembly GCF_044388125.1). NCBI lineage: Bacteria > Bacillati > Actinomycetota > Actinomycetes > Micromonosporales > Micromonosporaceae > Actinoplanes > Actinoplanes sp. NPDC020271. The sequence goes on from NZ_JBIRWQ010000034.1 coordinate 72,738, forward strand.
GCCAGGCCCTCCGTGCGGGTGGCGCCCGCGTGGTGACCTCGGTGACCGGCCGCTCCCACCGCACCGGGCGCCTCGCCGCCGGCGCCGGCCTCAACGCCGTCGCGCCGGAGCAAGCCCGCGCCGGAGCAAGCCCGCGCCGGAGCAAGCCCGCGCCGGAGCAAGCCCGCGCCGGAGCAAGCCCGCGCCGGAGCAAGCCCGCGCCGCACCAAGCCCTCGGCTGAAGCAAGCCTCCGCTCTGCCCCGAGGGCAGAGTCAACCGCGCCGATCTGTGAGCGCCGCAACCCCCAGCCCACGAATCGAAGCGTCCAGAACCTGAGCGGTATGCGCCAGCGCGATCGCCCCACCCCGCCGCCGCACCGCCGACGCCACCTGCATCAGACACCCCGGATTCGCGGTCACCAGCACCGAAGCCCCGGTCTCCAGAACCGCAGCCGCCTTTCGATCACCCAGCTCAGCGGCCGGTTCCGGGTTCAGCACGTTCCACACCCCGGCCGATCCGCAGCAGATCTCCGCCTCCGCGATCTCCCGCACCTCCAGCCCGGGAATCCCGCGCAGCAGAGCTCGCGGCTGCGTCCGAACCCCTTGCGCATGCCCGAGATGGCAGGCGTCGTGATAGGCCACCGTCACCGGCAGCGGATGCCGTTCCGCCACCGGCCCCAGCTCCACCAGCAGTTCCGCCAGGTCACGAACTCTCGCCGCGAACGCCGCGGCCCGCCTCGCATAGGCCGGATCGTCGGCGAGCAGCTCCCCGTACTCCTTCAGCGAGGACCCGCACCCCGCCGCGTTGACCACGAAATAGTCCATCCCGGAGCGCTCGAACGTGTCGATCAGCCGCCGCGCGAACCTTTCCGCCTCGGCGCGCCGCCCGTTGTGCACGCTCAGCGCCCCGCAACACCCCTGACCGGAAGGGATCACCACGTCGCACCCTTCGGCGGCGAGGACGCGTACCGTCGCGGAATTGACGTCCGGGAAGAACGCGGACTGCACGCACCCGGTCAGCATCCCGACCACCGCACGCCGGGGGCCGTGCGCGGTGACCCGCGGGGGCGGCCGGGGCACGCCGCGCAGTTGCGGGGCCAGCGCATCCAGCGTGGCCAGGGTCGGAGCGAGCCGTTCCAGCAGACCGCTCCGGCTGACGAGTTTCTGCAGACCCGTTTTCTGGTACGCCCACAACGGCCCCCGCAACAACCGGAGTCGCCGCGGGTAGGGGAAGACCGCGAAGATCGCCCCCCGCAGCATCCGGTCCCGTGCGCTGCGCGGATGCCGCCGCTCGACCTGTGCGCGAGTGTCCTCGATCAGCCGGTCGTAGCGGACCCCGGACGGGCACGCGGTCACGCACGCCATGCAGCCCAGGCACCGGTCGACGTGGCTGACCATGGAGTCACTGAGCGGTTCGCCCTCGAGCCCTTGCGCGATCAGGTGGATCCGTCCCCGGGGGGAGTCCATCTCCTCGCCCCACAACACCTACGTCGGGCAGGTCGTCAGACAGAATCCGCAGTGCACGCAATCCGAGACGAGGTCGGCCCGTGGCCGGTGATGATCGTCGAACGCCCCGGTTCCGCTCTCGGCCGCCCGCAGCGCATCGGGCGGAGCCGGCCCGGTGCCCCGGGTCGCGTCGATGTCAGCCATCAAATGCCTCCCACAAAGCGGCCCGGCGCGAATCGGTGACCCGGATCGAACTGGTCCTTGACCCGGCGCATCAGCGCCAGCCCGTGCACCGGCCCCCACATGTCCAGCGTCTCCCGCACCCCGGCCGGCGCGGTCAGCACCACCGCGTGCCCGCCGGCCCGCACCGCCGCGGCCCGCAGCAGTTCGACCGCCCGCCCCGAGTCGGTGGCCAGCCCCGCGTAGAGAACCCCGGTCCCGGCCGAGCCGCGAACCGTGGCGCCCGCACCCACCGCCGTCGCCACCAGCGCCGGGACCTGCGACAACGTCCCGGTGAGTTTGATACCGACCCCGTCGTCGGGCCAGGGCGGCACGTTCCACCATTCCGGCGGCTCCGGCGTGATCTCACCGCCGAGCAGTGCGGCCACGACCGCCGCCCGATCCCGCACCCCGGCCGGGGTGCCCTCCAGCAGGACCGCGAGTTCCGGCTCGGCGCCGGGGGCCGCGTTGACCTCCAGGGCACTGGCCGCGAACTGTCCGGCCAGGATCTTCGCCGCGTGCAGGGGCGGGGCCACCGCCCGTACGTAGGAAGAAGCGGCCGGGACCGGATGCAACCGGAAGACGCACTCGGTGATCAGCCCGAGGGTGCCGAAGGCGCCGGTGTAAAGCTTGCCCAGGTCGTAGCCGGCAACGTTCTTGACCACCTTGCCGCCGGCTTTGGTGATCGTCCCGTCGGGGCGGACCACGGTGATGCCGATCAGCAGGTCACGGGCGGTGCCGTAGCGCAGCCGCCGCGGACCGGAGGCGTTCGCCGCGACCGTGCCGCCGGCGGTCGCCGCGGGCGGCGCGTCGAGGGCGAGCTGCTGCCCGGGCAGGTCGTGCAGCTCGGTCATCGGTGTCCCGGCGCGGACGACCGTGATCAGGTCACCGGCGGCGTGCTCGACGACCCCGGCCAGCCGTCGCGTGTCGATGATCAGGTCGAGTTCGCGGGGCGGCGGCCCCCACTCCAGCTTGGTCGCGCCGCCGCGGACCACGACGGCCAGGCCTTGGGCGGCCTTGACCAGCGCGGCCGCCTCCGCGGTGTCCCGGGGTGCCGCCACCAGCCGGGCCGGCACCCCGCCGACGGTGTCGCCGTCGCCGGCCGGGGAGGTCAGCTCGTCGAGTGCGCCCATCAGAAGATCTCCGCCACGCCGGTCTCCTGCAGCGGATGGGTGCCCTGGTGGCGGCCCGGCCGCTCGCCGCACAGCCGGGGTGTCGGGAACACCTTGCCGGGGTTCGCGATGCCGCCCGGGTCGAACGCGCACCGCACCAGCTGCATCGTGTCCAGGTCGTCGTCGCTGAACATGCGCGGCATGTATTTCGCCTTGTCGACGCCGACCCCGTGCTCGCCGGTGATCGACCCGCCGTGCTCGATGCACAGGTCGAGGATCGCCGCGGACACCGTTTCGGCCCGTGCCGCCTGGCCGGGCACCGCGTCGTCGAAGAGCACCAGCGGATGCAGGTTGCCGTCGCCGGCGTGGAACACGTTCGCCACCCGGACGCCGTGCTCGGCCGCGACCTCGCCGATCCGGCGCAGCACCGTGGGCAGCGCGGTGCGGGGGATCACCCCGTCCTGCACGATGTAGTCCGGGCTGATCCGGCCGACCGCGGCGAATGCCGACTTGCGCCCGCGCCAGATCAGCGCCCGCTCGGCGTCGTCGGCGGCAATCCGTGTCTCGAACGCGCCGTGCTCCGCGCAGAGCGCGCTGACCTGGTCGAACTGCGCTTCGACCTCGGCCGCCGGGCCGTCCAGCTCGACGATCAGCACGGCCCCCGCGCCGGCCGGATAACCGCAGCTCACCGCGGCCTCGGCGGCCTCGATGGCCAGCACGTCCATCATCTCGACGGCAGCCGGGACCACCCCGGCCGCGATGATCGCCGAGGTGGCGGCGCCGGCCTGGTCGGTCGAGGCGAAACCGGCCAGGAGAGTACGGACGGCTTCCGGCAACCGCGTGAGTCGCACGGTGACCTCGGTGGCGACGCCGAGCGTCCCCTCCGAGCCGACGAACGCGCCGAGCAGGTCGTAGCCCGGCGCGTCGGGCGCGGGACCGCCGAGCCGGACCAGCTCACCGTCGGGCGTGACGACTTGCAGCCCGGTCACGTGGTTGGTGGTGAATCCGTACTTCAAGCAGTGGGCGCCGCCCGAGTTCTCCGCGACGTTGCCGCCGATCGAGCAGATCTGCTGGCTGGACGGGTCGGGCGCGTAGTAGTGACCGTGCGGCGTGGCCGCCTTCGTCACCTGCAGGTTGATCACGCCGGGTTGGACGACGGCGCGCTCGTCCTCCGGCCGGACCTCCAGGATCTCGCGCAGCTGGGAGGTGACGATCAGGACGCCGTCGGCGTGGGGGAGCGCCCCACCGGACAGGCCGGTGCCGGAGCCGCGCGCGACGAACGGGGTGCCGCTCTCCGCGCACGCCCGGACCACGGCGGCGACCTGCTCGGCGGTCCGCGGTAGAGCGACCAGAGCGGGGACGACCTTGTAGTGCGCGAGACCGTCGCATTCATATGTCCGCAGCTCCTGCCGGTCGGTCAGGACCTGTCGCACCCCCAGGTCGGCCCGCAGCCGAGCCGCCAGTGCATCGATGTCGCTCATCGCCGGCCTCCTCGTCGACGCCTGCCATCACGCTAGCGGTGATCGACCCCGAACGCGACGGGCGGGTTACGGACTGTGGATGACCTCAGCGCCGCGGGAGCGCTGCTGAGCGGCACGCCGCGTGTCGGTGCGGGCCCGGCAACAGCGCGCCGCCATCGGCCGTGCGCCCGGTTTTTCACAGCCCTGGGTGGGCGCAGGATGACGCCGCGTCGATGCTGTGGACAAGCTTTTCGCCGACGGCCGGAAGTCTGTCAAGATGGCCCGATGCTCGTGACCGCCAGACCCTCCCGGGTTGCCGTCGCCGCCGCGTTCGCCCTGCTCGCGGTGGCCGGCTGCAGCTCGGACGACGACAAGCCGGATGCCGGCCGGATCGACGTGACCACCATGCGCGGCGCGTTCCTGCAGGCCGCCGAGATCGGTCCGACCTGGACCGCGCCCGAGACCAGCGCCGACCCGCAGCAGATGGTCAGTTTCTGCGGCGGCACCACGCCCGCCCCGGCCCTGCCGCCCGGCGCCGACACGGTCGTCTCGTCCTTCGCCGACGAGGGGGAGAAGGGCGCGCAGACGCTGGAGCAGCTCGCCTTGGTCTACCCGGACGAGAAAGCGGCCAAGGCGGGGCAGTCGCTGCTGCGTGCGGTCGGTGACGGTTGCGCGCCGACGGTCTCCGTCCCGGCGACGGTGACCTCCGACAAGTCCGAGCCGGCCTATACCGAGACGGTCGAGGTGCGCGACCTCGACGAGGGCGGCTGGTCCGGGTTCGTGCTGGTTCGTCACAAGAGCTACGAGAAGACGCACCCGGGCACCGCGGATACCGCCGTCGCCGTCGTGACCTCGCGAAACGTGGTGCTTGTGGACACCTATGCGATCTACCAGCTGGACAAGTCCGACCCTGCGACCGGCTTCGAGGCCGACTGGAAGAAGCTGGTCGGCTCGGTCGTCCAGCGGGTGGGATAGACAGCCGGTCAAGGTTGGTCTAATGTTCGCGGTGCGCCGTTGCGAGTTCTTCCCCCGTGGAATTCGCAGCGGCGTCTTACTTTGTCCGGTGACCACACCCGGACGTCGCCCGGTGACCACACCCGGCGCACGCCGAACCGAGCTCGATGATCGTCTGCGGACCGTCACGGCATCCCTCCGTGCGCGTAACTGCTCGGAGAGAGCGCGATCCGAACACGCGTCCACGAACCGGTGTGGAAAAAGCCACCGGACTGTTAACTATTCACCACACCGGCGCTTAGCCTTACGAATCCCGGGGCACTGAACGAGTTCAGCCGCGGATTCTTAGGCGGAGGTGGGTGCGGCATGAAGTTCGTCTACGACTTCCATGAAGGCAACAAGGACCTCAAAGACCTGCTGGGTGGCAAGGGCGCCAATCTCGCGGAGATGACGAACCTCGGCCTCCCCGTCCCTCCCGGATTCACGATCACCAGCCAGGCCTGTCAGGAGTACCTGCGCCACGGCACGCACGTCGAGGGCCTGGCCGGGGAGATCGACGCGCATCTGGCCACGCTGGAGCGGGCGATGGGCCGCAAACTCGGCGACGCGCAGGACCCGCTGCTGGTCTCGGTGCGGTCCGGGGCGAAATTCTCGATGCCGGGCATGATGGAGACCGTCCTCAACGTGGGGCTCAACGACGAGTCGGTGGCCGGGCTGTCCCGGCAGGCGGGTGGCAACGACCGCTTCGCCTGGGACTCGTACCGCCGGCTCATCCAGATGTTCGGCAAGACCGTGTGCGACGTGCCGGGCGGCGAGTTCGAGGACGCGCTGCACGAGGCGAAGACGGCCAAGGGTGTCCCCGACGACGTCCAACTGGACGCGGACGACCTGAAAGCGCTGGTCACGGCGTACAAAAAAGTGTTCGTGAAACACACCGGCCATGACTTCCCGCAGGACCCGAGGGAGCAGCTCGACCTCGCCATCGACGCGGTGTTCCGGTCGTGGAACGCGGATCGCGCCGTTCTCTACCGCCGTCAGGAGCGCATCCCGGCCGACCTCGGCACCGCGGTCAACGTGGTCGCGATGGTCTTCGGCAACCTGGGCAACGACTCCGGCACCGGGGTCGCGTTCACGCGCGACCCGGCCAGCGGTGAGCAGGGCATCTACGGCGATTATCTGGCCAACGCGCAGGGCGAGGACGTGGTCGCCGGCATCCGCAACACGCTCGCCCTGGCCGAGCTGGAGAAACTGGACAGGCGCAGCTACGACGAGCTGCTGCGGATCATGGCGACGCTCGAGGGGCACTACCGCGACCTGTGCGACATCGAGTTCACGATCGAGCGCGGCAAACTGTGGATGTTGCAGACCCGGGTCGGTAAACGTACCGCGGCCGCCGCCTTCCGGATCGCCGCGCAACTCGTCGACGAGGGCATGATCGACCTGGACGAGGCGCTGACCCGGGTCACCGGCGCGCAGCTCGGCCAGCTGATGTTCCCGCGCTTCGACCTGTCCGGCGACCCGAGCCCGATCACGCGCGGCGTCGGCGCCTCACCCGGCGCGGCGTACGGCGAAGTGGTTTTCACCTCGCGACGCGCGATCGAGGTGGCAGCCGAGGGGAAGCCGGTCATCCTGGTCCGCCGCGAGACCAACCCGGACGACCTGCCCGGCATGATCGCGGCCAACGGCATCCTGACCAGCCGCGGCGGCAAGACGTCGCACGCCGCGGTGGTGGCTCGCGGCATGGGCAAGACCTGCGTCTGCGGCGCCGACGAGGTCTCGGTCAGCGCATCGTCGTTCTCGGTCGGCGACACGACCGTCAACGAGGGCGACGTCATCTCGATCGACGGCACCACCGGCCGCGTCTACCTCGGCGCGGTGCCGGTGCGCCCAAGCGAGGTGGTGCAGTACTTCGAGGGCGACCTCGACCCCGCCCAGGCCAACGATCCGCTGGTCGAGGCCGTGCACCGGATCATCTCGCACGCCGACGCCAAACGCCGCCTCACCGTGCGCACCAACGCGGACACCGGGACCGACGCGGCCCGCGCCCGGCGCTTCGGCGCGCAGGGCATCGGCCTCTGCCGGACCGAGCACATGTTCCTCGGCGACCGCCGCGAGCTGGTCGAACGCCTGATCCTGGCGCGCACCGAGACGGATCGCAACGACGCGCTGGCCGCCCTGCAACCGCTGCAGCGGGCCGACTTCCTGGACATCCTGCGCGAGATGAACGGCCTGCCGGTCACCATCCGGCTCATCGACCCGCCGCTGCACGAGTTCCTGCCGTCCCTGGAGGAACTCGCGGTCAAGGTCGCGGTCGCCCACGAGCTGGGCCGGCCCGTCGAGCAGGACGAGCAGATGCTCGCCGCGGTCCGCCGGATGCACGAGCAGAACCCGATGCTGGGCCTGCGCGGCGTCCGCCTCGGCCTGGTCATTCCCGGACTTTTCGCGATGCAGGTGCGGGCCATCGCGGAGGCCGCGGTCGCGCTCGCGGCGGAAGGCGGGAACCCGCGTCCGGAGATCATGGTGCCGCTGGTCGGTGCCGTGCAGGAGCTGGAGACGGTCCGCGCCGAGGCCGAGAAGATCATCGCGTCGACCGTGGCCGGCTCGGGAGTGCAGATCCTCATCGGCACGATGATCGAGGTGCCGCGGGCCGCGCTGACCGCCGGGCAGATCGCCGAGGCCGCCGAGTTCTTCTCCTTCGGCACCAACGACCTGACCCAGATGGGCTGGGGTTTCTCCCGCGACGACGTCGAAGGCGCGTTCTTCTGGCGCTACCTCGAACTCGGGATCTTCGGCATCAGCCCGTTCGAGTCGATCGACACCGAGGGCGTCGGCCGCCTCGTGAGGATCGCCGCGGAGGAGGGCCGCGCCACCCGGCCCGGCCTCAAACTGGGTGTCTGCGGAGAGCACGGCGGCGACCCGGACTCGGTGCACTTCTTCCACGAGGTCGGGCTGGACTACGTTTCCTGCTCGCCGTTCCGGGTGCCGATCGCCCGCCTCGAAGCGGGTCGTGCGGCGGTCGAATCGGAAGGATCCGACCACCGCTGACCGTTCGGACCAGGCCGGGATCCCCGCCGCATCAACGGCACCCACCATGCCGGCGGAGATCCCGGCCGCTTCGCTGCCCGATGAAGATCAAAAGCTTCGGGTCCCCTCTCCGCTGTGGTCCCGCTTCGCCGCTCCCGCGGGGACCCTTCCGGTCCGAGCAGGGCGCGGGGCGCCCAGGACGCTCGGACCGCAAGGGCGACGTCCGTGGCCGGGCGCGGTTACCCAGCAGAACCCCGTCCGGGTACGGCTGCGTCGATCCCTCGGAAAATGTCAGGGGCCGGGTCTAACGTCCCGGAGGACAGCGTTCGACGGCAAGGGAGCGTGTGATGACGTCCCGACTCAATCCGTACCTGACGTTCAACGGCAACGCCCGTGAGGCCGTGGAGTTCTACCGGTCCGTTTTCGGCGGCGAGCTCCAGGTCACCACGTTCGGCGAGTTCGGCACACCGGACGAGTCGATCAAGGACAAGGTGATGCACGCGAGGCTGGAGACCCCGCAGGGCTACACGCTGATGGCCGCCGACCTCGCGCCCGGCATGACGTTCACCCCGGGCAACACCAACACGGTCAGCATCAGCGGCGACGCCGGTGACAACCTGCGCGGCTTCTGGGACAGGCTGGCCGACGGCGGCACCGTCCACGTGCCGTTCGAGAAGCAGATGTGGGGTGACGAGTTCGGCCAGCTGGTCGACCGGTTCGGCATCCCGTGGATGGTCAACGTGGTCAACCGGTAAGCGGCCGGTGTCCGGGCAGGCGTCGCGCAGGCCTGCCCGGGGTCCGGCCGCGTTCAGGGGCACGTCTTCCGGTAGGCGGCGCCGGGGACGTACTGTGCCCACTCCACCGCGGTCATCGCGTCACCACCACCCGCGCACAGGGCGGCGATCACCCGGCCCTCGTCGGTGTCCCAGAAGGTCACCGTCCCGGACGAGCCGGTCGCCGCGAGCGTCGCCCCGTCCGGGAGGTAGGCGATGGCGTATGTCTTCCCGCCCGGGTCGGCCGCGTGCAACGTGCCGGTGGCCGGCGACGCCACCCCGGTCCCGAGCCGCCACGTCCACACCGATCCGTCCCCGCCGGAGGCCGCCAGCTCCTTCCCGTAGGGCCGGAACGCCAGGCTGAACACGTAGTGCGTCGGCCCGGTCAGCGGCTTGCCGAAGGCCCGCGGCGGCGCCCCTGCAGCCAGGTCCCACATCCGGATGGTGTCGTCCGCGCCACCCGCGGCCAGGGTTCGCGAATCCGGCGAGAAGGCCACCGACCAGGCATAGTTGCCGAACCCGCCGACCGGCGGCAGTACTTCGGGCGCGGCCGGGTCACGGATGTCCCAGAGGTGCACGAGCCGGTCCACGCCGGCCGCCGCCAGGTAGTGACCGTCGGGGCTGAACGCCACGTTCGCGCTCAGCCCGCCCGCGTCCAGCGCGGCGAGCGTGCGCGGCGCGTCCGGCCGCGACACGTCCCACAGGTGCACCCGGTTGTCGTCGCCCGCGGCCGCGACCATCGTCCCGTCCGCGCTGAACTGCAGCGATTCCACCAGCTCGGTCGCCCCGGTCAGCTCGGTCCGCCCGTTCAGCAGAACGGTCCCGCCCCGGTTCGCGGTGACCACGGACTGCCCGTCGGGCGAGATCGCCACCGAGCCCGCCGACGGCCCGAAGCCGGCCGGGTTGGCACTCCAGGGCAGTCGCGCCGGCCCGGCGACGGACCAGAGCTGCACGTGCCCGGCCGGTCCGGACGAGGCGACCGCGAGCCGCGTCCCGGCCCGGTCCACGCCCAGCCCGAAGAGCGCCCCCGCCCCCGCGTTGATCAGCCGCCGCCGGGCCGGGAAACCCCGGACCACCCCGTCGGCCGCGGCCACGTGCAGCACCGCGCCGTCGGGGGAGTAGCCGATCGAGGTGATCTGCGCCGCGCTGGCGATGGTGTCGAGCCGCTCCCCGCTGTCCGCCTCGAAGACGGCGAGCGTATTGTTCGACCCGCCCACCGCCACGAGCTGCCCGCCCGGCTGGTAGGCGGCCGCGTTCACCCACGAACTGAACCCGGTCTCCAGCCGCCTGCGCACGCCCCGGGTCGTGGTGTCCACGATGGTGGCCGTGCCGTCCTTGGCCCCGGCCAGCAACCCATCGCTCCCCGGCGACCACGCGATCGAGGTCACCGCGGCACCGCTGAGCGGGATCGTGGCCGGTGCCGCGTCGAGCCGCCCGGCCGCCCGGATCTGCACCGATCCGGTCGCCCCGGCCACGGCCAGCGACTGACCGTCCGGGCTGTACGCGACCGCCTGCACCACGTCCCGCCCACCGCTGATCGGCACCGGAACCGGCGTACGCCAGTCCGTGGCCCGCCACGCCCGCAGCGACGGCTCACCACCCCCGGCGACCAGCCGGGTCCCGCCCGGGTCGAAGGCCAGCGACTCGACGGCCTGCCCGAAACCGCCCGGCGCCTCCCCGAGTGTCACGGGCCGGGCCGGGTCCCGTACGTCCCAGAGCCGCACCCGCCCGTCCTCGCCGCCGACCGCGAGCGTCCGCCCGTCCGGGCTGAACGCCAGCGCGAACACCACCTTCCCGGTGACCTCGGCGGGCACCACCCCGAGTCGGGTCCCGGGCCGGTCGCCCGCGTACCGGTACAGCCCCACGCTGCCGTCCCCGGCACTGCTCACCGCCATGATCGTCCCGCCCGGGTCGACGCGCAGCACGGTCGGCCCGGACGTGCCGACGAGCCGGTGCACGACCCCGGCCGCGGTCGCGTCGAGCAGCGCCGACCGCGCGTCGACGGTCGGCGAGATCCGGTACGCGGCCAGCGCCAGCTGCTCGGCGAGCGCCGGGTCGACGTCCCGGGCCCGCGCCGACTCGATCGCCACCTGCCGGGACAGCGCCTCGTCGCGCGCCTGGTCGGCCGCTTTCCGCTGGTCGGCGGCGATCGAGCTGGCCTCGAACGCGTACCCGGTCAACCCGATCGCCACCAGCACGAGCGCCATCAGCGCGGCGACGAGCCGGCGCAGCACCCGGACCCGGCGGCGGGCGTCGCGGTGTTCGAGGTCGCGGGTGGCCACGCTGCGGTCCAGCAGGTCGCGTTCGGCGTCGTTCATGGCGGCGCGGTGGTCCGGGTCACGGGCCCACTCGGCCACCTGGACCAGCAGGTTCCCGCGCAGCAGGCTCTGCCCGTCGTCGCGCCAGTCCTCGACGGCCCGGGTCAGGCGCCGGTGCACCAGCAGCCCGGCGGCGTCCGCGGTGATCCACTCGGCGAGCCGGGGCCACGCGGTGAGCAACGCGTCGTGGCTGATCCCCAGGTGCTGCTCGTGCGCGGTGATCAGCCGCCGGGCGACGAACCGCTCGATCACCGGGGCCATCGCGTCCCGCCCGGCCGGCAGTTCGTCCAGGGTGATCCGGCGCTTCGTGGTGATCACGTCCTCGTCGACGGTGACCAGCCGGAGGAACAGGCGGCGGGCGAGTTCCTGCTCGGGGACGCTCAGATCGGCGTACGCCAGTTCGGCGCTCTTCTGCACCGCGCCCCCGAGCCCACCGGCCTCCCGGTAGTGCCGCAGCGTCAGCCGTCCCCGGTCGCGTCGTTCCCAGGCGGCCAGCAGCGCGTGCGAGAGCAGCGGCAACGCGTTGCGGGCGGGGCGCACGTCGGCCAGCGCCACCTCGACCAGCGCTTCGTCGACCGGCAGTCCGCAGGCCGCGGCCGGGTCGACGATCGCCGAGCGCAACTGGCTCTCGGTCAGCGGCGGCACCACCATCTGCCAGGACTGCAGGGCCGGGACGAGCACCGGGTCGGTGGCCGCGTCGGCGAAGAAGTCGGCCCGGATCCCGGCCAGGATCAGCGTCTCCGGGCCGAGCGCGGTCAGCGCGGCGACGAACTCGGAGGCCTGCGCGGCGGCGACGGTGTAGAGCTCCTCGAACTGGTCCACGATCAGCAGCCGGGGTCCGGTCAGCCCGGCCAGGGCCCGGCCGAGGGCACCGACCGGGTCCGCGCCCGGCACCATGACCGCCACCGGGCACCGCTCGGCGTCGAGCACGGCCGGCACCACCCCGGCCCGCAGCAGCGACGACTTGCCCGAGCCGGACGCGCCGACGAGGAAGAGCAGCCGCAGGTCAGGGCCGTCGGCGCGGAGTTCGGCGAGCCGGTCGAGGACCGCGCCGACGAACTGTTCGCGTCCGAAGAAGAGCCCGGCGTCCTCCGGCCCGAACGGCCGCAACCCGCGGTACGGCGGCCCGTCCACCCCGCGCCGCCCCTGCCGCCCGTCCGTCCGGGACCGGACCCGGAGCAGCGCGTCCTCCCAGGCCTTCAGCCCGCCGCGGGGGACGCCGCACGCGAGGAGCAACGCGCGGAACTGGTCGAGCTGCGCCGGCCCGGGCAGATGCGTGGCCTTGACGTAGCCGCCGACCGTGGCGGCCGGCACCTTCGACCGGACGGCCAGCGCCCGCACGGTCAGCCCGGCACGCTGCCGCAACGTGGTCAGCGCGGCACCGAGATCCTCGCGGGTCTCCACCTGCTCCGGTCCGATCTCGACGCGATCCACCATGTGCCGGCCCCCTTGCCGCCAGAGAAGGTGACCCGACCCTAGGGGGCAAATCCATGCACGGGCATCGCTCCAACGGGGGAGCACCCCTCATCGTCCTGTCCGGACATTCGACCAGAACCCGATGCGGGGGTACGACCGAAGCTCCGCCCCCGCCACTGTGCACGAGTCATCGGGCGGTCAAGCCGGTCCGGGCACCCGCCGCACGGCTTTGCCGCCATCGAGTCGTGCGGCGGGGCGTCCCCGTGCCCGTGAGCGTAGGGCGACCGCGGCGGCCGTGGACCCGCCGCCGCTTTCTCCGGACAACCTCGGACATGAGTCCTGTTCAGACCCCGTCCGAGGTTGTCCGGAAACGTTCACGACAGCGGCGCCGGCCGCCCCGCGGCTCCTACGGTGGCCTTCGCCGAACCGGATCTCCTGGAAGTGGTGGTCCACGTGAACGACCTGGCGGCCGCGGCCCTCGCGGCCCTCACGCCCTACCTGCCACTCACGCTGCCCGGCTCGCCGGCCGAGATCGCGGCCGACGTCCTCCAGCAGCTGATCGAGAAGGCCTTCGCCGAGATCGGTGCGGAGCCGCTGTGGGCGGCCTACGCCCGTCACCCGTCGAACCCGGCCGCGGTCGAACCGATGCTCGCCGCGGCCCTGCACGCCAACCCGGCCCTGGCGGCCCAGATCGAAGGAGCAGTACGCACCGTGGAGGACAACTCGACCAACCAGACCGACCTGAGCAACATCTCGGCGAACGGCCCGGTCGCCGGCCGCGACAACGCGATCGACAGCCACAACACCACGGGCAGTCACAACACGCAGAACCGGAACAGCCACAACAGCAAGACCAGCCTCGGCGGCCCGATCGCGATCCTCGCCGTCGTGATCGTGGCCCTCGTCGCGATCTTCTTCGTCGGCCGGGCCGTCCTCGGCAAGATCACCGACAGTCTGACCTTGGACAAGGACTCCAGCTGCTCGAAGTTCCTCGATGCCGGACAGGAGCAGGAACTCACCGCGATGCGCAAGGTCGGCGTCGAACTGGGCGTCCGCGGCATCGGCAGCCCGCTCGCCCTCCCGGCCATCACCTACGAGTGCAGCGGCCATCCCGACGAAACCCTCGGCCAGGCCATCGCCAAGTACAAGAACTCCTTCTGATCCCCGCCCCGACCCGGCCGTTTCCATCCCTGAGCGCCGGCCGCCCGGCAACGGCCGGCGCTCAGTGCTGTTTCTGCTGCCGTGCGGCACCCCGGACGGCCGGCGCTCAGTGCTGTTTCGGTGGCCCCGAAGCACCCCTGAGCGCCGGCCGGCCGGCGTGCGTCGCGGGCTGAGCGCAACCCCGGGCGGGCTCGCGGGCGGCTACTCGTCGTAGAAGTCGGTGGGCTCGACGAGGTCGACCAGATCGGGGGTGTCCGGGTCGCGGGTGTCCGGGTCGGCGGCGGCGGGATCTTCGCCTCGGACCACGGCCAGGACGTCTTCGCCGAACTTGGTGAGCTTGCTCTGGCCGACGCCGCTGACCGTGCCGAGCTGGTCCAGCGACGACGGCTCCAACGTGGCGATCGCCCGCAGCGTCTTGTCGTGGAAGATCACGTAGGGCGGGATGGCCTGGGCCTTGGCGATCGCCGCCCGCCACGCCCGCAACCGCTCGAACAGCGGTTCCGCCGACGCCGGGAAGTCCGCCGCGTCGACGGCCGCCGTCTTCGGAGAGCCAGCGCCGGACGAGCCGGAGGACCGTGACGAGGAGCGCCGCTGGGCCGTCTCCCGCCGCATCATCAGCGTCACCTCGCCGCGCAGCACGGAGCCGCTGCGCTCGGTGAGGACCAGCGTCCCGTACTCACCCTCGACCGCCAGGTAACCCCCGGCGAGCAGTTGCCGGACCACCCCGCGCCATTCCGCCTCGCGCAGGTCGGCACCGATGCCGAAAACGGTCAGCTGGTCGTGGCGGAACTGGGACACCTTGTCGGTGCGTTTGCCGAGCAGGATGTCGATGGACTGCCCGGCGCCGAACTTCTGGTTCCGCTCCTTCTGCAAGCGGAAGACCGTGGACAGCAGTTTCTGCGCGGGCACGGTCCCGTCCCAGGATTCCGGCGGGGTCAGGCAGGTGTCACAGTTCCCGCAGGTCTCGGCGGACGCGGCCTGATCGAAATAGGCCAGGAGCTGCCCCCGCCGGCACGACACCGTCTCGCACAGGGCGAGCATCGCGTCGAGGTGCCGGTTGGCGTTGCGCCGGAAGTTGAGGTCACCCTCCGAGTTGTCGATCATCTTGCGCAGCTGGACGACGTCCTGCAGCCCGTACGACAACCAGGCCGTCGACGGCAGCCCGTCCCGCCCGGCGCGGCCCGTCTCCTGGTAGTACCCCTCCACCGATTTGGGCAGGTCGAGGTGGGCCACGAACCGGACGTCGGGTTTGTCGATCCCCATCCCGAACGCGATCGTCGCGACCATGACCAGCCCTTCCTCACGGAGGAAGCGGGCCTGGTTCCGCGCGCGGGTCCGCGCGTCGAGCCCGGCGTGGTACGGCAACGCGGGGATCCCGTTCGCCGTCAGGTATTCCGCGTGTTTCTCGACCGACGCGCGGGACAGGCAGTAGACGATGCCGGCGTCGCCGGGATGTTCGGTGCGCAGCAGGTCGAGCAGCTGCTTCTTCGGGTCGTTCTTCGGCACGATCCGGTATTGGATGTTGGGCCGGTCGAAGCTGGCGGTGAAGTGCCGCGCGTCGTCGAGCTGCAGCCGGCTCGCGATCTCGCCGCGGGTGGCGGTGGTCGCGGTGGCGGTCAGCGCGATGCGCGGCACGTCGGGCCAGCGCTCGTGCAGCATCGACAGGGCCAGGTAGTCCGGCCGGAAGTCGTGGCCCCACTGCGACACGCAGTGCGCCTCGTCGATGGCGAACAGCGAGATCGTGCCCCGGTCGAGCAGCCGCTGGACCGCGGGCGTGCCGAGGCCTTCGGGCGCGACGTAGAGCAGGTCGAGCTCGCCGCCGGCGAACTCGGCCTCGACCAGCCGCCGCTCCTCGAAGTCCTGCGTCGAGTTGAGGAAGCCGGCCCGGACGCCGAGGGTGCGCAGCGCGTCCACCTGGTCCTGCATGAGGGCGATCAGCGGGGAGATCACCACGCCGGTGCCGGGGCGGACCAGGGCCGGGATCTGATAGCACAGCGACTTGCCGCCGCCGGTCGGCATCAGCACGAGCGCGTCGCCGCCGCCGATGACGTGCTCGACGATCTCGCGCTGCTGACCGCGGAACTCCGGGTAGCCGAAGACGCGGTTGAGCGCGTCGACGGCGTCGGACACTGGGATCGGGGGAGCGGAAGTCACCCCGCGATAGTAGTGAGGAGAACCGGTCGCCTGCCCAGCCCTGTGGACGGCCTAAGGGGTGACAGGCAGCCCGACCAGGTCGAGGATCTGCCGTGCGGGGCTACCGGGGGACGCGATCAGCATCAGGGCCGCCTTCTGCTCGTGGTGCTGCTCACCGATCTGGTAGAGCGCGGACACCCCGGCGCTGGCCAGATGGGTGACGCCGGTCAGGTCGACCGTCATCGGCACGGTACCGCCCCGGCTGCGGCGCAGCAGTTCCAGCAGCATCGGCTGGGCGGTGGTGGCGTCCACCGGCCCGGAGACCGCGACCCGGGCCTCGTGGTCGCCGGGCAGTTCCGCGATCGTCATGTCGGGCCGGTCCGGCGGGGCCACCGGGGCGTCGTCGAAGCTGGCCAGCAGTCGCGCCGGCCGGCTCAGTGGCTGCCGGATCGTCGCCACGGTCCCGTTCGCGCCCGGTTCCACCCGCAGGCTTTCCACCAGCTGACCGGTGAGCGCCAGGCCACGACCACGGACCGGCTGCCGCTCCGGTGTGCGCCACCCGCCGTGATCGGTGACGGTGGCCTCGACCCGGCCGGAGGGCGTGAGCACGACGCGTACGGAAATCGGGTCCTGGGTCGAGGAGTGCTCGATGGCGTTGGTCGCCAGCTCGCCCAGGGCGTGCTGGATCGCGAAGACGTCGTGGTCACCGGCACCGGCGGTGTGCAGCCAGGAGGCCAGCCGGACACGGGCGCCACGCAGCACCGCCGGGTCAGGCGGAAGATCGAGGACCATTTCCGGTACGTCGGCAACCCGTTGCGCCGCGAGCAGCGTGATGTCGTCGGCATGCCCGCCGGCCCGCACCAGCAGTTCGATGGTCTGCGCGCAGACCCGTTCGGCCGGGGTCGACGAGGGATCGTGCAGTGCCCGTCCCGCGGCCGCGTCCGCGGCGACCCGGGCCAGTTCGTCCGCGGCCGACCCGGCGAGCGGCCGTTCCAGGATCCCGTCGCTGTACAGAAGTAGCAGGTCACCGGGCTCCAACCGGTCGTGCCGCGCGGCGAACGCGCTCCCGGTCCCCAGCGGCCCCGCCCCGGTCACCGGCAGGAACCGCGTGGTCCCGTCGGCGTGCACCACGAGCGGTGGCGGATGCCCGGCCGTGCAGTACGTCAACTCCCCGTTCGCCGGGTCGAGGTCGGCCAGGCACACGGTCGTCGCGTGCGCGGCCCGCACCCGCGTCGCGAACCGGTCCACGGCGGCGAGCGCGTCAGCCGGGGCCGAGCCCGAGTCGAGGCGTTCCTGGAGCACCGCGCGGAGCTGGCCCATCACGCCGGAGGCGGTGATGCCGTGCCCGACGACGTCGCCGACGACCAGGGTGACCCGCCCGTCGGGCCGGGTCACCGCGTCGAACCAGTCCCCGCCGGCCGCGGTGTCGGCGTCGGCGAGCAGGTAACTCCCGGCCACCTGGAGGCCGGGCAGCACGGGCAGGCCGGTCGGGAGCAGTTCCCGCTGCAGCTCGGTGATCACGTCCCGGGTCTGCTCGTAGCGGCGGCGCAGCTGGGCCGCGTCGGCCTCGGCCGCCTGCCTGGTCCGGACCATGTCGGTGACCTCGAAGGCGGCGCCGATCACGCCGCGCAGCGACCCGTCGGGCCGGCGCCACGGCATGATCGTGAAGGTCACGAAGATCTCGTGCACCGAACCGTCGGGCTGGTCCAGGTGCACCCGCCACTGCCGCCCGGCGACGGTCTCGCCGGTGCGGTAGACCTCGTGGAACACGTCGAGGAACTGCTGGCCGGCCAGGTCGCCGAGCACTTCCCGGCACGGGCGGCCGATCACCTCCCGGCCGGGGAGCACGGCCCGGGTGGCCGCGTTCGCGCCGACCGTCAGCAGCTCCGGCCCCTCGAAGAGGATGACGATGAACGGCAGTTGATCGACCGCGGTCACCAGGGCGTCCAGATCGCCCGCTTCCGGAATGTCCACGCAGACATCGTGCCGGAAACCGGGCGTTCGGGAACCAGGCGTCACTCGGCCAGGGGCAGCTCGATCGTGTGTGAGGTGTGCGACGCCTTGGCCCGCAGATAGCGGACATTGGCCGCGGAAACGTGCACACCGGTCGGGATCTGCTGCGTCACTTCGATGCCGAGCTTGTCGAGCTGGATCGCCTTGTCCGGGTTGTTGCTCAGCAGCCGGATCCGGTCGGCGCCGACCGCGAGCAGCATCTGCGCCGCCGCGCTGTAGTCGCGCTCGTCCTCGCCGCGGCCCAGCGCCACGTTCGCCTCGTACGTGTCCAGCCCGTCGTCCTGCAGCGCGTACGCGTCGAGCTTGGCGTAAAGGCCGATGCCCCGGCCCTCCTGACGCAGGTAGAGCAGGAAGCCGCCCTGCTCGGTGATCCGCTCGGCGGCCTCGCGCAACTGCGGCCCGCAGTCGCAGCGCTGGCTGCCGAAGACGTCGCCGGTCAGGCACTCGCTGTGCGGCCGGACGAGCGGCGCCCGCCCACCGGCGGCCGACTTGGTCAGCGCCCGCCGCCAGTCGCCCAGGCCGAGCAGGAGGTGCTCACGCTCGTCGGTCAGGCCGTCGAACGTCATCACCTGCGCGGTCGTGACGTAACCGTCGGAAAACCGCAGCGGCACGGTCACCTGCCGTCGGACGGTGGCCTTCAACATCGGTCCTCCCCATTGTGACTCCGGTGGCAGAAATCGACTCCGCCGGGCAGAAGCTGTGCCCGGAGATCGGCTGCCGCACACCGCGGATTATCGTGGACGCACGATGGCTGAGCGTCCGTACACCTTGTTGAGTTGTGGGATGTCGATCGACGGTTATCTCGACGACACCACCGAGGAGCGTCTGCTCCTCTCCAATGACGCGGATTTCGACCGGGTCGACGAGGTGCGCGCGACCTGCGACGCCATCCTGGTCGGCGCGGCGACGATCCGCCAGGACAATCCTCGCCTGCTGGTCCGCTCGGAGCGGCGCCGCGCGGCCCGGGTGGCTCGCGGTGAGCCGGCCAACCCGGTGAAGGTGACCGTCACCAGCCGCGGCGACCTGGACCCGACGGCGTCGTTCTTCACCGCCGGCGAGTCGGACAAGCTCGTCTACTGCGCCACCCCGGCGGTCGCGCAGGCCCGCGAGCAGCTCGGCGCGGTGGCCACGGTCGTCGACGGCGGCGACCCGGTCGACGTGCACCTGGTCTCGGCCGACCTGGCCGCGCGCGGCGTGCGGCGGCTGATGGTCGAGGGCGGTGGCACCATGCACACCCAGTTCCTCACCCGGGATCTGGCGGACGAGTTGCAGCTGGTCGTCGCGCCGTTCTTCGTCGGTGACTCGCGGGCGCCGCGGTTCGTGCACGACGGCACGTTCCCGGCCGGCCCGAAGAACCGCGCCACGCTGGCCGAGGTCCGCCAGATCGGCGACGTGGTCCTGCTCCGCTACGCCCTCTCCGACCGCTGTGTCTGACTGCCTCGCCTCCGCTCGGCGGCATGGTGCCCCCAGCGGCCGAGGCCGAGAGGCGCGAGAACGACCACCCTTCGCTCGTCGTTTCCCGGCCTCTCGACCTCGACGGGCACAATGCGCCGCTGGTTGAGGCTCGACAGGCACCTCGTGGCTCAAGCGGTGGCCCCGCTCGAGCTGTACGCCGGTCGCCGCACCGCGGTCCGCCGGATCGGCACCGGGATCGGCGCGGCCGAGTTCACGACCACCGCGGGGGAGACCGGCGCGGTGACCCGCACCCGGAAGTCGGGCTGCTCGGCCTGAACGGCGACGGGCGTCAGGACCGGGCGGCGCATCTTCTTCGCGGCGCGCACCGCGACCACGATCGCGCCCGGGGCCGCCGCGACGAACGCGCAGATCCCGTACGCCACCGCGATCGTCACCCCCTGCTCGGCGCTGAGCCCGGCCGCGCCGAACGCCCACGCCATCACGCCCTCGCGCGGTCCCCAGCCGCCCACGTTCAGCGGGATGCCCATCGCGAGCAGCGCCAGCAGCAGCATCGGGGCCAGGGTCAGGAACGACGCGCCGTTGCCGGCCACCCGCGCCGCCACGATGAACGTCGCCAGGTGACCGATCAGCACCATCGCCGAGGCGAACAGCACGCCCGGCCAGTTGCGCCGGGCCAGCAGCCCGGAGCGGATCTCGGCGGCACCGGTCCGGGCAGCGCCGGCCAGCTTCGAGCCGCTCTGCCGGACCCGCCGAGCGATGCCCAGGACCAGCAGCGCCGCCATCGCGGCCACCGCCGCGACCATGGCGATCGCCCTGCCGTTCTCGGAGATCAAGGTCAGGACCGGCGACGGTACGGAGATCAGCACCGCCCCGCCCACCACGACCAGCACGATCTGCCCGGCCGTGCGTTCCAGCACCACGGCCCGGACGCCGCGCCCCACGTCGCCTTCCTCGCGCCCGTGCGACACGGCCCGCCCGACGTCGCCGAGGACCCCGCCGGGCAGTGCCGCGTTGAGGAACAGGGCCTGGTAGTAGTCGGCGGTCGCGTCCTTCAGCGACAGCCGCATACCCAGGCCGCGGGCGACCAGGCACCAGCGCCAGGCGCTGAGCACCGTGGTCACCACGCCGATCCCGAAGGCCAGCGCCAGGGTGCCACCGTCGAGCACCCGCAGCCCGTCCAGGAACGCGCCGGTGCCGAGTCGCCACAGCACCAGCGCGATGATGGCCGCGCCACCCAGCAGGCGGGCCCATGCCCAGAACGATCGGCTCACTTTGCCTGTCCCCTCGTCGATCCCTCAGGGACTAGTACGCCCGACCGCCGCGCCTCGGTTCAGTCGAAGATCGCTAAAACATCCTGGTGCCCGACGGAAACCTCGGGAAGGTTCGCCGTCCGGGCCGCGAGATAGTCATCGAACTGCAGGTCAGGGCGCTGATCGGTCGCCGCACCGACCCAGCCGCGTAACCACTGCGCGGTCAGTTCCGGTCGCTGTGACCCGAGTCGCCACGCGCTCTCCCGGACGATGACGCGTGCCCCGGCCTTCTCGAACGCGGCCGCCGCGTAGCCGGGGGCGTCCGGCCCGAGCTTGGCGTCGCGGCGCTGATGCGCGTTGAACGCCTCCTGCACCTCGGCGTCGCGCGGGTCCTCCGGGGTGAACCGGACCACCCCGGTCACCGAGAGCGTGAACAGCGCGTTCGTCCGGGCCTGGGCGCACACCTCGACCAGCCGGTCGATCTGCGGCGCGGTCAGCAGGTCCAGCAGCGCCGAGCAGGTGACCAGGTCGGCGCCGGCCAGGTCGTCCCGGGTCAGCGCGGTCACGTCCCGCTCGTCGATCGCCACGTTGACGCCGTCCGGCATCCGGTCGGCGGCGATCTCCAGCAGGTCGTGGTCACGGTCGGTGAGGATCCAGAGCTGGGGGACCGGCAGCCTCGGCGCCAGCCACCGCCCGAGCGAGCCGGTGCCGCAGCCCAGGTCCCGGATCACCTTCGTCGGGGTCGGCAGCAGCCCGACGAGTTCCAGGGAGCGGGCGTCGGCGTCGGCGGGCTCGCGCAGGCCCAGCCAGTCGGCGCTGAATTCTCCGGTCATCGACTTCCTTTCTCGATTTTTCCAAGGATCTCAGTCAGCCGGCGGGCCGTCTCGTCCCAGCCGGTCAGAGTTTCGCGGCGGGCCAGTGCTCGGTCACGCCACCGGCGGCGCAGATCAGCGTCGGTCAGCCAGGCGCGCAGGGTCGCTGCCAGCGCCTCAGGATCCTCAGGAGCCACAAGCTTTCCCGGTACGCCGTCAGCCACCGTCCCCACCGCCTCGGGGACGCCTCCGACCTCGGTCGCGACGACCGGCAGCGCGTGTGCGAGCGCCTCCGTGATCACCATCCCGTAGGTCTCGGCACGCGACGGCAGCACGAAAAGATCCGCATTCGCGTAGGCCGCTTCGAGTTCTGCCCCGGCCAGTGGCCCGGCGAATCGGATCCGCCGGTTATCGGCGATCAACGGCGTGCCCGAGCCGGCGAACGTGCACTCCCAGTCCAGGTCGGTCAGCCGGGTCAGTGCGTCCAGCAGCACGTCCTGCCCCTTCCGGTGGGTCAGCGACGCCACGCAGAGCAGCCGCTGCCCGGTCGGCGAGGGAACCGCGGGGGTTGCCCGGTCGACCCCCGGCGGCGCGACGTGCACCTCGGCGAGGTCGTGCATCGCCGCGACGTGGGCCGCGGCCTGCGTGCTGGTCGCGATCACGCCCGTGGCCAGGTGCAGGGTCCGGCGTTCGAGACCGCGCAGCTCAGCGGCCTCGGCCGCGGACAGTCCGGTCTCGTCGCTGAGCGGCAGGTGCACCAGGACGATCAGGCGCAGCCGGCCGGCGTGCGGCTCGAGGACCTCCGGCACTCCGGCGGCGACCAGGCCGTCGAGCAGCACCGTCGCGCCGTCGGGGAACCCGCCGAGAACGCGGGACAGGTGATCACGGTCGGACCCGGCGGGGCGGGGCCACGCGCCGGGCGCGGCTACCTCCCGTACCGGAAGATCGGGGGTGAGGTGGTTGAGGACCTCGCGGTCGTAGCGATTGCCGCCGCTGGGTGCTGCCGGGTCGTCGACACCCTCCGGCAGCACCACGTGGAGCGGGAAGCTCACCGCAGCGTTCGCTCGTAGCTCGCCCAGGCGATGTGCGACTCGTGCAGGGTGACCTGGATGCCGGTCAGGCCGGCCGCGCCCGGGCCCAGTTCACCCGCGCCGATCCGGACGGCGAGCCGGTCCGCGATCACCTTCGCCAGGAACTCGGTCGACGTGTTGATCCCGGAGAACTCCGGGTCGTCGTCGAGGTTGCGGTAGCTCAGGCTGCCGCAGATGGTCTTCAACTGCTCACTGGCGAGCCCGATGTCGACGACGATGTTGTCATCGTCCAGCTCCGGGCGGCGGAAGGTGGCGTCCACCAGGAACGTGGCGCCGTGCAGCCGCTGGGCCGGTCCGAAGACCTCGCCGGAGAAGCTGTGCGCGATCATGATGTGGTCGCGGACGGTGACGCTGAACAAGGGTTTCTCCTCGGCTCGCTGAATCTTCTTGGCTACCACGGTTACCCGGCCCTTAAAGATCAATTCCCGTCCGGGTAGTCGATCACATGGCACAGCGCCGGGAGGCTGCCGTCGGCGAGCCGGGGCATGATCCCGGGCAGCTCGTCGAAGCGCGAACGACCGGTGAGCAGCGCGTCGAAACGGTCGTCCCGCA
Source organism: Actinoplanes sp. NPDC020271 (assembly GCF_044388125.1). Classification (NCBI taxonomy): domain Bacteria; kingdom Bacillati; phylum Actinomycetota; class Actinomycetes; order Micromonosporales; family Micromonosporaceae; genus Actinoplanes; species Actinoplanes sp. NPDC020271. The sequence continues at coordinate 95,867 of NZ_JBIRWQ010000034.1, forward strand.
GCAGTTCCAGTGCCAGTCGCAGGCGCTCGGCGTAGGTCCGGCCGCGCTGCGGGAGGATGCCGCCCACCTGGCTGCTGCGGATGGTCAGTCGCCGGGAGTGGAAGTTCTCGCCGAGCAGCAGCGGGACGGGGCGATCGCCGTACCAGCTGAGCTCGACGACCGTGCCCTCGGTGCGGAGCAGCTCCAGGGAACGGGCCAGGCCGGCCGGGTTCGCGCTGGCGTGGATGACCAGGTCGCGGTCCTCCGTCGCGTCCTCGGGCCGGGCGAAGTCGATCCTCAGCGCCTCGGCGACGGCTTTCTTCGCGGGGTCGGCATCGACCAGCTGAACGTCGGCGGCGGGGAAGGCGGCCAGGATCGCGGCGACCGACGAGCCGACCATGCCGGCGCCGACGACCGTGATCCGGTCACCCACCTGGGGGTTCGCGTCCCAGACGGCGTTGACTGCGGTTTCCACCGTGCCGGTCAGGACGGCTCGCGCCGCGGGAACGCCGTCGGGGACGACAGTCACGCTGTCCTTCGGCACGACATATCGGGTCTGGTGCGGGTAGAGGGCGAATACCGTCTTCCCCGTCAGGTCGCCCTGTTCCACCACGCCGACGTTCAGGTAGCCGTACTTCACCGGCGCCGGGAAGTCGCCCGCCTGGAACGGCGCCCGCATCGAGGCCCACTGGTTCTCCGGCACCCGCCCCTGGAACACCAGCGTCTCCGTGCCCCGGCTCACCCCGGAGTGCAGCGTGCGCACCAGCACCTCGCCGGGACCGGGCTCCGGCACCGATTCGGGGCGTAACTCGCCCGATCCGGGGGAACTGACCCAAAAGGCCCTCTCGTCGAACACGTACCAACTCCTCTGAACCGAAAGTCCTCAACAAGCGTGTGAGTGGAGGACAGCGCGGTTAGACCCTAAGTCCAGGAGGCATGGTGACCATCACTACCGCCACGACGACCCCGTCCCGAGCCCCGTTCGCCGGGTTCGCGGCCCAGCTGGCGCTCATTGCGCTGCTGGCCGGGACTGCGGGACTCACGCTGAGCGGTGGGATCGCCGGGATCGCGTACGGCGTGGTCCTCTGCGGCCTGCTCGGCACCGCCCTCGACCGGGCCGGGATGACGTTCCTCGGCTGGGCGAACCTGGTCACTTTCAGTCGCGCGATCCTCACCGGTGGTGTGACCGCCCTGGTCACCAGCTCGATCCTGGGACACGAGATCCCGGTCTGGCTGCTGGTGACGATCGCCACAGTGGCGCTCGCCATGGACGGTGTCGACGGCCAGGTGGCCCGGCGCACCGGAACGACCTCCGAGCTCGGCGCGCGCTTCGACATGGAGGTCGACGCGTTCCTGATCCTGGTGCTCAGCCTCTACGCCGCGGTGTCCTACGGCTGGTGGGCGATCGCCATCGGCGCGTTCCGCTACGCGTTCGTCGCCGCCTCCTGGGCGCTGCCCTGGCTGAACGCCGCGCTGCCGCCCCGGTTCTCCCGCAAGGTCGTCGCCGCCCAGCAGGGCGTGCTGCTCGCCGTCGTCGCCACCGGACTGCTGCCGGCCTGGGTCGCCGTCGCCACACTGGCCGTCGCGCTCGGCTCGCTGACCTGGTCCTTCGGCCGCGACATCCGCTGGCTCCACAAGGCGTCGCAGGTCCGCGAGGCGGCGCGCACCCGCTGGTCCGCCCGCCCGATGACGCTGGTCACCGGACGCGTCTGATCGTTCCCGGACGCGCTTCGGGCACGACCTCCGGGTGCAGGATCGCCGCGATCGCCTCGACCCCGTCGATCAGCCGCGGCCCCGGGCGGACCACCAGCCCGTCCCCGTCGATCGCCCACACCTGCGCCCCCGGGAAGTGCGGCAGCACCGCCTCGGCCTGCCGCACCGCACCGTCCAGGTGATACCCGCACGGAGTGACCAGCACGACGTCCGGCTTGGGTGCGGCCAGCTCGGCCCAGGACACCTGCACCGACCGCCGCCCGGGCCGCGCCGCGACCGCCTCACCACCGGCGGCGGCGACCAGATCCGGAACCCAGTGCCCGCCCGTGAACGGCGGATCCACCCACTCCACGATGGCCACTTTCGGTCGCGGCCGTTCCGCTATCGACTCCTGCACCGTGGCCAGCCGCCGTTGCGCCTCCGCGACCAGGTCCAGACCCCTTTCCCGTACGCCCACGGCCGCCCCCACCTCGACGAACGTGTCCAGCACGTCGGCCAGGGTGTGCGGGTCCAGGCTCAGCACCTCGGCCCGGCAGCCCAGATGGGACAACGCGTCGTCCACATGGCCGGACGGCAGCGCACACACCCGGCACAGATCCTGCGTGAGGATCAGATCGGGAGCGAGGCCGGCCAGCGCGTCGGCGTGCAGCGTGTAGAGGTCGCCGCCGGCCACCATCTGCGTACGCACGTAGTCGTCGATCTCGCCGGGAGTCATCTCCCGCGTGTCGCGACCGCCGACCACCACCGTCTTCTCGGAACGGGCGGCGGCCGGCTCGTCACACTCGAACGTCACCCCGACCAGGTCGTCACCGAGCCCCAGGGCATAGACGATCTCAGTCGCGGACGGCAGCAGCGAAACCAGGCGCATACCCCGACCATAGGCCGAAAGTCTGATACGGACGCCACGGAATACAACCCTGGTCCGATGCGCGCGATACCTGGCCGGGTCGATGCTGAACGGCATCGCAGACTCGTGAAGGGGGACCCGAGATGCCCATCGCGCCGCTCACCGGAACACCCGGCTCGCCGACCGATCCGACCGCCCCGCTCGTCCCGCCGGCCGAACCCACGGCCCGGCTCACCGCGGCGCCCGCGCCCACCTCGGCCATGCCGCTCGCCGGGCCTGGCGCGGGTCTCTCGCACGGCGACACCCTGGTGCTGGACTATCTGGCCGAGCTCTGGGCGGCGAGCGACGACCTGCCGCCCGACCTGCGCGACGAACTCATGCGCACCGTCACCGACTACGTGGCCGCCCGCCGCGAGCCCGGCGCCGACCCCGGCCCGGTGCTGAGCCGGTTAGGGCCCCCGGCGCAGCTGGCCGCGGCCACCCGCCGCGGCTACCTCCCGGTGCACCTGCGCCTGCCCGCCCCCGCGCCGGCCCCGCCACCGGAACCCCGGGTCGCCGTCGTCGGCGGCGGAGCGGAATCCGCGGCGCTCGCCCTGCTGATCGGCGGGACGTTCCTGATGCCGGTGGTCAGCCCGGCCGCCGGGATGCTGATCGCGACCGGCTCCTCCCGCTGGACCCCGGCCCAGAAAGCGGCCGGCTGGGTCCTGACCGCCGGCTCGGCCGCGGCCGCCTTCCTGGCCGTTCTGGTCCTGGCGGGCCTGGACGTCCCGGCCGGCCCGGTCCTGATCTTCGGCTACCTGGCCGCGTGCGCGGGCTCGGTCGTGGCCGGCCTGGCCCTGCTGGCCGGCATGCGCGCCCGGGCATAGGCCGTGCCCGAGCCGATCACCGGAGTGTTCGGCTCGCGGTGACCGGCTGGTGCTCACCGCGGTCATCAGCGCCGAATGACCACGGTGAGCACCAGCCGGGAACAGCGAGCCGAGCCCGTTACGCCGCCGGGCTCAGTGGATCCGCCGGCTTCCCGAGGATCTCGGTCAGCACCTGGTTCCACACTGCCCGCGGCGGTACCTCGTGACCGACCCCCTCCAGCCACACCAGCCGCGACCCCGGGATCACCCGCGCCAGCTCGCGCGGATGCTCGGCCGGGAACCGCTGGTCCAGCGTCCCGTGCAGGATCACCGTGGGCGCCTCGATCGCGGCCAGCCGGTCCCGCACCGGCGGCCCGTACCCGGCCCGCCGATGGTTGGCCCGCCCCGCCCCGAGGTCACCGGAGCGGTCGAAGACGCGCTCGGCGAGCCGGCGCAGCTGCGGTTCGTCCGGGGTGAACGGGCCGCCCCGCGCCCGGATCTCCGCGATCAGGCCGCTGACGGCGGCCCGCCGGTTCGTCCAGTCGACCTCGTCGGTGGCGGCCTGGACGCGGACCTCGGTGGCCGGTGGCGTCCGGACGGCGACCGCGGTCACGCCGGCGAGGACCGGGGTCGCGTCCGGTCCGAGCCCGGCGCTGGTGGCGATCAGGGTGAGCGTGAGGACGCGATGTGGCTGTTCGACGGCGATCCGCTGGGCGAGCGCGCCGCCCAGGGCCAGCCCGACCAGGTGCGCGGCTGGGACGCCGAGCGCGTCGAGGACGCCGAGCGCGTCGTTCATCAGGTCCACACCCGAGTACGCCGCGCCGGCCGGGAACGTGCTGGAGCGCCCGGTGTCGCGATGGTCGTAGCGGATGACGAACCGGCCACCGGCGGCGAGCCGGCGGCAGAACTCGTCGTCCCACCAGTCCATCGAGCTGGCCTCCCCGGCGAGCAGCAGGAGAGGCGGTTCGGTGCGTTCACCGAAGGTTTCCAGGCACACCTGGATGCCGTTGACCGGCATCATCGTCTCGGTCACCACCAGGCCATTGTGGCGGGGCTCACCGACAGTCAGGTTAAAACCGGATCACAACGGATGACGAGATCAATGTGAACAAACCGGGGATCGCCGACTCCCGGAGGTGGCCGGGCCCGATGTGGTTGACTCCCCGAATGGATTTACCCGAAATGTCGGAATTCGAGCCGCATCGGACCGAGATGGACGCGGCCTTCGAGGGGACGAGAGTGCCGGGGCTGCGCGCCGAGTTCTTCCGGCGCCCCGAGGGCGACCGGATCGCGAGCGTCGGCCGTTACTCCATCGGTGGCGCGGAGCTACTGCTCGCCTGGGGCTATGTCGACGAGGAGCATTGCCGGCACAACGCCGTACGAAATCAATCGGGGGGTTGGTTCCCGGCGCAAGCCGGATGTCCTCAGGTGCGTCTGGAGAAGAACGGCCAGGCCGTGATCGGCCTGGCCGTGCGCGCGCCCACGGGCGAATGGGTGCGCGCGGAATGTGGCTAGCGGGACGTCTGCGGGGCGACGGCAGCCGCACGTGACTGGTTGCGGACGGTCCGCAGGGAGACCGCGGTCAGGCCGATGGCTAGCAGGAACAGGGCGAGGTGCAGGTACGGGTTGACGATCGGCACGAATCCGATCACCGCGACCGGGATCTGCACCACCGCGATCAGTGCGGCCATCAGCCACTTGCGGCGACCGCTCCACAACATCGCGGTCCAGATCGGCGCCGACACGACCAGCAGGGTCAACGCGTCGAGGACAGCGTGGAAATAGACGTTGTGAACGTTGTTGTGGGCGAACGCCTGGGCCGGCGCGGCGATCCAGAGACCGGCGACGAGGACGGCGAGAACGACAGCGGCACGACGCATGGGTTCCTCCAGCGTGATCAGACCGTTGCTCGGAGTAATCACGGTATAAAAGCGGCAGCCGTCCCGTAAAGCCTCATCCGGATTCATTCCCCCGGAATGGCACAGTCGCTGTCCGTGCCGGTGATCATGGCCGAACGGCTTACTCTTACTGCCAGTGATCATGGCTAGCCTGCTCGAGTGCGTTTGATTGAGATGGCTATGGCCGCCGCGGTGACAGTGAGTGTCGCAGGCAGTTCTTACGTAGCGTTAAACCCGGACAAACTCACGGCCGACGCGAAGGCAGTGGCGGACAAGGCGACCTGCCGGACCGTGGACACGGCCATCGTCGGGTTCGTCGCCGTCAACGAGACCGACCCCACGTCGATCGCGCAGCTGCGGCCCTACGTCGACGGCGACATCACCCGCTACCGGATCGTCGGCGGGCGCGCCTCCGGCCCCGGCTGCTGAATTCACCAGGCGGCAACCAGCCGACCCTGTCGAAAACATGCGATATCAGAATCCGCTAAACAGTGCTTCCGCCAGGGCGGGTTCCGCGATGACGACAGAGGCCGGGACCAGACACCCGGTCGACCACGTCCAGGGCGACCAAGTGCTCACCGACCAGCGGCTACCAACCCTCCAGAAGCTTGCCCGACGGCTCACTCCCCGAACTCGTCAGGGCGACGTCCGTGGCTGGGCGCGGTCAGACCCCGAAATCCCGCCGCTCTCTGCCGCCAGAGGCCCCGGCCACCCGCCGTCACCACCCCGAGACCGCTGCCCGGCCATCGCTGCCCCGCGCCCGCTGCCTCGCCGTCGGCATTCCGCGGTCGCTGCCCGCCGTCTCGTCCCGCGTCGCTGACCGGCGGTTGCCGCCCCGGCGGGCCGGGCTGTCGCCCGGCCCCGGCTTGCTGCTGCCGGGCCGTGCGGCGACCGGCAGCCGGCGGGCTGCCGGTCGTCAGCCCTCGAACCAGGGCTCGCCCGCGGACCAGTGGCGGACCCAGCCCGTGAAACCGGCCTCGCCGGCGCCCCGGCCGAACTCCTCGCCGAACGGCAGCGCGCCCTCGCCGGAGATCATCCAGATCTGGCCACGGTGGGGGCCGGTGACGACGAGATGCCAATACATCCCACAGCCGTCGGTGCCGAGGACGACCGAGCCGTCGTTGTAGGCGCGGTCGATCAACTCCTCGTCCGGGTCGTCGTCGCCCTCCCACAGCCACTCGCCGGTCAGCGGGAACGCGCGGGACAGCAGCCGCTCGGGACGGCCGTCGCCCCAGTCGGACGGAAGCTCGGCGAGAGCGACCAGACCATATTCCGGCGGGCCGGCGAACGAACCGTCGGAGACCTCGGCGACGAACGTCCGGTAAGGCTCCGGCAGGGTCACGCCGTGCTCGGCCTCGAAGGTGCGCACCGCGGGCCAGCCCAGAGCGGACTCGCCCTTGTCGTCGGCGCAGAGAGCCTCCCGCAGCTCGGCGATGACGGCGGGGTCGGCGTGCTCGGTATCCATGCCGGAAGAGATACCAGCCGGGTCCGACACTTTCACCGACGGGCGATGTGCAGGAGACGGAATTCGCGGCGACGAGCCAGGCGCAGAACCGTGGCGATCGGGCCGCCGAACGCCCGCAACCCGTCTTCGGTACCGCAGGGCTCGATGCGGTCGATCCGATGTTCGATGCCGCGGTGCAGGACGGTGCAGCCGCTGGCCAGGGCGTTGCGCAGCCAGGCGACATCCGGGCCGTAGGTGAGCTCGGCGACGAAGCCGGAGCCGGTCCGGGCCAGGAGCAGCGGGGTCTCGTAGGCGGTCCCGGTGCGGCGGCCGGTGTGCCTGATCAGCGACAGCGGGCCCCAGCCGCGGTGGACCACGACGATTGCGAGCCGGTTGAGCGTGTGTTTCAACAGCCAGAACCAGGCTCGCTTGATCCTCCCCGCCGTCACGACACCATCTCAGCACGGCCCGGGACCGGCTCGGACGCGGCCGGAGGCGAACCGCGACGCGGCCTCGGCTCCGACGCGGCCTCGGCTCCGACGCGGCCTCGGCTCCGACGCGGCCTCGGCTCCGACGCGGCCGGAGGCGAACCGCGACGCGGCCTCGGCTCCGACCCGGCCTCGGCTCCGACCCGGCCGGAGGCGAACCGCGACCCGGGAAGGCGGAACGCGGCCCCGGGGGACCGCGTTCCGATGGTGATCTTCAGAGGGTGGTGATCCTCATGATCGGGTCAGACCGTGCGGGCCAGGCGGTCGGCGAGGAGTTTGGCGAAGCGCGCCGGGTCCTCCAGGTCACCGCCCTCGGCGAGCAGCGCCGTGCCGTAGAGCAGCTCCGCGGTCTCCGGCAGTGCCGGGTCCTCCGCGCCGCGCTCGTGGGCCGAACGCAGGCCCGCGACCAGCGGGTGGTTCGGGTTGAGTTCGAGGATCCGCTTGACCCGCGGCCCTTCCTGGCCCATCGCCCGGTACATCTTCTCCAGCGCCGGGGTGATGTCGTCCTGGTCGCTGACCAGGCATGCCGCCGAGGTGGTGAGCCGGTGCGAGAGGCGCACCTCCTTGACCTGCTCGTCGAGTTTCTCCTTGAGGAAGCCGAGCAGGGGAGCGAAGTCACCCTCGGGCTCCTTCTCCTCCTCGTCCTTCTTCAGGTCGACCGAGCCGCGGGCGATCGAGCGCAGTTTCTTGCCGTCGAAGTCGGGGACGGCGTCGACCCAGATCTCGTCGACCGGGTCGGTGAGGATCAGCACCTCGTAGCCCTCGGCGGCGAACGCCTCCATGTGCGGCGAGTTCACCACCTGCGAGCGCGACTCACCGGTCAGGAAGTAGATCTCCTCCTGGCCTTCCTTCATCCGCTCCACATAGGCGGCCAGGGTGGTCGGCTCGTCCTGCGCGGTGGTCGCGAACGACGCGATCTCCAGGATCGGCTTGTGGTTGTCGGGCTCGCTGAGCAGGCCTTCCTTGACGGCCCGGCCGAATTCGCGCCAGAACGTCGCGTACTTCTCCGGGTTGCTGCTCATCAGGTCCTTGATGGTGGACAGGACCTTCTTGACCAGGCGCCGGCGGATCATCTGGATGTGCCGGTCCTGCTGCAGGATCTCGCGGGAGATGTTGAGCGACAGGTCGGCCGCGTCGACGACACCCTTGACGAAGCGCAGGTAGTCCGGGATCAGCTCCTTGCTGTCGTCCATGATGAAGACGCGCTTGACGTAGAGCTGCAGGCCACGACGGGCGTCGCGCTGGAACAGGTCGTGCGGGGCGCGCGACGGGATGAAGAGCAGCGCCTCGTACTCGAAGGTGCCCTCCGCCTTCATGTTGATGATCTCGAGCGGGTCGGTCCAGTCGTGGCTGATGTGCTTGTAGAACTCGTGGTACTCCTCGTCGGTGACCTCGCTGCGCGGGCGGGCCCAGAGCGCCTTCTGCGAGTTCAGCGTCTCGTCGCCGAACCGGATCGGGAACGAGATGAAGTCCGAGTACCGCTTGACGATCTGCTTGATCCGCCACTCGTCGGCGTAGTCGTAGAGCGCGTCCTCCTCGTCCTTCGGCCGCAGCTGCAGCGTGACTGTGGTGCCGACCGGCGCGTCGGGCTCGTCGTCGATCGTGTACGTGCCCTCGCCCGCGGACTCCCAGCGCGTGCCGTGCCCCTCGGTCCCGGCCTTGCGGGTCACCAGCGTGACCTTGTCGGCGACCATGAACGTCGAGTAGAAGCCGACACCGAACTGGCCGATCAGCTCGGCCTCGCCCTTCTTCTCGGACGCCTCCTTGAGCTTGGCCAGCAGGTCGGCCGTCCCGGACTTGGCGATCGTGCCGATCAGCGCGACGACCTCCTCGCGGGTCATGCCGATGCCGTTGTCCCGCACGGTCAGCGTGCGCGCCTCGGTGTCCGCCTCGATCTCGATGTGCAGGTCGGAGGTGTCCGCCTCCAGCCCGTCCTGAAGCTTGGCCAGGCGCAACTTGTCCAGCGCGTCGGACGCGTTCGAGATCAGCTCACGCAGGAAGATGTCCTTGTTCGAATAGATCGAGTGGACCATCAGCTGCAACAGCTGGCGCGCCTCGGCCTGGAACTCCAACGTCTCCATCGTCACCCGTTTCCGTCCTTGTCCGGTGGTTCACGCCGATCGTATGACGACGCCGGGTCGCTCCGTTGACCACCACAGGTAGTACCACCCCGGGTTGGCGCTCCGGGCGTGCCCGACCGGCCGACCGCTGCCGTCTGAACGTCCACCGAAGGTGACCCGCATTGTTCCTTTTATGATCATCGTCGATGTCGTTATGCTCCGGGAATGAAGTGTCAGGTCTGCGGGATGGACAATGACCCGTCGCTTGAGTATTGCGACAACTGCGATTATGCACTGCGGAATTCGCCGACCGCGATGATTGCTCCGCAACCGCCGTCGCGGCCTCAGGTCCCGGTCGCGGAAAGCGTTCATCCCGAGGCGGGCTTTCCGGATCGGCTGGTGGAACCGCGCTCGCTGGCCCGTCCGTTGCTGGTCGGCGCCGGGGTGCTGGCGCTCGTGCTGATCGGGGTGACCGGTGGCCTGATGCTGGCGGACCGGCGTGACGGCGATCAGAGCGCCGGGTCCGGCCCGGCATCGGCCGTGACGCAGGCGACCAGCGCCTACCCCGAGCCGGCGACCCCGGACCCGACCTCGGCCGTGCCGGCGAGTGCGGCGCCGGTCGGCGACCCGGCGGCGCAGGCGGCCGCGGTCGATCGCATTCTCGATCGGAGCGCGGCGAGCCGCGACAAGCTGGTCCACGCGAACGACGCGGTGTCCCGGTGCGCCGATGTCACCGGCGCGATCGGGCGGCTGCGGGCGGTGGGGGACGAGCGTACCGGGGAGCGGGCCGACCTGAGTGCTCTGGCGCTGTCCGCCGTCGCGAACGGCGAGGCGATCCGGAACGCGCTCGACGGTGCGCTGGCGCATTCGCTGGTCGCCGACCAGCATTACGTGAAATGGGCCGAGGAAAGGCAGGAAAACGGCTGCCGGGAAACGTCGTCGTCGAAGACCGAGCGGGCGGCCGGCGACCGGGAATCGGACGTCGCGGGCACGGCGAAAGCGCAATTCCTGACTCTGTGGAATCCGGTCGCGGCCGAGCTCGGTCTGACCACGCGCGACCGGCAGGGAATCTAGCCTCGGCCCTTCGTTAAGGGCTGTCCAAGGAGTGGGCCGGAAACGCAGAAGTGCCTTCTGATCAGGGAAAATAGGGCTTGTCGAAGGTCCTA
>NZ_JBIRWQ010000035.1:0-83857 GCF_044388125.1 Actinoplanes sp. NPDC020271
GCGCCGTCACCAGGCACGAGCCAGACGAGCCCACTATGCCCGCCGCCTCACCCTCGAACTCCAGCCATGATCACGAATGGCGGCTGCCGTACTAGGAGGTAAGCCCCATGATCAATCAGCGCGGCGCCCCGCCCGGTGTATTGGGCGCGCAGATCGTGAAGGGCGCGGCGGACCTGCCGCAAGATCAGCACGGCGTTCCACAGCGCATAGACGCCAGGCTGCGGTCGGAACAGGACGTCGTAAATACCCCGCGAGCCGCGCTCCCATAGGACGTCAAGCGTGGTCGCGATACGGGCAGCGTACTGGCTGTCCGAGTGGGCACATGCGAGCGCGCAAGCAGCCTCGACTACGGAACAGCCGGTATCCGGTTGCGGCTCCAATTCGCCCCGGCGAACGCTGTAGTCGAGCCCGAGCTCAGCTCGCATTTCCTCTAGAATGGCAGCCTGCACGGGATCAAGAGCAATGAAGTCCCTGGCCTCTACCCGATTCTGCCGGTTCGTCGCTTGAGTGGCCTGTTTGGCGAACTCCGCAGCTTTACCCGTCACGATAATGCGCACGCCGACCTGCGCCGAGCCGGCTTCCTCGTCCGCCGCGACAGCCTCCGCCACGGATCGGACCGTCTGCGCGCCGTTGACGACGCTGGCGTTGTGTAGCGTCAGCCCGATCGGTCGCCGATGCGGTGATCGGATGGCTTGTGGTACCGATTCGGCAGATTCGCAGAGGATGGTGACGCCATTGTTGAAGTACCAGAAATTGGCCGGTTCGTTGATCAGGGTACCGATTATCTCATTGTTGATCGGGGTACGGCCGAGAGGATTTCGGATATTCAGGTGAAACAGGCTAGACCCGTGCTCGACCCACTGCGCCACTTGTTCAGCTTCCACCACCCCTTGATAGGACACGTACGGAAAGTCAACCATGAACCAGGGAAAAAGTTCCGCCTGCAACTGCACTGGCCGCGGGGACAGGTCTTCACGGACCGAAGCCCAAACCTCGCGCCCCAGGATGATCCGGCTGTCAAGAACGCTGCCGTGACGATTGAACTCGCGCTCGCCCAGGCTGATGGCATCAAGAAAGCCGAGGGGCACGTCCTCGGCGCGCATCAGGACAACAACCTGCGTCACGGGGACCGGCCCCTGAGACATCACGTTTTTGGCTTGCTCCGCCAAGACACGCCCCCGCAGGTTGAAGGGCGCGAAATCTTCGTCGTCGATGAGCCGAAGCCCGGCGAGGAGTTCCATCACGGCAGAACGATCAGCGTTCGCGTGGCCAGTCTTGCTCCACTTCGCCTGGATCAGGAAAACGTGAGGATCGGGCTTCTCCATCACCGCGATCGCGTCGATTCCCTGATCAGCAACACCGTCGATGACGGCAAGCGCTGAGTCCTGCGGAGTCCAACCGGTCACGATTCTTACCGCCTGCGCCGCGAGTGCCCGAGATAGCTCTCGCGGTTTCCTCTCTTCGACCGGTCGACCTTCCAGATCATCAAGATTGAGAAGGCCGGCGTCTATGTAGGCCGAGCGCAGTGCGGCCTCGACCTGCCGGACCTGCAGAGTCACATCCCGAGAGCCGGGTCGATGGCTGGCCGAACTCACATCGTCCTCCGGGCCGAAGCGGCAGTGTCTGATGTGGATTCTTACATGTACAGACCGATGCTCTCTGCCCGGCCGACCGCGTGACTCAGTCCGAGTCAGGCATCTCCAGCGATACGCCGGAGATGCCCGATCAACGCCTCGGCTTCAACAACCTCTACGGAATCCGAGCCGTAGGCCGTTCGCAGATCTGGCAGGAGTGACACCAACTGGGCAAGAGCCTCGGACACCTGGCCGAGACGGGCAGTGACCACAGCGATCTGGTGCAGGATGCCCAGTCGCTCCGGGCCTGGGCTGTCTTCCAGAAGGCTGCGTAGGGTCCGCAAGGCCTCAGTACCTTCACCCAGTTCGGCCTGACAGGTCGCCATCTGCTGGCGGCACTCGCAGATGAGGGGATGATCCGGACCGTACCGTCCGGCCAGATCGCTACCGAGCTGCTCGAAGGTCACCAAGGCAGTGCGATAGTCACCGGCAAGCATAAGCGCGGCTCCGTAGTCGAGCCGTGCTTCGAGAATCTCCGGAGAACGTACGCCGTAGATCGGCGCGGCGCGCCGGAGCATCGTCTCCAGGGCGTCCGCCGCCTGCCCGAAGCGTTCCCCGTCGATCAGTGCCATCGCCCTGTCGCGGACCTGCTGCACCTCGTCGAGGCTGGGGATGATCTTCGACCCGGCCTGCGCAGCGATCAACCGCTTACCCGCAACGCTCTCCCGCGGCAACGGCCCGAACGGGAAGCGGTAGGGCGAGGTCGGATCGGCGGCGCTGCGATCCTGCGATGCCCGGCGTAGTGCCGGCAGTTCCGGTGCTCCCCACTTGAGCAAGCGGGTGTATACCACCGCCGCCGATTCGGGGCGATCCTGCGGATCCTTGGCGAGCAGTGCGACGAGGAGGTCGTTCAGCTCGCCAGGCACGTCGTCGCGGAATGAGCTGACGTGCGGGATCTCTTCGTCAAGATGCTGGTAGAGCATGCCGAGCGCGCTGTCGGCCAGATATGGTGGCTCACCGACCAGCAGCTCGAAGAGCACACATCCGAGGGCGTAAAGATCAGCACGAGGACCAACCGAGCCCGCCCCAAGAGCCTGCTCCGGCGACATGTAGGTAGGAGTGCCGATGTAATCACCGGTGACAGTCAACTTGGGCAGGTCGTTGTCGAGTACGGCAGCGACACCGAAGTCCAGAACCTTCACCATCCCGGTGGGCGTAAGTATCAGGTTGCCCGGTTTGAGGTCCCGATGCACGAGTGAGGCTGCATGGGCGGAGGCGAGCACTGAGCACATCTGAGCGCCTATGGCAGCCACCCACGGGACAGGGAGCGGCCCCTGCTGGGCGATCAAGTCGGTGAACTCGGTGCCCGGCACGAGCTGCATGACGATGTAGAGATGTTCGTCCAACACCCCGGCGTCATAGACGGCTGGGACACCGGGGTGATCGAGCCGGGCAGTGACCTTGGCCTCGCGTTTGAAGCGTTCCACCACGGCCTGGCGACCGTCATCGCTCGCCAGGCCAGGTTTGAGAAACTTGACCGCGACGGGCCGGTCGAGCCGCTCGTCATAGCCGGCCCAGACCTGCCCCATGCCGCCGCTGCCGATCGCCTCGGTCACTTCGTACCGGTCGGCAATCCGCATCCCCGCCTGCATTGATAACCCCCGTGGTGGCTACCGGCTCACGTGAGGCCGTGCCTCCGGCGGATCAGCCGGTATGCCTGACTACGCGCGAACTCGTTCATGTGGCTGCGCAGCGTCGGATCGTCCAGGTAACGCTGCATCAGCTTTCCGTTGTCGTCGTGCCGAGACAGGATCACATCTTCGATGCGCTTCTCGCACACCACCCCGAAGTTGCTTTCGTCATTGACGAGCGCGGCGGCCTCCACCGCGCCGTCCTCGGCGAGTGCCGCGACCTGCTGCTCGAACCAGACCTTGTCGCCCTCACCCAACCCCATGCCGAACCGGTCGTTGAGCTCGTCGATCAGTTCCGACAGAGCAACCTTGTCCGGGTCGTTCTTTGGGCCGGCGCCACCTCCGGTGAAGCCGGGCAGCATCTGCTCACCTTCGGCTTCCAGCGACGCGTCGTGTGCGGCACCTTTGGTGAGGCGCAGGTGGGTCAGCTGCACCTCACCAATGTCGACCGAGGGGTCTTGACGGCGCGGCAAACGGCTCAGCAGCGCTCGCCCGTACAGGAAAAGCCGCTCGAGATCGGGATCCTGGTAGGGCACCACCTGAGCTAGGAACGCGTACATCCGGGTGTAGTCGCGCAGAGCGGCCCGGAAGCCGTCTGCGGCCTCCGGATCCTCCACCGCCAAGACGACATAGCGGTCGCGCGCCGGGTCCGTGAAGCGATACAACGCGGCGTGTGCCTTCTGCAGCGCGGCGTCGGTCTTCGCCTTGCCCTCGGCTTCGAGAAGAGCTTCGACGTACGCCTGCATCTCCGACTCCACCAGCAACGCGTATGACGTGACCGCGTTCTCCGCCGTATAAAGCAGGTTCGGATCGGTCGGAACCGTCGCCGCGGTCTCGAAGTACGGCTTGAACTGGTCCGCGATGTCGGCGGCCTTGTTCACGAAGTCAAGAACGAACACGTCGCCCTGCGCCTTGAGCGGATGGATGCGGTTGAGCCGTGACAGGGTCTGCACCGCCGCCACGCCTTTCAGCACCTTGTCCACGTACATCGTGGTGAGCAACGGCTGATCGAAGCCGGTCTGGTACTTCTCCGCCACCACGAGGATCTTGAACTCGACCGGCTGCTTCGCCTTGGGCGTCCCGGCGTGCTTGTCGTCGGCGGCCGTGTAGGCAAACCGCTCCGGCAACTCGCTCTCCCCGAAGCCGTTGAGACGAGCCTCGGTCACCTCAGCCTCGTCACCGATCCTGAGTTCGCCTGAGAACGCAACCAACGGCGCACAACCGACGTACCCGTTGGTGTCGATGTACTTCTGGATCGCGGTGTACAGCTTGACCGCCGCCTCCCGGGAACCGGTCACCACCATAGCCTTGGCCCGGCCATCGAGCCGTGACGCAGTGTGCCTCCGGAAGTGCTCGACGATGATCTCCGCCTTCTGCGCCATCATCGTCGGGTGCAGCACTGCAAACCGGGCGAGCTGCGACGACGCCTTCTTCGGGTCGACCTCCGGGTCGTTCGGGTTGTCGTTGGCCAGCTTCCAGTACACGTCGTAGTCCAGGTACTGCCGAAGCACGTCGAGGATGAAGCCTTCCTCGATCGCCTGCCGCATCGAGTACGTGTGGAACGGATGCATGTTGCCGTCCGCACCGAGCGTCCCGAACAGCTCCAGGGTCTTCGGCTTCGGCGTCGCGGTGAACGCAAAGTACGACAGCGTCTCGTGCCGGCCTCGCGCCAGCGCCGACGCGGTGAGTACATCACCGTCGTCGTCGACGTCGTCGCTGCCCTTGCGGAGCAGCACCTTTTTCATCGCGGCGGCACTGTCCCCGGACTGCGACGAGTGCGCCTCGTCGACGATCACCGCGAAGCGCTTGCCGCGTAGCCCCTCCACCTTGTCGAGGATGAAGCCGAACTTCTGCATCGTGCTGATGATGACCTTGGCGGTCTCTCCGGTCAGCGCAGCCGCGAGCTGAGCGGAGTCCTTGTCGATGCGCTGCACCACGCCCGGCACGTGCTCGAACTGAAACACGGTGTCCTGCAACTGCCGGTCCAGCACCACCCGGTCGGTGATGATGATGACTTTGTCGAACACCGGCTCGTTCGCCTTGATGTTCTTCTCCGCGATCGCCTGGCTGGTGTGCAGGCTGGACAACCGGTGCGCCAACCAGGCGATCGTGTTCGACTTGCCGGAGCCGGCCGAGTGCATGACCAGGTAGTTGTCCCCCGAGCCGTGCGCAGCGGCGTGGCTAGTGAGGGTGGTGACCGCATGCCACTGGTGGTAGCGCGGGAAGATCAGCGCCCGCGACTCCTTGTCGGTGTGCAGGAACCGCCGCATCAAGTCCATCCAGGTGTCCGGATGCCACGTCTGCTCCCACAGGTAGGCGGTCCGGTAGCCCTGGGTTGCCGGGTTACCCGCACCGCCGGAAACCCCAGGCCCTTCGGACCCGGTGTTGAACGGCAAGAAGCGGGTCTTCTGCCCCGCAAGCTTGGTGGTGACAAAAACCAAATCAGGATCAACAGCAAAATGCACGAGGGTACGCCGCGAGAACAGCAGCTCCTTCGGATCGCGCTTCTCGCGATACTGCTTCTTGGCGTCCTCGACGGTCTGCTTCGTCAGCGGATTCTTGAGTTCCGCGGTAGCCAACGGGATGCCGTTCACGAAGAGGGCAAGGTCGAGGCTCTTCTCGTCGTTCGCGGAGAAGTGCAACTGCCGGGTCACGCTGAGCCGGTTCGCCCGATACAGCTTCAGCGCGTCATCGGTGATCGAGTGCGCCGGCTTGAAGTACGCCAGCCGGAACAGGATTCCTTTATCCTTAATCCCCCGCCGCAGCACATCAAGCGGCCCGCGCTCATCAATCTGCTTGGCCAGGTATTCCTTGAAGTGCCGCTCCGTCTCGTCAACGTCGTTCCCGTGATAGGCAACCAGCTTCAGCCAAGCATCATTCTGGGTGGCCCCAATGAACGCGAACAACTCCGAGGTGTCCAGCCCCAACTGCCGGTCATAGTTCCCCGCAATCCCCTGATTCCAGCCAGCGTCAAGCAGCGCCTGCTCGATCGCTGCCTCGAATGCGCTCTCCCGGTGCACCTCCACCTCAGCCCACTCCTCGCGCCGTAGTCACATCAATCTGCCTGGTAACCGCCGCCGTAATCAACGCCTGTCGTCGCTCCGCCAGTAACGACAACTGGCGATCGATCGCGTCGAGCGTCCGGTCTAGGCGATTGTTGCCTTCGCGGATTCGCTTGACAATGTCCTTTTGGTCCGACAATGGCGGCAGCGGAACTCGCAGCATCTGCAGGTCCGGAACATAGATTGTTTTGTGAGTCGAACCCATGGCTAGGCGACCCAGCAGATCAGGGCGCATAGCGCGCAGGCACCACAGTAGATAATATGGGTCTAGCTTCGGTCCGCAAGTCCAGGTCACAAAGTCCTGACTGGTGGCCATGTCGCTGGCCATGACGGCTGAGTAGCCAGCGGAGGCAGTTCGGCAGAGCACGACCGTACCCGCCGGATGAAGTTCTGCAGCACTGTTCTGTAGACCAAGTTCAGAAATCTTTTCCCTGGTTTCCACGAGGTCTTCACGTCGGTCGTCACGAACCTGACTCACTTCACCAGTGGTGATCCAAGGAATAGTGCAGTCTACCCACCATTCCGGGTGTGATCTGCTCGGAGTATGCCCACTCCCCATCCGCGCCACAAGGTTCAGCCGCACCGTTTCCCAGGACGCCGGGATGCTTTCCGCCCACGCCAGGCCCGCAGGTCGCCGAGCGCCCGGCATCCCGGCCCCCAGCACATTCCCGCGCACGGCCACCGCCCTCCGAGTCAGCAGCACGCCCCGAAGCTTGGTCAGCAGGAGAGCCAAATCTCCGTTGCGCCCAGTCTCGGCGTCGAGAAATTCGGCAATGCGCCGCTGCTCCTCGATTGGCGGTAGATCTATTTCGAAGGCGCCGACATCGCTCGGATTCACCGCCGGATAGCTTACGCCCACCGACCTGGCGACGACATGCTGGACGAAGGGCTCCGAGCGGCAAAGGTAGTAGAGGAAACCAGGATCCACCTCAGGCTTTGCCTCGAGCACTGCAAAGCCGGTAGAAAACACCAGAGGGCCCTGCGATGGCGGAACGCGGCCGATAGCTCGCAAGTAGGTACGGACAGTCGAGATGATGGTGGCGCCTGCCGGCGCCAGCCGACGAGCCCGCGACGGGGCGACGGCGAACGATGTAGTCGACTCCGGCACCAGGATGCTTCCCACTCCGTCAACCGAGGAAATGTCGACGTAGTGAAACTCGTAGCTAGGTGAGGTTGTTTCCTGAAGGGCCTGTCGGTTGATATAGACAACGTCTTTAAGCCTCATCAGTCACCCCACTCAGCAGCTCCTGAATCTGAGCCTCCAAAGATTTTATCTCGGAGTCGATCTCCGCCAAGGGGCGAGGTGGCTGGTAGACGTAGAAGTGGCGGGTGAGGGGAATCTCGTAGCCGATTTTAGTTTTAGGCTCGTCGATCCAAGCGTCGGGGACGTGTGGGAGGACTTCGCGCTTCAGATAGTCGTCGATATCCTCGTTCAAGGGGACATTCTCGTTGTCGCGCAGGTCCGGGTCGGGCAACGGCTTGCCCTTACGGTCGGTCTGGATCTCACCTTCCGGGTCCCTGATCGAAAACGCTTCCCAGACTGCCTTCTCCACGGGCGTCGGCAGCTTGCCTAGCGCGGCCAGCTTCAGAGCGAACTCAGAGCGGCTGCTGGCCGCCGAGCCGATCAAAGACTTAGCCGTGGCCAGCAGCGCTTCGCTTCCGTTGTACCGCAGAATCGGTTTGGCCTCAGAGAGAAGCCCAAGCGTCTCCTCGGTGATCTCGAAGCGCAGGCGGAGTGGGCGCTCGACGGTGATGCGCTGGTAGCCGAAGTCGGTGGTCTGGAAGACTTTTACCTTGCTGTACTGCTCGTGGGCCGGGTCGTCGGCGATGGCGAGGGCTCCCACGTAGGCCTGCGTGAGCGCGGCGATATGGTCGTCGTTGAGCATCTTGCGTTTGTCGCCAAGGCTCTTACGCATTTTGACCCAGCAATCGCGGCCGTCAAGCAGGACGACTTTCTTGCGGCGAGAGGGCGCCTTGCGGTTGGTGAGGATCCAGAAGTACGTCGAGATACCCGTGTTGTAGAAGAGCTGGTCAGGCAGGGCGACGATGCCTTCAAGGAGGTCGTTCTCCAGGATCCAGCGTCTGATCTCCGACTCCCCCGAGCCGGCCGCGCCGGTGAAAAGTGGCGAGCCGTTGAAGACGATTGCCAGGCGGCTGCCACCGTCCTCAAAACGCTTCATCTTTGAAATCATGTGCTGGAGGAAGAGCAGCGACCCGTCGTTGATCCGGGGCAGACCAACACCGAAGCGTCCCACGTGGCCGCGCGCCGCCTCGTCCTTGACGATCTTTTCGACCTTTTTCCAATCCACACCGAACGGCGGGTTAGCCAGCATGTAGTCGAACCGCTGGCCCTCATGCCCGTCATGGCTGAACGAGTTGCCGAAGGCGATGTTGTTCGGGTTGCTGCCCTTCATCATCATGTCGGAGCGGCAGATCGCGTACGTCTCGCCGTTGAGCTCCTGGCCATACACCTCGACGGTGGCGTGCGCGTTGTGCGCCTCGATGTGGTCCTGGGCCTCGCTGAGCATGCCGCCGGTGCCGCACGCCGGGTCGTAGATCTTCTTCACGATGCCGGGCGTGACCAGGTCGTCCTCGTCCGGGGCGAGCAGCAGGTTGACCATCAGCTTGATAACCTCGCGCGGGGTGAAGTGCTCACCGGCGGTCTCGTTGCTGATCTCGGAGAACTTCCGGACGAGTTCCTCGAAGATGTAGCCCATCTGATGGTTGCTGACCACGTTGGGCCGCAGGTCGATCTCGACGAACTTGCTGACCACCTGGTAGAGCAGCCCGGCCTCGTCGAGGCGGGTGATCTGGGCGTCGAATCCGTATTTGTCCAGGACGTCGACGGCTCCCTCGGAGAAACCGCCGATGTACGACCTGAGGTTCGTGGCGACGTGGTTCGGGTCGCTCACGATCGCGCGGAATGTCAACTCACTGGTGTTGTAGAAGTTCCGGCCGGCCTCGCGCCGGAGCACCGGCTCCATGTTCTTGACCCCGGCATCCTTGAGCTGCTGGTAGCGGCTCAGCACGGCATTCTTGGTGGGTTCCAGGACCCAGTCGAGACGGCGGAGCACCGTCAGCGGCAAGACGACCTTGCCGTACTCGGACTGCTTATAGTCGCCCCGCAGCAGGTCGGCGACCGACCAGATGAAGTTGGCGAGTTTCTGGTGATCAGTGCTCACCGAGATCCTTTCCTCAGTTCTCTTCAGTGGGGCGCAGCTTGCCGGAGGTCAGCCCCTCAGCGGTCAGCCGAGCCATATCGGCAGTCAGGGACGCGACTTGCTGCGCAAGGGTGTTGAAGTCGTCCAGTGCTCGGAACACTTCGCCGTGGCGATGCTGCTCCGCAACGGGAATGCGGGGAACCTGGGCCTTGCGCACGTCGATGCGCATGCCACCAGAAGAACTGGTGGTCAATCGCTCGTTCGATTCGGTGCGCAGGTAGCCGAGAAGGAACCACGGGTCGACGGCGTCCGGCTTCGGCCGCAGCAGGTACATATTGCGACCGAGCAGGCTGCCGCCTGCATCCGCGACATAGCGGGCCACCATCTGCCGGGCCACCAGCGGGATGACGATGTCGCCGTCTTGGAGCGGAATGCGCTGCGAGGGCCGTTCTTCTCCCCCTCTCGAAGCGCTGCTGCCGAGAACGACATCCTTCGCGGTCAGCACCGGAGTGTCATCGACCACGTCGTCGGTTCCGGCGTCCCGGATCGGGCCGAGGATTTCCAGTACGCCGGCACGTCCGAGGTCTGCTATCGATACGGTGGGCGGAGGTGCGCCGTCAGACGCCGATGGCAGCGCCGGAATGCCCTTCGACAATGCCTTTACCTGTTTCGCGACCGCCGCGTGTAACGCGCGCAGTTCGCCGGCGACGTCATCGTGGTCAGCCCCGATCGGCGCCCGCCGGGCTGGCGCCAGGTCAACCTCTTCATCCAGAAGTTCGATCACCGGCACGGGGTAGGCGAACGACGGGTCCCCGGCGTCGCCTTCGTCGAGGAACGCGGAAACCGCGATCTCCACGCGCTGCAGGATCTCGTTGTCGTCGCGCATGTCCCGCGTGGCAAGGATCGACGCGTCAGCCAGGAGTACGTCGGGCGGCGGTGCCTGAGTCGGGCGTTGAAGGATCCAGAGCTGAAGATTCACCGCGTACGAGGGTGTGACGCGCTGAGGTAACGCAACGACCGCCCGTAGTGCCCCGCGACGGAGCAGATCGGCCCGAATCCGGCGACCGGCTCGGCGACCGGCGACCGAGGGGGGCATCAGCAGCACGGCTCGGCCACCTGGCTTGAGGTGCGCGTAGGCGTGTTGCACCCACGCGAGCTCGGGTTCCGTACGTGGTGGCACGCCGAACTCCCAGCGATGATCACCGCCGAGTTCTTCCTGGCCCCAGTTACTGAGTCCGAACGGCGGATGCGCAACGACCGCGTCGACCATCACGCCGGGGAACGCATCATGCCGGAGCGAGTCCCCGGTGCGGATCTCTCCCTGAAACTCGTTGACCACGAGAGAGAGCCGGGCGAGACGTGCCAGAGAGGCGTCGACATCTTGCCCGTAGACACACGAAGCACCGACTCTTGCGGCTGCGTATAGGACATGGCCGGTGCCGCATGCCGGGTCCAGGACCGTGCCCCCTCGCACCCGCGCGAGGTTGATCATCGTGGCGGCGAGCGGCTCCGGAGTCGTGACCAGGCGTGGACCGATCTGCTCGGAGAATCGCCACCACAACTGCTCGAAGATCCCCTCGCGGCCGCCCTTGCCGAGTCGCTCGGCGAGGGAGTCAAGATTTGCGCGGAGTGCCTCGAATAGCAGCGGTCGTTCACCGCTGAGGTGCTCGCCGACCAACGCGAGCGCCTCGGCGGGGTCGGACTCGGCCGCGAGGAGGTTGCGCCAGAACAGGTCTTCCTCGGGCACGGCGCCGAGCTTCTCATTCTCCACCAGCCAGCGCTCGACTTGCTCAAGGTCGAACTGGGGGCTGGCCGCCGTACCACCGACCGGAACGGGGAACGTGTCGTAACGCTTTCGCCAGTTGCTCACGGCGGCGCGGCCGACTCCCGCGATGCGAGCGATGTCAGCTGCGGTAACCCTCGCTGTCCGTTGCACAACGGGGAGTGTACACGGTCGTCAAGCCGAACGTCCGTTGACACGCTTGACAGACGATGCTTCTATAAATGGCGTCACGGCGCAGTTGAGCCGTGAGCACACTCTCTACCGTCAAAGGAGCACTCGTGACCTATTCCCAGCAGCAGCCTCAGCACGGTTCCGGACCGGCCGCACCGTTTGCGCCGGTCCCGCCGCCGGTCAAGAAGAAGCGCAAGCTGCTCTGGATCGTCGGCGGGTTCGTCGGCCTGATGCTGATCGCTTGCATCGGTGCGGTGGCCTCCGGCGGAGACGACGACGCGACAAGCGCGACGGCGGACGTCGCGGTCGAGACGACGAAGGCAGCACAGAAGACAGCAAAGACCGAGGCCCAAAAGGGGGAGGAGAAAACGGCGGGGCTGAAGGACGCGGTGAGGGACGGAAAGTTCGAGTTCACGGTGACCGGCGTGAAGTGTGGGGTCGGCAAGATCGGGTCGGATGTCCTCGGGCAGAAGGCTCAGGGGCAGTTCTGCCTGGTGGACGTGCAGGTGAAGAACATCGGGAAGGAAGCGCAGACCTTCGCCGACTCGGTGCAGAAGGCGTTCGACGCCAAGAAGGTCGAGTACTCAGCGGACTCCGGGGCCGCCATTTACGCCAACGAGGACAGCCAGGTCTTCTTCACCGAGATCAACCCCGGGAACACGGTCAAGGGGAAGCTCGTCTTCGACGTGCCGAAGGGGACCCAGCTCACGTCGATCGAGCTGCACGACTCGATGTTCTCCGGCGGCGTGACGGTGGCGCTGCGATGACCCTTCCCGAGAAGAGCCGCAGCACCGCTGGGATCGTCACCACCGTCGGTGCCGGTGTGGTGATCCTGATGGCGCTCACCGTCCTGGGCACCTTGGCGATCACCCGCGACGACAAGCCGGAGGCCGTCGCTTCACCCGCGACGGCGAGCGCCTGGGATCTCGAGCAGGCGGCGAACGATACGGAGCCTGAGCCGGCTGCGACCACGGCAGCGCCCGGGCCGACGCCGGCCGCCTCGGATCTCACCCTGACGCCGAAGATCACCAGGAAGCAGTGCTTCGGCTCGGCCGGGTGCCACGTCGACATCAAGGTCGAGGTCGGCTACGCCGGGCCCACGCTCTCCGAGGATGACACCTGGGAGGTGACCTACCAGGTCAGCGGGGCCGAGAGCGGCCCGATCGTCGGGACGTTCGAGCTGACCGGGACCAAGTACGACCAGGACGAGATCTCGCTGAGCACCAGGACCAGCAGCACCAAGATCAGCGTCAAGGTCACCGACATCGCCGGGATCCCCGGGTGAAAAAGTACACCTACCTCGAACGGCGCTCCGCCGACCTGCACGTGGTCGCCGAGTGGGACGACTCCGAGTCCGAGGTCTACCCGGTCGGCCCGCGCCGGCTCGTCGTCGAACTGACCCGTCCGGTGCCGGCGGGGATCACCTCCACCATCCTGCGCCAGGCGGATCGATACCTCGGTGACATGTCTGCCGAGTTCAACGAGGTGCTGTCCGTCGGCGGGTTTCGAACCATGGTGCGGCAGTACGCCGAGAGCCGCCTGGCCGAATTGCCGGCGGACGGCGACGCCTACCATCGCGGTCTGCTCGCCCTCCGCGACGAGCTGGTGCAACGCGGTGAGACGAGCCCGGATCACGTGCTGTCCAGCGCGATGCGCGTCCCCCTGGAAACCCTGCAGGCCTGCCTGGAAGTGGCCCGGAAGCGCCTGAGCGAACGGAAAGAAGAGCTATGACGAGCGGAATGTCCGAGTACGAGACTCGGGCGTGGGCCGACCTGCTGAACGGCGAGCGGAAGCGCCGTACCAGCGCCAGAACTCGCGTGGCCGGCAAAGTAGCGCTTGTCACCAAGCGCGCCGGCGAGCAGCTCCGGAAGGTCCCTGGTGCCGGGAAGGCCTTGGAAGTCGGCGACGAAACCATCGGCAAGGCCCTGGAAGGCGCTTTCAAGGCGGTCTTTCTCCCCTCGGTGCGGTCCGTGTCCCTGGACAGGCGTGTGGAGAAGCTGCGGAGCACGCACCCGGACCTGGATGCGGAGTCACTGTTCACGTCGCTCGACCTCAAGGAGCTCGACAAGGGCCGACCGGCGTTGACGATCCCGTTCCTCGGGGTCGTCGAGTCCGGCGTCGCTTCCGTCGTGGTCACCGGAGCTACCGTCAGCACGACTGTCAGCGGTGGTACGACGGCGGGAGTGGCACTCCTCGCGGTGGCGTCTGATGCGGCGGCCTCGCTGGCCCTCCTCGGCCGGGCGGTGGCCGAGGTCGCCGTCCACTACGGCTACGACCCGGAGGAGCCCGGCGAGGAGTTGTTCCTCATGGGCGTCCTGAACTACAGCATGGCGTCGTCGTCCGCGAGCAAGACGGCCGCGATGGCGAGCCTGTCCCGGCTCACCCAGCAGATGATGCGGCGCGCGACATGGGAGCAGCTGGGCAAGGCACCGGTGGTCAAGGTTCTTTCGCAGATCTTCAAGCTGCTCGGATTCAAGTTGACCAAAACAAAGCTCGCCCAGGTCGTGCCGATCGCCGGCAGCATTCTCTCGGCCGGGCTCAGCTTCAACATGCTCCACTCGGCGATCGACGACGCGACCCGGCTCTACCGTGCCCGCTATCTCGCGGAGAAGCACGGGCTGTCGTGGGACGAATGGGTCGCCCAGCCGTCACCCGCCGCCGCCGACGCGGTCGTGGATGCGACGGTCGACGAGATCGACGATCTGCTCGACGAGGTCACCGCCGGCGAGCCGAGGCCCGACGCCGCGCGACCGCCGCACAGCCAGCTTTCAGCTTCACCACCGGAGACTTCCGCACCATGATCAACAATTCGAGAACCAGCAAGCTCGTCTACGGTTACCTGCCCGATCTCGAGACTTTCGCCTTCGCCGACGACACGACCGCCGCCGACGAGGCTCGGGAGATCGAGGCAATCGCCGCTGCCGGGACGTTCGGTGCGGCGCGCAAGGTGGAAGTCCGGCATGTCTCCTACAACCCGGCCGACCCCGACTGCGTCAGCGGCGACGGCCACGACGATGACGAGCCCTTTGACGTCCGGCAGGTAGGGGCCGTCATTGCGGGTGACTGGCCGCGGATGGTGGCTGATCGCTCGTTCACGCTGCTGCCCGAGGACCTGCAGGCGGAGTTCGGCACGATCGCCGATACCACCCTCAACGGTGACTATCTCGAGATTCCGGTGTCCGCCGAGCACGGGATCGTCGCGGCACTGCGTAAGCGTGGTTACGACGTCCGCCGCGACGACGAGCTCGTCAATGTCCTGGACGGCGCGACGATCCGAGCCTGACGGACAGCAAGGTTCGCCCGAACAGCCCCGGTCGGCTACCCACCGATCACTCTCGATCGCGATAGCCTCGGCGGGCTGTGCCCGGTTCGGAAAAGGAGTACATCGGCCCATGACCTCGCTGCTGTTCGACGAGGATGCGCCCGCCACCATCCGCGACCGGGCCGCCGCCCTGACCGAGTACCTGCTGGCGGTCCGCGCGCAGATGGAACGCCCAGCCCGGGCCGTGCCGACCGGCGCCGCCATCTGGGAGCACCGACTGCCGGAGCTGAGCTCGCACCTGCAGCTCGGGCCGGGCGGCGACGAGACGAGCTGGCTGCGAGTCACCCGGCCGCCGATGCCGAAGGTGGCCACGTTGGTGGCCCCGCCACGGATCGCTCCGCTGCTGGACGGTCCCCTGCAGCTCGATCGGGAACCCGCGTTCCAAGCGCCGGCGGGCACCAGCCCGGAACGGACCCGACGCCTCGCCGAAGAGGTGGCCGCCTGGGTCGCCGCCAACTGGCGGCCGTGGGTGGCTCAACACAGCCAGGTGGTGGCCACTCGGCAGTTGTACACGCGACTCAACGAGATGCGCAGCCGGCTCGACATGAACGCGGCCACCGAGGAGCTGGTGTGGGGGCACGGCGTCCTGCATCTGGACATCGCCGGCCAGCAGGTGCGATATCCATTGGTGACAACTCCGGTAGCGATCGAGTACGACCCGGACAAGGGCATGGTCAGCGTGTCCCCGCAGGGACCGTCCCGGCTACAGACGGACGCCCTGTCCGGTCTCGATGACAAGCACCTGCGGCAGCTGCTCGCGCTCGGCGACAACGGCGTGATCACGGTTGACCTGTGGGATCAGCTCGAACGGCGCGAATTGCTGGAACGGGCCCTGCGCCGGCTCGGCCACGAATCGCTGCTGCGGGACGCTACCGGTCCGGCGATCGGTGAGCCACACATCCATGACACCGGGGTGCTGTTCGTACGTCCCAAGCAGCGCATGCTGCGCCGGTTCCTGGAAAGCTTCCGCGACCGGCTCGTCGATGGCAGCACCGAGAGCGTCGGCGCGCTCGCGTCGATCCTGGCTCACGAGCCGAGCAGGCTGCGGATGCCCGGTGAGGATCCGCAGCGCTGGGGCTCGGTCGGTGGCCGGTTGTTGATGCCGCTGCCCACCAACGAGGCGCAGGAGTCGATCGCCCGCCGCCTGTCGGCCAACCGCAACGTCGCGGTGCAGGGGCCGCCCGGCACGGGTAAGACCCACACCATCCGCAACCTGATCTGCCATCTGATGGCCAATGGCAAGCGGGTCCTGGTCGTGGCGCAGAAGGAAGACCCGCTGCGGGTGCTGCGCGACGGTCTACCCGACGAGGTCAAGTCGCTGTGCCTGGCCGTGCTGGGCCGATCGGCTGACCAGCTCGTCCAGCTTCAACTGGCCGCCCGGGAGCTCTCCGACCGGGCCGCCACCCTCGATCAGCGGCGCGAGCAGAGCCTCATCTCGTCGCTCACCACTCAGATCGAGGAGGCGGAACGCGAGCTCGGCCGCACCCTGGCCGCGCTGCGATCGATCGCCGAGAGCGACGCACGCACGTACCGCATCGATGATGCCCTGCTGAACGCGGCCGACATCGGTGAATGGCTCGCGGCTCGCGAGGAGGCATTCGGCGATATCCCGGACGCGGTCCGCGACGAACAGCCTGCGCCGCTGACCGCCGACCAGTTCACGCTGCTGCTGGATCTCGCTCAACGGCTCAGCCAGCAGGACCGGGTGCAGAGCCTGCGCCACCTGCCCGTGCATGCGGACCTGCCGCAGAGCAGTGCTGTTCTGGCCGCCCGGCAGCGCCTCGCCACACTCGCCGCGGCCCTCGGTGAGTTGTCGAACGCCGGCGTGCACCTGGAGGCCGTCCGTCAATTCGGCCCGGAGGGATTCGCCGATCTGGCCCGGCGGCTCAATGACGCGATCAACTTGCTGCGCCGGCGCGAGGGCGCCTGGGTGGACCGGCTCGGTCAGCAGCTCGCCGACCCGCAGTGGCAGCAGCTGTGGAGCCAGCACGTCTCCGCCTGCCAGACCGCGATCACTCAACTCGCCGGGTTGACGGTGGCGCTCGGCGGACATGTGGTCACGGTCGCTGAGGGGTATGCATCTCAGCCGCGCCAGTTGCAGACCGACCTGGCCGAGATCCGGCAGCGGTTCGCGGCCGGCAAGAGCGTCAGCCGGCTGTTCCAAAGCAGTCTCGCAAAACTGGTCGCCGAGTGCCTGGTCGACGGCGAGCCGTTGCGCACCGTCGAGGACGTGGACCTGGTCAGTGCCTCGGTGATGCGTATGCAGGTGCGCAACCAGCTCGCCGGTCGGTGGATCGACTGGACCCAGTGGCTGGCCATCCCCGCCACCGAGATGCAGGGTGCTCCGGAGATGTGGGTCAGCACGCTGATCGAGCAGGCCAGGGTCGCGGTCCGCTGGGATCACGACGAATGGCCCGGACTGTATGCGGCCCTCCGCCAGGTGATTCCGCAGCTGGAACCGCGGACCGCCTCGGCTGCTCTGCAACCTGTCGCGGATCTGATGGACAGAGCGACAGCGCTTTTCGAGTACGACCGGCTGACCGCCGCGCAGAACACGGTGGCCGCTGTGTTGCAGCAGGGCATGTCGCATCCCGAGGCAAGCGATCTGTGGCGCATCCTCGATCTGCAGTGGCAGAACCCGCAGCTCGCCGGCTGGGATGAGACCTGCGCGGAGATCCGGCGGCTTGCCGCGCTGCGCCCGGAGGCGACCACCTATGCCGGGCTGGCCGCTCGCCTTACGGCGGTCGCACCGCTGTGGGCCGGTGAGATCGATGCCGGCAAGGCGGCTGCGCTGCAGGGAACCGGCCCGGACTGCCTGCTGCGCTGGCGGTGGCGGCAGGTGCAGACCTGGTTCGACCAGGTCATCGGCGACCTCGACGCGGAGACGTTGAGCCGGCGGGTTGAACGTTCCCGGGAGAGCATCCGCAGCCTGACCCGTGAACTCGTCGTCGCCTCGGCCTGGCTGGCGGTGTCCCAGTCGCTCGACGACCGTAAACGCGCGGCACTGGCCGACTGGGCCACTTCATTGCGCAAAATTGGCAAAGGTACGGGTAAAAAGGCGTCCCACTGGCAGGCAGAGGCGCAGCGCCAGATGGCCGCCGCGGTCGAAGCCGTACCGGTATGGGTCATGTCAATCGACCGGGCCGTGGAGCAGTTCACCAACGGCGCCCGCTTCGATGTGATTATCGTCGACGAGGCATCGCAGGCGGACATGTTTGCCCTGCCGGTGCTCGCCCTCGCCGAACGTGCCGTGGTGGTCGGCGACGACCAGCAGATCGGCCCGCAGCTCACCTTCATCGGTGACGTCCAGGGCCTGATCGAGGCGCACATGGAGGGTGTGCCGTCGGCGAATCAGTTCGATCCCGAGGGCAGTCTTTACGATCACGCGGTACGTCGCTCGGACCGCATTCTGCTGACCGAGCACTTCCGATGCGTTCCGCAGATCATCGAGTTCTCCAGCGCCAACTACTACGACCACAAGATCGAGCCGCTGCGCACGGACCGGCCGGCCGGCATCGGTGCTCCGGTGCGGACGGTGCACGCTCCGGCCGGCATCCGGCAGGCAGTGGGCTCGTTCGGCGACGTCAATGTCGAAGAGGCTCGTCTGCTCGTGGAACGGGTGGAGTCGATCGTGGCCGACCCCGCGTACGAGGGTAAGACTCTCGGCGTGATCAGCCTGCTCAGCACCAGTGATCAAGGCATGTACCTGCTGCAGCGCCTGCAGGAGAGGATCGGGCTCGACGAGATGGAGCGCCGGCGCCTGCGGGTCGGCGACTCCTACACGTTCCAGGGCGACGAACGCGATGTCGTACTGCTGTCGCTGGTTGCTTCTTCGCATGAGCGGATCGCGCCGTTCACCAAGCGCGACTATCACCGGCGGGTCAACGTGGCCGCGTCACGGGCACGGGATCAGCTGTGGGTGTTCCATTCTTTCCAGCCCAGCGATGTACCCGCCGATGATGCCCGCGGCCGGTTGCTCAGCTACTGCCAGAACGTCGGCTCGGCTACCGAGGCCTACGAGGACCTGGAGAAGCGCTGCGACAGCGACTTCGAGCGCGCGGTGCTCAAGCAGATGCTGCTGCGCGACCTCCGGCCGCTCCCCCAGTTCAAGATCGGCAGCTATCGGATCGATTTCGTGCTGCCCCTGGCCGACGGGCGCCGGCTGGCCGTCGAGTGCGACGGCGATGCCTATCACGGGCCCGAGAAGTGGGAGGAGGACATCCGGCGGCAGGCCCTGCTGGAGCGAGTTGGCAACTGTGTGTTCGTCCGCATCCGGGGCAGCGCGTTCAGCCGCAGTCCAGCGGCTGCGATGGAGCCGCTGTGGCGTCGCATTGAAGAGCTCGGCGGTGTCGCGGCTCCCGAGCCCGTTGCCGAGCTGATCGTTGAGCCGCTTGTCGAGCCCGCCGAACCGGTTACCGAGCTCTCCGAACCAGGGGTGATCGAGCCGGAACCTGTCGAGTTGGATGTCGTCGAACCCGACGTCATCGCTGTGCCAGCGCCCGAGCCCGTTCCTGCAGCGCCACCCGCACCTAGGGTGATCACGGTGCGGCCTGCTCCGCAACCCCGGGCAGCAGCCTCGAGCGAGGACACATTCTCGACCGAGGAGATGGAGGCCGCCGCCGGCGCCTCGCGCTATGTTCCGGTTCCAGAGGGATTCCGCAGCGTCGCGTGGGTTCGCCCGAGCGAGGCCGAGGCGGCGATACGTGCGTACCAGACGAAGGTTGACGCTCCGGTCCGGGAGAACGGCAAAGTCGTCGGCTGGATCCGCTACTACTCCGACAACTCCCCTGACGCGATCAAGTACCGCGCCAACGCGCTGCTGGAACGCGCATCGCCCAGCGGCGCCCGGTTCATCTGCTGGCTGCGCGAGTCGGAGGCCGAATCGCTGGTGCGGGCCTCGCACATCCGTGCCGGAGTGCCAGTAGTCGAGTTCCGACGCGGCGCGATAGGCCACGTCGAGTACTACTCTCCCGCCACCGCCGAGGCGATCCGCTTCCGCAGTGTCACCCGTCTGTTGCGCAAGCGCGGCGCGGGACTGTAGCGCACCGGCTGGACCGGCGCCGCGTCATCGGTATCCGCGGCGCCGGTTCCAGCTGTCGATGTACCAGGCGTACAGGGTGTTGCCGAGGCCGAAGGTGCACAGGCTGAGCAGCACGTGCACGCCGATCGAGTTGGCTCGCCACGGCTGCCGCGAGTAGCGCCACTGCGCCCGGTTCCACCGGGCCACGTACCACGCGTAAATGATGTTGCCAACGCCGTAGGTGCAGATGAGCAGCAGATGCATGGTCACGGCGTTAGCTTTCCAATGGGTGAGTTCCCGGGCGAACGGTCCGTTCTCGCGGTTCCACCGAGCGATGCGCCTGGCGTAAATGATGTTGCCGATCCCGTACGTATAGATCAGCAGGAAATGCACCAACGGGTGGTGCCGTTTCGGGCCTTTCAACCGTCCCGTGAACGGTGCCGCCATCGGCTGTGATGCCGGCTGCGGGGCCGGATATTGCTGCCATGTCATGCGCTGCACCTCAGCCGCTCGCAGCACGGCCAGTTGCTGCTCCGCCTCGGCGGCGCGGTGCGCCTCGGCCAGCCGCTGGGCTTGCGCGACACGCAACGCTTCCGCTGCGGCGTTTGCCTCTGCCAGGCGTTTCTCCTCAGCCTGACGCAAGGTGTGGGCTGCCTGATCGGCCTCGACCCGGCGGGCAATTTCAGCCATCTGCAGAGCCTCCGCCATGCGAGCCGCCTCGGCTACGGCGGCAGTCTCAGCCACAGTCGACGGTTGCATTTGATGCGATTCTCTGGTCGAGACATGGACAACCACCGCGGCACGTTCGACATCGGTTCCGCGCTGCGCAATAGCGGTGCATGCGTGGCATACGTCCGCGCTTCGGCAAGATTCGCAGGCCGGCTGATCACATCCGGCGCAGACGCCAACCAGAGCGCCACAGCAGGCACCGTACGAATCGCCGCAGACTCGGCAGGTGATGGCCTCCGCGGCGGTGATCAGGTGTCCGTGCCGGTCGACCGTGATGTCGTCGGCTGCCACGGTGCCGTCTTCCAGGCGCACCACGAGCGGCTGTCCCGGCGCCAGCAGGGTGCGTCCGTTCAGCACATCGGCGCGCAATGGCGTGCCCGCACCGATCAGGTAGCGACGGACCGCCTGGCCCTTCCCGGAGGTCCACGTTTCTTCGACGCTGATCAGCTCCTCGTCGGCGACCTGCCGCAACGGTCGGTCAAGCGCCGCGAACGTCATCCGGGTCGGCTCGTCATCCCGGGTCACCACGTCGCGATGGTGCTCGAGCGCCCTGGCCCACTTCGGCGCCTCGAGCTCCGGTCCCGAGCCGGCGCCCTCGACTGGCAGCCGCCAGGTCGTAACGGTCCGGGACACCTCGGTTCCGGTCGCCGGGACGCTGAATGTCAATCCCGTCGGCTCGGGCTGCGGTGAAGGCCGGGCGCGCACCCAATCCGGTGTCAGGCCAGCATCGGCTACCTGCCGGGCGAGTCTGGATTCGGCGCCGAAGGTCGCGCCTGCGAGCCCGGGGACAAAACCGATCACCGCGTTGTCGCCGATGGTGAGCCGATAGAGGTACGACCGGTGCAGCCCCTCCACCAGAAGTTCGGCTTCGCCGGCTTGCGCCGAGGCGATCGCGCGTACCGGTGGCGGCGCGATGTGCGTACCGGTAACCAACGGTCCCGTAATCCGTACAGCGGTCATCGGTTCCCGGTCCGCGTCCTGCCACAGTTCCTGGTAGATCAGCTCGGGGCCGCGCAGGTCGATCCGCCGCGTGATCGTGAACGGCACGGCAGCCAGAGACGGCGCGACCGGCGGGCTCTGTTCTTGCCGCAGGTCGGCGAGCAGGGCCGCGAAGACGCTTTCGGCCGTGACGTCCGGCCCGGTCAGGTCCGGCAGCACGAACGCGGCAGCTCCGTCGATGTCCGCGCCGGCATCCATCCGAGCGTCCCACCAGGTGCTGTACTCGATTTCCGACCACAACGCGCCGGCCACTGAAGCCTCGGCGTCAACAGTCGAGCCGGCGGACACGAGCCCGGTCGACGGCGGCAGGCCCAGCCGGGTGGCCATGCCCCGCACCCGGGACCGGGTCTGATCCTCAACATCGGCCGCGGGCACCAGGACGCGGCGTTGCCCGTCTCGGCTCACATGGGTCGTGTGTCGTTCACCGACCAGCAGATACGCGTCCGCGCCGAGTCGCCAGCCCAGCTCCCAACGAGTGTCGATACTCGAATCGCGCACTGGATAACGGCAGTCCCCGCAGAACACACCGGACATACGGCAGGTGCCACAAACCGCGCGACCGCAGCCGGCGCAGTCCGAGACGACACGATCCGGCTCACACCTTCCACATCCTTCGGAACGGCAGATTTCGCAGCTGTGCAGGGCCGTTTCGTCGATGAGGTGGCCGCTGCCACACATGCTCAGCGTCGTGATCGGCTCGCCGGTCACCTCGCAAGCCGGACGCAAATCGGCGGACCAGGGATAGCGGATCTCGCGGGCCACACCGTCGGTGCGCTCCCAGCGTTCCACCACGGCGACCTGCCGTGGACCGTGCACCTCCAGGGCCAGCAGCTCTGCGCGCAGCTCCGTCTCGGCTCCCCGTTCCGCCGGTTCTCGCGAGGTCTCGACGGCCCGCTGCAGCTGCTCCATGCGCCGATTGACATTGTCCAGCGCGCTCGCGGTCCGTTTGGACTTCCAGATCCGATCCGCCTCGGCCAGCTGGCTTTCCAGGTAGTGAACTAGCGCTTCCTGTGCCTTACTCCGCTGCTCGCGCTCGGCCTCACGGGTCTGCAGCAGCTGCTTACCCAGCTGGCTGACAGCCGCATCCTCTACTCGGGCGAGGATGGTGGCCGGCTCCTGGTCGCCGGGAATTGGTGCTTCGTCAGCCAGCGGCAGCCGGCCGTCGTCGCCGGTAGGCAGGGACCCGACCTCGACGGTGACGAGCTCCTGGTTGCCGCTGGCGGTGTCCTCCTGCACGCGATAGGTGGCCCGCGCTGACCATGATTCATCGTGCTCGATACGCCGCCACGCCAAGCGCACCCGCGGGTCGTGCGGCAGCACAGGGTCCTGTGACGTGGGTTCGGGCATGGACCCGGTCAGGTCACCGCGCTGCCGTTGCACCGCCAGGATGTCGTCGAAGACATCCGAGCCGACCACGCAGAACTCCGCGTCCGGGTGGTGTTCGAGGGCCGCACCGGTAAAAGCGAGGTACAGCTGATCACGACCGAACTCGGCGGCCAGATCAGCCGGAAGGGCGGCCGCGACCAGATCCTCGGCAGGGCTGGAGACCTCGGCCCCAGCAGCGGCGAGAAAACCTCGTACGAAATGCTCAAGATCTTTCTGCCGCCGTCGCGGCTTTTCTGCGGTCTGCGGCAGCAGATCGCGAGCCTGCGGCTGCGCGGCACGGTGCGCCCGTTCCTGCTGGCGTTGGGCGAGCCAGGCGCTGAGCCCGGAGTCTGCGGTCATCATTTTCCCCGCACGGGTACGGGCGTCAGCGAGGTCGTTGCCCAGTTCATCGAGGCGGCGCTGCATGGTGTGGTCGCTGTTGGCATAGAGCGCTTCCAGCACTCGAGCCTCCATGCTGGTGTCCTGCGCACCGCCCAGCTCACCCAGGACCGTGACGACCTGGCCGAAAAGCAGCTCGAACATGGCAAGCTTGTCGTGCAGCAGCCGGTAGACGTTCTCGTCCAGGGTGTCGCGAGCGAACAGGTTGGCGATGTGCACGTTCCGGGTCTGGGTGATTCGATGCACCCGGCCGATCCGCTGTTCCACTCGCATCGGGTTCCAGGGCAGGTCGTAATTCAATACACAGTTGCTGACCTGCAGATTCTGTCCTTCGGCGCCAGCGTCGGTAGACAACAGCACCGGCGCGGCGCCGGACTTGAACCGTTCGACGGCCGCAGTTCGTGCCGCCGAGGTCATTCCGCCGTGGAACGCCGCCGCCGGGATACCTTCGACCACGAGCAGTTTCAGCAGGCCCTGCAGAGTGTCGGTGTGCTGAGTGAAGAGCAGTACTCGCCCGTGTTCGCCAATCCAGTCACGCAGGATCGATAGGGCGGCCTGCTCGCGGGAGGTGTGTCGGATGTCGCCGGCAAGATGACCGATATCGGTCAGCACCCGCCGCAGGTCGCCGTCGGGCTCCTTGCCGGCCATCCGCAGCGCGCTTTTCGACACCGCCTGTGGTGAGGCGGTCAGGCGCAACGCCAGCGCCTTGCGACGCATGGAGTCGCCGGGGCCGGTCATCCGGTGCCGCAAAGTGTCCACGATCAAGTTGTAAAGTTGCCGCTCCGGTGCGGTCAGTTCGACACCGCGGTCCAGCGGCGGCATCCGGTGCACCCGGTCGACGCCGGCCTGCTCCCGGGTGGTGCGCACAACCACGCTGCTGATCAGCCGCCGCAGCTCGGGGGCGTTGACTGGCCGGCGTGGGTCGCTCTGGTCAACAAATCGACGTTCGAAAGCGGCCTGCGAGTCGAACGTGCCAGGGCGCAACAGCTCGACCAGGCGGTAGAGCTCCAGCAGGTTGTTCTGCACCGGGGTGGCCGACAGGAACAGCACCCGGGGTGACTTGGCGATCAGCCGCTCGACGACCGCTCGGCGGGCGTGCGAGGCGGAGCCCGACAGCCGATGCGCCTCGTCAACAATGACCAGGTCGAAGGCGTCCTGCAGGTGCTGTTCGTTGCGGATCGCCAGCTCGAGCGTGATGATCAGGCGATCGGCCTGGAAGGCCTGCGGGTCACGGCCGGTCGTGACCACCTGGAAGTCTTCGTCGAATTTCTCCCGCAGCTCCTGGCGCCATTGCTCTCGCAGCGGTGCCGGGCAGATGATCACGATTCGGCGGGCCAGCCCGCGTAGCACCAGTTCCTTGAGGACCAGGCCGGCCTCCACAGTCTTGCCGAGGCCCACCTCGTCGGCGAGGACACCGCGCCCGCCCATCCGGGTCAGCACGGTACGCGCAGCGGCCTCCTGGTGCGCCATGTGCTCGATCTTGGCGGCGTCGACCGCAAGAAGCTCGTCGAACTGATCCAGGGTGGCGAGTCGCTCTCCCTCGAGGCGGGTTCGCACCGCGTCCGCGGGATCCCAGCCGCCATTTTCCAGAGCCGTGCGCAGGTTCTCCCGGGCGGTATCGAGAAAGCCGACGCCCTCGCGCCAGGTGTACTCATCGCGCTGCCGGAGCCGGTAGCGTGCCCCGGTGCTGATGCGCCGCCGGGTGCGCGACTCAGCGGCGGCACCGGCGCCGGCCGGCATGGGCGCGACCGGCGGGGACAGTGCCGGCGACACCACCTCCAGCCGGGCAGCCGGCGGCAACAACACCAACTCCACCACGGCGGCGCCGCGCTTCTCCAACCGCAGCAGCCCGCCGACACGAGCGGTGTCCTGCAGGTATTCAGCCAGGGCCTCTCCGGACAACTGACGGCGTCCGGCGGTCCACAGCGCAGGCACCTGCTCACCCGCAGCGACCAGGGTGACCTCCGCGCTGTGCTCGCCGAATCCGAGCCGATGCAGCTCGGCTGTGCTGAGGATGATCTCGCCGTGTTCGAGAAGTGCGTCGGTGATGACGCGTTCGATGCTGACCAGTTCACCCATGCTGCATTCCCAGCCGTTCTCGTCCTGCGGCGGTCACCGCCAGGCTCGTGTAGGTCATCCCATCCCGCTGCGCCTGGACAGTCTCCAGGTAGCCCGCGGCGCCGAGCGCGGACACTGCCTCGTCGAAGCGGCGCTCGGCGGCGCGTACGTGCCGCAGCGCACCGAATTGCGGGCAGCGCCGCAGACCGTCGCCGAGCGGACGATTGCCGATCGTCCCAGCGCCCAATACCGCCGCTTTCAGGCCGCCGGCGCCGTACCGGCCGGTGCGTAACCCGCTGGCCCAGGCCACTGCTTGCAGCACGGTCAGGTCCACGTTGATCAGCTGCTCCGGGTCCGGGACGGCCGAGGCGGGAAGGTCCTGCCAGAAGGAGCGCCCACCACAGTTGTCGCAGGCCTGCTGTCCAACACCGCACGCGGTGGCGGGGAAGCCGAAGTAGCCGATCACCTCGGCCCGCCGGCAGGTCCCGGCGCCGGTGTAGGCGATCACCGCGTCCAGTTGCGCGTGCTGCCATCGGCTCCACCGCTCGATCTCGCGGCGCAGCGCGGGCTCGTTCACCCGGGCGGCGAGCAGTCGTACCCGACGGTGCCGCCGCGTCGACGAGAACGTCAGGAAGCGGTCCAGTGACCATGCGACCAGGTCCTGCTCCAGCCGATCCGGGTCGGCACCGTGCTGCTCACCGAGCCGCTCGAAGTCGATCCTGCTGCCCACCTCCGGCCGCAGGTTGAGCAGTAAAGCCGTCTCTCGGAACCGGATCCGTTCGTCAAGGTCGGCAGGTTCCCGTACGCCGATGTGCACGGTTCCCCGGGCCGAGCAATCGGGCAGCTGCACCAGCGTGCCGGTGCGCTCCAGCCAGGCGAGCAGCACGTTCAGCTCGTCGGGTTCGACACCAACCGTCTCGGCCAGTGCGTCCGGGTCGAACACGACGTCGCCGCCCCGGCGCGGTCCGCTTTCCAGCAGCCGGAGAACGGTTCGCAATCGGTCGAGCCGCTGCCCCGCGCCGGTGTCGGTGAGCCGCCGGCGCCGGCGTCCCGCGTCCCGGGCCGTGTGCAGCAGCACGCACTCACCGGTCAGACCCGGTGACCGGGCAGCTCGTCCGGCCTCCTGCACATATGCGTCGAGCGACTCGGGGAGATCGAAGTGCACCACCCAGGCGATGTCGGGCTTGTCAACGCCCATGCCGAACGCCTTGGTCGCCACGATGACCTGGGTAGTGCCGGCCAAGAAATCCTCCTGCACCACCTCGCGCTGCTCGGGCACCATCCCGGCGTGGTAATGCCGTGCGGTCAGGCCGGCCCGGCGCAGCAGCGCGGCAATCTCCTCGGTGATCGAGCGCCGGGACGCATACACGATCCCCGGCGCACCCTTCATGGCCACAGCGATCCGCAGCAATTCACGCGCACGCTCGCGCTCCCCGGCGACCTGCACCACTCGGAGGCTCAGGTTCGGCCGGTCCGACGGCAGGCTGACGGTAACCGGCTCGGTCATTTCCAGAGCGCTGATGATGTCCTGCGCCACCGGCGGCGTCGCCGTCGCGGTCAGCGCCATCCGAGGTGCCCGCCCAAGATGCGCGACCGCCTGCGAGACGCGTCGGAACTCCGGCCGGAAGTCGTGTCCCCAATCGCTGACGCAATGCGCCTCGTCGACCACGAGCCCGGCGAGATCCTGGCGTTGCAGGGCACGATGCAGCACCGGATCGCGGACCAGCCGTTCCGGCGACACGTACAGCAGCCGTACTTTGCCGGCGGCCAGATCCCGCAGGATCTCGCTGCGAACGCTCGACGGGGTGGTGCCCGTAATGCCCTGCACGCCACGCAGGCCGAGCCGGCCACGCAGCCCGTCGAGCTGATCCTTGATCAGAGCGACCAGCGGGCTCACCACGACGGTCGCCCGGTTCTCGGCTCGAAGCATCGCCGGCAACTGAAAACAGAGTGATTTGCCCGTGCCGGTCGGCAGAATCCCCACCGTGTCCGCCCCGGCCAGGTGGGCGAGCATGAGCCGCAACTGCGATTCCCGTAACTCCTCGACCCCGAAGATCACCCGGGCCGCTTCGCGCAGCTTCGGCTCCGGATCCTCGCCCGGGATCAGCCGCAGCCGTGCCAACTCGGCGCTCCGGTCATCGCCGTCGGCCTGCAGAGCCGTAGTCAGGTCCGGGTCTGCACCGGTCACGAATCGCAGGGCGAACCGCCACGCGTCGTCCCGGTCCTCGGCGAGGTGCAGGCGCGGACCGGGCAGAGTGGAAAGCAACATCCGGTTCGCCGCGCCCGGCGATTGCATCCGCCGATCACAGATCAGGGCGACGCCGCGGTCGGCCTCGGTACGAATCAGGCGGCCGAAGCCCTGGGCCAGCAACACCGCCGTCTTGGGAACGAGGTACTCCAGGAAGGGATCACCACCGCGGTCGGCCACCGCGCGTACCCGGGCGGCCACCACTGCATCGCCCGGGTGCGGGTACGGCGGCTTCTCGATAACCAGATAACTGAGCGTCTCGCCGGGCGCGTCGAATCCTTGCCAGTACGTTCGCAGCCCGTAGACGACCGTTCCCGGCTCAGCACGGAAGCGCCGCCCGATCTCGGCCGGACCGACCTCCCCCTGCACCAGAATCCGCACCCCACGGGCAGCGAGGTCGTCCGCATGCCGAGCGACCCGCTCTGCCACCGCGGTCATCCGCTGCCGGGCCGCGAACAGCGTCATCGCTCGGCCACCGGTCAGCGACAGCAGGCCGACCTGGTCACGAGCCAGGTCCTCGGTGAACTCCCGTTCCTGGGCCGGAATCGGCATCGGCAGATGATTGGTCAACACGACAGCTGACTGCTGCGCATGATCGAACGGACTGCGCAGTCGTCGCCCGTCGAAGACACCCGGTGCACTGCTTCCCGGTTCCACTCGCACACCTAGCCGGGCACCGATGAAGTCGAAGGTCTCCCCCACCGTCAGCGTGGCGCTGGTCAACGTCACGCTGCGAGCCTTCTGCACGATGCCGGTGGCGAACGCCGAACCCACGTCGATCGGCACGCTCTCGAAAAGCCAGTCGGTCTCGGCCCGCAGCTGGTACACCCAAAGATGCTCGTCCGGCAGATCGTGGAGCCGCCCGAGCACCTCATCGGCCTGGTCAACCGCCCGCAGCAGACCGCTCACGCGAGTAAGAACTCCCGCCATCAATGCTCGCGGGACCTGCGAGTTCCGCTCCTGCATCGCTCGCACGGCCGTTTCCAGTGCGGTGAGCTCGGCACCGAGCTGCCCCAAGGACCGCTGCACAGTCCGCGCCTGCTGCGCCAACCTGCCGTATTCGGGCCGCGTCTGTACCAGGCCTCGCCGCAGGACCGCGGATCGTCCCGGCCCGCCGTACTCGTGCAGATAGCCGGCCACCGTCCCGGCCAGCAGCTCGGTGTCCTGCCGCAGCCGACGCGCCAGCCCGGCCAGCTTCCCACCACCGCGCAGGTCAGCACCTCGCCGGGCCAGTGACCGCAGGTGCCGGTCCAGCCCGAACCGGCTGTCCACCCGCGCTGCCAAGGCCGCCAGATCACGCTCGCCGACCTGAGAGGTCCAGGCGTTGGTGAGCGAGTCCTCAAGCTCGTGGGCCTCGTCAAATACGAGGTCACTGACCCCGTCGGCCAGCACGTCGCCGGGAGTGCGGATGCCCTCCTGCGCAAGCTTGGCCCAAGCCGCGATCAGGGCGTGGTTGACCGCCACCACGCCGGGGCGCTCACCCATTCCGGCCAGCCGGCGAAACAGCGGGCATTCATCGACGTACGGACATGCGCGGCGTTCACAGGATGCGGCATCGGTGCGCAGCGTGTCGCGTGTTCCTCGATATTCCGCGGAGCCACGAACCACGTCGGTATCCGCCACGTCGTCCCAGACTCCCGTTGCTGACACCGCCAGCGCCCTTACCGCCACGGCCAGCGCCAGCCAGTGCATCGGTCCGGAGCCCGGGCCGGGGGCCGCCAATGCCGACGCCACTTCCCGGGTGCAGATGTAGTTACCCACCCCGAAAAGCTGCCGGAACGGCGCATGGAACAGCCCCTGCCGCTGCATGCGCTCGGCATCCCGGCGCAACTGATGCTGCAGCACTTTGGTCGCCGTGGCCACCACGACGGGCCGCTCACCCGTACCGGCACGCCCGGCTGCTGCCGACAGATAGGCAAGTGATTTCCCCGTCCCGGTCGGCGCCTCGATGGCAAGCAGGCCACCGGCGTCCAGAACGTCGGCAACGGCTCGGGCCATTTCCTGCTGCGGCGCCCGATCGGCGTAGCCGAGTTCACGCATTTTCTCAAGACCTGCTCGAACCGCTTCGCCCGAGGTCCGATAAGGCTGTTCACCGCTGATCGGCACCAGCAGCGGATCATCACGGCAGGCCAGACCATCGGCCGGAGCCGCCGGTAACGGCGTTTCGGAAAGAATCATCGCCCAGTCGTTGCCTGCGGCTGCCATACAGCCGCGGGCGAGACTCCACGAAGGGTCGGAAAGATCGATCTTCTTCCAGATCAGCTGCAGACAATTCGCGACCGCCGTGGCCTGCTCCATCGATCCCGGTCCAGGCGCGGCCATCCCCAGCGCCTCGCACAGTTCACCGAGCGTGTCCGCCGGCCGAGTGGGGTCCTCCAACAGCGCCAGCAGCCGCAGATCAAGACGTACGCCGGAAGACCGGTCAGCCACCTCGCCAAAGGTGACCACGCCGATCCTGTCATCGACGCCCACCTGGTGGAACGAACCGCAGACGCCGTCTGCGAGCCGTGCTGCCGCATCCCCATGAACTGCTACGAGATCGTCGATGCCGAGGGGATCCGCCATGGGCACCTGGAACCACGCCGGCTGTTCGGGTTCGAACGACCCGGGATCACCGACGACCTCCGCCTCAGGGACGACCGGCGAGAGCCGACCATCGTCGTCCAGCGTGAAACACGCTGGGAATCGCTCCGGGAGCCGCAGGAGACGCGCGACCGGCATGACAATGCCTTGATCCCGCAGAATCCCTTCTAAGACTTCTGGCCTTCGAGCCTCGGCGGCCACCAGGTCAGCCACTGCGGCAACATTAGGCGGCAGATCCTCCGCCAATGCCGTTCCCCCGTACTTTGCGACTTGCCTTTGCCGTCCCGCATTTAGCGACCTCAGGGGCCGTCTGATCTTAAATAGGTCAGACTCTTCCGCAACACCCCCCTGAATCCTGAAACTCTTCCCCGTCAACAATCCAGCCGAACGGCCACGCAGACATCATCCGATCGCCGCCGAGCGGTACACGCCCGCCAAGCAGCCGGTCGCAATGTTTCGTGTTCACCACCGCGCGAACGGTTGACTGCGGGCCGGCTTGCCCGGTGAGCCGGCCCGCAGGCCGGCGCCGGACGGGTGGGCAGGCGCAACTGCTCGGTGTGCCGGCGCGCAGCGCGTCCGGCGCATCGGTGCCGGGGCCGCAGGCGCGGAACCAGACGTCGGCAACGCCGTGGGGGGGGGGGGGGGGGGGGGGGGGGGGGCCGCCCCCCCCCCCCCCCCGCGCCCCGGGGGGGGGGGGGGGGTGGGGGGGGGGGGGGGGGGGGGGGGGGGGGGGGGGGGGGGGGGCCGCGGGGGGGGCGCCCCCCCGCGGGCGGCCCCCCCCCCCCCCCCCCCCCCCCCCGCCCCCCCGGGGCCCCCCCCCCCCCCCCCCCCCCGCCCCCGGGGGGGGGGGGGGCGCCCCCCCCCCCCCCCCCCCCCACGGCTCACTCCGGAATCACCGTCGTTGAGGCGCGTTATTTGCGGGCGCGGTTGGGGCGGTGTTTGCGGATCCACGCTTCGACGTCGTCGGCCAGCCAGACGCGGCCCATGGCCAGCGTTTGGTACGGCTCCGGGAAGTCGG
This sequence comes from Actinoplanes sp. NPDC020271, assembly GCF_044388125.1. Lineage (NCBI taxonomy): Bacteria > Bacillati > Actinomycetota > Actinomycetes > Micromonosporales > Micromonosporaceae > Actinoplanes > Actinoplanes sp. NPDC020271. Next base: position 31,184 of record NZ_JBIRWQ010000035.1, read on the forward strand.
CCTTGGTGGTCAGCTGTTGGACGCGTTGCCGGGATCGTCCGAGGCGGCGCTGGATTTCCTGGATGCCCATCAGCGCGGGACGTCCGCCTGTCATGTGCCGGCTCTGGTTCGTAGCATCGGGTACAGGTGGGGGCCGTCCTCGGTCAGGCGGTACGCCTCGAGCCGGCGGTAGCCGTGCCGGGCGTACAGAGCGCTGTTCCGGGGGCCGGTGGCTTCCAGGTAGGCGGGCTGGTCGAGCCGGGCGTGGTGGTGCCGGAGCAGGGCTGAGCCGTGGCCGTGGGACTGCCGGCCGGGGAGTGCGGCGAGGAACGCCAGGTAGGTGTGCGGCTCGCGGTCGTGGTGGGCGTGCATCGCCTGGTCGAGGGTCTGGAAGCGGTGCAGGGCGGGGCCGGTGATGACGGCCAGTCGCTGGTCGTAGTCCTCGATCGGGGGTGCCGGGGTGGTGTCGTACCAGACGGCGCAGGCTTCTTCTCCCAGCAGGTCGACGTGTCCGTGGGTGAGGGCGTGGTCGGTGAGCATGGCGAAGTACGGCGGGTAGGCGCGGCGGCGCAGGCCGGGGTCGGGGATGAGCCAGTCGGCGAGGTCGCCGTCCTGGAACGCGGCGGCGAGGATGCCGGCGATCGTGGCGAGGTCGCCGGTGGTGGCGCGGCGGATGCTGGTGGCGGTGCCGGCCGGGTTCATCGCACGTCTCCGGCCTGGGCGGAAGCGTCGGCGTCGAGCAGGGTCTGGTGGGCGCCGGCCCCGATGGCGGCGTAGACGGCGGGCCGGGCAGCGCGCAGGTAGAGCGCCCACACCATGCCGAGAACGGCTGTGACCCCGAAAGCGGCCGGGAAGATCCAGCGCCACGGTGAGGACGGTTCGACGCCGAGGAGTACGTGGAACTGCTGCAGGGTGATCGCCAGGATCCAGCCGAGGGCGCCGGCGGCGACCAGCGGGGCGAGTACGCCGCGGGCGGCGCCGACGGTTGCGCGGTGGGCGGGGCGCAGGAAGTAGCCGGCGACCGCGATCGACGTGACCAGCATGAGGATGAGCACGCCGAGCCCACCGGTGACGGTGATCCAGAAGAACAGGTTGATCATCGGGTCCCAGCCGGCGTACGCGTACACGCCGAGCACGACGCAGGCCAGGACGGTCTGGGTGATCGACGCGACGTGCGGGGACCGGCTGCGCACGCTGGTGCGGGCCAGGGCGCGGGGCAGTACGCCTTCGCGCCCGAGGGCGAAGAAGTAACGGGCGGCCGTGTTGTGGAACGACAGCAGCGCCGCGAACAGGCTGGTGATGAAGAGCAGGTGACCGGCGACGAGCAGCGACGACGGTACGTACGGCGTGGCCAGGTCGAAGATCAGTTCGGTGCCGTGCTCGGTGGCGGCGGCCACGATGTCGCCGGGCCCGACCGCGACGGTCATGGCGAGGGCGCACAGGCTGTAGAGGACACCGATGACGGCCAGCGCGATGTAGGTGGCCCGGGCGACGGTCCGCTGCGGATCCTTCGACTCCTCGGAGAAGACCGCCGTGCCCTCGAAGCCGACGAAGCCGGTGATCGCGGTGACCAGCACCGCGCCGATCCCGGCGGTGAGCAGCCGGGACGGGGCGATGGCGGTGAGGTCGGCGTGGCCGCCGGCCGGGTGGGCGAGGTGCACGGCGGCGAGGACGAGCGCGACGGCGATCTCGGCGATCAGCAGGGTGGCCAGGACGCGGCCGTTGAGGTCGACCCGCCGGACGCCGAGCAGCCCGACGACCGCCCACCCGGCCAGCGCGCACAGCCACCAGGGCACGGAACGGCCGGTGTGCGCGCCGACGAAGTCGGCGCTGACCTTGCCGAACCCGCCGTACAGGCCGATCTGCATGGTGTTGTAGGCGAGCACGGCCACGGCGGACGCACCGACGCCGGGCACCCGGCCGAGCCCGTGCGTGACGTAGGTGTAGAACGCGCCCGAGTTGACGACCTGGCGTGACATCGCGACGTAGCCGACCGAGAAGACCGCGAGGACGAGCGCGACGAAGAGGTAGCCGACCGGGATGCCGACGACGCCGGTGACGGCCCAGCCGGTGGTGGCGCCGCCGGCGATGACGGTCAGTGGTGCGGCGGCGGCCATCACGATGCAGACCACCGGCCACACGCCGAGGCGTCCGGCGGCCAGGGCCTGCTCGATCGTACGGCGTGAGCGGGGCGGAGAAGACTGGTGGGACATGGGAACCCTCTCAGGAATTGATCGCGACGGTGTTGCCGACGAGCCGGTCGAGGTGGCGCAACAGGGTGGGGATCGGTGGCCGGATGCGCCGGCTGTCGTGCCCGAGCCGCTGGATGACCTGCGCCGGGCTGCTGAACACGCGGCGGTAGACGCCGGTGGACAGGCAGAGCCCGGCCAGCACCTGGTCGAACGCGTCGAAGTGGTAACCGCGCTCGGCCACCATGTTCAGGCGCGCGCACGTCCAGTACGCCTTGTTGTTGTCGGTCGGCGCGTAACCGCTGCGCGGCGGCCCGAACAGTCGCCGGCGCGGCACCTCGACGAGGTCGCCGGAGCGGATCAGGCGGCGCGCGACCTGCTCGTACGCATGGAAGTGCCCTGATGCGTACGACGGGCGGGCGGACAGATAGCGCAGCCAGTCGGGTACCGGGACCGGGTCGGGCTGGCTCATCACCTCGGTGAGGAGGGTGTGCGCGAGCGCGTCGGGCGGCGGGCGCCGGCTGGTGACCACCAGCTTGTCGCCGTCGACGGCGAGGTGGTTGGTGACCGCGAGCTCGGCCAGCAGGGCGCACGCGAGCCCGGCCGCGATGAGGTCCTGGTCGACGCGGAGGCGGTGCCCGTCGTGGGCCAGACGGAAGAGGTCGTCGGCGAAGAGCGGCCACAGGTTGTTCCCGCGGGCGTGCGAGTACCCGTACCCGGCGCCGGGATGGTTGTCGTCGAAGGTTCCGGACATGCCCCGTCTTTTCGGTAGTCTTCGATACCAGGGGTGACGCACGACTACCCTACGCACGACAATTAGCGCGCGACAAGGGTGAATGCGTTCACCCGACGGGGTGGACGCTGGGCGCGTCGCCGGAACCTCGATAGGCTGGGCTGATTGCGGGGAGAGGGCGGGCATGGCGGCGCAGCAGGGCGGCTCGTTCGGGCTGGACGACTTCGGCGTCGACGACCGGCTGCGGCTGTTCTCCTACGTCAACGCGGACAACCGGCTGGCGTACATCTGGCTGCTCCGGGCGTTCGAGAGTGCCCGCAACAGCTACCAGGTCGTGCTGCACACCTCGGAGGTCCAGGCCGCGCTGGGCGGGCTTCACGACGTACATCCGGAATGTCCTGACCCGGCGGCGCTGGAGCTGCCGCGCCTGCTGGACGCGCTGGTCGAGTGGGGTGTCCTCGACCGGAGTCAGGACGGGGCGCGGGCGGCCACCCTCGCCGAGTACCGGAACCGGCATTCGGTGTACCAGTTCACCGAGGCCGGCTACCGGGCGCATCGTGCGGTGGAGAGTGTGCTGGCGGCGGGGCTGGACGACAGCACACTGTCCCGGCTGGTGTTCGCGGATCTGCTCGCCGACCTGAAGGCTCTGCGGGACGCCAACGAGAAGGGTGACGCCGAGGAGGTCTACCGGAAGCTGAACCGGTTGGACCGGGCACTGGCCGACGTGGCGGAGCGAGCGGCGCGGTTCTATCACATGCTCGGGGATCTGGGCCGCACTCACGACGTACGCCCGGAAGTGTTCTTGAGTCACAAGGATGCGTTGCTGGCGCACCTGCGGGACTTCCACGACGAGTTGCAGCGGTACACGCCGCGGTTGCGGGAGGCCGTGGTCGAGGTCGAGGTGACCGGTCTTGATCGGATGGTCGAAGCGGCGGCGGAGGCGGACGAGCGGTTGTTCTCCACGCCGGCGGAGCGGTTGGCGGACTGGCGGCGGCGGTGGGCGGGGCTGCGGTCGTGGCTGGCGCCGGCCGGTGACGCGCCCAGTGAGGCCGAGCGGCTGGGTGGCGCGACGATGGCGGCGATCGGCGATGTGCTGGCGTTGCTGCGGCGGGTGACCGAGGCGCGGCGCGGCGGGGTGAGCCGGGAGTCGCAGTTGCGGCACCTGGCGGCGTGGTTCACCGGGGCCGGGTCGGAGGAGGCCGCGCACGCGATCTTCGACGTGGTGTTCGGGTTGGGCGCACCGCGGCATGTCGGGGTGGCGTATGCCGACCCGGAGGCGATCGCGAGTCGTTTGTCCTGGTGGGAGGCGCCGGCGGTGGAGTTGTCGCGGTCGCTGGTCCAGTCGGGGCGCTTGCCCGGGCAGGGTAACGGGCGGCCGGCGCGGATCGACCGGTCGGAGGCTTCGCGGCGGGCGCTGCGGGAGCGGCAGGTGGCCGGGGAACGGCGTCAGGCCGATGCGGCGGCGCGGCTGATCGCGGTGGAGGATGTGGAGCTCGACGACGCGCAGGCGGATGCGTTGCGGCGGTTGCTGGACATCGCGCTCTCCGCCCGCACCGCCGGTCGCCGGGACACACCGCTGGCCGCGGCGGCTTTCGGCGTACGGCTGACGTTGACCCCCACGCCCGGAAGGTTCAGCACGGTCGTGACCGAATCCGGTCGGCTGCACCTCGACGGTTACGAGTTGTCGGTGACGGCGGCCGGCCACACCGCGGTGACCGCGTGAGGTTCGCCGCGGAGGTCTCCGACCTGGAGCTGGCCGACTACCAGCGGGCGGTCCGCCTGTTGCTGCGCCACCCGTTGATCACCGCCACGTTCCCCGACGAGAAAGCCCTTCCCCGGGTACGTCGTTTCTCCGCCGAACTGCGCCGGGATCTGTCCGAGGCGTTCGGCTACCGGCTGGAGTTGCACGGCGCGACGGCGCGGCTGGTGCGCACGGCGGACCGGCTGGACCCGGATCGTCCGGCGCTGTCCCGGACCGGGCGTCCGTTCGACCGTCAGCGGTACGCGTACCTGTCGTTGTGCCTGGCCACCCTGGGCCGGGCCGGTATCCAGATCACGCTGAGCGAGCTGGCCGACGCGGTCGCCGGCGACGCGAACCGGATCACCGGCCTGGGCCTGGACCCGGATTCCGGTGCCGACCGGCGCGCGTTCGTGGACGCGGTCGCGTGGCTGGAGGAGCGGGGTGTGCTGCGCCTGGCCGACGGGTCGAGCACGGCGTGGGCCAGCGATCCGGGCAGTGGTGAGGCGCTGTACGACGTGGCCCGGGACGCGGTGTTCGCGCTGTTCCGGCCGCCGCGGGTGTTGCAGCACATCGCGTCGGTGTCGGCGCTGCTGGACCGGTCGTTGACGAGCAGCGGCAACGCGGAGCGCCGGGCCGCGGCGCAGGCCGCCCGGCGGACCGTGCTGGAACGGCCCGTGGTGTATTTCGACGACGTGAGCGCCGAGGTCGGCAACCACCTACGCGGTCAGGCGCTGCCGGCGGACCTGTTCCGGCTGACCGGGCTGCGCCTGGAACGGCGATCCGAGGGTGTGCTGCTGGTCGACACGGCGGGATGGTCGGCGGAGCGGTTCCCGGGCGCCGGGAGTGTGGCGCAGGCGGCGGTGCTGCTGGCGGTCGCGATCGCCGAGCGGGTGTCCGACCCGGACGGCCGGAGGGCACGCCGGATGCCGATGCCGGATCCCGCTGACGCGCAGCTGTCGCTGGTCGCGCGGGTGGATGCGGGTCTGCCGGCCGGGATTCCGATGGCCGGCGACGAGCCGGAGCCGGTCGAGGAGGCCGAGGACGAGACCGGTGAGCGGCGGCTGCCGCTGATCACGGACAGTTTCCTGCGTGAGGCGACGGCGGATCTTCTTGCCACGTACGGGTCGGCGTTCGGCGCGACCTGGCACGCGGATCCGGAGCGGCTGCGGCGGGAGGCGGTGGCGTTGCTCGTACGCTTCGACGCGGTGACGGCCGTGCCCGGCGGGGTGCTCGCCCGTCCCCTGATCGGCCGTTACCGCAGCACGAGAGCCCAGGTCAAACAGCGCACGCTGTTCTAGCAGAGGATCGTTTCGTTGGCACGCTTCGCCCCCACCCGGGCCGGGATCGTCAACCTGTGGGACTACCGGGACGAGGAGTTCCTGTTCGTCGACGGCTGGCTGGTGCTGCGCGGCCCGAACGGATCCGGCAAGACCAAGGCGCTGGAAGTGCTGTTCCCGTTCGTGCTGGACGGGCGGATCGAGCCGCGCCGGCTCAACCCGTTCGCCGGTGAGGACCGGACGATGAAGTCGAACCTGCTCTACCGGGGGCAGGAGTCTTCTTACGCCTACGTGTGGATGGAGTTCAGCGACGGCACGACGTTCGTGACGATCGGCATCGGGTTGCGGGCGCACAAACACAACGACCGGGTGACGCGCTGGCACTTCGTCGCCGACGGTCGCGTGGGTGTGGACCTGTCGCTGCTGGATGCCGACGACCGGCCGGTGTCGCGGCGGGATCTGATCGACGCGTTGGGGCCGGAATCGGTCAAGGACTCGGCCGATGAGTACCGGCATCTCGTCGACGCACGGCTGTTCGGGCTGGGTCCCGCTCGCTACGAGCAGCTCCTGGACCTGGTGCTGACGTTGCGCAAGCCGCAACTGGCCAAGGATCTGAACCCGGTCGAGTTGTCGCGCACGCTGCAGCGGGGCCTGCGGCCGGTGGAGGATCACCTGCTGGTCGAGGCGGCGCGCTCGTTCGACGACATGGAGGCGGTCGCCCGTACGCTCGAGGGGTTGATCGCGGCGGATGCCGCGACCGGCGCGTTCCTCGGCGTCTACGCGACCTACCTGCGCACGCACGCGCGGGCGGCGGCGGATGCGCTGACCGCGCGGCGGGAGGCCGTCGACGAGCGCCGGGACAAGCTGTCGGCGGACCGGCGGGAGGCGCTCGCCGCCGAGCAGGCGGCCGCGGTCGCGGAAACGGACCTCCGGGCGGCCGAGGGTGAGCCGGGCCGGTTGCGGGCGCATCTGGATCGGTTGAAGGGGTCGGCGGCGTACCGGTCGCACGAGCAGCTCGCCGATCTGGAACGGCACGTGCACGACCTGGGCGCGGCGGTCGTGCGGGCCGAGGCGGAGGTCGCCACCGAGCGGGACACGGCTGGGCGGCGACGATCGGAGTCGGTCAAGGCGGACGCGGAGGCGCGTGATGCGCGGGCGCGGGCCGGGCGGGTCGCCGGGGAGCTGGCGGCCGAGGCGGAGACCGGCGGGATCGAGTGGCGGGCCGGTGACGCCGAGCCGGACGGTCTGGACACGCGGCTGACGGCCCGGGTCGAAGCGCGGCGCACCGATGTGCGAGTCGTGCGAGGGCTGGCGGATCGGCTCGCGGACGCGGAGCGGGAGCACGGGCGGGCCGCGCAGGAGGACCGGGACGCCCGGGCCGCGGTGGACCAGGCGATCGGGGCGCAGGAGTCCGCGGCGGCGGCCCTCGACGCGGCAACCCGGGGGACGGCCGCGGCGGTGCACGCGTGGGGTGGCGAGCACTCGAGCCTGCTGTCCGATCTGGATCTGCCGGGTCTGGCCGCGGAGCTGGCCGCGACGATCACCGGCGAGTCCGGCGGGCCGGCCGATGACGAGCCTGCCGGAGCGAGCGGGCGGGGCGGTGACGAGCGCCCCGGATCGGCTGGGGACGCTCCGGGGCTGCGTGATCTGTTCGCGGCCCGGGTCGCTGGGCCGGCCGGGGCGATCCGGGACGAGCTGGCCGCGCTCACGGCAAGGGCCGGGCAGCTGACCACTGACCGGCAGGCGGTGGTGGACGAGCGGTCGGCGATCGCGGCCGAGCACGACGACGCTCCCCCGCCGTCGCCGACGCGTCCGGCGCCGCGCGCGGGCCGGGCCGGTGCCCCGCTGTGGCGCCTGGTCCGGTTCGCCGACGACCTGCCCGAGGCGGAGGCGGCCGGGATCGAAGCCGCGCTGCACGCCGCCGGGCTGCTCGACGCGTGGCTGCACCCGGAGCCGGACGAGGTCGCCGAGCAGGATGTCTACCTGCGAACTGGCACGCCTGCGCCGGGCGCCACGCTGGCCGCCGTGCTGGTTCCCGAGGATCAGGATCTGGTGCCCGCAGACCGGATCGTGGCCGCGCTGGGCGGGATCGCGCTCGGCGATCTGACCGGGCCGTCCGGGGTGACCGCGCAGGGCCGGTGGGCGCAGGGCAGCGGCACCGGCTACTTCGTCAAGGACCGGCCCGAGTTCATCGGGGCGACCGCCCGCGCCACCCGCCGCGCGGCCCGCATCGCCGACTGCGATCAGCGTGTGGCCGGCCTCGACACGGAGATCGCCGGCGTCGAACGGGAGCGAGGCGTTCGCCGCGCGACGCTGACCGCGATTGATCACGCTGGGGCGGCGTTGCCGTCGCGCGCCGCCATCGCGAAGGCCGAGCGTGCGGTGGATCAGAGCACAACCCTTCTGCGCGTACGGCGGGAAAGCGCCCACGAAGCCGCCGGAAGGCTCGACGCCGCCGTCGCGGAGCAGGCCGCGGCGGTGGCCGGGTTGCGTCGCGCGGTCGCCGAGCGATCCCTGCCGGTCGAGCGTCTGGAGACCGTCGGCGCGGCGGTCGACCGGTTCGAGCGGCTCGGCATCGAGGTGCGCCACGTGCACGAGTCGGCCGAGCGGGGCGAGTTGCTGGCGGCCGAGGCGGCGGAACGGCACACCGAAGCCGAGCTGCGGGTGGAGGCGGCGGCGCAGAACGCGCGGGAGGCGCAGGCCCGGCACGCGGAGAAGGACGAGGAGCTGCGCACGCTGTCCGCGGCGATCGGGGCGGAAGCCGCGCAGGTCCTCGCCGAGGTCGCGCAGACCGAGGTGGCGGTGGCGACGGCGGAGACGGCGCTGCGCCGTGCCCGGGAGGCCTACACCGCGGCCGACCGCCGGCTGGTCGGCGCCCAGGAGCGGGTACGGGTCGGCGAGGAGTCCGTGCGGGAGGCGGCCGGGGAGGCTCGGCGCGAGGCGGTGCGGCTCAGGCCGTACGCCCAATCGGATCTTCTGGGTCTGATGCGCTGCCCGGTGACGCTGCGCTGGCCGGTGACCGATGACGCGGAGGTTGATCTGTCGCCGGAGGTGGTGGCGCTGCACGAGGCGATCCTGGCCGCGACGCGCGATCTGTCGCCGACCGAGACGTCGCTGAAGCAGTCGGCGACGCGGCTGACGACGGCACTGACCGAGTTGCAGGCGCAACTCCCGGCGGCCGGTCTGGATCATCGGCCGGAGTGGGACACCGACGAGGGTGTCATCGTGGTGCGGGTCGCCGACGAGCAGGGATTGACGCCGGTCGCGCACTTCGCCGAACGGATCGCCGGTGAGCGCCGTGATCAGGAGCAGCTGCTGACCGAGGCGGAGCAGCGGGTGTTCGAGGACGCGCTGCTGGGCTCGCTGGCCGGGCAGATCCACCGGCGCACGATCGAGGCGCGGGACCTGGTCGACGCGATGGACACACAGATGCGGGCACGGCGGATGTCGTCGGGGTTGACCGTCGGGGTCGGGTGGCGGCTCTCCGACGATCTGGACCCGGAGCAGCGTGAGGTGTGCAAACTGCTGGAGCGTGATCCGGCGCGGCTCGGGCCGGGGCAGTTGACGACGTTACGGCGGCACTTCGCGTCGCGGATCAAGACGGCGCGGGCGCAGGCGCCGGAGAAGCCGTACCGGGAGTTGCTGGCCGAGGTGCTCGATTACCGGCAGTGGCGGGTGTTCGCGTTCGCGCTGCACCGGCCGGGTGGGAGCACCGAGCCGCTGACCCGGGCCCGGCACAGTCAGCTCTCCGGTGGTGAGCAGTCGGTCTCGCTGCACCTGCCGTTGTTCGCGGCGGCGAACGCGTTGTTCGGATCGGCGCGGCCGGACGCGCCGCGGCTGCTCGGTCTCGACGAGGCGTTCGCCGGGGTCGACGACAACGGCCGCGGTGAGCTGATGTCCCTGGCCAAGCAGTTCGACCTGGATCTGTTCATGACCGGGTACGACCTGTGGGCCACACACCCGGCGGTGACCGGTTGTGCCCACTACGACCTGTCGCACTCCACGGTGGAGCACACGGTCTCGACGGTGCTGCTGGTCTGGGACGGCAAGATGAACGTCGCCGACTTCGACGGGACCCTGGCGCGGGCCTTGGGATCGCCGGAGACCCGCCGTGCCGCCGGTTGATCAGGATCCGGGCTGGCGGCGACTGCTGGCCGCGGCCCGGCGCAGCCTGGAACGCACCGGTGGCAGCCTCGAGGGGTCGGTGTCGCTGACCGCGCCCGGCGACGCCGAACGGCTGGTCGTGATCGGGGTGACGGGGGTGCACCGGCCGGCCGGGGTCGCGCGGGTCAGCGTGCGGCTGGCCGACGTCGACGCGTTCCTGCGCTCGGCCCATGGGGTCAGCCTGGCCGAGGCGGTCGGTCCGTTCCGCAACCGGCCCGGGGAACGCGCCCGGGAGGCGGTCGGGCGGGATGCGGTCCTCGCCCTGGCCGCGGGGAGCCGGCATGCCGAACAGCCCTGGTACCTCGACTGGCTGGAGAGGATGCGCCGGGACGGCACGCTGACCCGGATCGTCCGTGGTGGCCTGCCGTTCGGCGAGGTCGTGGCGGTGCTGGATGCGCTCCCGGCCGAGGCCGAGCCGATGCCGGTCTTCGCCGAACGCATCCTTGGGGACACCAAGGCGCTCGCCGACGGGCCGGCCCGCGGGCTCGTGCTGCGGGCCCTGGCCGCATGGCACGACGTGCCGGTGCCGGGCGGCGCCGAGCCGGAACGGGCGCTGTGGGAACTGGCCGGGGTGGTGCCCGACGACCTGGCCAGCCAGGTCCTCGTGCTGAACCTGCCGGCGGCGGGTGGCCTGCTCGGTGGCTGGCTGAGCGGGGCGGCGGGTGCGCACGTGCCGTTCCGGGTCACGCTGCACCAGCTGCGGCTGTCGTCCCTGGTGCTGGACGTGCCGGAGATCTTCGTGTGCGAGAACCCGGCGGTGCTGCGGGCGATGGCCGGGCGGGCGACCGCGCCCCTGGTGTGCACCGAGGGGGTGCCGTCGGTGGCGGTGCACCGGCTGCTGGAGGCGGCCGGGCCGGACACCCTGATCCGGTGGCGCAACGACTTCGACTGGGCCGGGGTGCGGTTGACGGCGGCGGCCATGAACCGTTATCCGACGGCGGTGCCGTGGCGGATGAGCGCCGCCGTCTACTCGGAGGCCGTGGCCACCGGCGGTGCGCTGATCGGCACGCCGGCGGCGACGCCGTGGGACCCGGAGCTGGCGGAGCTGATGCGGCGCCACGGCCGGTCGGTCATGGAGGAGCGCCTTCTCGACACCCTTGCCGGCGACCTGGTGGGATGCAGCGGGCGCGGGCCGGTCAGCGGCGCTTGACGAGGCGGCGGAACCAGGCGGCGGCGGTCAGCCAGACGGCTTTGAGCAGGGTGGTTCCCGTGAGCAGGGTTTCGCCGGCGCAGGCGGAGGCGCGGTCGAGCACCAGCAGGGCACGGGCCAGGTCCTCCGGGTCGTCGCGCAGGCGCCACAGGACCTCGGCCTGTTCCCAGGCCATGGCGCGGGTGGTGCGGACCAGGATGCGCTGGCTCCAGTCGTCGAGGTCGCCGACGCAGCGGTCGATCTCGAGTTGCCAGGCGGTGGCGAAGCGGCGGCGCAACAGCGGGATCTGCTGGTAGAAGATCTTGTTCACCAGCAGGTAGTCGGGGTGCTGCGGGCCGTCGCCGGGGTACCCGAGGCGTTCCCAGGTGGCGACCACGGCCAGGGCGAGGTCGTGGTTGATGTGGGCGTTGACGCCCAGGACGGCGGCGTCCATGGCGGTGACGGTGTCGTCGTGAGCGCGGCGGAACAGGACCTCCCACGCGCCGGCCGGGTTGGCGCCGGTGACGCCCCACGTGCCGAGGGCCTTGAAGTAGAGGCGGGCGAATTCGACGTCGAGGGTTTCCAGCCAGTGCGGGTCGGTGACGTCGGGGCCGGTGAGGCTGTCGGCGACCTGCTCGGTGATCGTCAGGTAGAGGGTGTTGAACGCGGCGACCCGATTGTTGCCGGGGCTCGGCGGCAGAGAATCAAGAATTTCCTGTACGTTCCCGATCCGTTCAATGACACCGGCGATGTCCTCGGGCGGGGTCGCGACCATGGCCAGCATCTCCCGCTGGGCGGGCGCCCAGTCGTGCGCGGCGGCGGTCACCGCGCGGGCGAGGCGTTGCCGGCCGTCGGCGAGGGCGACGGCACTGGACTGCGCTCGGGCTCGGTCGAAGTTCACGCAGACATCGTGAACGCTCACCGGGCGTACGGGAAACTATGTTTCTTTGTCCGATGACCGACGTATCACCATGCCATTCGGATATTCCCGATAATTTCCTGTCCTTTCGGTTCGGGGAAAAGTCCATCCACCGTTGCGATGTTTCAAGGGCCGTTCGGGCGATACGGGCAAAGATCTTCGTACCGACCTCGGTTCAGTACAGTGCCCTTCCTGATCACGCGTGCCACGGTTGTCGCGGCTGAACATGATTTGTCGGAACGGAGCTAGGCAGTGAATATCGAGACGGCCCTCAAGGAAGCCATGTCCATCGAGGGCGCCATCGGCGTCGCGCTGGTGGATTACACCAGCGGACTGACGCTGGGTGTGCTCGGCGGCGGGCAGATCATGGACATGAACATCGCGGCGGCGGGCAACACCGACGTGATCCGCGCCAAGGTTCGCACCCTGAACATGCTCGGCCTGCAGGACGGCATCGAGGACATCCTGATCACCCTCGACACCCAGTACCACCTGATCCGCCTCCTGCAGAACAAGCGCAACGGCGACGCGTTCTTCCTGTACCTGTCGCTGCAGAAGGACCGGGCGAACCTGGGCCTGGCGCGTCACCAGCTGCGCAAGATCGAGGCGGACCTCGACGTATGACGACCATCGAGGAGCAGCACGTCCTCGCTGAGCTCACTCGTCTGCGTGTGCAGGTCCCGGGCGTGCTCGGGTGTGTCGTGGCCGGCGTCGACGGCCTGCTCATGCTCTACGACACCACGACCGGAACCGAGCCGCACGACGTGGCGGCGCTGGCGGCGGGCGCGCACGGGATCAGCCGTACGACCGGGGCGGTCCTGTCACAGGGCGGGTTCTCCGACGTGACGATCCACAACCAGAACGGCTACCTGTCGGTGTACGCGATCGGTGAGCTGGCGCTGCTGGTCGTGATCGGCGACGGGCAGCTCAACATCGCCCGGCTGCACCTGGAGGCGCGGCCGGTCACCAACCGGCTGGCCGAGATGCTGAACGTGCGGCCCGCGCACCACATGTGAGTGTGCCGGTACCCGGCCCTCCGTATTCCGACGGGTCATGACTGTTGCCGAGCGCGCCGGCCGGCGGGGCGTGCTCGGCCGGACCGGCGTCCTGCGATCGAGCAGCGGGGCGCCGGCCGCCGGACTCGACGGCGTCTCCGGCAGCAGCGCGCGGCCCGGTTCTGATCGGGTCGCGCTGTTCCACGGTCGTGGCTGTGCCCTGCGTGACGTTTCACCGCGGGACAGAACCCGGGTCCAGGCGCGCCCGGCCGAGCCGGTGGACAGGTTCACAGCATGGCCGGAGCTGCCGTGTTTCATACATTTAAGGTTATTTAAGGTTAAGCAGTAGCACGGGCCTGAGCTGGGGAAACGCGCGGTTGATCGCGCTGCGTGCCGTTGACCGGCACATCGACGCGAGCGTAATTGTTAACTGCCTTACCAATCCCCCTCTCTCGGCAAGGGAGACCCCCCGTGAAACGCTCCCGCATCCTCGCCGTCACCACCTCGGCACTGGTCGTCGCGACGCTCGGCGTCCTCGGCATCACCAGCGCCTCGGCGGCCAGCGCCGGCACCGTCACGAGCTCGCTCAACGGCAAGTGCCTGGACGTCACCGACGGCTCGACCGCCAACGGCAACCCGCCCCAGCTCTGGGACTGCGTCGCCGGCAGCAGCAACCAGACCTGGACCTTCGCCGACAACGGCACGGTCCAGGGCAAGGGCAAATGCCTCGACGTCGCCAACAACGCGACCACCGACGGCGCAGCCGTGCACCTCTGGGACTGCTACGACACCGTGACCAGCCAGAAGTGGACGCTCAGTGCGGCCGGCACCCTGGTCAACACGGCGTCCGGCAAGTGCCTCGACGTCAAGGACAAGAGCACCGCCAACGGTGCCAAGCTGCAGATCTGGTCGTGCACCGGCACGCCCAACCAGAAGTGGACCATCGGCGGCTCCTCGACGCCGACCACTCCCCCGGCCACCGGCGGCCCCGGCATCAAAGCCGTCGCGCCCTACTACTACACCGGCTGGGGCAACCCGCCGAACCTGACCACGGTCACCACCACGACCGGCGTCAAATGGTTCACCATGGCGTTCATCCTCAACAGCGGCACCTGCGACCCGAAGTGGGACGGCTCGCGCGCGCTGACCGGTGGCGCCGACCAGACCGCGATCAACACCATCCGGGCCAACGGCGGTGACGTCGTCGTCTCGTTCGGCGGGGCGGCCGGGCCGTGGCTCGAACACACCTGCTCCAGCGCCTCGGCACTGGCGGCGGCGTACCAGAAGGTGATCAACGCGTACGGGCTCAAGGCCATCGACATCGACATCGAGGGCACGCCGTACAACAGCGCCACCGACCAGCAGAAGACCGTCGACGCGTTGAAGACCGTCAAGGCCAACAACCCGGGCATCACCACCTACATCACCCTGGGCAGCGGCACCGGCGGGCCCGACGCGTCACTGATCAACCGGGCGGCCGCGGCCGGCCTCGTCGTCGACGGCTGGGGCATCATGACCTTCGACTGGGGCAACACCACCGGTAACCAGGGCCAGCTCACGATCCAGGCCGCCGACGGGCTGAAGAACAAACTGAAGACGGCGTACGGGTGGTCGGACGCCGACGCGTACCAGCACGTGGGCATCTCGTCGATGAACGGCATCACCGACGAGAACGCGACAGTGACCCTGGCCGACATGCAGACCATCACCGCGTACGCCCAGCAGCACACCATCGCCCGGCTGACGTTCTGGTCGCTGAACCGGGACCGGCAGTGCCCGGGCGCGTACCCGAACGACGACACGTGCAGCGGCGTGTCCCAGTCCGCGTACCAGTTCACGAAGATCATCGGCGCCTACCGGGGCTGATCCGCCCGACCCGGCCTCGCGGGCGGTGCACGCCGCCGCCCGCGAGTCGTGCGCGCCGAACGGGAACGACTCCGTCGTGGTACGGCGACCCGCGTGCCGGACACGCGTTTCGCGTTCTCCGGATCCGCGGTCAGCACACCGGCCGTGCCGCGAGGCAACCACGGCACGAACGGCTGCCAGGCGGTCACTGCGCCTGCCCTTGGGTGCTGCAGGGCCGGCCCGGGTAGACCGAGCCGGCGGCGCCGTCGGCGACGATCGTGCCGTCGGTGCAGCAGCGCACCCACGACTATGTGCGGCACGGCACCACCAACCTGTTCGCCGCGTTGAACGTGAACACCGGCGAAGTTGTCGGCGACTGCGTGCCCAGCCGTAACGGGCCTGCGTTCCTGGCCTTCCTGAAGAAGGCCGTCGCCCCGCACGCCGGCCGTGAGGTCCATGTCGTGCTGGACAACCTGTCCACCCACACCACCCCTGACGTCCGGGCCTGGCTGGCCGCGAACCCGAACGTGCACTTCCATTTCACGCCGAAAGGCTCTAGCTGGCTGAATCAGATCGAGACCTGGTTCGGCATCATCACCCGTCAGGCCATCCGCCGCGGCACCTTCGCCTCCGTGCAGATCCTCGTCCGAACCATCCGGGCCTACATCGTCTCCTGGAACACCAATCCGCGACCGTTCCAGTGGACCGCGACCGCCGACCAGATCCTGGCCAAGGTCAGGCTCGTCCAACTCAACATCAAGAAGCTCGTCGCGAACAACTCGCAGTAATCGATCAACATCATGATGAACTAGTCGACCTGCTGCCTGGCGGGGCCGTGATGACGGTTCGCCTCGGCGGGCGGGACGGGTCGGTCCGCGTCGTGGGACGATCGAGCCGCCCGGATGTCATCGGCGTGGTGGCGGACCCACAAGGCGAGTTTCACCACCTGTGGTGCTGCCTGAATGCCGAGGTCCGTCAAGGCGTACGAGGTCTGGATCGGCACGGTGGCGGTCACCGAGCGCTGAACAAAGCCGTCGCGGGTGAGGTTACGCAGGGTCTGCGACAACATCTTCTCGCTGACGCCCTCGATGGTGCCGAGCAGCTCCGCAAAGCGGTGCGGCCGCACCAGCAGCGCGCCCAATATTAGAACGGCCCAGCGGCTCGTGAGGGCGTCGAAGACCGGCCGGCCCTCACAGTCGTCGGCGAAGACCTCCGGTGACAAAACCGACTCGCGCATCGGACGACCTTACCCGAAAGTGCGTTCTTCTCGCCCCTGAGCTGCCCGGATAGCGTCGTCGTCACATTCTTGGACGGGAGAGCTGCAATGACGACGTACGTGATGGTTGCCGGTGCCGGACTCGGTGGCTGGGCATGGCACAAGGTGCGCCGGCTACTCGAAGCCGAGGGGCACAGCGTGCACACGCCGAGCCTGACCGGAGAGGGTGATCGAGTCCATCTGCTGAACGCGAGCGTCGACTTGGAGACGCACGTCGACGACGTGACGAACATCTTGACGTACGACGATCTGAAAGACGTGGTGCTGGTCGGCCACAGCTACGGCGGAGTCGTCGTCACCGGTGTGGCGGACCGGGTCCCCGACCGCGTCGCGCGGCTGGTCTACCTCGACGCGCCCATGGGCCTGTCGCACACCGAGATGTTCCCTCCCGCGGCCGACCCGGACCAGTTTCCCCGCCGGGTCGTGGACGGGGTGGAGTTGATGGTGTTCCCGAGTGAGGACCTTGTGGCGTTCTACGGCATCACCGATCCGCGCGAGGTCACGTGGACCTTGGCACGCATGACCCCACACCCGTGGCGAGCCTCCGAGCAGCGGCTCGTCCTGCGTGATCAGGCCGCGCTCGAGGCGGTGCCGCGCCGGCACATTGTCGCCGCCCGGACCGTGGAGATGGGGTCGCACGCCGGGTTACCGGCCGACGAGCGACAGGATGGCCGGTACTTCGAAATCAACGGCCCGCACGCGCTCATGGTCACCCACCCCGAAGCCGTCGCGGCATTGTTGAGCAAAGACCCGCTCCCCGCGAACAACACCAAGTAAGTCGATCAGCGTCACGATGCACTAGCCGATGGTGGTGACGGCGTCGACGTTGAAGCACGGGCCCCGGTTGACGAACGTGACGGTGTGGGTGCCGGGGGCGGTCCACGTCAGGGTGTAGACGATGCCACGGTTGCGGGTCACGCCGTTGCGCAGGTTGATCGTGCCGAACTTGGCACCGTCGACATACACGTCGACCGCACCCGTGGTCTTGTCGCGGGTGCCGATCAGGCCGATCGAGCGGCCCGTGAACGCGTACGAGACGGCCGCACCCCGCGACGTCGTGGACTGCTCGCTGCCGCCCAGGCGGGTGGAACCCTTGACCGTGGACCAGGCCCCCGTGTAGGTGCCGCCACGCAGGTTCAGGGTCGCGGTGTTCCAGCCGCCCACGACCGTACCGGAATGTCCGAGGTTGTCGTCGACGGCGAGTTGCCAGCGGGTCCTGACTCCGGGCTTGACCGTCGCGTCGATCCTGCGGACGGTGGTGCCGATCGTGGTGAACGCGCCCGAGTCCCGCGCGACGCGCTGCTGCGCGACACCGTTCGGGTCGGTCAGTCCCCAGCTCACCGACACCGGGACCGAGGCCGGGCCGACGGTCTCTCCGGCGCGCAGGCCGGCGATCGGTGCGGGAGTGCCGGCCGGGGCGCTGCCGTCGACGGTCACCGTGACCGTGCCGGTCCGGCTGGTGTTGCCGAACGGGTCGGTGGCGACGGCCTGCAGCGTGTGCCGGCCGTCCGGGATCGTCACGGTGGCCGAGGTCGCGGTCCCCGCTGCGGTGGCCACGGCCGAGCCGTCCAGCAGTACGGTCACCGACGTGACCCCGGTGTCGTCGGTGACCGGCGTCCACGTGACCGTGGCCCGGGAACTGGTCAGCGACGCCGACGGCGTCGGGCTGAGCAGATCAAAAGCGGACGGCGCCCGCGTGTCGGTGACCCCGTCGACGGTCACCGGCAGGCCCGCCGCGGTGGCCGCGCCGGTGCGGATGCTGATCGTGCCGGCCGGGTCGTTCCAGCCTTCGCCGGGACGCAGCACCGGCATGGCCGGGTGATACGACACCAGTTGATGCTCGTGCGCGTAGCTGCCGTCCATCGCGGTGTCGAGGAACCGCACCGCGAGCCCGGTGCCGGCGCCGGACAACGGCTGGTCGAGGCGGCCGCCGTCGCGGTACTCCAGGTAGTACGTGCGGGTCCCGGACCGGTAGGTCACCTGCCGCAGCCCGGTCCCGCCGGAGAGCGGCGCCAGCACGACCGGCTGCCCGGCGGTCACCGGCGCGGTGCCGCCGGAACCGAGCACGCCGAGCTGGTCCAGGTGCGCCGCGGTCAGCTCGCCGGTGGCGCGGCCACCCATGATGTCCCACGGGTCGGCGTACACCTCGGGCTGACAATTGCCGGACAGCGGGACCGGGTCGGAGCGGGCGTCGTCGGACCAGCAGTGGTATCCGTCGCTGTGCCGCAGACCCAGGTTGTGGCCGAGTTCGTGCCCGAGCACGTGCGTGCTGGTGTAACCGTTCAACCAGACGAAACCACCGCTGCCGACATAGCCGAGGCCCGCGAAACCGCACGACCTCTCGGGCGGGAAGTAGGCGACGACGTGGTGGAACCGGTCCGTGGCAACTCCGGCGACGGCGCGCGCGGCCGTTTCGACGGCGTCGGTGTCACAACCGGTCGCGACGATCTGCTGCGGGGCGGTGACCTTGTCGAGGGTGAAGCGGATCGCGCCCGCGGTCACGGTGTCGTAATACGCGTCGACGCCGGTGGTGGCCGCGGCGAAGACCGCCGCGGAGGGCAGCGCCGAGGCGTCCGCGCCGGCCTGCCAGAAAACCGGCACGAACACCAGGTGGTGCGTTCCGGTCACGCTTTCGTTCGAAGCGATCGCCGTACGGCCGTGAATCCGCTCGACCGCCCCGTCCGCCCCGGCCGTGACCGTCACCGTGGATCCCTCGCCGATACCCCGCGCCAGGGTTTCCGGGACGTCGAGCGTGGTGCCGGGCTCGGTGGCGACGGTGGTCCGCACGACCTCCGGGCCCGCCGGGAACGTGTCGAGGACAGCGCGATGCAGGATCCCGGTGACGGTGGTCTCCGTCGGTGCGGCGTGCGCGGCGGCCGGAGTGGCGAGCAGCAGAGCCGCGCCGAGCAGCGCTGACGGGAGCCGGATCATGGCCGCCACCATCGGCGTACGCGCAAAGCTCTTGAGGGATTCGGGTCGCTCAGCCGGTCAGCGGCTGTCGACGAAGGTGCGCACCGAGCGCAGGGCGTAGTGGGCGCGCGACTTGATCGTCCCGATCGGCACGCCCAGCCGCCGGGCCGCCTCGCCCGGGCTGCGGCCGTGCACATACAGCTCGGCGAGCACCCGCCGGTGCGGCGTGCTCAGGTTGCCGATCGCGGTCCGCAGCGCGTCGACGGCCATCACGGTCGCTGACGTGTCGTCCGGGCCCGGTTCGATCACGTCGCCGAGGCCGACCTCGGACGGCCGCGCGTGTTTGCGCCGGACAGCGTCGATGGCGATGTTGCGGGCGACCGTGAACAGCCAGCGCCGGGTGTGTTCGGGCTCGGTGGGGAGTGCGTCGAGGTGCCCCCAGGCCCGGATCATCGTCTCCTGCAGGAGGTCTTCGGCACTGAACCGGTTACCCGCGGTGAACCCGGACAGGAAGCCGAGGAGGTCACGCGCGTATCGGTGGTGCAGGTCGGTCAGGCGGTCGTCTCTCACGCCGGCCACCCTGCTCGCCGGAACACGCACTTCGCGCCCGTACGGGGTACTGGTGGCGAAGTCCCGTGGTTGTCCCGTGTCAACCCCACGTATACGGGTTCTCGGGGTTCAATGCCCTACCCGTGACGTCGCCTATTGACGGTGCGTGACGAGCTGTCCAAGGATCGATCACGTGTTGCGGGGGCGGAATCGTGAGCAGGCGGCGCTGGCCGGCCTGTTGCAGGCGACCCGGGGTGGTCGCAGTGGTGTGCTGGTGGTGGTCGGCGAGGCCGGGATCGGCAAGTCGGCGTTGCTGGACGCGGCGGTCGAGAGCGCGAAAGGCCTGCGGATCGCGCGGGTGGCCGGGGTCGAGTCGGAGATGGAGCTGCCGTTCGCGGCGCTGCAGCGGCTGTGCGGCCCGGTGCTCGATCACCTGGACCGGCTGCCGGCGCCGCAGCGGGAAGCCCTGGAGATGACGTTCGGGCTGCGCGGGGTTGCGGCGCCGGAGCCGTTCTTCGTCGGGCTGGCGGTGCTGACGCTGCTGGCCGAGGTGGCGACCGAGCGTCCGCTGTTCTGCGTGGTCGACGACGCGCAGTGGCTGGATCAGGCGTCGGCGCAGACGCTGGCGTTCGTGGCGCGGCGGTTGCACGCCGAGTCGGTCGTCATGGTCTTCGCGACGCGGGAGAGCGACAGTTCGGGCCGGTTGCCGGAGCTGCCGGTCGCCGGGCTGTCCGAGAGGGACGCGCGGGAACTGCTGGAGTCGGTGGTCCGCTGGCCGCTGGACGCCGACGTGCGGAGTGCGCTGCTGGCCGAGGCGCGGGGCAATCCGCTGGCTCTGCTGGAGTTGCCGCTGAGCTGGTCGCCGGCGCGGCTGGCCGGTGGGTTCGGGCTGGCGCAGGGGCACGGCCGGATCGAGGAGAGCTTCCTGCGCCGCATCGACGAGCTGCCGGCCGAGGCGCGGCTGCTGCTGTTGCTGGCCGCCGCGGACCCGGTCGGTGACGCGTTCCTGCCGCGGCGGGCGGCGGCGCATCTGGGGCTGGGTCCGGAGGCCGGTGACCCGCTGCACGCGGCGGGGCTGTTGCAGATCCGGTCGCGGGTGGTGTTCCGGCACACGCTGGTGCGGTCGGCGGTCTACGGTGCGGCGTCGTCGGCGAACCGGCGCCGGGTGCACGCCGCGCTGGCCGAGGCCACGTCGCGGGAGGCGGACCCGGACCGGCACGCGTGGCATCGGGCGTATGCGACGGCCGGCACCGACGAGACGGTCGCCGCCGAGCTGGTCGCCTCCGCGGACCGGGCGCAGGACCGGGGTGGGCTGGCCGCGGCGGCGGCGTTCCTGGCGCGGGCCGCGGAGCTGACCGGCGACCCGGGGTCCGGCGACCCGGGGTTGCGGGCCGACCGCGAGTTGCTGGCCGCCCGCGCCAAGTACCGGGCCGGTGCCCCGGACGCGGCCGCGGCGCTGCTGGCCGGGGCGGACCTGGGCCCGGCGGACGAGCTGCGCCGGGCGATGATCAGCCTGTTGCGGGGGCAGATGGCGTTCGCGTCGGCGACCCGCAGCGCCGAGGCGCCGGGGCTGCTGGTCGACACCGCGCACCGGCTGGAGTCGCTGCGCACGGTGCTGCGCGACTGAGAACAACCACCCCGCATTGCGCCCGCCGGCGTCGAGAGCTCCGGAAACGGCCAGGCGAAGCCGTGGTCGTTTCCGGAGCTCTCGACGCCGGCGGCCAAGGGCGCAATGCCGCGGCGCCGGAGGCGACGCAATCCTGGATGGCGACGCAATCCTGGATGGCGACGCAATCCTGGATGGCGACGCAATCCTGGATGGCGACGCAATCCTAGATGGCCTGGCCGGAGATGAACGGGAGCCAGCCGGCGTACCAGCCGGAGAGCAGCGCCATCCCGGCGAGCAGGATCGCCAGGTCCCGGTCCTTGGCGCGGGCCAGCGCCAGGGCCGGGATCAGCAGCACCGGGAACGCGGGCAGCAGGTGCCGGCCCATCATCGAGATGTGCGCGCGAGAGCCGACCACGAGGATCAGGGTCGCCGCGGCGTAGACGGTCAGCTGCCACGGCGCGCGGCTGACCAGCAGCGCCAGCAGGATCACGAACCCGGCCAGGATCAGCACGGACAGGATGCGGATCGGTTTGTTCCCGTTGTCGTCGCCGACGCCCATCATGATGTCGGTGACCGTGGTCCAGGCCGATTTTCCCCAGTCCCATTCGGCGCCGAAGGTGTTCTGGTGGACCTCGAAATACTTGCCGACGCCGCCGAGCCGATACGACACGTACCCGATGTAGGACAGCAAACCCAGAGGGGCCAGGAGCATTGCCGCGTACGGCCGCCAGCCGCCCCGCCGTGCGACGGCCGCCACCAGAGCGGCCAGGCCGACCGTGCCGATCAGCGCGGCCGCCGTGGGCCGGCTCAGCCCGCTGAGCCCGGCGAGCAGGCCGGCGAGCAGCCAGCGTTCCTTCAGCACGGAGTAGAGGGACCAGGCGGCGAGCGCGGTGAACAGCGACTCGGTGAACGCGCCGTTCTCGGTCATCGCCGCGGGGGCGAGCGCCCACACGGCGGCGAGCAGGATGCCGGCGCGGTGGCTGTGCACGTGCCGGCCGATCGCGTAGAGGCCCCAGGCGGCGGCGATCGCGGAGACGAACGAGACGAACAGGCACGCGGCGACCGGGGAGACGAACGGCAGGTACGTCAGCGGGCGGGCCAGCCACGGGTAGAGCGGGAAGAACATCAGGCGCAGCTGGTACGGCACCCCGTCGCTGTCGACCGCCCCGAGCGGGCCGCCCACGCCCAGTTCGGCGATCTTGGTGTACCAGCGCGCGTCCCACGACACCAGCGCGTCCATGATCGAGGTGAAGCTGCGCCACTGATTGTTGATCGTCCCGTCCGGGTAGACCTCCTTGCCCGGGGCGTGCACGTGGGCGTGGCTGGCCAGCACGTACATGACGTCGAGGCTGAGCGAGCGCAGCATCAGGTAGAGCCCGACGGCGGGAGTCGCGGCCCAGGCGGCGGCGCGCAGCCGGGACAGCCGGCCGGCGGCGCCCGGCTCCGCCAGGATTTCCGGGGCCGGGACGTCTTCCTGCGCCGTGCCGGCGGGAGTGCCCGTGACGTGGGGAATCGGACGGCCCTCCAGACAGTGCGCCGATCGCGCGGCGGCGGGAGTGTTCCCGCGGTGACGCGCCGGGTATCGACGAGAATCGTGGCCGGAGACTATCGCCCCACCCCCGTGTCACGCGATCCCCCGGGCGGTCGGGGGCTCGTGCCGTACGGCTAAATCGGGTTTTTCCAGCCTTTGGCGATGATCTCGAAGATCGTTTCGACGGCGGCCCGGCGGTCCGGTCGTGTGCTGGTCAGGGCCGGGATGTCGAGGACGAAACGGGCCAGGGTGACGCACGACAGGTCGTCGGCGGGGAGGCCGGACTCGGCGGCGATGGCGGCGCCGAGCGTGGCGGTGTGCCGCGTCCACATCCGCTCGTAGTGCGTGCGCAGCGCGGGCGTGGCCTCGACCAGCGCGACGAACTCGGCGCGCTGCGGGTGCTCGGCGATCGGCAGCCAGGCGGCGAGCACGTGGCGCCGCAGCGCGTCGAGCACGCCCTCGCCGGCCGGGCGCTCGCGGATCGCGGCGATCAGCGCGGCGTCGACCTCCTGCTCCTGGTCGAAGACGAGCGCCTCCTTGCCGCTGAAGTGCTTGAACAGCGTGGTGGTGGAGACGTCGGCGGCGTCCGCGATGTCACGGATGCCGACCTGGTCGTAGCCGCGCTCGAGGAACAGGCGCAGGGCCGCGTCGGCGATCGCCTGGCGGGTGGCCGCCTTCTTGCGTTCGCGGCGGCCGACGGAAGGCTCGGTCACCGGTTGAGCGTAACCGAGAGTTGCATCGAGCACAAAGTTAACTCGTTGCACTTTTTAAACGGTTCTGCTTTTCTGGAGTCATGAAACGGATCAGCATCATCGGAGCCGGCCCCGGCGGGCTCACCTGCGCCCGCATCCTGCAACGCCACGGCGTCGCCGTGACCGTTCACGACCGCGACCCCGGCCGCGCCGCCCGTAACCAGGGCGGCACCCTCGACCTGCACGCCGACGACGGACAGGTCGCGCTGCGCGAGGCCGGCCTGCTCGACGAGTTCTTCCGCCTGTCCCGGCCCGAAGGCCAGGAGATGCGGCGGTACACGATCAGTGGCGACCTGCGCGACCACCACGTCCCCGCCCCGGGCGACCGGTTCAAACCCGAGATCGACCGCGGGGTCCTGCGCGACCTGCTGCTCGACTCGCTCGAACCCGGCACCGTGCACTGGGGTCACGCCCTCGCCACGACCGACGGGCGGACCCTGCGGTTCAAGGACGGGACGACGGCCGAGACCGACCTGGTCATAGGCGCCGACGGCGCGTTCTCCCGGGTACGGCCGGTGCTCTCCCCCGCGACACCGCAGTACACCGGGGTGTCGTTCCTGGAAGCGTGGTTCGACGACGTGGAGAACCGGCACCCGGAACTGTCCGCCCTCGTCGGTCAGGGCGGGGCGCACGCCGCCGACGGCACACGGGGACTGTTCGCCCAGCGCAACGGCGGCGGCCAGATCCGGGTCTACCTCATCCGCAGATCGCCGGCCGCCGTGACCGGGCTCAGCACCGCCACCATCCGCGCCGGGCTCCTGGACGAATTCGCCGGTTGGGCACCGTCACTGCGGCGGCTCGTGTCCGAGAACGACGGGCCGTACGTCGACCGGCCGATTCACGCGCTGCCCGTGCCGCACACCTGGGCCCCGCACCCGTGCGTCACCCTCCTCGGCGACGCCGCGCACCTGATGCCGCCGCTCGGCGTCGGGGTGAACCTGGCCATGCTCGATGCCGCCGACCTCGCGCTCGCGCTGGCCGGCGCGGGGACGATAGAGGAGGGGTTGCGTGCTTACGAGGCGGTCATGCTGCCGCGCTCGGCCGCGATCGCCAAGACCCTCGACGGCCGCGCCGACGACCTGATCGCCGCCTGAGCTCGTGCTTCAATTCCTGTCCACCCCAGCATCGTGGCGCACCACACCGCTGCGTGCGATGTACCTGATCTTGGTTGACTCTCCTCTTACCGGAGGGTGCAAACTGACCGGGTGGCAGAGTTATTGACGGTCGGGGAGTTCTCCCGGCTGACCCATCTGACGGTCAAGGCGTTACGCCACTATCACGATGTCGGAGTGCTGGAACCGGCGTGGGTCGATCCGTCGACGGGCTACCGCTACTACACGACTGAGCAGGTGGAGCCGGCTCAGTTGGTGCGCCGGCTGCGCGAGGTCCGGATGCCCGTGACCGAGGTACGGCGGGTGGTATCGGCGGCTGATCCGACGGTCCGGGACTCGATGATCGCCGCCCATCTCGACGTCCTGCGGCAGGAGCTGACGGCGACCGCGGCGGCGGTCGGGTCGTTACGGTCACTGCTGACCGGCGGCTCCGCCGGTGAGCTGACCTTCCGGCAAGCCGGAGAGCAGCAGTGTCTGCTGATCGACGGTGACGTCGATCAGGACAGTCTTACACCGTGGTGCGCCATGGCCTATCCGCTGCTGTACGCCGTGGCGGGCCGGTGGGGTCTCACGCCGAGCGGACCCGCCGGGGCCCTGTATGCCTTCGAATGGTTCCAGGCCGGGGGCCGGGTGACGGCGTTCCTGCCGGTCACCGCGCTCGCGGACGATGAGCGCCGCTGGTGCTCGGACGGTGGCACGGTGCGGTGCGGGGTGCTTCCCGCTCAACGCTCGGCGGTCGCCGTACACGCCGGGCCGTGCCGCGATCTGGATCGTACCTACGGCGCTCTGGGCCGCCAGGTGCTCGAACGCGGGATCGGGACCGCCGGCCCGGTCCGCGAGCTCTACCTGGTCACCCCGGCCGACACCGACGATCCGAGCCGGCTGCGGACCGAGGTCTGCTGGCCCGTCACCACCGAGTCGTCCTGACCTTCCCTCACCCTCGTTCAAGGAGACCCCATGCCTTTGTCGATCGCACAGATCGTCGTCGACTGCGCCGACGCGCAGAAGCTGGCCGAGTTCTGGGCACAGGCCCTCGGCCGTCCGGTCGATCCTGACGCCGGCCCGGACTTCGCCACCATCGGTCACGGTGCCTCGACCACCGGCAGCGCACCAGCGTTGATGTTCATCAAGGTCCCCGAGCCGAAGCACGGCAAGAACCGGCTGCACTTCGATCTGGCCGCTCGGCACGTGCCGCACTGGCAGGATGAGGTCGACCGGCTGCTCGCGCTCGGCGCCACCCGGGTCGATGAACACCAGGCATTCGGCTGGCATTGGGTCACCATGCGCGACCCGGAAGGTAACGAGTTCGACCTCGGTGCCGGTGCCGCGACCCCATAGATTCGCCAGTAGACCCCCGGGCTTCCGGTGGTCCACATCCTGCGCGACCTACCGGCAGCGGCAGATCCGCGCACTCGAAGGCCGATTCGGATCGCCCCGGCGATGGGTCAGCCGACGAGGGTGGCCAGGTCGGGGCCGGTGCCGCCCCGGGGGGAGACTCACCGGTGCCCGTGCACCGGTGGCCCCTGGAGCGCGTCCCGCAGCTCGCGGCGGGACGTGATGCCGAGTTTCGTGAACACCTTGCGCAGGTGCCATTCGATGGTGCGGGCGCTCAGGAACAGCTCCGCCCCGATCTCCGCATTGGACCGTCCGTCGCGGGCGCGGCGGGCGATCTGCAGCTCCTGGGTGGTGAGCTCGGCGTTCTCGGGACGCGTGCGGGCCACCACGGTCTCGCCCGTCGCGACCAGCTCCTGCCGGGCCCGGGCCGCGAAGGCCTCCGCGCCGATCGCGAGGAAGAGCTCGTGGGCCGTACGCAGATGGGATTTTGCTTCGGCGACGCGGCGTTCCTGGCGGAGCCACTCGCCGAACAGCAGGTGGGCGCGGGCCAGCGCGACCTTGCCGCGGGAGCGCGCGAGCCGGTCGATCGCCTCGCGGTAGAGCTCCTCGGCGGCCGGGCCGTCGCTGATCAGGGCGCGGGAGCGGGCGAGCGTGCCCAGGCCCCAGTCGGTGCCGCTGGGTTCGGCGGTCGACGCGAGGCGTGCGACGGCGGCGGCGGCTCTCGCGCGGTCGCCGCAGCGGGCGGCGGCTTCGACGAGTTCGGCGACGGCCCAGGCGGCGAACGCGGACTCGTCCGGTTTCGCGGTGGCGATCTCGGCCGCCCGCACCGCCTCCGGGTACCGGCCGAGGCTGTTGAGCAGCAGCGCGTCGGTCTGCTGGATCAGGGTCAGGCCGATGCCCTCGCCGCGTTCGTCGACGGTCCGCATCGCGCTGTTGATCAGCGCGGACGCCGTGGTCGCCGCGCCGCGCCAGGCCGGGACGGTGGCCGCGTCGTACGCCGGTCGGGCGATCCCGGTCGCCTCCGCGACCGCCTCGGCCTCCTCGACCAGCGCGGACGCCTCGGCGAACTCACCGGCGTGCAGGTGCGCGCTGATCCGCTGGGTCAGTGCCACCGGCAGCATGATCAGGGCGCCGGTCGCGCGGGTGTGGCGCAGGCCGAGCTCGGCGAGCGCCTCCCAGGCCTCGTCGTCCCACACCTCGTACGCGGCATGGCAGACGATCCCGAGGCAGCGCATCGCCTCGTCGGCGGGCAGTTCGTCGCGCCGGAACGCGGCGAGCGCGGTCCGCACGGCGGGCGTGCCCTTCGCGTGGCCCTCGCGGTAGAGCACCGCCAGCGCATCGACCAGCAGGTCCTGGGCCCGCGGCGGGCCGGCCGGGGGCATGGTGACCGCGGCGACCTCGGCCACGGTGGTCTCGGCGAACCGGCCGGCGAGCAGCGCGTACGTGATGGCGTCGAGATACGTCTCGCGGGCGAGCGCCGGATCGAGCCGCTCGAACCGCCGCGCGGTCTCCAGCAGCAGCACCGGCGCCTGCGCCGACCGTCCGGTCGCGAACGCCAGGTGCCCGCGCAGCTGACCGGCGTGCGCGGCCCGCAACTCGTCGGGCGTCCCGGCCTCGACCCGGTCGAGCAGGATCCGCGCCTCGGCGAGCGACCCGGCGTGCACCGACTCGGCGCTGAGCCGCCGCGCCACGAACGCCAGCACCTGCGCGGACGCCGAATCCAGCCACTGCGCGTCGTCGACGACACAGACCACCGGCCGATCCCGCGCCGCCTCGGCCAGCAGGTTCAGCACCCCCAGCCCGACCAGGAACGTGCCCGCCGCAGACCCCGCGCGCAGCCCGAACGTGGTCTCGACGGCCTCGGCCTGCGGACCCGGCAACCGGCCGAGATTCTCCAGCAGCGGCAGGCACAGCTGGTGCAGCGCGGCGTAGGGCAGCTCCATCTCGGACTCGACCCCGCCGGCCCGGACCACGCGCAGCCCGGCCGCGGACTCGACGACGTGCGCCAGCAGCGCCGACTTGCCGACCCCGGCCTCACCGACGAGCACGATCGCGTCGCTGCGGCCGTTGCGGACCGCCGCCAGCGACCCGTCGAGCTTCGCGCATTCCGTCCCGCGGCCCAGCAGCACCGTGACACCTCCCAGTCGTCCCGTGCGGATGCTAGGTCACGGAACCGCCGGTGACACCGCGTCGAGAATCACGCGACAGAGGCTGAACCCGCGCGGTCACGGCACGTTGTAAGGGAACAGGCCGGCCCGCGGCCACTCCACGAGAGCCAGCGGATTCCCCCGCGATGCAACGACAATTCTTTCCCGTACGTCGTTGTCCAGCGGCCACCACACGACGTCGTCGAGCAGCGCCCGGGCGTCGTCGGCGGCCAGCCCGCCAACCCGCAACTCCGGCAGCCCGGCCAGGGTCGCCCCGTCACCCGGGCTGCGCACCGCCACGACCAGGCCGACCGGGATCTCGCCGAGCCGATGCGCCACGAACGTCAGCAGGTCACCGGAGACCCGGTCCAGCCACTGCACGTCGTCGACGACACAGAGCAGCGGCTCCGGGCCGGCGGCCGCGTCGAGCAGCCCGAGCAGCGCCCGACCGGTCGCGCCCACCCCCGGCACCGGTCCGTGACGCAGGCCGAACGCGGTGGCCAGCGCCGCCTGCTCCGGCCCGGGCAGGCGGTCCAGGTGGTACAGCAGGGGGGCGCACAGATGCTGCAGGCCGGCGTACGCGATGCCCGACTCGGACGGGACCGCGGCCGTGCGGACCACTCGGCCCAGCGTGGCCCGTACCGTCAGATGGTCCAGCAACGTGGTCTTGCCCGAGCCCGCCTCGCCGCGCAACACCAGCACCCGCCCGCCGCGGCGGATCTCGCGCAGCAGCAGGTCGAGCCTCCGGAGTTCCCGGCGGCGGCCACGGAGCGGCGGCATCGCCGGCGAACCCGGCACGTCGGACATGACCTCCACGATCCCGGAAGCGCGGTCCGGGTCCCCCCGTGCCGGACCCTGGCCCCGGCCCGGGCCCTGGGCCGCCCGGGTTGCCGGCGTGATCGGGCGGGAGCTGTCGTGACCACCTGGACCGGTCCGCGGTAGCCCCGAAGAACACCGGTGCCGCCCCGGCCGATCACTCGCCCAGCAGACCGACGAGGACCCGGGACACCGTGTCCTCGAAGGGGGGCGGCGCCGGCAGCGGGCCGCCGGTCAGCGCGGCAGTCAGGTGGGGGTGCCGGCCCGCCGCGATCACGTGGGACAGGTAGGCGGCCTGTCGCTGCCGCGCCCCGGAGCCGGCGTTCATCTCGTGGAGGGCGAGGGCCGCGGTGAGCGTCGTCATCACGGCGAACGCCTCCAGCTTGCGGCCGGCCGCGGCCGGGTGCCCGGCCAGGACGGCGAGGACGTGTTCCAGCACGTCGGTGCCGTTCGGGCCGAGGGTCGAGCGGGTGAGCACCAGTTCCGGCAGCCACCGGTGGCGCAGCATCAGCTCCCGGCCCTGCCGGCTCACTTCCAGCAGGCCCGGGAGCCAGGGGCCGCCCGGCGCCGGCAACCGGTAGCCGGCCGCCACCTCGTCGACGATCAGGTCGAGCAGGTCGTCGCGGCTGTCGACGTAGCGGTAGAGCGACGCCGGGCCGGTGCCGAGCTCGGCCGCGATACGACGCATCGAGACGGCGGCCAGGCCCTCACGGTCGGCGAGCGTGATGGCCGCGGCGGTCACCTCCGCGCGGGACCGCTCGGCGGGGCGGCCCACTCCCGTACGCCGTTCCCGCAGCCACACCGGCACTGCCTCCATGCCACTACCCTCCCCGTCCTTCGCGAACGCCGTTACCGGAATCGAGAACGGTAGCACCGGCCGCCAGTCAGGGGATCACGACGGAGGGGCTGTGTTCCTCCCGTGGCGACGGCGCCTGCCCTGCCGGGTCCGGTCATCCCGGCTTTCGCGGGATGGCGAAGAAGGCAACGTCGTCGCCGGCATGCATTCCGCCCAGCAGGATGTCGACCGGTTCCGGACAGCGCGGTGCTCGGAACGGCACAGCTCTCGGACGCCCATGACGCGAGCCGGGCGGACCGTAGCGGGCAGTACAGCCGCCGGCGCGGCATGAGCGGACGTTCACCGCCGAGTGGTGCGGGTCGGCCGCCCCGCACACCGGCGCCGCCACTCCTCCGGCGGAGGAGTTGATCAGTTCAGGCGCTGCCGGGCGTAAGCGGTGATGGCGTCGCGGTAGTACTGCGCCAGGGCCGGGTCCTGGGCGTCGTAGCGGGTGCGGTACTGCGGGTCGTCCAGGTACAGCTGCCCCAGGCCCGCGTAGCTCGCCTTGTCCGGGCGCCAGTGCCGGGTGACAGCGCGGTAATGGTCCGCGATGACGTCGAGCGCTTCCGGTGTCCCCGGTGCCACTCCGGAGCGCAGGAGCTGAAGGACCCGTGCGTCCAGGCGCTCGCCCTCTTTCTCGGCGTCGAGGTAGTCCTGCTGCGTCCATTCCTTGGTGCGCTCGGCGGCAGCGGCGAAGTGCTCCCGCACGCCGTCGCCGTAGCGAGCGGCCAGCGCCTCCTCCGTCTCGGCCCGACGCCGGCCGAAGCCGTCGAACATCTCCGGTGCGCTCATGTCCGTCCCCTCCTGCAGGTGTTCGATGGTGCGCGCGACGGTGGCGGCCAGGCGTGCCAGGCGCTGCTGCTCGGTACGCAGCCATTCCTGGTGCCCTCGCAGGGCCTCGACCCGGTCACGCTGACCGGTGAGGACTTCGGCGATCGTCTCCAGGCCCAGCCCGAGTTCGCGTAGCAGCAGAATCTGCTGCAGGCGCAGCAACTGTGGCTGCTCGTAATAGCGGTAGCCGTTTGTTCCGACGTACGCCGGCGTCAGCAGGCCGATCGCGTCGTAGTGCCGCAGCGTGCGGGAAGTGACCCCGGCCATCTGCGCCACCTCAGTGATCGACCACGCCACCGCTGCCGTCCCTCTACGCATTCACCAGCCGGAACCGCTCCGGCCTACCCCCAAGGCTGGACCTTGACGCAACGGCAAAGTCAACGCCACACCCTCATGATCTGTGCCGGCAATTCGTGGCGGCGCAACTCCCCGCATGCGCGACTCGCGGCAGAAGCGGATACTTCCCGGACGCCTGCAGCATGATCGCTGTGTGCAGAAGCTGACGGATTGACCGGCCGGTGGTGGGACCGGCAGGTGAGTCGCTGGGACGCCGCCGTGTTCCGCCTCGTTGCTGACAATGATCTCACCTACCATCACTGCGTCGAGGTGACGTTCGCCGACGTTGCGTGGGTCAGCTGCGCCGACATGTTCCACCACCCGGTGTTCCGCTCCCCGACACCGGCCGAACGTCAGTTCGCTCGGCAAGTCGTTGCCGACCGTGGCCACCAGGTGTTCGCCTGGGACGCCGAGGCGGCAGCCGGGACGGTTCCGATCCGTGGGCCCTTCGCAGGGGCGCCACCGTGCGAGCCCGGCCACTGCATCTGCCGGTGCGGCAGTAGGGTGCCGACATGACGGTATTCGATCAAGTCGCGGCCGTTTTCTGGGGCACGGGCAGGGAAGATCTGCTGCACGACCCCCTGACCGATGAGATGGTGGCCGAGGCAGAGCGGTTGCTCGGGCTGGCCCTGCCGACCGAACTGCTGAGGCTGCTTCGGATCCGCAACGGCGGCGCGGTTGCTGACGCCTGTCGCGCTTACCCGCTGGGCACTGACAAATATGTGCTGTTCAGTCACATGGTCGGGATCGGCCTCGACCCTGACGTGGCGTCAATGCTGAACACGCCGTACCTGATCGAGGAACGGAAGCTGCCGTCCTCGATCGTGCTGATCGAAGGAGACGGACACTACTGGGTTGCGCTGGATTACCGGGAGTGCGGTCCTGGCGGGGAGCCAGCCGTCGTCCGCTTGCAGAACGACGGCGCCTGCGATGAGCGACTCGCCCCCGATTTCCGCCGTTTCATCACAGGTCTTCGACCATTCGCAAAAATTGCTGGACCGGGTCGTTCGGAAATCTGAGTGCCTTGATGCGGATCACCGCGGTCGCCGCCTCGGTCATTGCATTTGAGTTCGCCGGCATGCACTCTTGCCGGTATGAGCGTGAGCCGGTCGGCACCCGGAGGCGGTGACCGTGCCTGGCGACCGCATCGCGGCCGATCCCGGCGCCCGGGAAACGGGCCGATGCGACGCCGGCCTTCCTACCCGGCGCCTCCGGCATCGAGCATCGCCAACAACTTGACGGTTGTGGTCCAGCTGCGAATAGTCATCGATTTGTAGAGTGGCGACGTCATCATTGAACTCAGCCGGCTCTTTGTGCGCTGAGCGCTGAGACGCTCCGCATAGACCACGCCGTCACCGGGCCAGACCCGGTCGACGCCTTCCCGTGGATTGAATATGGGCATTGCCTCGGCAGCCTCGATACCCATCAGGAAAATCGCATCACTGTGGTATTTGCCCGGCTCGTCGCCGAAGCCTTTCGGCCGGTCGCCCACGACAGTCCGAAGCTGATCATGCGTGAGGACCAGGACTTTGATGAGCTCGCTGTCGAGCTGGAAGGCCCTGGGCATCGCCGCTTCGATCTCGGCCGCCACCTCTTCGGCATTCCGATCCGACGTCAGGAGGACGTTGCCGCTGGCGATGTAGGTCGAGACGTCGGAAAATCCGAGGCTCTCCAGCAACTTCTTCAGGGCCGCCATCGGAACCTTGTTCTTGCCTCCGACATTGATGCCACGGAAAAGAACCAGAAACCTCTTCACCGTGCCATTGTACCGGCGGCCGAAGGTCACGTAAAGTTATATCCGCTTTGCGCGGGAGGCACGAGTATCGGTCACCTCAATTGCCGGGCGAGGGCAGATAAATGCATCTCAAGTAGTCGAGGGTTACTCCACGACCCGCCGAGACCAAGCCGTTCCCGCGAAGATCATCGCAGCACGGTCGGTACGCGAATCCGGCATCAGGTCCCACAACTTCTCCGCCCGGTTCCGGGTTGATCCGCAAGTAGCGCACTAGCAGCCCGTGGCCGGAGTGGGATCGTCGCGGCGAAGATCTTCGGGCCGGGAACGGAGGAGGTCAGGTGCGGCCGTCGCGTTCCTGGGCTCGGGCCAGGGACCTGCGGTGCGGAACCCAGTCGGCCAGCCGCACCGGAAAACCTTCGCGCTCCAGGCGGCGCACCACCTCCGGGTCGTCGTCGACGATCACGGCTACCGTGGCTTCGGCGGCCAGACGACGTACGCGGAAAGCCTTGTAGTCCTTGGCCGGACGGCGGTCGCGGTCGGAGCGCATGAGCAGCCGACCGGCCGGCAGGTCGTGCTCTTCGAACCAGCGTTCGGTGACCGCGCGCAGCCGTTCGGGGCGCCCGGTGAGCCAGACGATGTCGTGGTCCTCGGCGTATTCGTCGACCAGCTCGACGCCGGGGCGCAGGGCCGGGTCGCGGTGCGCGGCGGCGAAGAACGCGTTCCAGTTCTTGGGGCGTTTCTCGATGTGCCGCAGCCGGTGCCGCACGTCGGCGACGACGCCGTCCACGTCGAAGACCGCGATCGGGAGGGGTGTGGTCAGCGCACACCCCCCATCAGACGGGAGATGGGACGGCTGGCCGCGGCCAGTGCGAGTCCGAGAACGATCGCCACGGCGCCGAGGATACCGAAGTACGCCGTCTCATGATCGGCGCTGTAGTAGCCGGCGAGCGTGCCCGACGCGGCGGTGCCCAGCGCGACCGAGAGGAAGAACAGCGCGACCATCTGGGTCCGGAACACGTGCGGCGCCAGTTTCGTGGTCAGCGACAGCCCGACGGGCGAGAGCAGCAGCTCGGCAATGGTGAAGACCAGCAGGATCCCGGCGAGCGCCAGCAGCGGCGTGCTGTTCGGCCCACCGCCGGCGAACGGGAGGAACAGCAGGAACGCCAGACCCATCACGACCGTACCGGCGGCGAATTTGATCGGAGAACTCGGCTGGCGGTCGCCGAGCCTGGTCCAGAGGGCGGCGAACACGCCGGAGAGCACGATCACGAAGACCGGATTGATCGACTGCACCCAGGAGACCGGCATCTCCCAGCCGCCGAGATTCCGGTCCAGCCGCTCGTCCGAGTAGATCGTGACGACCGTGAACTGCTGCTGGTAGAGCGACCAGAACGCGGCGCTGGCCAGGAACATCGGGATGAACGCGATCACGCGCCGACGTTCCTCGCCGGTGATCCGATGACTGGAAAGGATCACGATGAAGTACGCGACGGCGGCCACGACGCTGAGCACGACGACCACCGTGGAGAGCCGGTCCGCGGTCAGCCACGTCAGCGCGGAGACGACCACGGCTGCGACGCCGAGGGCGAGCACCGCCACGACGACCGGCCAGCGGTTCGCCGGCAGCGGGTTCGGGACCTCGCGGCCGGCATCGGGCAGGTTGCGCCGGCCGATCGTGTACTGGATCAGGCCGATCGCCATGCCGACCGCGGCCAGCCCGAACCCGTAGTGGAAGCCGGCGTTCTCCTGCAGCAGCCCGGTGAGCAGCGGCCCGGCCAGCGCGCCGAGGTTGATGCCCAGGTAGAACAGGGAGAACCCGGCGTCGCGGCGCTCGTCGTGCTCGCCGTAGAGGGTGCCGACCAGCGAGGTGGCGTTGGCTTTCACGCCACCGCTGCCGATCGCGATCAGCACCAGGCCGACGCCGACCCCGAACAGGCCGGGCAGCCCGGCCAGGGCGATGTGACCGAACATGACCAGGACCGCGCTGAGGAACAGCACCCGTTCCGAGCCGAGCAGCCGGTCCGCGACCCATGCGCCGAGCACGGTGGACAGATAGACCGCGCCGCCGTAGGCGCCGACGATGCTGGTGGCCGCGGCCTGATCGATGCCGAGGCCGCCCTCGGCCGCCGAGTAGTACAGGTAGATCAGCAGGATGCCCTGCATGCCGTAGAACGAGAAGCGTTCCCACAGTTCCACGCCGAACAGGTTGGCCAGCGGGCGGGGCTGACCGAAGAACGTCTTGCCGGAACGCGCGATCGGCTCTGCACTGGCCATGACCGCCGGATACCCGGTGGCGCCACCGGGCAACCGCCATGAGTCACGTCACGTTCCGGCCCGGCGGCGCACCGACCCGCAAGACCCGGCCGCCAGGTGGCGGGCCTTCCCGCATCAGCGGCACCGTGCGCGTGCTCAGGAACAGCTCGGCCCGGGCGTCCACATTCGACCGCCCGGCGTGCGTCCGCCCCGCGATCTCCCGCTCGCGGGCCGTGACCTCCACCGGGGCGGGCGCCACGGCCGGGCGGGGCGCGACGCCGGCGGCGGTCAGGGCGCGTTCCGTGCGGGCGGTGAACGCCTCCGGCCGCCGCGAACGCCTCCGGATACGTGTCCGTGGCGCGGGCCAGGTCCGGCGCCAGACGTCTACGGCCGGGCGTCACTCGCGGGACAGCAAGTGGCTCACCTCGGGCGGGCCGTCGGCGAACGCGTGGGCCCGCTCCTCCACGGCCTGATCCGTTCCGGTCAGGCGGCCGGTGTGCTGGCGCAGGTGCTCGTCCCAGCTCGGCACCAGGTACACCTCCACGAACCGGCCCGGTTTCTCGCCGTCGCGGAACAGGCCCCAGCGCACCGCACCGGTTCGCAGGCGGCTGCGGCGCACATCGCGCATCGCCGCCACGAACGCCTCCTCCCGGTCCGGGCTGACCGGGTAGCTCGCCGTCACCAGCACCGGCGCGTCATGCTCGCCCGGTGCCAACTCCAGGTGCGGCTCGGGCCAGAAGACGGCCGGTTCCCGGTTCAGGCCGCTGGTGTCGCGCATCGGCCACCAGCGCAGGGTGATCACGCCGGCCAGCATCAGGACGGTCGCGGCGACCATGGCGATCATCAGCCCCGACACGTCGGAGAGCGCACCCCACACCACTGATCCGGTGGCCTGCGCACCGGCGAAGACCATCTGGTAGACGGCGAGGCCGCGAGCCCGTACCCAGTTCGGCAGGAACAGCTGCATGGCCGCGTTCACGCTGGACAGCACCATCACCCAGGCGATCCCGGCCGGGATCAGCGCGACGACCACCGCGGCCTCGGAGCCGACCAGGCCGAGAACGGCGAGGACCGCCGCGAACACGACACTCGCGATCAGCAGCAGCCGGTTGATCGACCAGCGCGCCCGCATCCACGGCAGCAGCAGTGCGCCCAGGACCGCGCCGGCGCCGACCGCGGCGAGCAGCACCCCGTACCCGCCCGAGCCGAGGCCCAGCCGGCGGCTGGCGACCAGCGGCAGCAGCGCCCACAACGCGCTGCCCGGGACCAGGAAGAACGCGGCCCGCAGCAGGATCCGCTGGACGACCGGGGCGTGCCGCACGTACCGGCTGCCGGCCCGCACCGCCGCGGTGAACGGCTCCGGCATCCCGGCCGCGTCGTCGGCCTCGCGCCGCCACCGCCACAGCACCACGGCGAACACCGCGAACGTCACCGTGTTGAGCCCGAACACCACGCCCGTCCCGGCCCGGGCGATCAGCACCCCGGCCACCGCCGGTCCCACCGCGCGGGCCAGGTTCACGCTGATCGCCCCGAGCGCGGATGCCGACGCCAGCTGCGAGCGCGGCACCAGTTCCGGGATGACCGCCTGCCAGGCCGGTGCGGTCAGCGCCTGCCCGGCCCCGAGCACGAACGTCAGCGTCAGCAGCAGGCTCGGCGGCATGTGCCCGGCCACGGTCAGCACCGTGAGCAGCACACCGACCGCGGTCAGGAACACCTGCACGGCGATCAGCAGCCGACGCCGGTCGAACGTGTCGGCCAGCGCCCCGGACGGCAACGCCAGCAGCACGATCGGCAGCGTGCTGGCCGTCTGCACCACCGCGACCAGCGTGTCCGTCCCGGAGTGCTCGACCAGCAGCCACTGCGCGCCGACGGTCTGCATCCAGGTTCCGATGTTGCTGGCCAGCAGCGCCAGCCACAGACTCCGGAAAGCCGCCACTCTCAACGGCGCCCACGCCGACGGTGCCTCTACGCTCACCGCTAGAAATTACCCGCGGTTCGCGCGGCCTGTCAGACCGGTGATCCGCCCGTCGGTCAGCACCGCCCGCCACGGCGCGCCGTGGCCGGTGGTCGCTCGACGAGCACCGGGTTCGCGGGATTGTCATCCTGCCCGGCCGGCCGGCCACGGTCTGCTGGGCGAGCCGGGTGGCGACGGGGACACGTGTCGCGAGTCCTCCCGATCACGCCGCCCGTGGTGATCACGACC
Source organism: Actinoplanes sp. NPDC020271 (assembly GCF_044388125.1). NCBI lineage: Bacteria > Bacillati > Actinomycetota > Actinomycetes > Micromonosporales > Micromonosporaceae > Actinoplanes > Actinoplanes sp. NPDC020271. The sequence goes on from NZ_JBIRWQ010000035.1 coordinate 68,385, forward strand.
CCGCGCCGTACGCGCCGACAACCTGACCGCCGCCCCGCATCGCACCAGATGCTCACCGCTTCAGGAAACTCTCCGGAACAGCCGGCCGGCCAGGTCCGCGCCGATCACGCGGCCGTGCTCGTCGCGGGTGAAGAAACCACGCTGCCCGGCCAGGCCGCCTTCGGTGATCACGTATTCGTCGCCGGGGAGCAGGCCCATCGCGGCCGCCTCGTAGTCCGGCGGCATGTCCGACTCGGACGCCGCACGAATCGCCGGCTTGATCCCCACCGCCAGGGTCAGCGCGTCACCGTGCGTCACGATCTCCAGATCCATCGCGTCCAGCTCGTAGCGGCCCGCGACCTCACGGGCGCGCTCCACGTCGTACCCGCAAGGGTGGATCTCCTTCTCGACGAGGCCGAGGTGATCTTCCAAGGCCCGGCGCACGACGGCCTGGTTCGCCAGGTAGCCGCCAGGGCCCGCGTTGGCCAGACTGACCACTGCGAAGTCGCGATCGGGCACCAGCAGCAGCTCGGCGAACTGCCCGTTGCCCGAGCCGCCGTGACCGACAGTGCTCACCCCGCCGACGTCACGCACGAACCAGCCGATCCCGAACGCGTCACCGAGCGTGCTGGCCCGCAACGCGACGGTCGGCTCAGCCATGACCCGCAGATCGGCCGAGTCGAGGTGGTGCCGCGCCCAGCGCAGCAGGTCACTCACGCACGACGCGATACCGCCGCCCGGATTGTTGCCACGGGACCCGGCCGGATGCCCTGCCCACGGACGCGCCGTCTGCCACACTCCGTCACCGTCGCGATGGTGGCCGACCGCGAGCCGGTGCAGCACGACTTCGTCGAGACCGAAACAGGTCCGCTGCAACCCTGCGGGCCGCAGGGCGAGATCTCCGACGATCTGCTCGTACGGCCGGTCGGCCGCTTTCTCCAGAACCCGCCCGAGCAGGTTGTAGCCGGCCTGACTGTACGACGCGCGCACACCCGGAGCCGCGATGATCGGCAGCCGGTGCAGTTCCGCGACGAAACCCTCCAGGGTGCCGTCGGTCCCGTCGATCAGATTCCAGTCCAGCCCCGCGGTGTGATTCAGCAGGTGACGCACCGTGATCTCGGCCGCGCTGGCCGGGTCGGCGAGGCGGAGCTCCGGCAGGTAGTCACGCACCCGCGCGGACAGGTCGAGCTTTCCCTGCCCGGCGAGCCGGACCGCGGCGGTCGCGGTGAACGTCTTGGTCACCGACGCCAGATGGAACAGTGTGTTCTCGTTGACCGGCCGCGGGTCGTCGAGGTTGGTGAGGCCGTGACCGGCGTAGACGTACCGGTCGCCGTGCAGGATGCCCGCGGCCATGCCCGGGATGTCATGTTCTTCGGCGATCTCGGCCAGTTTCATGTTCTCCCCCATGCCTCTTGAACTATGTTCAAGTTACGCCACCGCTTGAACATAGTTCAAGTAGTATTCACGGCATGCCCCGCAACACCCTGACGCCCGGCCAGATCGTCCACGCCGCCATCGAACTCCTCGACGAGCAGGGCCTCGACGGGCTCAACATGCGCAGCCTCGGCCAGCGGCTCGGCAGCGCCGCCACCGCCGTCTACTGGCACATCAAGACCAAGGACGACCTGGTTCGGCTCGCCGCCGACGCGGTCTGGGCCGAGATCGCCCTTCCGGACGTGTCCGCCCGCTGGCGCCCGGCCGCGACCGCGCTGGCCACCGGCATGCACCAGATGTGCGGACGGCATCCGTGGCTGGGGCAGGCCATCGGCAGCTACCTGGTCTACGGGCCGGCCAAGGCCCGCTACGACGACCGCTGCCTGGCCCTCTACGAAAAAGCCGGGTTCTCCCCCGCCGACGCCGACCGGGCCGCGGCGACGATTTTCGTGTACGCGCTGGGCAGCGCCCTCGGACCCGCCGCCCGGATCTCCCTGACCCGTCGCCTGCCGCCCGAGGCCCTGAGCGAGGCGATGACCGCGGCCCGGTCCGTCGGCGAGGAGTTCCCACACGTGCGTTCCCGCCTCACCACGACAGCCGGTAAGGAGTATGCCGCCGCCCCGGACGACACATTCCGTTTCGGCTTGGAGTCGATCCTCGACGGCTTCGCCGCCCGCCTGCAACCGGTGCAGTCTTAGACCGATCTGCACGAGTGCAAGCAGTTCGACAGGCCCCAGCGCCATGACGGCCAACGTCGCGCCGGGCGGTCATGAGCTGACCGATTCGACAGGCCCAGCGCCATGACGGCCATCGTCGCGCCGGGCGGTCATGAGCTGACCGAGACGCTTCCGCCGGCCGCCGGTAGCGCCGCGGCCCGCGTCTACAACGGCCGGCGGGTGCGCCGCTCACCGCGTCGGCTCCGCGGGCTCCAGAATCCAGCTCTCCCGGGAAGAGCTGGTAGTGGATCAGACCTCGATCCGGGCCGGCTCGGTGCCGATGGCCGGGCGCAGGCCGGGATGGTTCGCGTACTCGTTGATGGTCCGGGCCAGCAGGTGCGCGTCGGCGCCGACAGCCGGCAGGACGGCCGGCCCCACGAGGCGCCAGCCGCGGCGGCGAACCAGGCCGGGGCGCGCCAGGGAAAGGTCGACGCGCCGGCCCCCAGGGGAAACGGTCGTGTACGGTTCCAGGGCGTCCCACGGGACGAAGAGGGAGCCGTAGGGCCGGCGGTCGGTGATGCCGTCCGGGGTGAGCCGGGTCTCGAACCGGGCCAGCGCCCGTCTCCAGTAGGCGGCAGTCATCCCGCCGATGATCGACACGCTGCCGGCGAACATCCACCACAGGTCCGGTTCGTCGGTGGCGGCCACCAGCATCTCGATCAGCAGCGGGACGACGAAGAACGTGTAGAGCACGGTGCCGAGGACGACGCCCGGGCTGGTCGGGACGTCGAGAGCGGGAACCTCGGGCCGCGCCACCAGTCCCGCCGGACGGAAGGAGCGGACGGCGACGACCACCGGAACGAACAGGACGAAGACCGGCAGGAAGGCGATCACCGCGTGGCCGGCATTCCCGGTGGCGCGCAGGAGCACCTGGAGGGCGACCGCGGTCACCAGTGCCATGATCAGCACCGCCGATCGCCGCCGTGCCACCCACCCGAGAATGTTGATCATCATGTCCGCAGGCTAGGTGGGGGTGGCCACGGGCATAACCGGGCAATCAGCGGATCAGCGGCGCCGACCGGCGGACTTGGCCCGGTACATCGCCGCGTCGGCCTCACGCAGCAGGTGATCGGAATCGGCCGGGCCGTCGCCGGAGACGGCGACGCCGATGCTCACGCCGACCGACACCGTGCGACCGTCGATCGCGATCGGCTCGGCGACCGCCTTCTGGATGGCGTCACACACCCGCTGGTACGCGTCCGGGTGGGTCAAACCATCGATGAGCACCACGAACTCGTCGCCGCCGAGCCGGGCGACCGTGTCGCTGCGGCGCAGCAGTGCGGTCAGGCGGCGGGCGACCTCGATCAGCAGCACGTCCCCGGCGGCGTGCCCGAGGGAGTCGTTGACCGCCTTGAAGCCGTCCAGGTCGAGCAGCAGGACCGCGAACCGGTAGCCGGGCTCGCGACCGGCCCGCCCCTCGGCCTGCGCGAGGCGGTCCTCCAGCAGGACCCGGTTCGGCAGGCCGGTCAGGTGGTCGCGCAGCGCCGCGGTGCGCAGACGTTCCTCCTGCTCACGCAGGGCCGCCATCATCACCTGGTAGTCCAGCGCGGAGGCGAGCAGCGCGCCGGACTGATTCATCGTCTCGCGGCCGGGCGGGGTGGCCGACTGGATGCGGCTGACCGCGGCGAGCATCCCCCAGTCCTTCGTGCGGGAGCGGATCGGGACGGTGAACACGATGTCGCCGGCCGCGCCGTCGGCCCGCGCGAACAACGCGGCCGGTGGGAAACGCACGACGGGCACCTCGGCATCCGGGGCGCCGACGCCGATCCGGAACTCCCCCACGAGCCGCAGATGGTCCTTCTCCAGATCGTCGTCCCACAAGCCGAGGCAGCCGGCTGACGCCGGCGTCAATCCGAGCCAGGCGAGCGTACGGGCGTCGGCCTGCTGCGTGCCGAGAAGCGCGATGCCCAGCTCGTACTGGATGTTCAGGGTGCTCTGCAGGTACTGCACCTGGGTGAACAACTCGCGGGTGTGCGGCTCGGAGACGGGCAGCCCCGCGTCGGGGCAACCGCACGAACGCCGCGGCTGGAAGACCGTCGGCACCTGCACGAGCGTCGCCGTCCCACCGGCCAGCAGCTCGTAGGCGGCCGCGCCGACCCGGTCGAGCGGCTGGCGCACGCTGGAGAGCGCGGGCCGCAGATAGGCGGCGTCGGCGATGTCGTCGAACCCTACGACCGCCAGGTCGCCGGGCACGTCGTGTCCCGTGGCGATCATCCGGCCGATGAGCCCCATCGCGTTGCGGTCGGTGCCGAGCACGATCGCGGTGGCCGGCATCCCCGCCGCGATCAGCGTGTCCGCGACGGCCACCCCGCCGCTCTCGTGGTTGTCACCGGTGTCGAAGAGCAGCTCCGGGTCGGGCGTGATGCCGTGCGCGAGCAGCCCCTCCCGGTACCCCTCGTGGCGTTCACGCAGGTCGAAGTGGGTCAGGTAGCCGGCGAACGCGATGCGTCGGTGACCGTTTTCAATCAGGTGCGCGACCGCTTCTCGGACGCCGCTGCGGTTGTCGGCGAGCACCACCGACGCGCCCGTGTCGCCGGCGTCCTGCGCGACCATGACGACCGGGAGGCCGGCTCGGCGCGCCGCCGCCGCGTAGTCCGCGCCGATCGCGCCGGGCAGCACCACGAGCCCGTCGAGATGATCCCAGGCCAGCGGCCGCCGGAAGTCGGGCAGGCCGCTGCGGTCGGCGCTGTGCGCACCCGGGTCCAGGGTCTGCATGGCCATGACACGGTCACCACCGGCCACCGCGGCGGTGTTGATGCCCTCCACGATCGCCCCGTAGTAGTCACCACCGACAAAAGGCGACAAAATTCCGAAGGTACGGCCACTCACCGCCCCATGATCCCTTGCCGCGCGCCCCGCGCGGCAGAGAAGCCCACGATTCCCGTACGCCCGGAAGGTTTTGACATCGACGGGTGTCAGCGCGACCCGAGCGGGTAACCACAACGGGATGCCAGGCGGAGCTGCGCGCGGAGAGGACGGGACGACTCGACACGTCGTCCGGTTGCTGACGCTGCTCGGTGTCGCCGTCGCGGCGTACCTCCTGTTGACGCTTTTTGATCACGCGGCTCGGGCTGACACCGGCTCGCCCGGTCAGCCGCTGAACCCGGTCGGCGCCGTCAAGGAGGTGGCAGGCACCGCCACGAAGGCCGTTCCGAAGCCGAAGCCGCCGGTGCGGAAAACAAGCGCACCGCGGACGGCGGCGCCGAAACCGGCCGTTTCGAAGCTGACCACGTCGAAGCAGCACGTGAGGAAGCGGGCGTTCTCGAACCTGACCACGCCGAAGCAGGTCGTGAGGAAGCGGGCGTTCTCGAACCTGACCACGCCGAAGCAGGTCGTGAAGAAGCCGGCGTTCTCGAACCTGACCACGCCGAAGCAGGTCGTGAAGAAGCCGGCGTTCTCGAAGCCGGACGCGACGAAGTTGATCCCGAAGAGGACGGGAACGCCGACAGTTGCCGTTCCCAGGCTGCAGAAGCAGGTCGACAAGACGGTCCGGCCGGTGCGCGTCACGATCGGGACGGTTGGCCGGACCACGTCCGAGGCGGGCCGGGCCACGGTGACCCTCGCGCAAACGCTGGTCGCCCGGCCGACGGTGTTGCCTTCCGCAGTGCTTCCTTCTGTGGTCGGGCCGGTCGGGCTGCCGCAGGTCCAGGTTCCGCCGGTCCAGGTTCCGCCGGTCCAGCTGCCGCCGGTCCAGGTTCCGCAGGTCCAGGTTCCGCCGGTCCAGCTGCCGCCGGTCCAAGTGCCGCAGGTCCAAGTGCCGCAGGCACAGACAGCGGAGGTTCAGACAGGGACACCTCAGACGGCGCGGATTCGGACACCGGCCCTGGCCACCGCCTCTCCCCCGCGCCCGGTGAGGTCCGCGGTGCCGGGAGTGGCCGGTGTGCACGCCCGGACTGATGCGCAGACTCGGCCGCGAACCGCCCCGGGCCCGGCGGCGCCGGGGACTCCGGACGACCGGTCCGCGCCTGGTGGACAGGTGCGTGACTCCGGTGGTGGCAACGCGTTCGCGGCGGGGACCGTCGCGGCGCCGTGGTGGCCTGAGATGACGGCCACCGGACGTACCGTATCGGCGGATTTTGATGCTCGTGGGCGCAGTGTCCGCTACGCGGGTCCGCCCAGCTGAACGACCTCCCGCACGAAACCGGAAGACCGGCCGGCGTGAGTCCGGCCGTCCCGAACTTCGGCTGGGAGGCCATCCGTGATCCGCATTCTGCTCGTCGAACCCGTGAATCTGCTCCGCGGCGCTCTCGCCGCCACCCTTTCCCTGGAAGAGGACCTGGACGTGGTCGCCGACCTGAGCGCTCTCGACCAGGCGCCCGGCATGGCCCGCGCCGTGTCGCCCGACATGACCGTCGTCGCCGCCGCGGTGCTGGCCGACGGCGGGCCGGGCACGATCGCCCGGCTCAAAGCCGAGCAGCCCGGCTGCGCCACGCTGGTGCTGGCCGGGCCGGACGATCCGAACCTGCTCAATCAGGCCCTGGAACTACGTGTCGACGGTGTCGTCGGTACCCAGGCCGCGCCGTGCGAGCTGGTCCGTGCCATCCGGCGACTCGCCCGGGGTGAGCGGGTCATCGACGCGGACCTGGCGGTGGCGATGGTTACCGCGACCCGCAGTCCGCTGTCGCCGCGGGAGCTCAACGTGCTCAGCGTGGCCGCGTCCGGGGTTCCGTCGACCGAGGTCGCCGCGACGCTGCACCTGAGCGCCGGCACTGTGCGCAACTACATCTCGGCGATCCTGCGCAAGACCGGCGCCCGCAACCGCTTGGAGGCGGTCCGACTCGCCGAGGGCGCCGGCTGGCTGCGCTGACAGCGACGCACGGGAAGCGGCTCACGGTGGCAGCGTGGCGGGAAGCAGCGGCGCGCAACGGCGGCGGGGAACCGAGGGCGCCCGACGACGGCGGGAAACCGAGGGGGCGCCCGACGGCGGCGGGAAACGGCGGCGCAGCCGCACCTGGCGGGGTGCGGCTGCGCCTGTTCGAGCACGGCCCGACACGGATGCCGGTGCGGACGGGTCAGAGCCGGCCGAGCAGGGCCAGGATCGCGTTGAGCAGCGCGGCCAGGCCGCCCGCGGTCGGGGTGCCGTCGAGAAGGTGGGTGATCGCGCACAGCAGGTTGCCGAGCAGGTTCCCGGCGGCCTGCACCGCGGTGATCACCAGGTGCACCTGGTTGAGGTCGACCACCAGACCGAGCAGGTCGAGGTGCAGCGGCCCGAGGACCAGGTTCAGCACCTGGCAGGTCGCCGCCGCGATCGTCACGGGCAGAGCGACGGTACGGGTGACGGTGCCGACGGTCGCGCCGGACGCGTCGCTGACCGTGCCGGTGAGCACGCCCGTGGCCAGCAGCTCCGAGCCCTGGGTGGTGAACTTCGACGGGGTGAACGTGCCGGCGAACGCACCGCCGTCGGCTGCCGTTCCGGTGATCGGGGTGGCGAGGGCGGTCACCGGCGCCGGAGCCGCGGCCGGGGCGGCGCTGGCCGCCGTTCCGGCGCCCGTGAAGCTGAGTCCCAGCGCCGCGAGCAAGGTCACGGCGACCATCGATAGCCGTTGCCGAGATGTCATCGTTCCTCCTGCTGACAGATGTTCTGTTGACATCGACAAGCCTCGCTCCCGCAGCGGACCGGCCCCAGTGAGCGCTGTCATCGAAAGAGCGTGACCGGAGTCAGGCGGGATGCTGACAACTGTCATCCGTGCAGGAGTCGCGCGGCCTCGGCAGCCCGGACGTGCAGGCCTTTCGCGACGGCCGGGGCCACCCGGCCGGCCGGGACACCGCCGCGGACGACACCGGGTCGTGTTTCGCACTGTCTGACGGCGGGCTGACGCGCGTTCCCCGTGACGCTAAGTTCCGATGATGACTGCGAGTCCATATGAGACCGTCATGGGGTTCATCGTGGGGCCCTGGCTGGCTCAGGCCGTACGCGCGGCGGTTGATCTGAATCTGGCCGAGCACCTGGCCGGTGGGCCACGGACGGCGGCCGAGATCGCCGCGGCCGAGGGCTCGGATCCGGACGCGACCGCGCGGTTCCTGCGGGCCTGCGCGTCGCTCGGGCTCGTCACGGCCACCGGGAACGGGTTCGCCGGCACCGGCACCCTGGCTGTCCTGCACCGGGACGCGCCGCTGTCGCTGCGGGACCTGGCCGCGTCGCAGTCCAGCCCGACCATGTGGCAGACGTGGGCGCGGATCCCGGAGGCGATCCGCAGCGGCGAGGCGCAGACCGAGAAGGCGCTCGGCATGTCGTTCTTCGACTACCTGGCCGCGCACCCGGACCAGGGCGCGATCTTCGGGGCGGCGATGGCGAGCATGTCGGCGCCGATCATCGCGCAGGCCGTCGAGGTGATCGACGTGTCCGGCGCGCGCACGGTGGTCGACGTGGGTGGCGCCCACGGGTCGTACGCGCTGGCCCTGCTCGCGAAGCATCCAGCGCTCGACGCGGTCGTGCTCGATCTGCCGCACGCCGTGCCCGGGGCTGAGGCGGCCGCCGCCGAGCGCGGGCTGACGGACCGGGTGACCGCGGTGGCCGGGGACTTCTTCAAGGCGGTCCCGGAGGGTGACGTGCTGCTGCTGAAGTTCATCCTGCACGACTGGGCCGACGACGACGCCGAGCGCATCCTGCTGAACTGCCGGGATGCCCTGCGGGCGGGCGGACGGATCGTGATCACCGAGATCGTCATCGACGACCGGGCGACCGGGATGGCGCCGTTGATGGACATCGCCATGCTCGCCACCTCGGGCAGCCGCGAGCGGACCCTCGCCGAGTTCGACGCGCTGCTGGGCCGGGCCGGCCTGCGGCGGACCACGGTCACCGCACTGGAACCGCCGTACTCGGTGATCGAGGCGGTGGCAGCGTAGGAATGCACTTTCGTCTCCTGGGGCCGGTCGAGGCCGTACGCGGCGAGGAGCCCGTGAGTCTCGGCGGCACCAAGATCCGGACTCTGCTGGCCGCGCTGCTGCTCGAACCCCGCCGCACCGTGCCCGCCGACCGGCTCATCGACATCCTCTGGGACGACGACCCGCCCGGCACCGCGCGGGCGCTGGTGCAGACGTACGTGTCCACGCTGCGCCGCGCGGTCGGTGACGAGGTCGTGGTGACCCGGGCGCCGGGCTACCAGGCGTGGGTCGAGGACGACGCCCTGGACCGGCACCGGTTCGACACCCTCGTCGCCGAGGGGCGCGCGGCCGCGGCCGACGGCCGGCACCGGGACGCGGCCAACGCTCTGCGGGCCGCGGAACTGCTGTGGCGCGGGCCCGCGCTCGGCGGGGTGCGCAGCCGGATCCTCGACGCCGAGGCCGCCCGCCTCGACGAGCAGCGCATCGCCGCCGTCGAGGCCAGGATCGCCGCGGAACTCGAACTCGGGCGCAACGACGAGCTGATCGGGGAGCTGACCGTCCTGGCCGGGCAGCATCCGGCCCGCAGCACGCTACGCGCGCACCTGATGCTCGCGCTGTACCGGGCCGACCGCACCGGCGAGGCCCTCACCGTCTTCCGGCAGGCCCGCGAGGCACTGGTCGAGGAGCTCGGCATCGAGCCCGGCCCTGAGCTGACCGCGCTGCACGAGCGGATCCTGCGGGCCGACCCGGGGCTGCTCGGCCCGGAGCCGGCCGCGCCCCGGCCGTACCGGCGCGGGGGCCCGGCCCAGTTGCCGCCGGACCCGGCCGACTTCGTGGGACGCGAGTCGCTGATCGAGGAACTGGAGACGGCACTGACCGACGGGCCGGCCGTGGTGGCGCTGCTCGGGCCGGGCGGGGTCGGCAAGTCGGCGCTCGCGGCCCACGTCGCGCACCGGGTCATCGCCGCCTACCCGGACGGACAGTTGCACGCTGACCTGCGCGGCAACACCGACACCCCGGCGTCACCGGCCGAGATCCTGGGACGGTTCCTGCGGGCTCTCGAACCGGAGCAGGCCGTACCGGACGGCGCCGACGAGCGGATGGACGCCTACCGCACCCTGCTGGCCGGCCGCCGGGTCCTGATCGTCCTCGACGACGCCGCCGCCGAACCGCAGGTCCGGCCGCTGCTGCCGGGCAGCGGCGGCTCGTCGGTGCTGGTGACCTCCCGCAGCCGGCTCGGCGGCCTGGCCGGCGCCCGCCTGGTCGGGCTGGACCTGCTCTCCACCGCGGAGGCCACCGACCTGCTGACCCGGGTCGCCGGGGCCGACCGGATCGCGCCCGCGCCGCAGGCCGCCGCCGAGATCGTCGCCGCCTGCGGGAACCTGCCCCTCGCGGTCCGGGTCGCCGGGGCCCGGCTGGCCAGCCGCCGCCAGTGGACCGCGGCGCTGATGGCCACGCGACTGCGCGACGAACGCCGCCGGCTCGACGAGCTGTCCGCGGGTGACCTGCAGATCCGGATGAGCATCGGGCTCAGCTTCGACAGCCTGGACCCGGTCGCGCACACCGCGATCTGCTGGCTCGGGCACCTCGGATTCTCCGACTTCCGGTCCTGGGTTCTCGCCTACGCCCTGGACGTCGACATCCTCACCGCCGAGCAGATCCTCGAACAGCTCGTCGACGCCCACCTCGTCGACTACACCTATGTGGACGACAACGGTCAACTCCGGTACCGGCTGCACGACCTGATCCGCATCTACGCGCGGGAGCAGGCCGAACGGCACCAGGCCCGGGACGCCTTGATCGCCGCCACCCGCCGGGTCGTCGAAGCCTGGTCGGCGGCGCTGAGCCGGCTGTCGCAGCACATCGCCGACCACGTGACCTCGGGGGCGGTCCTGCCGATCGCGCCCCGCCCCGGCGCCGGCGCCGACCCGGAGGTGCTGGGCAGCGCCGCCGACGATCCGCGCGGGTGGCTGAACACCGAGCAGACCTCGCTGGTGCTGGCCGTCGAACGCGCCGCCGAACTGGGCCTGGCCGAACAGGCCGTGGCGGTGGCCTCGGTGCTGTGCGCGTCGCGGTACGCGCTGGGCAACGTGCCCGACCTGTGGAACCGGGCCCACCGCGCCGCGCTCGGCGCCGCCCGGGCCGCCGGGGACGCGCACGCCGAGGCGGTGCTGCTGGCCGAACTCGGGCAACTGCGTTACGAGCAGGACGCGTTCACCGAGTCCCGGCAGCATCTGGCCGAGGCGGCCGAACGGTTCCGTGACCTCGGCGACGACCGGGGCCGGGCCAGCGCGCTCAGCGCCCTCGGGCTGGCCTGCCGCGAGCAGGGCTACCTGCCGGAGGCGGTGCACTTCCTCAAGCAGGCCTCCGAGCTGGCCGAAGCGCTCGGCGACGACCGGGCCGCCGGGCACTGCGCGCGGGTGCTCGGCTCGGTGCACCTGGAACGCGGTGAGTACCAGGCGACCGACGAGGCGTTGAACGCGGCGATGGCGGCCTACCGGCGGGCCGGGAGCCGCCGCGGGGAGGCGTTGTCGCTGCGCACGATCGGGCTGGCCCATCGGGCGCAGGGGCGGCTCACCGAGGCCGAACAGGCACTGAACCGGGCGCTGGCGATCTTCGAGGAGCTCGGGGACAAGCAGTTGATCGCGTTCTCGCGGCGGGCACTGGCCAAGACGTACGTGCGCATGGGTCGTCTGGAGCAGGCGCGCGAGCCGCTGCAGGAGGCCCTCGCGGTGCACCAGGCGACCGGCGACCGCTGGGGCGAAGCCATGGTGCTGCGCACGATGGGCGAACTGGACCTGGCCGCCGGGCGGCTCGACGACGCGGGCAAGTGGCTGGGCGCCGCACTGGCGATCTTCCGTGGGCAGGAGGCGGCGCTGTTCTGTGCCCGCACCCTGCGCGACATCGCCGCGCTGGAACTGGCCCGCGGGGACCGGGCCGCCGCCGAGACGGCCCGCGCGGAGGCGCTGCGCACGTTCCGCACGTTCGGTGCCCGCGAGTACCAGGAGCTCTGTACCTGAACTACAGAGAACCTGCAGAGGACTCCCCGACAGTGGTGTGTTGCCCGCACAACCACTCCTCAGGAGCCCCCATGTCCCTCGATGAGTCAACCGAATCCCTGGTCGACGTGGCGGCGTCGGCGCCGCTGACGGTTCCCCCCGGCCGGCGAGCCCTGCTGCGGTTCGGGGTGGTGGAACGACTCGTGGTCGCCCAGAGCCTGCTGCCGCGCTCGGTCCAGCTGGTCATCGTCGCCGGTCACGGCGCCCAGGACGCCGTGCACCGCACCGGCGGCGCCGTCGACCTCACCCTGTTCTCGGTCGACGACGGCCCACCGGCCGACCTGCCCTGCTGCCACGGCGGCGCCGTCGAACCGGCCGCGCCCGGATGCCTGCAGCTGCTGGGCGGCGCGCTGAGCGCATCCGGGCTGGTCAACGACCCGCGGCGGTGGTGGCACTGGTCCTACGGCGACTCGCCGTGGGCGCTGATCACCGGTGCGGCGCACGCCCGGTACGGCCCTGTGCCGCGGTTGTAGAGCTTCTACAGGGGATCTCTGGCGCCCTCCTGGAATGTCATCGGTGCCCGCCGATGACGGCGGCTCCGACCGAAGGAGAGTCCGATGAACAGCATCCTTTCCCGCAGCGCGACGATCGCCCTGGCCGGCCTCACCGCCACGATCACCCTGGGCGTCCCGGCGCAGGCCGCCGCCGGCAAGGGCGACGTCGCCACCCCGCAGGCGACGACCGCGGCCGCCGCGGTCAGCCCGGGCTCGGCGATCGGCCGGCCCGAGATCCTGGCCCGGGCGCAGACCTGGGTGAGCGCCGAGGTGCCGTACAGCCAGGACGTCTACTACGGCGGGTACCGCACCGACTGCTCCGGCTTCGTGTCGATGGCGCTGCGGACCAACGGCAGTTACTGGACCGGGAACCTCAACGAGATCGGCACACCGATCGCCTTCACCTCGCTGCAGCCGGGCGACTTCCTGAACTACCACAACCCGGCCAACCCGACCAACGGCTCGCACGTGGTGCTCTTCGACAAGTGGGTCGGGGCGGTCGGCGGGGACTTCTGGATCTACGAGCAGGTCGAGCCGCACACGAAGCACCGCAAGTGGTCGGAGACCAGCGGACGGGTGCTCAGCAACTACAAGCCGATGCGGTACGTCAACGTCCAGGAGAGCACCGGCACCGGGCTCGCGGCCGGGGACGTGACCGGGGACGGGTTCGCCGACGTGATCGGCCGGCGGCCGGACGGGACGCTGTCGCTCTACCCGAACAACGGGGCCGGCGCGGCCGCTCCCTACGGGCCGAACTACCAGGTCGGCGCCGGATGGCAGGCGTTCACGACGATCCGGATCGCGGACGTCACCGGCGACCACAAGGGTGACGTCGTCGCCGTCCGGAACGACGGGACGCTGTGGCTCTACACCCACGGCGGGGACAACAACGCGCCCTACGCCAGCGGGCAGCTGATCGGCACCGGGTGGGGCGGGTTCCGCAACGTCTCCGTCGCCGACGTCACCGGCGACGGCAAGGCCGACGTCCTCGGCGTCACCTCCGACGGGAAGCTGCTGCTCTACACGCACAGTGGGGACAACAGCTCGCCGTACAGCACCGGACGGCAGGTCGGGGACGGGTGGGGCATCTTCACCCAGGTCACCGCGGCCGACGTGACCGGGGACGGCAAGGCCGACATCCTCGCCTCCGGCAGCGACGGGCAACTGCGGCTCTACGCCCACACCGGGGACAACAACGCGCCGTACAGCACCGGGCCCCAGGTCGGCACCGGCTGGCAGCAGTTCGACCGGGTCAACGCCGCCGACGTCAACGGCGACCAGCACGCCGATCTGCTCGCGACCCGGCCCGACGGGACGCTCTGGCTCTACGCCAACACCGGGGACAACAGCCACCCGTACGACAGCGGCGCCCAGATCGGCATCGGCTGGAACAGCTTCTCCTGACCCCCGCACCTCTTCGGTTCAAAGGAGAACCATCATGACCAGTAGCTTCGTCCGTCGCGCCGCCATCACCGCCCTCCTCAGCAGCGCCTTCCTCCTCGGTACGGTCGCACCCGCCCACGCGTACGCCACCGCGGCCTGCAGCTCGGCCGGGGTGACCGCCGCCGACAACGCGCTCGCCACGTCCCTCAACCCGCGACTGCAGGGCAAGATGCGCAACCAGATGACCGGATACCGGGTGTCCTGCGCCCGGGCCGTCGCCGCCGCCGTCCAGGCCCGCGGGCTCGACGTCCGCGCCGCCACGATCGCGATGGCCACGGTCATCGTCGAGACGAGCATCGAGAACATCTCCGAACAGGTCGACCACGACAGCCTCGGCCTGTTCCAGCAGCGCGCCTCGTGGGGCACCGCGCAGCAGCGCCTCAACCCGGCGTGGGCGACCAACGCCTTCCTCAACAAGATGCTCAGCCTCTACCCGGACGGCTCGTGGCGAACCCGGTCGGTGGGCGAGGTGGCGCAGGCCGTCCAGGTGTCGGCCTACCCCAGCCGGTACGAACCGCAGGCCGCGGACGGGGCGGTGATCGCCGGGGCCCTGTTCGGCGGGTCCGGTGGTGGGCTGGCGGCCGGGGACGTGACCGGGGACGGGTACGCCGACGTGATCGGCCGGACCACGGACGGGAACCTGCTGCTCTACCCCAACAACGGGGCCGGCGCGGCCGCCCCCTACGGCCCGAACCGGCTGGTCGGAAGCGGATGGCAGACGTTCACGACGATCCGGATCGCGGACGTCACCGGCGACCACAAGGGTGACGTCGTCGCCGTCCGGAACGACGGGACGCTGTGGCTCTACACCCACGGCGGGGACAACAACGCGCCCTACAGCAGCGGGCAACTGGTCGGTGACGGGTGGGGCGGGTTCCGCAACGTCTCCGTCGCCGACGTCACCGGCGACGGCAAGGCCGACGTCCTCGGCGTGACGGCCGACGGGAAGCTGCTGCTCTACACGCACGGTGGGGACAACAGCGCCCCCTACAGCACCGGACGGCAGGTCGGCGACGGATGGGCCGGGTTCATCCACGTCACCGCGGCCGACGTGACCGCGGACGGCAAGGCCGACATCCTCGCCTCCGGCAGCGACGGGCAACTGCGGCTCTACGCCCACACCGGGGACAACAACGCGCCGTACAGCACCGGGCCGCTGGTCGGGACCGGCTGGGCGCAGTTCGACCGGGTCCTCGCCGCCGACGTCAACAACGATCAGCACGCCGATCTGCTCGCCACGCGGCCCGACGGGACGCTCTGGCTCTACGCCAACACCGGGGACAACAGCCACCCGTACGACAGCGGCGCCCAGATCGGCATCGGCTGGAACGGCTTCGCCTGACGCACCGCCCCAGACACGATGGCCGGACTCCAACGGGGGAGCCCGGCCATCGCCGTATACCGCGCCCGCCGCCATCCCCGCGGCCCGGGGGGGGGGGGGGGGGGGGGGGGGGGGGGGGGGGGGGGGGGGGGGGGGGGGGGGGGGGGGCGGGGGGGGGGGGGGGGGGGGGGGGGGGGGGGGG